>NZ_JBIAIG010000003.1:0-777704 GCF_042871235.1 Streptomyces sp. NPDC005931
AAACGCCCGGTTACATTCCGAACCCGGAAGCTAAGCCTTACAGCGCCGATGGTACTGCAGGGGGGACCCTGTGGGAGAGTAGGACGCCGCCGAACAATCATTGAAAGGGTTGGACCCCGAACTTCGGTTCGGGGTCCAACCCTTTTTTGTTCTGCGTCACTTGACGTTCACATTGCGCAACCAGCATCCACCTCATGGGTACTGCTGCGCTGCTCAGGGCCGCCGGTGTCGGAGTCGGTGACGAGGTCGTCGTACCGGCCTTCGGGAACGCGGAGGTCGCCGAGGCCGTTGCTCTCGCGGGCGCGTTGCCGGTGTTCGCCGACATAGATCCGGTGACGTACTGCATCGAACCGGCTGCCGTGGAGGCGGTCATAACTCCGCGGACCGCAGCCCTCGTTGTCGTGCACCGCTTCGGCCGGCCCGCCGACCTCGGACGGCTGCACATGCTCGGCCGGCGGCACGGGCTGCTGGTGCTGGAGCGCTCGGAGACCGAGGCGTCGTACGACGAGATAGCGCGGAGACGCGAGCGGGCTGCCTACCTCGACGCCAAGTTGCGGGGCGTGAGGACGCCCGACGGCGGTGACGGGCACACCTACCAGCAGTACGTCGTGCGGGTGCCCGGGAACGGGCGGCCCGACCGGGACGCTTTCGCACGCGCCGTGCGGGCCAGGGGAGTTGACTGCCGGGTGCCCGTCAAGACGCCAGTGCACCGGCTGCCCGAGTTCCGACGCTGTGTGTCCCTGCCCGAGACCGAGCGGGCTGCCGACGAGACGCTCTCTCTGCCGGTCGACGGTTCGCTGACCAAGCGGGACATGCAACGGATCGCTGCCGCGTGCAATCAGCTCGGCGGGCTGCTGCAACCGGCGTTCTGAGCTGGTTGGGAGCACGGCAGTGTTCAGGGTATGATCTATTCCGTTGCCGCGAGGGAAACCTCGAAAGCGACCGGCCCCCATAGCTCAGTCGGCAGAGCGTCTCCATGGTAAGGAGAAGGTCAACGGTTCGATTCCGTTTGGGGGCTCTGACAGAGGCCCCGCCCCATCCGGGCGGGGCCTTTTTCGTGCCCGGGTGCTAGTCCACGTGGAGGCCCGGGACGCGCATCGCGAGGATCGCCATGTCGTCGGACGGGGCGTCGGAGGCGAAGCGTTCCACGGCGCGCATGATGCGAGCGGCCACCGCGCCGGCGGTCAGACCGGTGCACGTGGTGAGCACCTCGGCGAGACCGTCGTCGCCCAGCATGCGGCTGCCCTCACGGCGCTCCGTGACGCCGTCGGTGACACAGAGGAGGACGTCGCCGGGGTCGAGGGTGACCGTCTCCTCGTAGAGCTCCAGGTCCTCGATGACGCCGAGGAGCGGCTGGGGCTCGGCAGCCGGTTCCACGGTGCCGTTCTGGCGCAGGCGCAGCGGTAGGGGATGGCCGGCGCAGACCACCTTGAGCTCCGCGCTGCCGTCCTCCTGGGGACGCAGCTCACCGTAGAGCAGCGTCAGGAAGCGGCTGCGGGCGCCCTCGTCGAGGATCGCGGAGTTCAGGCGCTCCAGGACCGCCGGGCCGCTGAGGCCCTCGCGGGCCAGCAGACGCAGGGCGTGCCGGGCGAGGCCGGTGACCGCCGCGGCGTTCGGCCCCGTACCGCAAACGTCTCCGATGGCGAAGCCGTAGACACCGTCGCTGATCGGGAAGATGTCGTAGAAGTCGCCGCCCACTTCGTTGCCCTCGCCGGCCGCGCGGTAGATGACCTCGACCTCGACACCGTCGATGCTCGGCTGGTCCGGGGGCAGGAGGCTGCGCTGGAGGGACTGGCTGATCGCCGTGCGCTCGGAGTAGAGGCGGGCGTTGTCCAGGGCCAGGGCGGCCCGGCGGGACAGGTCCTCGGCGAGTTCCAGGATCTCCTGGCGGAAGTGCTCGTCGGTCGGCTTGCCGAGGGTCAGCATGCCGATCACGCGGTTGCGGGCGACCAGGGGCAGCACCACCGTCTCGCCGCCCACCGCGGCGGCGGTGGCAAGGGTGGGGCCGATGCCCGGGGTGACCTGGCGGGTGGGGCTGCCGCCCAGGCCCAGGCTGCGCATGGAGCTGCGCAGGGCCGCCTGGTGCGCCACCTCACCGGGCGCGGACCACACGCGGGCGCCGGGAGTGGGCACCGGGTCGGGTGGCGGGATCTTCGACAGCAGCGACTTGATGCCGTCGATGAGCTCCTCGTCCTCGTGCAGCACGTAGGAGAGATACGGATCGGAGGCCTGGTCGGCGATCGTGTAGACGGCGCACCAGGTGGCCAGGGTCGGCACTGTCATCTGGGCCATCAGCGCGAGCGTCTGGTCGCGGTCCAGGGTGCCGGCGAGCAGGTCGGACGCCTCGACGAGGAAGCTCAGCGAGCCCCGGCGCAGACGTTCCAGCTCGCCGAGACGGGCCGACTCGACGGCCAGGGCGATGCGGTCGGCCGCGAACTGCAGGCGCAGCGCCTCCTCGTTGGAGTACCTGCCCGGCGCCTCGGCGGCGACGCCGAGGGAACCGGTGAGGCGGCCCTCGACCTTCAGCGGGACCGTGACGACCGAACGCATGCCGGTGCTGTTGAGCAGGGGGACCGCGCCGGGGACGGCGGTCAGGTCGTCGTGGACGGCCGGCATGCGGGCGGAACCGTAGCGGCCGGGACCCGCCTCCACGGGGACGCGGGCGAAGCGCTGGCGGGCGGAGGGCAGGCCCGTGGAGGCGCGCACCTCCAGCTCCGTCTCGTCGTCGGTGGCGAGCAGCAGGAAGGCGGCGTCGCCGTCGAGCATGTCGCGGGCCCGTTCCACGGTGCGCTGGAGGAGGCCGTCGAGGTCGTCCGGGGCGGGGGAGCCGATGAACACCTCGAAGGGGTCGGTGCCCTGGCCCTCGGAGGAGCCGGACGCGTCCGAGGACGGCCCGCGCGAGGGGGTCTGGAGCACCGCCCGCTCGTGGTCCCGCACGACGAGGCAGACCGTCGACGGCTCGCCCGAGGTGTCGCGGACCCGCAGGTGGGAGGCGTAGACGGGGGTTACTCGGCCGTTGGCGCCCCTGACGCCGTAGCTGCCCTCCCAGCGGGAGAGCTGGAGCGCCTCGGCGATGCCGGTGCCGGTGCCGGGGGTGTGCGGCCAGGCCGCGAGGTCGGTGAGCGGCTTGCCGGTGACCTGTTCGGCGGTGTAGCCGAACAGCTCCTCCGCGTCCTCGTTCCAGGAGCTGATGGTGCCGGCCCGGTCGATCTGCACGACGGCGACCCGGACCCGGCTGTCGGCGAGAGGGAGCAGGTCGGCCGGGAGGCACGGGCCGGCCGCGCGGGTCCCCACGGGGCGCTGGGGCAGGTCGAGCTGGAACCAGACGGTCTTGTGGGTCGGCGTGTACTCCACGCCCCAGCGGCCGGCGAGCGCCGCACAGAGCTGGAGGCCACGGCCGCCCTCGCAGTCGGGGCTGCCCATGTTGACGGCGGACGACTGGACCGGGATCTCCCGCTCCGGATACCGGTCGGACACCTCGATCCTGGCGCCCTCCTCGCTGCGCAGGCACAGCACGTCCGCGGCGGTGCCGGCGTGCACCACGGCGTTGGTCACCAGTTCGCTGGTGAGCACCACGGCGTCGTCGACGATGTCACCGAAGCCCCAGCCCTGAAGGATGTCGCGCACGAAGGAACGGGCGCTTGCGACCGATCGCCCGACGGGCTCGAAGCTGGCGGCCGCACGCGCGGTGATCACAGAACTCCCCGACCGGTTGTCGACGGACATGGTTCCATGGCCGTCCGGTTCGCGCCGCTGCTGCGGCAGGCCTTCCGTCGGCCGTGGTTCCGGGGGTTGCTCCCCCGGGATCAGTCCGGTGGTCATGTTGTGCGGCCGCCCTCCGATGCCCGCTCGACTCCGTGCCACCGCCCAGGCCGGACGGACCGGTGCGGCTGGACAGCCGCATGCAAGGTTACTTACCTTCGCGCCCCCAGCGGATGCCGGTCGACGGTGTTTCCGTCCGGAGGGGTGCGACATCCGGAAGGTGTGCGGACGATGTGCGAAGCTGCCGAACTGTTATGGCCTGGTTCGGCATGGATGAAACACTGGGCAGGCTTGTTGTGAAGGTCCGGGCGGACCGGGTGTTTTCCGCGGTGGGTGGGCAGCAGCCTCCTGGCGGCGCCCTGGCATGCCGCGCGGGCATCGCAGTAGTACAGGAACGAGCAGCAGTAACAGGTACGCCCGGTGGTCGTACCCGAGCACAGCAGTAACGGTCGACCCCTGCGGGAGGGACACAGTGGAGTCTGGCGCAGCGACGCGGGGCAACAAGACGCGCGCGAAGGGCGGACCGTCCCTGAGTAGCCCCGGGAAGGCGCGGGGTGGGACGACCGTGGTGGACACGGTCGCCCTGAACCGGCTGTTGGTCGCTCTCGTGGCCATGCGGGACGGGAACTTCCGCAAGCGACTCACGGTGTCCGGCGACGGCGTGATGTCGGAGATCGCGGCGGTCTTCAACGAGGTGGCCGACCGCAATCTGCACCTCACGGGTGAGCTGTCGCGGGTGCGGCGCATGGTGGGGCGGGAGGGAAAGCTCACCGAGCGGCTGGAGACCGGGGCCTGCGAGGGCTCCTGGGCGACCGCGATCGACAACTCGAACGCGCTGGTCGACGACCTGGTGCGGCCCGTGTCCGAGGTCAGCCGGGTGCTGTCGGCCGTCGCGGAGGGTGACCTCTCGCCGCGCATGGAGCTGCGCACCCAGGCCCCGGACGGCAGCGGGCATCCGCTGCGGGGCGAGTTCCTGAAGGTCGGGCGCACCGTCAACAACCTGGTCGACCAGCTGTCGACGTTCACCGACGAGGTCACCCGGGTGGCCAGCGAGGTGGGCACCGAGGGCAAGCTGGGCGGTCAGGCGCGGGTGCGCGGCATGTCCGGCTCCTGGAAGGACCTCACGGACTCCGTCAACACCATGGCGGAGCGGCTGACGGCGCAGGTGCGCGACATCGCGCTGGTGACGACGGCGGTCGCGCGGGGTGATCTGTCGCGCAAGGTCACCGTGCACGTCGAGGGCGAGATGCTCGAGCTGAAGAACACCGTCAACACGATGGTGGACCAGCTCTCCGCCTTCTCCTCCGAGGTGACGCGGGTGGCGCGCGAGGTGGGTACCGAGGGCGCGCTGGGCGGCCAGGCGCAGGTGCCCGGGGTGGCCGGGGTGTGGAAGGAGCTCACCGACTCCGTCAACACCATGGCCGGGAACCTCACCGCCCAGGTGCGCGGTATCGCCGAGGTGACGACCGCGGTCGCCAACGGCGATCTGTCGCGGAAGGTGACGGTGCCGGCGCGCGGCGAGGTCGCGCAGCTGGCCGAGACGATCAACCAGATGACCGAGACGCTGCGGATCTTCGCGGACGAGGTCACGCGTGTCGCCAACGAGGTCGGTGCCGAGGGGCGGCTCGGCGGTCAGGCCAACGTGCCGGGTGCCGCGGGGACCTGGAAGGACCTGACGGACTCCGTCAACACGGTATTCCGCAATCTCACCACGCAGGTGAGGGACATCGCGGCGGTGACGACGGCGGTGGCCAACGGTGATCTGTCGCAGAAGGTCACCGTGGACGTGGCCGGCGAGATGCTGGAGCTGAAGAACACCGTCAACACGATGGTGGACCAGTTGTCCGCCTTCGGTGCCGAGGTCACGCGCGTGGCCCGGGAGGTCGGCGTCGAGGGCGAGCTCGGCGGCCAGGCGCAGGTACCGGGGGCGGCCGGAACGTGGAAGGACCTCACCGACTCCGTCAACACGGCGTTCCGCAACCTCACCGGGCAGGTGAGGAACATCGCCCAGGTGACGACGGCGGTCGCCAACGGTGATCTGTCGCAGAAGGTCACCGTGGACGTCTCCGGCGAGATGCTCCAGCTGAAGAACACCGTGAACACCATGGTGGACCAGCTGTCGAGCTTCGCCGACCAGGTCACGCGGATGGCGCGGGACGTGGGCACGGAGGGGCGACTGGGCGGTCAGGCCCGCGTGGACGGCGTGTCCGGCACCTGGAAGGAGCTCACCGACTCCGTCAACTTCATGGCCGGCAACCTCACCTCCCAGGTGCGGCAGATCGCCCAGGTGACGACGGCCGTCGCGCGCGGTGACCTGTCGCAGAAGATCGACGTCGACGCGCGCGGGGAGATCCTGGAGCTGAAGAACACCATCAACACGATGGTGGACCAGCTGTCGTCGTTCGCCGAGCAGGTCACCCGGGTGGCCCGTGAGGTGGGCACGGAGGGCCGCCTGGGCGGTCAGGCGCAGGTGCCCGGTGTGGCCGGCGTGTGGCGGGACCTGACGGACTCCGTGAACGGCATGGCGGGCAATCTCACGGCCCAGGTCCGCAACATCGCGCAGGTCGCGACCGCGGTGGCGCGCGGTGACCTGTCCCAGAAGATCACCGTGGACGCGCGCGGGGAGATCCTGGAGCTGAAGAACACGCTGAACACGATGGTGGACCAGCTGTCGTCGTTCGCCCAGGAGGTCACCCGGGTGGCCCGTGAGGTGGGTACGGAGGGCATTCTCGGCGGGCAGGCCGAGGTGCAGGGTGTCTCCGGTACCTGGAAGGACCTCACGCAGTCGGTGAACGGCATGGCGAACAACCTGACCCTCCAGGTGCGGAACATCGCCGAGGTGACGACCGCGGTCGCCAAGGGCGACCTGTCGAAGAAGATCACCGTCGACGCCAAGGGCGAGATCCTCGAGCTCGTCACCACCGTCAACACGATGGTGGACCAGCTGTCGTCGTTCGCCGAGCAGGTCACCCGGGTGGCCCGTGAGGTGGGCACCGAGGGCATCCTCGGCGGCCAGGCGCACGTGCCGGGTGTCACGGGCATCTGGAAGGACCTCAGCGACAACGTCAACCTGATGGCCAAGAACCTGACCACCCAGGTGCGGAACATCTCCCAGGTCTCCGCCGCCGTCGCCAACGGCGACCTGACGCGGCAGGTGAGCATCGAGGCGCGCGGTGAGGTCGCACAGCTCGCCGACACGATCAACACCATGGTCAAGACGCTGAGCGCGTTCGCCGAACAGGTCACCAAGGTGGCCCGTGAGGTGGGCACGGACGGCATCCTCGGCGGTCAGGCGCAGGTCCCGGGTGTGGCCGGTACGTGGAAGGACCTCACCGAGTCCGTGAACCAGATGGCGTCCAACCTCACCGGCCAGGTGCGCAACATCGCCATGGTGACCACGGCCATCGCCAAGGGCGACCTCACGAAGAAGATCGACATCGACGCGCGCGGGGAGATCCTCGAGCTGAAGACCACCATCAACACGATGGTCGACCAGCTGTCCTCCTTCGCCGAGGAGGTCACGCGCGTGGCCCGGGAGGTGGGCACGGAGGGCCAGCTGGGCGGTCAGGCGCGCGTGCGCGACGTGGACGGCACCTGGCGGGACCTGACGGAGTCCGTGAACGAGATGGCCGGGAACCTGACCCGGCAGGTGCGTGCCATCGCGCGGGTGGCGACCGCGGTCACGCGCGGCGACCTGAACCTGAAGATCGACGTGGACGCGTCCGGGGAGATCCAGGAACTCCAGGACTACATCAACAAGATGATCGCCAACCTGCGCGACACCACGATCGCGAACAAGGAGCAGGACTGGCTCAAGGGCAACCTTGCGCGGATCTCGGCGCTGATGCAGGGCCGCCGGGACCTGGACGACGTGGCCTCGCTCATCATGAGCGAGCTGACGCCGGTGGTCTCCGCCCAGCACGGCGCGTTCTTCCTCGCCATGCCCCTGGTCGACGGCGAGGACCTGAGCGCGGCCGACGACGACCAGTTCGAGCTGCGGATGCTGGGCTCGTACGGCTACTCGATGGGCTCCATGCCGACGTCGTTCCGGCCCGGCGAGGGGCTGATCGGGACGGCGGCGACGGAGAAGCGCACGATCCTGGTGGAGAACGCCCCCAGCGGCTACCTGAAGATCTCCTCGGGGCTCGGGGAGGCGCCGCCCGCGCAGGTGATCGTGCTCCCGGTGCTGTTCGAGGGCAAGGTGCTCGGTGTCATCGAGCTGGCGTCCTTCACGCCGTTCACGGCGATCCAGAAGGACTTCCTCAACCAGATCGCCGAGATGATCGCCACCAGTGTCAACACCATCTCGGTCAACACGAAGACGGAGCGGCTGCTGAAGCAGTCCCAGGAGCTGACCGAGCAACTGCGAGAGCGTTCCGCCGAGTTGGAGCAACGGCAGAAGGCCCTCCAGGCGTCCAACGCCGAGCTGGAGGAGAAGGCCGAGCTGCTGGCGCGGCAGAATCGCGACATCGAGGTGAAGAACACCGAGATCGAGGAGGCGCGGCAGGTCCTGGAGGAGCGTGCCGAGCAGCTCGCCGTCTCCATGCGCTACAAGAGCGAGTTCCTGGCCAACATGTCGCACGAGCTGCGCACCCCGCTCAACTCGCTGCTGATCCTGGCCAAGCTGCTCGCCGACAACGCCGAGGGGAACCTCTCCCCGAAGCAGGTGGAGTTCGCCGAGACGATCCACGGCGCCGGCTCGGACCTGCTCCAGCTGATCAACGACATCCTGGACCTGTCGAAGGTCGAGGCGGGCAAGATGGACGTCTCCCCGACGCGTATCGCGCTCGTCCAGCTCGTGGACTACGTGGAGGCCACGTTCCGGCCCCTGACCGCGGAGAAGGGCCTGGACCTGTCGGTGCGGGTCTCCCCGGAGCTGCCGGCCACCCTGCACACCGACGAGCAGCGGCTGCTCCAGGTGCTGCGCAACCTGCTGTCCAATGCGGTGAAGTTCACCGATTCCGGTTCGGTCGAGCTGGTGATCCGCCCCGCCCGTGACGACGTGCCGCGGCAGATCCGGGAGCAGTTGCTGGAGGCGGGGTCGCTGACCGACCCGGACGCGGATCTGATCGCGTTCTCGGTGACGGACACGGGCATCGGCATCGCGGCGAGCAAGATGCGGGTGATCTTCGAGGCGTTCAAGCAGGCCGACGGCACCACCAGCCGCAAGTACGGCGGTACGGGACTGGGGTTGTCGATCTCCAGGGAGATCGCCCAGCTGCTCGGCGGGGAGATCCACGCGCAGAGCGAGCCGGGCCGCGGCTCCACCTTCACGCTGTACCTGCCGCTGCACCCGAGCGAACTGCCTCCGCACGGCTACCAGCAGGCCATGCCCGCCCTGGAGGTCGGCGACCTGACGGCGCCGAGGGCCGAGCGGCCCGGCGCGGAGATCGAGACGCCGGCCGAGGTGATGTCGTACCGCGACACGCAGAACGGGCCGGCCGCGCTCTTCCGTCGCCGGCGCCGGATCGCGCCGCAGCCCGAGCAGCGGCCCGTCCCGGAGCCGGAGCAGTGGCCGAGCGTGGAACAGGAGCCGGCGCCCCGGTCGCACCGCGGCATCCGCCTCGGCGGGCAGAAGGTGTTGATCGTCGACGACGACATCCGCAACGTCTTCGCGCTCACGAGCGTCCTGGAGCAGCACGGCCTGTCGGTGCTGTACGCGGAGAACGGCCGCGAGGGCATCGAGGTGCTGGAGCAGCACGACGACGTGGCGGTCGTCCTGATGGACATCATGATGCCCGAGATGGACGGGTATGCGACGACCACGGCGATCCGCAGGATGCCGCAGTTCGCGGGGCTGCCGATCATCGCGCTGACCGCGAAGGCGATGAAGGGCGACCGGGAGAAGGCGATCGAGTCGGGCGCCTCCGACTACGTGACCAAGCCGGTCGACCCCGATCACCTGCTGTCCGTGATGGAGCAGTGGATGCGGGGGGAGTGAGGGCGGCGCCGAGGGGCGCGCGACACCAGGGCGGGCTTCGGCCTTCGTGCGCAGTCGCCGACGCGGTGCGGGCGAAGCCGTGTAGAAGTGCGGGAATCGGGGAACCTTCTGGTCTCCTGCTGCGTTTCTGCTACGTGCACAGTGACATCGCGGTGACAGGGTGTGGCGACGAGCGGGGTGCGGCTACGATGACCGGCACAAGGACGGGCGGCGCAAGGGAGTCGTCCCCTGGGGCGGCACCCGCCGGTGCTTTCCCAGGTCCTGCGGACAGGGGAGCCCCCAAGCCGGGGCGAGGAGGGCGGGCCATGGTGCAGAAGGCCAAGATCCTCCTGGTCGATGACCGGCCGGAGAATCTGCTGGCGCTGGAGGCGATCCTCTCGGCGCTCGATCAGACGCTGGTGCGGGCATCGTCCGGAGAGGAAGCGCTCAAGGCGCTGCTCACGGACGACTTCGCGGTCATTCTGCTGGACGTCCAGATGCCGGGCATGGACGGTTTCGAGACCGCGGCGCACATCAAGCGGCGCGAGCGGACCCGGGACATCCCGATCATCTTCCTCACGGCGATCAACCACGGCCCGCACCACACCTTCCGTGGCTACGCGGCCGGCGCGGTGGACTACATCTCCAAGCCGTTCGACCCGTGGGTGCTGCGCGCGAAGGTCTCGGTCTTCGTGGAGCTGTACATGAAGAACTGCCAGCTGCGCGAGCAGGCGGCGCTGCTGCGGCTCCAGTTGGAGGGCGGCGAGACGTCCGGCGGCGACCAGGCGAAGGAGCCGGCCGGCCTGCTCGCCGAGCTGTCGGCGCGGCTCGCGGCCGTCGAGGAGCAGGCCGAGGCACTGACCAAGCAGCTCAACGACGAGTCGACCGACGCGGCCGCGGTGGCCACGGCGGCTCATCTCGAGCGCAAGCTCACGGGGTTGCGGCGGGCGCTGGACGCGCTGGAGCCGGGCACCGGCAGCGCGTCCTCCCTCCCCTCGCCGAACTGACGCCGGGCGCTTGGGCATTGCTCTGTCGCCCGGCTTCCGTGTGAAGAGTCCTGCGCATGAGAGCGTGTCAATTCGGCGCCGCGACAAGAGCGACACGAACGGGTGAAGCGTCCGCCACGCGTGTCCCCTGCCGTCTCCACCGGTAACCTCACACCCATGGCCTCACGTCCCTCCGCAGCCAAGAAGCCGCCCGCGAAGAAGGCGGCCGCTTCAGCGAAGGCCCCGGCGAAGAAGGCCGCTGCCAAGAAGGCCCCTGCGAAGAAGGATCCCGCCCGGAAGGCCGCGGCGAGGAAGCCCGCGCCCAAGCCGGCACCGAGTCCGACCGGTGGGGTCTACCGGCTCGTGCGCGCACTCTGGCTCGGCCTGGCCCATGCCGTCGGCGCGGTCTTCCGCGGCGTCGGGCAGGGCGCGAGGAACCTGGACCCCGCCCACCGCAAGGACGGTCTCGCACTGCTGCTGCTCGGCATCGCGCTGATCGTCGCCGCCGGCACCTGGGCCGATCTCCAGGGTCCCGTCGGCGACCTGGTGGAGATCCTGGTCACCGGTGCCTTCGGCAGGCTCGACCTGCTGGTGCCGATCCTGGTCGCGGTCGTCGCCGTGCGCCTCATCCGGCACCCGGAGAAGCCGGAGGCCAACGGCCGGATCGTCATCGGCCTGTCCGCGCTCGTCATCGGCGTGCTCGGCCAGGTCCACATCGCCTGCGGCTCGCCGGCCCGCAGTGCCGGCATGCAGGCGATAAGGGACGCCGGCGGCCTGATCGGCTGGGCGGCGGCCACCCCGCTGTCGTACACCATGACCGACGTCCTGGCCGTGCCGCTGCTGGTGCTGCTCACGGTGTTCGGACTGCTCGTGGTCACCGCCACGCCCGTCAACGCCATCCCGCAACGCCTGAGGATGCTCGGGGTGCGGCTCGGGCTGGTGCACGAGCCGGTGGCGGAGGACTTCGGCGAGGACGACGAGCGCTACGAGGAGCAGTGGCGCGAGGCGCTCCCCTCGGGCCGCCGTCGGCGCGGACCGGTGCCCGAGGAGTACGACCCCGGCACGGCCGAGCAGGAGGCGCTGTCCCGCAGGCGCGGCCGGCCGCGCCGGTCCGCCGTGCCGCAGCCCGACATGAACCGGCCCCCGGACGCCGTGGACGTCGCCGCCGCCGCGGCCGCCGCGCTGGACGGTGCCGTGCTGCACGGGATGCCACCCTCCCCGGTCGTCGCCGACCTCACCCAGGGCGTCAGCGCCGGGGACCGCGAGCCGACCACCCCGGTGCCCGTCCCGGCCGCCCGCCCGCAGCGGGAGCGGGTGAAGCCCGGCGCGCCCAGGCAGGACGGGAACGGCGTCCCGGACCTGACGAAGACCCCGCCCGCCGAACCCCGGGACCTGCCCGCCCGCGCGGAGCAGCTCCAGCTGTCCGGTGACATCACGTACGCCCTGCCCTCGCTCGACCTGCTCACCCGCGGGGGCCCCGGCAAGGCGCGCAGCGCTGCCAATGACCTCGTCGTCGGGTCGCTCACCACCGTCTTCACCGAGTTCAAGGTCGACGCCCGCGTCACCGGCTTCACCCGCGGGCCGACGGTCACGCGCTACGAGGTGGAGCTCGGCCCCGCCGTGAAGGTCGAGCGGATCACGGCGCTGACCAAGAACATCGCGTACGCCGTCGCCAGCCCCGACGTGCGGATCATCAGCCCGATCCCCGGCAAGTCCGCCGTCGGCATCGAGATTCCCAACACCGACCGGGAGATGGTCAACCTCGGCGACGTGCTGCGGCTCGCGGAGTCCGCGGAGGACGACGACCCGATGCTGGTCGCCTTCGGCAAGGACGTCGAGGGCGGCTACGTCATGCACTCGCTGGCGAAGATGCCGCACATGCTGGTCGCCGGCGCCACCGGCTCCGGCAAGTCCTCCTGCATCAACTGCCTGATCACCTCGATCATGATGCGGGCGACGCCCGAGGACGTCCGGATGATCCTGGTCGACCCCAAGCGCGTGGAACTCACCGCGTACGAGGGCGTCCCGCACCTGATCACGCCGATCATCACCAACCCCAAGCGGGCGGCCGAGGCGCTCCAGTGGGTGGTGCGCGAGATGGACCTGCGCTACGACGATCTGGCCGCCTACGGCTACCGGCACATCGACGACTTCAACCGCGCGGTGCGCGAGGGCAAGGTCAAGCCGCCCGAGGGCAGCGAGAGGGAACTCCAGCCGTATCCGTACCTGCTGGTGATCGTCGACGAGCTCGCCGACCTGATGATGGTCGCCCCGCGCGACGTCGAGGACGCGATCGTGCGGATCACCCAGCTCGCCCGCGCGGCCGGCATCCACCTGGTGCTCGCCACGCAGCGGCCGTCCGTCGACGTCGTCACCGGTCTGATCAAGGCGAACGTGCCCTCCCGGCTGGCGTTCGCCACCTCCTCGCTCGCGGACTCGCGGGTCATCCTCGACCAGCCCGGTGCCGAGAAGCTGATCGGCAAGGGCGACGGGTTGTTCCTGCCCATGGGCGCGAACAAGCCGACCCGTATGCAGGGCGCGTTCGTGACCGAGGAGGAGGTCGCCGCCGTCGTCCAGCACTGCAAGGACCAGATGGCGCCGGTCTTCCGGGACGACGTGGTCGTCGGGACGAAGCAGAAGAAGGAGATCGACGAGGACATCGGCGACGACCTCGACCTGTTGTGCCAGGCGGCGGAACTGGTCGTCTCCACGCAGTTCGGCTCGACCTCGATGCTGCAGCGCAAGCTGCGCGTCGGCTTCGCCAAGGCGGGGCGTCTGATGGACCTGATGGAGTCCCGCAACATCGTCGGACCGAGCGAGGGTTCGAAGGCTCGTGACGTTCTTGTGAAGCCTGACGAGCTGGATGGCGTGCTCGCGGTGATCCGGGGGGAGTCTGAAGGGTAGGGAAACGGGAGACGGTGGTCGTCTCACGGGTCGGGACACGGCACCCGCGTGGTCGATCGTGACCCACCTGTAAGAGATCATTGAGCAACCGTTTCCCCTCGCCGCACGTCAAGTTGAGCGAAGCGACAAACACCTGCCCCAGCATCGGGATGTCGGGCCATTCCGATGGCGTACAAAGTCCCGTCGCCCGGTTGCCCCACCCTCTCGTACCCCTCCTAGACTGAACCTCCAGCACAGGCGGCTACACGCTCGAAAGGCGCCCCCGTGTCCATCGGCAACTCCCCTGAAGACGAGCGTCCCTTCGAAGACGTTTCCGAGGAAGCCCGCCCCTCCGTCGGCCGTGCTCTGCGGCAGGCGCGCATCGCCGCCGGGCTCACCGTCGACGACGTCAGTACCGCCACCCGGGTCCGTATCGCCATCGTGCACGCCATCGAGGCGGACAACTTCGCGGCCTGCGGCGGGGACGTCTACGCCCGCGGTCACATCCGGACCCTGGCCAAGGCCGTCCACCTGGATCCGGCCCCGCTCATCGCCCAGTACGACGCCGAGCACGGCGGCCGACCCGCCCCGACCCCGGCCGCACCCCTGTTCGAGGCCGAACGCATCCGCCCGGAGCGGCGCGGACCCAACTGGACCGCCGCCATGGTCGCCGCGATCGTCGTCGTGGTGGGCTTCGTCGGCTTCACCCTTGTCAAGGGCGACGACGGGAGCAACGCCAACGTCGCCGACGGCACCGCGCCCACCGCCGGTGAGTCCGCCTCGCCGACCCCGAAGTCCAAGAAGCCCGCCGACCCCGAGCCGGATCCCTCCGACAGCGCCATCGCGGCCGCGCCGCAGGACAAGGTGACCGTCCGGGTGAGCGCTCCCGACGGACGCAGCTGGATCTCCGCCAAGGACCACAACGGCCGGCTGCTGTTCGACGGCCTGCTCAAGCAGGGCGAGTCCAAGACCTTCCAGGACAGCTCGAAGATCAACCTGGTTCTCGGTGACGCGGGTGCGATCGACCTGTACGTGAACGGGAAGAAGATCGAGGACGACTTCCGGCCGGGAGCCGTCGAGCGCCTGACCTACACGAAGGGCGACCCGCAGGCCGGATGAACCGGTCGTGAGCGACGCTGTGGTGACGGGGTCGGCCGAGATGGGTCAACCCCGTCGACGTGGGGTGTCAGCGGGACGAAGTAGTCTTGAGCCCATGCCTGAACGCCGTACCGTCGCACTCGTCACCCTTGGCTGCGCCCGTAACGAGGTGGACTCGGAGGAGCTCGCAGGCCGTTTGGAGGCGGACGGCTGGCACCTCGTCGAGGACGCCGCGGATGCGGACGTCGCCGTCGTGAACACCTGCGGTTTCGTCGAAGCCGCCAAGAAGGACTCCGTCGACGCCCTCCTGGAGGCCAACGACCTCAAGGGGCACGGCAGAACACAGGCCGTGGTGGCGGTGGGCTGCATGGCCGAGAGGTACGGCAAGGAACTCGCCGAGGCGCTCCCCGAGGCCGACGGCGTGCTCGGCTTCGACGACTACACCGACATCTCGGACCGGCTCCAGACCATCCTCAACGGCGGGATCCACGCCCCGCACACCCCCCGCGACCGGCGCAAGCTGCTGCCGATCAGCCCGGCCGAGCGGCAGTCCGCGACCGACGTGGCCCTGCCCGGGCACGGTGCCCCCTCCGACCTGCCGGAGGGTCTGGCTCCGCAGTCCGGCCCGCGTGCGCCGCTGCGCCGCCGGCTGGACGGCGCCCCCGTCGCCTCCGTGAAGCTCGCCTCCGGCTGCGACCGTCGCTGCTCCTTCTGCGCCATCCCGTCCTTCCGCGGCTCCTTCATCTCGCGCCGCCCCGCCGACGTGCTGAACGAGACCCGGTGGCTGGCCGAGCAGGGCGTGAAGGAGATCATGCTGGTCTCCGAGAACAACACCAGCTACGGCAAGGACCTGGGCGACATCCGCCTGCTGGAGTCCCTGCTGCCCGAGCTCGCCGAGGTCGACGGACTCGAGCGGGTGCGCGTCAGCTACCTCCAGCCGGCCGAGATGCGCCCGGGACTGATCGACGTCCTCACCTCGACCCCGAAGGTCGCCCCCTACTTCGACCTGTCCTTCCAGCACTCGGCGCCCGACGTGCTGCGCGCCATGCGCCGCTTCGGCGACACCGACCGCTTCCTGGAACTGCTCGACACCATCCGGAGCAAGGCTCCCCAGGCCGGTGTGCGCTCCAACTTCATCGTCGGCTTCCCGGGGGAGTCCGCGGCCGACCTGGCCGAGCTCGAGCGGTTCCTGAACCACGCCCGGCTGGACGCCGTCGGCGTCTTCGGCTACTCCGACGAGGAGGGCACCGAGGCGGCGACCTACGGCGACAAGCTGGACGAGGAGGTGGTCGCCGAACGCCTGGCACGTGTGTCCCGGCTGGCCGAGGAACTCGTCTCGCAGCGTGCCGAGGAGCGGGTGGGCGAGACCCTGCACGTGCTGGTGGAGTCGGTCGACGAGGAGGAGGGGGCCCAGGGCCGCGCCGCGCATCAGGCCCCCGAGACCGACGGCCAGGTGCTCCTCACGAGCGGCGAGGGTCTGAGCATCGGCCGTATGGTCGAGGCGAAGGTGGTCGGTACGGAGGGCGTCGACCTGGTGGCCGAGCCGCTGTTCCAGGGTCCGCTCGCGCGCAGTGAGGAGGCGGGCAGATGACCGGTGTCCCGGCATCCGCGGCGGGAGGCCCCTCCGGCGCGAGGAGGGCGGCGGCGAGCGCGGCCTCCGGGGGAGTCTCCGGGCCGCAGGCCGCCCGTGCCGCGGCGGGCGAGGCGGAAGGCTCGGCTCCGGAAGCTTCCGGGGGCGGGGGCGCCCGCGCAGCCCGGCGGTCCGGGCGTGACGCCGTGTCCGCCGAGGACCTGTCCGGCGGGGAGGCGGCGCAGTCGGCCGCTTCCGGTGCCGCCGGTGCCGCTGCGGACGAGGCCGAGGGCAACGGCAGGCAGCGCGGCGGGAAGATCGCTGCCGCCGCGGTCAACCAGGCCAGCGTCTGGAACATCGCCAACCTGCTGACCATGCTCCGGCTGCTCCTCGTCCCGGCCTTCGTCGCGCTGATGCTCGCCGACGGCGGATACGACCCGGCATGGCGGTCGCTCGCCTGGGCGGCGTTCGCCATTGCCATGATCACCGACCTCTTCGACGGCCACCTGGCACGCACCTACAACCTCGTCACCGACTTCGGCAAGATCGCCGATCCCATCGCCGACAAGGCGATCATGGGAGCGGCGCTCATCTGCCTGTCCGCACTGGGTGACCTGCCCTGGTGGGTGACCGGGGTCATCCTCGGCCGGGAACTCGGGATCACCCTGCTGCGTTTCCTGGTCATCCGCTATGGCGTCATCCCTGCCAGCCGCGGGGGGAAGCTCAAGACGCTCACCCAAGGCGTGGCCGTCGGCATGTACGTACTGGCGCTGACGGGGTGGCTGGCCACTGCGAGGTTCTGGGTCATGGCCGTGGCGGTCGTGCTGACCGTCGTGACCGGGCTGGACTATGTGAAACAGGCCATTGTGCTGCGCAGGCGGGGAATCGCCGAGCGCAAGGCGGCGTTGGAGGAGACGGAAGCGTGAGCTCCACGGCCACCGAGGTGGTGCGACTGCTGACAGTGAACGGTGGAACGCTCGCTGTCGCCGAGTCGCTGACCGGTGGTCTGGTCGCGGCGGAGATTACCTCGGTGCCCGGAGCGTCCAAGGTGTTCCGGGGCTCGGTGACGGCCTACGCGACAGAACTGAAGCATGAACTGCTCGGCGTCGACGCCACCCTGCTGGCGCAGCGCGGAGCGGTGGATCCGCAGGTGGCGGCACAGATGGCCGCCGGAGTCCGCAAGGCGCTGGGCGCCGACTGGGGCATCGCGACCACCGGAGTCGCGGGTCCCGACCCCCAGGACGGCCAAGCCGTCGGCACGGTTTTCGTGGCCGTCGACGGGGCCTTCGCGGCGCGTTCCGGTTCCGCCGGCGGCGGAAAAGTGGAGCACCTGCGGTTGAACGGCGACCGCGCGGAAATTCGTATGGAGAGTGTACAGAGCGTACTCGCGCTGCTCCTTGGAGAGCTTGCGGGCGAACAGACCGGGAATGAGCGGGCACAGGATACGGAACGGAACGGGGGGTTTTGATGTTTGCAGCCCTGAGTGAACACGACATCGCTCCCCGCACGGCCGCGGCGCAAGGCGGTACGGTGGGGCGTAATGGATGCGGCTACGCGGTCCGAGGAGGGAGCCACCGATGATTCTGCTCCGTCGCCTGCTGGGTGACGTGCTGCGTCGGCAGCGCCAGCGCCAGGGCCGTACTCTGCGCGAAGTCTCCTCGTCCGCCCGAGTCTCACTCGGCTATCTCTCCGAGGTGGAGCGGGGGCAGAAGGAGGCTTCCTCCGAACTGCTCTCCGCCATCTGCGACGCGCTGGACGTACGGATGTCCGAGCTCATGCGGGAAGTGAGCGACGAGCTCGCCCTCGCCGAGCTGGCCCAGTCTGCTGCTGCGACCCCCAGCGAGCCCATGTCCACGCCGGTTCGCCCGATGCTGGGTTCCGTTTCGGTGACCGGTGTGCCGCCGGAACGGGTGACCATCAAGGCGCCCGCCGAGGCGGTGGACGTCGTCGCCGCCTGAGCGCGGTGTGACGAAGTGTGAGCGGCCCCGGTAGGGGCCCTTCCGGAGGATCCGGAAGGGTGCCGCCGGGGTTTTCGCATGCCCGGGGGCCACGGCGTCCCGCACGGGGCCGCGGTGTCGCCGTGGCCGTGCGTTTGCCCGGGCGCCGCGCGGCGGTCATGGTGGAAGGACCAGGTGGGGGGTCAGCCACGGAGGTGCGGATGTACGTCGTGAAGAGCCCGTTGTCCGACGCGAACCTGAAGACCGTGTCCGAGGCCCTTCAGGGTGCGCTCGTCGACCTGGTGGACCTCGCCCTGGTGGCGAAGCAGATCCACTGGAACGTGGTCGGACCGCGCTTCCGTTCGGTGCATCTCCAGCTCGACGAGGTCGTGACCCTGGCGCGCAGCCATTCCGACACGGTGGCGGAGCGCGCGGCGGCGCTCGGCGTCTCGCCCGACGGGCGGGCGGCGACGGTGGCCGTCGGCAGCGGCATCGGGGTGACGCCGGAGGGGTGGGTCGACGACACCGCCGCGGTGGGCGCACTCGTGGACGCGCTGGGCGCGGTGATCGCGCGGATGCGGGAGCGGGTCACGGCGACCGCTGATCCGGATCCGGTGACCCAGGACATCCTGATCACGATCACCGGGGACCTCGAGAAGCAGCACTGGATGTTCCAGGCCGAGAACGGGTGATGCCGGGCCTGCCGCCTCTGCCGGGCCTGCCGGGCCGGGAGCGCGGGGGTGCCGCGGGGATCGGCGGCGGTGTGCGGGGGGTCGTGGTGAGCGCGGTGGCCGACGGACCCGGAGGTGGCGCGGGACGCGGGGCCGGTGAGGTCGGCGGCGTTGCCGCGGTGGCCGGGGGCCGTGGTGCGCCCGTGTGCCGTCGGTGCGCCCTGTACGGGGGGCGCGGCGGCCTCATAGCGTCGGGCCGGAGGTGACGGCCGTGGCGGTGCGGTGGGTACGCCGGGGCGCCGTTCTGGGGCTCGGGGCGCTGTGGTGGTGGGCCGTGGCGCGGCTGGTGCTGGTACCCGACGCGGGGGTCGTGGAGGGGGCGGTGGCGGCCGGCGGATGGGGGCTGAGCGTACTTCCGGTGCACTGCATGCCCAGGGCGCGGGCCGAGGGAGCCCTGGAGGCCGGGCGCTGGCGGCGGGCCTGGCGGGCGGGTGCCGTCGGCCGCCCGGCGACCGGGAGGGACCCGGCGGTCGGCCGGGCATCGCAACAGCCCGACCGGGAGGGGCCGTCCGACCGGTCGTGACGAGTTCCGCGCCGGAGTCGGTGGCTCGCCCGAGGTGATCTCGGCACGGACTGTCCGGTGCGGGGCCGAGGGAGCGGCTCGAACCCCTGTCAGGGGGCGTCGCGGGGTGACCGGCGTGGCATGGGGACGGGGCCCGGCTGGCAGGTCGGGCACCAGTACGTGGGGCGCTCGCGCGAGCCGTCGCCCTGGTCGGCGAGGCGGATCGGGGTGCGGCAGCGCAGGCAGGGGCGGCGGGCGCGGCCGTAGACGAACAGGTCGTTGCCGCGGGCCCCCGTCGTGTTGCGGATCGAGCGGTCGCGGTTGTGTTCCAGCAGCTTCTTGGCGAGCTCGGGCACCTTCGGGACGCGGTCGGGGGGCAGGTGCCCCACGGGCAGCCAGGGCGTGACGCCGAGCAGGAAGCACAGCTCGCTCTTGAACACGTTGCCGATGCCGGCGAGGTTGCGCTGGTCGAGCAGGGCCTCGCCGAGGGGGCGGGCCGGGTCCTGAAGCAGGTTGGCGAGCGCCCGCTCCGGGTCCCAGTCGGTGCCCAGGAGGTCGGGGCCGAGATGACCCACCGCACGGTGCTCCTCGACGGTGCGCAGCAGTTCCAGGACGGGAAGGCGGTAGCCGACGGCGGTGCGGTCGGCGGTGCCGAGGATCGCGCGGATCTGGTGGGAGGGGCCGCCGGTCCAGCGCTGTCCGTCGGCGAAGACCCGCCAGGAGCCGTCCATCCGCAGGTGCGAGTGAAGGGTCAGGCCGCCCTCGATGCGGGTCAGGAGGTGCTTGCCGCGCGGGGTGACGTCCAGGACGGTCCGGCCGGTGAGGTCGGCGGTGGCGAACCTGGGCACACGGAGGTCGCTGCGGATCAGCACCTTGCCCGCGAGGGCGCCGTGCAGCCGTCGTGCGGCCTGCCAGACCGTGTCACCTTCGGGCATGGGTCAAGGGTCGCACGACGGGGAGGGCAGCCGGCACGGGTGTGGACCGGCGCGGCCGTGACCCGGTCAGGCGCGCAGGCGCAGGCCCCGGGGGGTGGCGACGAAGCCCGCGGTCTCCAGGAGGGTGCCGAGGGGGGACGTCAGGGCAGAGGCACCGTTGACGCGTTCCACGGTGACCGTGCCGAGGGAGCCCGCGCGGGCCGCAGCGGCGAGTGCCTCGGCGGCTGCGGGGAGCCGGGGATCGTCGGCCGGTTCGCCCTCCGGTTCGGCGGGCCAGGCCAGCAGCGTCTTGCCGCCGCGCTCCATGTAGAGCGTCAGCTCACCGTCGACGAGCACGACCAGCGAGCCCGCCTTGCGCCCCGGTTTGTGCCCCGCACCGGCCGGGGGCTCGGGCCAGCCCAGGGCGGCGCCGTAGGCGTTCGCCGGGTCGGCGGCGGCGAGGACCACGGCCCTGGAGGCACGGTCCGGGTCGGTCCGGCGGCCCGCGAAGGGGTCGTACGGCCCACGCCCGCCGTTGAACCAGGGCGGCGGGCTCTGGGGCGGGACGTCGCGCGGGGAGACGTAGTCGCCCGGTGAGGTGCGCGGGTAAGGCGGGTCGTCCCGGGCGTCCCCGGTGCCGGGAAAGCCGTCGTGGCCGGGGGCGGGCTCCTGGACGCCGTCGGAGGGTGCGGCGAAGCCGTGGACGGCGAACGGGTCGCCGAGGGCATCGGATCCGCCGCCCGCCGGGAACCCGTCGGAGGCGCCGGGGAGGGCCGGCGCGCCGGGGGCGCCCGGACCGGGGAGTCCGTCGCCGCGCTCGCGGGCGTTGGCCGCCGCGCGCAGGCGGTCCACCGCGCCGTCCATCGCGAACTGGGCGGCGCCCAGGCCCTCCACCACATAGCCGCGGCGGGCCTGACCGGTCTCCTCGAAGGCGGACAGGATGCGGTACGTCGCCGAGAACCCCCCCTCGACGCCCTCCGCCGCGACGGCGCCCCGGGTCACCACGCCGTGCCGGTCGAGCAGTGCGCGGGCCAGCGCGTGCGCGCGGACCGTGGGGTCGGCCTCCCGGTCCGGTAGCAGCGACCAGCGGCCGGCCACGGTCGGCGGCCCGGTGCGCGAGGTGCTGCGGACCGCCGCGGTCAGTGAGCCGTAGCGCCCGCGCGGGACCGCTCGCTTGGCGCGGTGGGCCGTGGAGCCCGCGGTGCGGCCCGAGCCCAGCAGGGAGCGCATGGGGGCGAGCGTGTCGTTGGTCAGCCGTCCCGACCAGGCCAGGTCCCACAGGGCGTCGGCCAGCTGGGGGTCGGTGACCTCGGGATGAGTGGTGGCGCGAACCTGGTCGGCGATCTGGCGGAAGAACAGTCCGTAACCACCGGAGAGCGCGTCCAGGACCGACTGGTGGAGGGCGGTGAGCTCCAGCGGATGAGGGGGCGGCAGGAGCAGCGGGGCCGCGTCCGCCAGGTAGAGGGAGACCCAGCCGTCCTTGCCGGGGAGCGAACCGGCGCCCGCCCACACCACCTCCCCGGCCGCGGTGAGTTCGTCCAGCATCGCCGGGGCGTAGTGCGTCACGCGGGAGGGAAGGACCAGCTTCTCCAGTGCGGAGGCGGGCACGGAGGCGCCCTGCAGCTGCTCGATGACGCGCACCAGGCCGTCGACCCCGCGCAGCGCGTGCCCCTTGCCGATGTGCTGCCACTGGGGGAGGAACTGGGCGAACGCGGCCGGCGGCACCGGCTCCAGTTCGTGCCGCAGTGCGGCCAGCGACCGGCGGCGCAGCCGGCGCAGCACGGCCGCGTCGCACCACTCCTGGCCGATTCCGGCGGGATGGAACTCGCCCTGGACGATCCGGCCCGCCGCCGAGAGCCGCTGGAGGGCGCCCTCGGTGACCGCCACGCCCAGGCCGAAGCGGGCCGCCGCCGTGGCCGACGTGAACGGACCGTGGGTGCGCGCATACCGCGCGAGGAGGTCGCCCAGGGGGTCCTTGACCGGTTCGGTGAACGCCTCCGGCACGCCCACCGGCAGTGCCGTGCCCAGCGCGTCGCGCAGCCGCCCGGCATCCTCGATCGCCGCCCAGTGGTCGGTGCCGGCGACGCGCACCCGGATCGCGCGCCGCGCGGAGGCCAGCTCCTGTGCCCAGTGCGGCTCGGCGCCCCGCTCGGCCAGTTCGGCGTCCGTGAGCGGACCGAGCAGGCGCAGCAGGTCGGCGACGCCCTCCGCGTCCTTGACGCGCCGGTCCTCGGTGAGCCACTGGAGCTCCCGCTCCAGCTCGGTGAGCACCTCCGCGTCGAGCAGTTCGCGCAGCTCCGCCTGGCCCAGCAGCTCGGCCAGCAGCCGCGAGTCCAGCGACAGCGCGGCGGCGCGGCGCTCGGCGAGCGGGGAGTCGCCCTCGTACAGGAACTGGGCGACGTAGCCGAAGAGCAGGGAGCGGGCGAAGGGGGACGGTGCGGGGGTGGTGACCTCGACCAGGCGGACCTTGCGGGACTCCAGGTCGCCCATCAGCTCGACGAGGCCGGGCACGTCGAAGACGTCCTGGAGGCATTCGCGGACCGCCTCCAGGATGATCGGGAACGAACCGAATTCGCCCGCCACCTGGAGCAGTTGCGAGGCGCGCTGGCGCTGCTGCCACAGCGGGGTGCGTCTGCCCGGATTGCGGCGCGGCAGCAGCAGCGCGCGGGCGGCGCACTCGCGGAACCGGGAAGCGAACAGGGCCGAGCCGCCCACCTGGTCGGTGACGATCTGGTCGACCTCGCCCTTGTCGAACACGGCGTCCGCCGCGCCGACCGGGGCCTGGTCCGCGTCGTACTCGCTGCCGGTCCTGGCCGGTTCCTGATCGAGCAGGTCCAGGCCCATCAGGTCGGCGTCCGGCAGGCGCAGCACGATGCCGTCGTCGGCGTGCATCACCTGGGCGTCCATGCCGTAGCGCTCGGAGAGGCGGGCGCCGAGCGCGAGCGCCCACGGGGCGTGCACCTGGGCGCCGAACGGCGAGTGGACGACGACCCGCCAGTCGCCGAGTTCGTCCCGGAAGCGCTCCACGACGATCGTGCGGTCGTCCGGGACATGACCGCAGGCCTCGCGCTGTTCGTCCAGGTACGACAGCACGTTGTCCGCGGCCCACGCGTCCAGACCCGCTGCGAGGAGCCGCAGCCGCGCGTCGTCCTTGGTCAGCGAGCCGACCTCGCGCAGGAACGCGCCGACCGCCCGGCCCAGCTCCAGTGGCCGGCCCAGCTGGTCGCCCTTCCAGAACGGCAGTCGGCCGGGCACGCCGGGCGCGGGGGAGACCAGCACCCGGTCGCGGGTGATGTCCTCGATGCGCCAGGAGCTGGTGCCCAGGGTGAAGACGTCACCGACGCGGGACTCGTACACCATCTCCTCGTCGAGCTCGCCGACCCGCCCGCCGCCCTTCTTCGGGTCGGCGCCCGCGAGGAACACCCCGAAGAGCCCGCGGTCGGGAATCGTGCCCCCGGAGGTGACGGCGAGGCGCTGCGCCCCCGGCCGACCGGTGATGGTGCCGGTGACCCGGTCCCACACCACGCGCGGGCGCAGTTCCGCGAACGCGTCGGACGGATAGCGGCCCGCGAGCATGTCCAGGACGGCCGTGAACGCGGACTCGGGGAGCGAGGCGAAGGGCGCGGCGCGGCGGACCATGGCGAGCAGGTCGTCGAACTGCCAGGGGTCCATCGCCGTCATGGCGACGAGCTGCTGGGCCAGGACGTCCAGGGGATTGGCGGGGACCCTCAGGGACTCGATGGCGCCGGTACGCATCCGTTCCGTGACCACCGCCGCCTGCACCAGGTCGCCGCGGTACTTGGGGAACACCACGCCCGTGGAGACCGCGCCGACCTGGTGTCCGGCGCGGCCGACCCGCTGGAGACCGGAGGCCACGGACGGTGGCGACTCGACCTGCACCACCAGGTCGACCGCTCCCATGTCGATGCCCAGCTCCAGGCTGGAGGTGGCCACCACCGCGGGCAGCCGGCCGGCCTTCAGGTCCTCCTCCACCAGGGCGCGCTGTTCCTTGGAGACCGATCCGTGGTGGGCGCGGGCGATGACCGCGGGCGCGCCCTGGGCGGCACCCGAGCCGCCCATGAGCTCGGCGGGGGAGTGGTGCTCGTCCAGGGGTTCCCCGGTGGCCCGCTCGTAGGCGATCTCGTTCAGCCGGTTGCACAGGCGCTCCGCCAGACGGCGGGAGTTGGCGAACACGATGGTCGAGCGGTGGGACTGCACCAGGTCGGTGATCCGCTCCTCCACGTGCGGCCAGATCGACGGGCGCTCCGCGCCCCCGTCGGCGTCGGCCACCGGGGAGCCGCCCAGCTCGCCCATGTCCTCGACCGGGACCACGACGGACAGGTCGAACTCCTTGCCCGACTCCGGCTGGACGATTTCCACCTTGCGGCGCGGGGAGAGGAAGCGGGCGACCTCGTCGACCGGGCGGACCGTCGCCGACAGGCCGATGCGGCGGGCGGGCCCGGGCAGCAGCTCGTCCAGGCGCTCCAGGGACAGCGCCAGATGGGCCCCGCGTTTGGTGCCGGCGACCGCGTGCACCTCGTCCAGGATCACCGTCTCCACGCCCGTCAGCGCGTCGCGCGCGGCCGACGTCAGCATCAGGAACAGCGATTCCGGGGTGGTGATCAGGATGTCGGGCGGGCGGGTGGACAGGGCGCGGCGCTCGGCGGGCGGGGTGTCGCCGGAGCGGATGCCGACCTTCACCTCGGGCTCGGGCAGCCCCAGCCGCACCGATTCCTGGCGGATGCCGGTCAGCGGGCTGCGGAGGTTGCGCTCCACGTCGACGGCCAGGGCCTTGAGCGGGGAGACGTACAGGACGCGGCAGCGCTTCCTGGGATCGGCGGGCGGCGGCGTCGAGGCCAGCTGGTCCAGTGCGGCGAGGAAGGCGGCCAGCGTCTTGCCGGATCCGGTGGGGGCGACCACGAGCACGTCCGAGCCCTCCCGGATGGCCTGCCACGCGCCCGCCTGGGCGGCGGTGGGCGCGGAGAAGGCCCCCGTGAACCAGCCACGGGTCGCGGGGGAGAAGCCGTCCAGGGCCCGGTGTGCGTCGCCGACCATGCGTCCATCCTGCACCCCGGGACTGACAATGGCGCTGACCTGGGCGGATGCGGAGGTGTCCGCGGGTGTGCGGCGGGCCGCAGGCCGACCACCGGCCCCCGGCGGGCGCGGCCGGGGACGGACCCGGTCGCGTGACAATGGCCGTATGGCGGAAGCGGGCGGGGAGCGTGCGCGGCACTGGCAGTACACCGAGCTGCCCGGCGTGGACCTGCTGCGGGCCCGGTACATCCACAAGAGGTTCGTCCGGCACACGCACGAGCACTTCGTGATCGCCGCCATAGCCGACGGGGTGGAGGTCTTCCACCACGGCGGCGGCGACCAGTACGCCGGCGCGGGTGCGCTCGCCCTGGTGAACCCGGACACGCCGCACACCGGGCGGGCCGGCGTCCCCGAGGGCTGGCGGTACGGGGCGGTGTACCCCTCGCCCGAGGTGGTGGCCGCGATCGCCGCCGAGACCACCGCGCTGCGCGGCACGCCGGGGTTCGTCTCGCCGGTGCTGGACGATCCGTACTCCGCCCGGTTGGTGCACCAGGTGCTGCGGGCCACCGACGAGGGCAACGCGCTCGCCGCCGACACCCTGTTGCGGGTCGCCGTGACCCGGCTGCTGAGGCTGAACGGCGGCCCGCTGCCGCTGCGCGAGGTACGGACGGCGGGGGCCCGGATCGCGGCCCGCGCGCGTGCCGTGCTGGAGGAGCGGATGGCCGCCCCGCCGACGCTGGAGCAACTGGCCGGTGAGCTCGGCACCAGCCCCTTCGCCCTGCTGCGCGCGTTCCGTGACACCTACGGGATGCCGCCGCACTCCTGGCTCACCGACGCGCGCGTGCGGCGGGCGCGCCGGCTGCTGGACGGGGGAACGACGCCCGCGGAGGCGGCCGTCGCGGTCGGCTTCACCGACCAGCCCCACCTGAACCGGCACTTCGGCCGGATCGTCGGCGTGCCTCCGGGCGCGTACCAGCGCGAGCGGCGCTACGGACGCAAGAACGTACAAGACGCCCCGCGCGGGCTGCTCGTACCGTCCGGGACGTGGCAGCAGAACAGACGACTCCCACAGACGTACGGGACGCCGGGGGAGGAAAGCCGGACCGCGCCGTCGTCCGGGACGCCCTCGGCGTCGGGATCGCCGTCGGACTCTCCGGGTTCGCCTTCGGGGTGACCTCGGCCGGCAGCGGGCTCACGCTGCTCCAGACCTGCGCGCTCAGCCTCCTGGTGTTCACCGGTGCCTCCCAGTTCGCGCTGGTGGGTGCGCTGGCGGCGGGCGGGAGCCCGTTCACCGCGGCGGCGGGGGCATTCTTCCTGGGTGTGCGCAACGCCTTCTACGGGTTGCGCCTGTCGCAGTTGCTGGCCCTCCCGCGCGCGGGGCGGCCGTTCGCGGCGCAGTGGGTCATCGACGAGACGACCGCCGTCTCGCTCGCCCAGCCCACCCGGCGCGGCGCTCGGATCGGGTTCCTGGTGACCGGGCTGAGCCTGTACGTGCTGTGGAACCTCACCACGCTGCTCGGCGCGCTGGGGGCCGAGGCCATCGGGGACACCGACGCGTGGGGCCTGGACGCGGCCGGGCCCGCGGTCTTCCTGGCGCTGCTCGCGCCCATGTTGCGGGCCGGCACCGAGCGGGCCGTGGCCGCTCTCGCGGTGCTGCTGGGGCTCGGTCTGCTGCCCGTCCTGCCCGCCGGAGTGCCGGTCCTGGTCGCCGCGCTCGCGGCACCGGCCGTCCTGTGGGCGCACGGCCGGCGCGGTGGCACACCGCGCGGCGACACGACGGCCGCGCGCGAGGAGGACCGTTGAACACCTGGATGGCGATAGGCCTGACCGCCCTCGGCTGCTACGCCGTCAAACTGGCCGGGCTCCTGGTTCCCTCCGGAGCCCTGGAACGGCCGGTCGTGAGACGGCTGGCGGCCCTGCTGCCCGTCGCCCTGCTCGCCGCCCTCACGGCCCAGCAGACCTTCGCCGACGGGCAGGCGCTCGTCCTGGACGCGCGGGCGGCCGGGCTCGGGGCCGCCGCGGTGGCGCTGGTGCTGCGCGCCCCGTTCCTGCTCGTCGTCGGCGCGGCCGTGGTGGTGACGGCGGGCGTGCGGGCCCTCGGAGGATGAGAGGGCCCGGGGTCAGCCGATGAGGCGGCCGTACGCCCTGAGAGTGCTCAGGGCCTCGATCGTCACCACGGGGCGCGCCTCCAGCACCGGGGCGGGCGCCCACTGGCGCCACCGGACGGGCCAGCCGCCGTCCTCCCGCTGTTCGGCGGCGAGGTGGTCGAGGGAGCGCTCCATCTCCTCGTCGCGGAACCAGCCGCGCGCCAGGGAGTGCGGCGTCGCCGCGTAGTCGTGGGGGAAGTGGTGCTCGCCCGGCGCGTAGCCGGGGGCGACCGGACAGGCGTCGAGGTCGTCCGGGTCCAGCACCGCCAGGCGCTGCCCGCGCACCAGGCCGCCCAGCCGCTCGGCGGCGGCCTCGGCGCGGGCTCGGTCCGGGGCGGAGTCCAGGAAGGCCACGGCGGCGCGGATCTCGTACGGGTGGGAGTGCTCCAGCGTCTCGATCGCCTGCCAGCAGAAGTCCGTGGCCCGGAACAACCACGCGTGCCACACCTCGTTGCGGTGCAGCAGGCCCACCACCGGTCCGGTGGCCAGCAACTCGCTGGGCGGATCGTCCACGACCGGCACGTAGGGGGCCGTCGGATAGCCGCGCTGAGCGGGGTGGACGGCGGGCAGCGCACCGTCCGCCGTGGAGACGGACGTCAGATAGCGGCACACCTGCTCCACGCGGCGGCCCCCGCAGCGGCCCACGGAATCCAGGACGCGCAGCGCGTGGGCCGTGTGCAGCGGCTGGCTGACCGGGCCGCGCAGATCGGGCTCCAGCGCGTGCCCGTACCCGCCGTCCTCGTTGCGGTAGGCGTCCAGTGCCGTCTCCACCGGGTCTGCGCCGCCGTCCCGGAACCGGTGGGCGAACAGGCGCTGCTCGAGCACACGCGCGGTGAGCCACACGAACCGTTCCGCACGCGCGAGCGGCGTGCGCGCCGGGGGCGTGGAGGGCAGGGGGGAAGCTCCGGTTTCGGCCATGGCACAAGACCGTAGAGCGGAAAGCGGTGTCCGCAGGCGGTCCTGCCCGGCCCCGCCCCGGAGGCGGGATACTGAGGTCATGCGGTTGACGGTCTTCTGGCAGCGGATGGCGGAGCACTTCGGTCCGGACTACGCCGACACCTTCGCGCGTGACCACGTCATGTCGGAGCTCGGCGGACGCACCGTGCACGAGGCTCTGGCGGCCGGCTGGGACGCCAAGGACGTCTGGCAGGTGGTGTGCGCGGCGATGGACGTTCCCCGGGAAAGGCGCTGATCGTCACAGAGATCGCCGGAGGGAGGACGGCTGTCGGTGGCGTGGGCGAGACTTGGTCCCGTGGCACCCACTGACGAGACCGGGCAGGCGGCCCGGAACCCCTCGGCGCACGACGCGCCGCCGCCCGCCGGGCCTCCGGTGGAGTCCGCGGGCGGGCCGGACGCCCGCATGCCGCGCTGGCTGCCGCGCGCGATGGTGCTCGCGTTCGCGCTGTACGGGCTCTTCCAGCTCGGCAGCTGGGCCTTCCATGAACTCACCGGCCTGCTGATCAACGTCCTGATCGCGTTCTTCCTCGCGCTCGCCGTGGAGCCGGCGGTCAGCTGGATGGCCGCGCGCGGAGTGCGCCGGGGGCTCGGTACCTTCGTGGTCTTCCTGGGTGTGCTGATCGTGGCGGCGGGCTTCGTCACGCTGCTCGGCTCCATGCTGGCGGGGCAGATCATCAAGATCGTCGAGGACTTCCCGGACTACCTCGACTCCGTCATCAACTGGATCAACACCCACTTCCGCACCGAACTGCGCCGGGTGGACATCCAGGAGGGCCTGCTCCGCTCCGACTGGCTGCGCAACTACGTGCAGAACAGCGCCACCGGCGTCCTGGACGTCTCCGCCCAGGTGCTCGGCGGGCTCTTCCAGCTACTGACCATCGGCCTGTTCTCCTTCTACTTCGCCGCGGACGGTCCGCGGCTTCGGCGCACGGTCTGCTCCCTGCTGCCGCCCGCCCGGCAGGCCGAGGTGCTGCGCGCGTGGGAGATCGCCGTGAACAAGACCGGCGGCTACCTGTACTCGCGCGGCCTGATGGCGCTGATCTCCGGCCTGGCGCACTATGTGCTGCTGGAGGTCCTGGACGTGCCCTACGCGCCCGTGCTGGCCGTGTGGGTGGGCCTGGTGTCGCAGTTCATTCCGACCATCGGCACCTACCTCGCGGGCTTCCTGCCGATGCTGATCGCCTTCACGGTCGACCCCTGGTACGCGCTGTGGGTGCTGATCTTCGTGGTGATCTACCAGCAGTTCGAGAACTACGTGCTGCAGCCCAAGGTGACGTCGAAGACCGTGGACATCCATCCGGCGGTCGCGTTCGGCTCGGTCATCGTGGGCACGGCCCTCCTCGGTGCCGTGGGCGCGCTGATCGCCATCCCCGCGGTCGCCACGCTCCAGGCGTTCCTGGGTGCCTACGTGAAGCGGTACGACGTCACGGACGACCCCCGGGTGCACGGCCACCGAGGCCCGGACGGTCCGGGCCTCCTCGCCCGCGCCCGGCGCCTGCGGGCGTGGCGGCCCCGGCCGGCGCGGCCCCGCGGCGAGGACCCCGGGGCTTCCTGAGCGGACTTCGGGGCTACCTGAGCGGGCTCCGGGGCTTCCTGAGCCGACGGGCGGGCATCGAGGGGCGTCGCCCGGTGCCGCGTGGTCCGCTTGACACAAAAATCGAACATCCATTCTTATGGGAGCGCCGGTGAGGGGTGACGGCGGGTGTTCCGACCCACTTCGGGTAGGTAAATACCCGAGTTATCCACAGGCCGGACTGGCGTCGGGGTGCGTTGTCAGTGGCAGGCGTTAGCGTCTTCGACGTGAAGCGATCGACTCAAGCAAACCGGGTGGAACCCATGGCAGGAACCGACCGCGAGAAGGCGCTCGACGCCGCGCTCGCACAGATTGAACGACAATTCGGCAAGGGCGCGGTCATGCGCATGGGCGAGCGGTCGAAGGAGCCCATCGAGGTCATCCCGACCGGGTCGACCGCCCTGGACGTGGCCCTCGGTGTCGGCGGCCTGCCGCGCGGCCGCGTGGTGGAGATCTACGGACCGGAGTCCTCCGGCAAGACGACCCTGACCCTGCACGCGGTGGCCAACGCCCAGAAGGCCGGCGGCCAGGTCGCCTTCGTGGACGCGGAGCACGCCCTCGACCCCGAGTACGCGAAGAAGCTCGGCGTCGACATCGACAACCTGATCCTGTCCCAGCCGGACAACGGCGAGCAGGCCCTGGAGATCGTGGACATGCTGGTCCGCTCCGGCGCCCTCGACCTCATCGTCATCGACTCCGTCGCGGCGCTCGTCCCCCGCGCGGAGATCGAGGGCGAGATGGGCGACAGCCACGTCGGTCTGCAGGCCCGGCTGATGAGCCAGGCTCTGCGGAAGATCACCAGTGCGCTCAACCAGTCCAAGACCACCGCGATCTTCATCAACCAGCTGCGCGAGAAGATCGGCGTCATGTTCGGCTCCCCGGAGACCACGACCGGTGGCCGGGCGCTGAAGTTCTACGCCTCGGTGCGCATCGACATCCGCCGCATCGAGACCCTGAAGGACGGCACGGAGGCGGTCGGCAACCGCACCCGCTGCAAGGTCGTCAAGAACAAGGTCGCGCCGCCCTTCAAGCAGGCCGAGTTCGACATCCTCTACGGCCAGGGCATCAGTCGCGAGGGCGGCCTGATCGACATGGGCGTGGAGCACGGCTTCGTTCGCAAGGCCGGCGCCTGGTACACGTACGAGGGCGACCAGCTCGGCCAGGGCAAGGAGAACGCCCGCAACTTCCTCAAGGACAACCCCGACCTCGCCAACGAGATCGAGAGGAAGATCAAGGAGAAGCTGGGCGTCGGCGTGCGCCCGGAGGAGCCGGCCACCGACCCGGGCACGGACGCCGCGGGTGCCACCGCTCCGGCCGACGCGGCAGCGGTTCCGGCGCCCGCGGCCAAGGCCACCAAGTCCAAGGCCGCGGCGGCCAAGAGCTGACCCGTGAACCGACGAACCGACTGGGCCGAGTACGAGTTCGCGGCCTCCGGTGTCCCACGGGGGAGGGGCATCGGGGCCGGCGCGGGCTCAGCCGCGGGCGGTGACGAGCCGCACGGGGACACCGGCGAGAGCCGGGAGGTCTCCGACAACAGCGGCAGCGCCGGTGACCGGCACCGGGGCGGCTCGCACCGTGCGGGTGGCTCGACGGACGGCGGCCCGCGTGACGGCGGGCCGCGCGGTGGACGCGGGCGCCGACGCCGGACCTTCGGCGACGCGGCCGCGCAGGACGGGGGTGCCTCCTCCTCGTCGAGGGCCGAGCAGGAGGAGCCTCCGGGGGACCCGGTCGAGCGGGCACGGGCGATCTGCCTGCGCCTGCTCACCGGGACCCCGCGCACGCGGAAGCAGCTCGCCGACGCCCTGCGCAAGCGGGAGATCCCGGACGACGCCGCCGAGGAGGTGCTGTCCCGGTTCGAGGAGGTCGGACTGATCGACGACGGTGCCTTCGCGGACGCCTGGGTGGAGTCCCGCCACCACGGCCGGGGGCTGGCCCGGCGGGCACTCGCCCAGGAACTGCGCACCAAGGGCGTCGACTCCACGCTGATCGACGGTGCCGTCTCCCGGCTCGACTCCGAGCAGGAGGAGGCGACCGCGAGGGAACTGGTCGCCCGCAAGCTGCGCTCCACCCGAGGGCTCGACCGGGACAAGCGGATACGCCGCCTCGCGGGCATGCTCGCCCGCAAGGGCTACTCCCAGGGCCTCGCCCTGCGCGTGGTCCGGCAGGCGCTGGAGGACGAGGGCGAGGACACGGACTTCCTCGAGGACGAGGCGTACTGAGCTCCCCGGCGGACGCTGGGTGCCGGACCGGAGGGACGGGGCCGACCCGCGCCCCCGGCCGCACGCCACCGGCGCGGTGCCCCGGCAACCCCTACGCCCGCGCGGGCAGTACCGGCAGCCCTGCCGCGCGCCAGGCCTGGAAACCCCCGATCAGATCCGTGGCGCGGTGCAGGCCCAGCCGGTGCAGGGACTCGGCGGCCAGGCTGGATGCATAGCCCTCGTTGCAGATCACGACGACGCGCAGGTCGTGACTCGTCGCCTCGGGGACCCGATGGCTGCCCCGCGGGTCGAGCCGCCACTCCAGCTCGTTGCGCTCGATCACGAGGGCGCCGGGGATGCGCCCGTCCCGGTCGCGCAGGGCCGCGTAACGGATGTCCACCAGCAGTGCCTCGCCGCTACCGGCGGCCGCGTGCGCGTCCCGGGGCGCAACGCGCTCGTATCCGGAGCGCACGCGCTCCAGCAGGTCGTCGATCGAGACCGCCCCGGCGGCCCGTCCGTGTGCCCCGTTCACTGCCAGTCCTCCGGACGCTCGATCTGCTCCAGGCGCAGGATCGGGCCGCTGCGGCTGTAGCGGCGGATCCGCGGCAGGGGCGGGTAGTAGGCGTGCACGGAGACCGCGTGCCGGTCCGGGGACGCGTTGAGCACCTCGTGGACGTGATGCCGGCCGAAGGCGCGGCCCTGCCCGGCCGTCAGCCGGCGTTCCCGGTCCACCCCCTCGGTCAGCTCCAGCGTGCGCCAGCCGTCGGTGGGCAACCGCGCGGCGAGCGAGTGCTCCTTGAGCACGCCCGAGGCGGTCACGAAGGCACCGACGGAGTCGGCGTGGTCGTGCCAGCCGGTTCCGGTGCCGGGCGGCCAGCCGATCAGCCAGGCCTCACTGCCGCCGGGCCCGTCGAGCCGCACCCAGGTGCGGCCCTCCGGGTCGAGCGGAAGCGAGGCGATCAGCTCGGCGTCGGCGGCGGTACGTCGTACGAAGTCGAGGAGGTCCGCCTGGGTCGGGGCGGAAACGGGTGCGGGAGCAGTGGGCGAGACAGACACGTGCACCGTCCTGGTGAAGGTTCGCGGGCGCGCGGCAGCGGCGCGGAAGGCGGCGCGCGGCGCGTGGGATGGGGAGAGGGACGCGAAGTCAGGAGGACGGGCGACACACGCAGCCCGCGTAGCGGACGAGGTCCATGTGGACCCTCCGCCACAGGCGTACACAGGTGTCGATCACGGTCCGGAGTACACCACGACCCCGGACGGCGATTCAACTCACCGTCACCATGTGGACCTCATGGCCACGGGCCAACCCATGCGCACCATGCGGACCATGAGGACTCGATGTGGCCACAGCGCGTCACACGAGGGGCCGACCCGCCCGGCACCCGTCGGCTCAGCGCGACCCGGCTCCGGCGTCGGCCCGGGCCCCGGTGCCGTTCGCCGCCGTCGCCGGGCCGCCCACCACCGCCTGCGCCGCCGCGTACAGGTCGGCCGGGCGGACCCCACTCAGCGCCGTGACGAGGTGGCCGTCGGGCCGCACCAGCAGCACGGTGTGGGCCGCAGCCCCCGGATAGCTCTCTGCGACCAGTAGTTCGGCCTGGTGCGGCAGCGCGGACACCGCCGCCACGAGCCTAGGCATGATCCCCGCGGACATCCAGTGCCGACGCTCCCACACCCCCGTGCCCGGCGCGATCAGCACCACCAGCAGCGCGCCCCGGCCGAGCCGGTCCCGCAGCCGTACGAAGGTGCCGTCCTCCGCCGTGACCCGCACGTCCACCACGGGCGCCCCGCGCGGAGTGTCGACCGGGACGTCGCCCTCGAGCGGCTCGGGTGTGAGCGGCGAGTCGGCGTACGCTCCGGGCGAGCCCACCGCCCCCTGCCCCAGATGACCGTCGGTCAGCAGCGCGTCGTGGCCGCGCGCCGAGCCGGGGACGTACGAGCGCAGACCTCCACCGCCGCGCAGCAACGGCAGGGCCTGGTCGGCGGCGCGCAGCCGCGCGGCGACGACCGCCCGCCGCTCGGTCTGGTAGCTGTCGAGCAGCGCCTCGTGCGGGCCGTGGTGCCAGGCGAGCGCCAGCTTCCAGGCGAGGTTGTCGGCGTCGCGCAGTCCCTCGTCCAGCCCCTGCGTGCCGAGCGCGCCGAGCAGATGGGCGGCATCCCCGGCGAGGAACACGCGGTCGGCACGCCAGCGCCGGGCCAGCCGGTGGTGGACGGTGTGGACGCCGGTGTCCAGCAGGTCGTAGGGCGGGGTCGGGCCGTCGGCCCAGCCGGCGAGGGTCTCCCGGATGCGGGCCAGCAGCATCTCCGGAGTGACGAGTTCCTTGCCCGGCGGCAGCAGCCAGTCCAGGCGCCACACGCCGTCCGGCAGCGGGCGGGCGGTGATCTCCCCGGCGGAGGGTCCGGAGGTCCGCCACGGCGGCGTCCGGTGCAGCAGTGCCTCGTCGCCCCAGGGGAGCTCCGTGCGCAGCGCGGCCACGGCGTGACGTTCCACCGCCGTACGGCCGGGGAAGCGGATGTCCTGCAGCTTGCGCACGGTCGAGCGGGGACCGTCGCAGCCGACCAGATAGCTGCCCCGCCACCAGGTGCCCTCGGGACCGCGGGTGTGGGCCGTGACGCCCGAGGGTTCCTGTTCGAGCGAGTCCAGACGACTGTCCACGGCGATCTTGACGAGCCGTTCGCCGGCGAGGGCGGCGCGCAGCGCGTGGGTCAGGACGTGCTGGGCGATGTGCACAGGAGCGGGTACGGCGTCGTCGAAGACGACCTCGCGGATCACCTGCTTGCGCCGCATCGACCGCCATCCGGCCCAACGGGTGCCGGCCTGCGCGAGCGGTGCACCGGTCAGCCGTTCCAGCAGGGCGGCGGTGTCCTCGCGCAGCACGACGGTGCGTGCCGGACGCGTTTCCTCCTTGCCCGGCCCCTCGTCGAGGACCACGCAGGGCACCTCCTGACGCGCCAGCGCCAGGGCGAGCGTGAGCCCGACGGGCCCCGCACCGACGATGATCACCGGGTCCACGGCGCGGCGCCCCCTGCTCGAAGTGACGTCCGGAGGGACGTGAGGGAACAGAAAGATGGAGCAGGGTGCACGATCACAGAACGTATGCAACCTATTGCCGGTGCTTGCGTCAAGTGACCGGTGGACAGTGGCGATCATGGGGCGGTGCGGGGCGTGCCACACCAGATGACTGGTCGTCACCCGGGCCCGGTCGGCGCCGGAACGCCACGACCGCACCACTGATGGGTGACCGTCCCTGGAACATGACTGCGGCCCGCCGTTCGTTCGGCGGGCCGCAGTCATGGCGTGCGGAAGGTGCACGGCAGGAAGGGCGTCAGACGACGTCCCCGTCCGTCTTGTGGGTACCCCCGACCTCGGCCGCGTTGAGCTCGTCGATCTCCCCGGCGCCGACCACGGCACCCGTGCTGCGCTTGCTGCGGCGCAGCCGCGCCTCCAGCCACGAGGCGAAGGAGGTGAGGATGAAGTTGAGGACGATGAAGACGACCGCCACCACGATGAAGCTGGGGATGACGTTCGCGTAGTTGGCCGCGAGCGTGCTGCGGGAGTTGAGCAGCTCGGTGAAACCGAGCATCACGCCGCCGAGCGCGGTGTCCTTCACGATGACGACGAGCTGACTGACGATCGCGGGAAGCATGGCGGTGACCGCCTGCGGCAGCAGGACGCTCCGCATCGTCTGGCCCTTGCGCAGGCCGATCGCCATGGCGGCCTCCGACTGCCCCTTGGGCAGCGACAGAATGCCGGCGCGCACGATCTCGGCGAGGACCGAGGCGTTGTAGAGCACCAGGCCCGTGACGACCGCGTACAGGGGACGGTCCTCACTGGGTACGTTCGTGTAGCGGACGTAGAACTCGGCGGCGAACAGCATCAGCAGCAGCACCGGGATCGCCCGGAAGAACTCGACCACGGCACCGGCGGGCACCCGTACCCAAGTGTGGTCGGACAGGCGCGCGATCCCGAGGACCGCACCGAGCGGCAGGGCGATGACCATGGAGAGGGCCGCGGCCTTCAGAGTGTTGGCCAGTCCCGGCAGCAGGTACGTCGTCCACGCCTGCGACGTGGTGAAGGGCTTCCACAAGGACCACTGGAGCTGACCCTTGTCGTCCATCACCTGCCAGACCCACCACAGCAGCAGGGCCAGCAGAAGGAAGAAGACGACCGAGAAGAGCAGGTTGCGCCGCTTGGCCTTCGGGCCGGGGGCGTCGTAGAGAACAGAAGTCATCGCTTCACCGCCAGGCGCTTGCTGAGCCAACCGAGGATCAGGCCGGTGGGCAGGGTCAGGACCACGAACCCGAAGGCGAAGATCGCGCCGATGAGCAGCACCTGGGCCTCGTTCTCGATCATCTCCTTCATCAGGAGCGCGGCCTCCGCCACGCCGATCGTGGCCGCCACGGTGGTGTTCTTGGTCAGTGCGATCAGCACGTTGGCCAGCGGCCCGATGACGGAGCGGAACGCCTGCGGCAGCACCACGAGCCTGAGCACCTGGCCGAAGCTCAGCCCGATGGCCCGGGCGGCCTCCGCCTGCCCGACGGGCACGGTGTTGATGCCGGAGCGGATCGCCTCGCAGACGAAGGCCGCGGTGTAGGCGACGAGGCCGAGCACGGCCAGCCGGAAGTACTTGAGGTCGAAGTCGTCCGTCGCCCCCATCGTCACACCGAAGATGTCGGCGAGGCCGAGCGAGGTGAAGACGATGATCACGGTCAAGGGGGTGTTCCGGACGATGTTCACATAGGCGGTGCCGAAACCGCGCATCAGGGGTACGGGGCTGACCCGCATGGCCGCCAGCAGCGTGCCCCAGACCAGGGAACCGATGGCCGAGAAGACGGTGAGCTGCACCGTGACCCAGAAAGCGCCCAGCAGGGACGGGTCGTCATAGTCTGAAAGAAAGTCGAACACGATCTCCCGCGCTTCCGGGTGTGTGGCGTACGTGGCGGACGTGGCGCGCCGCCGCCGGAGAAGCGATGGGCGGCGGCGCGTCTGCGGATCCCCGCGCGGACGCGGGGATCCTGCGTCGGCGGAGTCCCGCGTTACTGGACGATCTGGCCGATCTTCGGGGCCGGCTCGTTCTTGTAGTTGGCCGGGCCGAAGTTCTCCGTGACGGCCTTGTCCCAGGTCTTGTCGCCGACCATCTTCTCGAGCGCGGCGTTGATCTTGTTGACGAGTTCGGTGTCGCCCTTCTTCACACCGATGCCGTAGTTCTCGTTGCTGAGCTTGAGACCGGCGAGCTTGAACTGACCCTTGTACTGGTCCTGCGCGGCATAGCCGGCAAGGATCGAGTCGTCGGTGGTCAGCGCGTCCACAGCGCCGCTCTGCAGAGCCGAGAGGCACTCCGAGTAGCCACCGCGCTGAGTCAGCTGCGCCTTCGGCGCGAAGTCGTTCTTGACGTTCTGCGCCGAGGTCGAGCCCGTGACGGAGCACAGCTTCTTGTCGTTCAGGTCCGTGGCCTCGGTGATGTCCGAGTCCTTCTTGACCAGCAGGTCCTGGTGGGCCAGCAGGTACGGGCCGGCGAAGTCGACCTTCTGCTTGCGCTCGTCGGTGATCGAGTAGGTCGCCGCGATGAACTTCACGTCGCCCCGGGAGAGCGCGTTCTCACGGTCGGCGCTCTTGGTCTCGACCCACTCGATCTGGTCGGGCTGGTAGCCGAGCTCCTTGGCCACGTAGGTCGCCACGTCCACGTCGAAGCCGGAGAAGGAACCGTCCGGCTCCTTCAGGCCGAGACCCGGCTGGTCGTACTTGATGCCGATCTTGATCTTGTCGCCGCCACCGGAGCCGGAACCGGTGTCCTTGTCGCCGCCGTCGTCACCGCCGCAGGCGGTCGCGGTGAGGGCGAGGACGAGAGCGGTGGCGGCCGCGGCGGAGACCTTGCGGAACTTCATGGTGAACATCCTTTGCCGTGAAAGAGATGAGCCGTCGGAGCGGGTTGCGCGGGGCGTCGCGGGGGCGCGACGTGCGCCGTCAGTGGTGAAGGATCTTGGACAGGAAGTCCTTGGCCCGGTCGCTGCGCGGATTGCTGAAGAACTGGTCGGGCGCAGCCTCCTCGACGATGCGGCCGTCCGCCATGAACACCACGCGATTTGCGGCCGATCGTGCGAACCCCATCTCATGGGTGACGACGATCATGGTCATACCGTCGCGGGCCAGCTGCTGCATGACCTCCAGGACCTCGTTGATCATCTCCGGGTCGAGTGCCGACGTCGGCTCGTCGAAGAGCATGACCTTGGGTTCCATCGCCAGCGCCCGGGCGATGGCGACACGCTGCTGCTGCCCGCCGGAGAGCTGCGCGGGGTACTTCTCGGCCTGCGCGGCCACGCCGACCCGGTCGAGGAGGGCACGGGCCCGCTCCTCGGCCTGCTTCTTGTCCTTCCTGCGGACCTTGATCTGGCCCAGCGTCACGTTCTCGAGCACTGTCTTGTGCGCGAAGAGGTTGAAGGACTGGAAGACCATCCCGACGTCGGCCCGCAGCCGGGCGAGCTCCTTGCCCTCGTGCGGCAGCGGCTTGCCGTCGATCAGGATGGACCCGGAGTCGATCGTCTCCAGGCGGTTGATGGTGCGGCACAGGGTGGACTTCCCGGACCCGGACGGTCCGATGACCACGACGACCTCGCCGCGGGCGATCGTCAGGTCGATGTCCTGGAGTACGTGCAACGCGCCGAAGTGCTTGTTGACGCTCTTCAGGACGACCAGGTCGCCGGTCGCGGCCAGATCTTCCTTGGCCACCGATACTTTGGTCATCGCTCTCAGGCTCCGTCCTCCTCGGTTTCGGAGGACAGTAGTGATCCTCCGGACCTGCGTCATTACATCTGAGGGGAATCTGAGCATCACGATCCGATAGCAATCGGACACGTGTCGTAGCACTTGTGAGCAGCGGATATTTCGGCGGGGTAACGGTACTCGAGAGCAACCGGAACCCTCTTGACGCCGTCCTCATCCATCGGCGTCACTGCACAGTGCACGCGCGCGTGCACGCGTTTTCGTACACACAGAGATCGTACGGCCGATGAACCGAAGGGGGCCCGGATGAGACTGCTCCTCGTCGAGGACGACAACCACGTCGCCGCCGCCCTGTCGGCGGTCCTGGCGCGGCATGGTTTCGACGTCACCCACGCGCGCAGCGGCGAGGAAGCGCTCCAGGCGCTCGTCCCCGAGGGCAATGGGTTCGGCGTCGTCCTGCTCGACCTGGGCCTGCCCGACCAGGACGGCTACGAGGTCTGCGGGAAGATCCGCAAACGCACCAGCACCCCGGTGATCATGGTCACCGCCCGCTCCGACGTCCGCTCCCGCATCCACGGCCTCAACCTGGGTGCCGACGACTACGTGGTGAAGCCCTACGACACCGGGGAACTGCTCGCCCGGATCCACGCGGTCAGCCGGCGCACCGTGCAGGAGGAGGCCCCCGGCGGCGAGGACGAGCTGCGCCTCGGCGCCGTACGGATCGAGCTGCCGACCCGCCAGGTCAGCGTGAACGGTTCGGTCGTCCAACTGACCCGCAAGGAATTCGACCTGCTTGCCCTGCTTGCCCAGCGGCCCGGCGTCGTCTTCCGCCGCGAGCAGATCATCAGCGAGGTCTGGCGCACCAGCTGGGAGGGGACCGGCCGCACCCTGGAGGTGCACGTCGCCTCGCTGCGTGCGAAGCTGCGCATGCCCGCCCTCATCGAGACCGTACGCGGGGTCGGCTACCGGCTCGTCGCGCCCGCGGCGTAGCGGGGCCGGGTGCGCACACGTCTGCTTCCGCTGCTCATCGTCCTGATGGCGGCCGTGCTGCTCGCCCTCGGCGTGCCGCTCGCCGTCAGCCTGGCCGGCGCGCAGCAGCAGAAGGTCGTGGTCGACCGGATCGACGACACGGCACGCTTCGCCGCCCTCGCCCAGTTCGTCAGCGAGCCGTCCGACCCGTCCGGCGCGGACATCAACGAGCGCCGCGAGACACTCCGCAGCGAACTGCGCAGCTACCACGAGGTCTACGGCATCCGGGCGGGCGTCTTCTACCGCAACGACGTGCCCATGGCCCACGCGCCGGACGACTGGTTCCTGCCGAACTCCGGCGAGGTGCGCGACGCCTTCCAGGAGGCGCTGCTCAGCCGCCGCAGCCACGACCCGCAGCAGGTGTGGCCCTGGCAGCGACGCAGTCTCGTGGTGGCCTCACCGGTCATCCGGGACGGTGACGTGGTCGCGGTCGTCGTCACCGACTCGCCCACCGGGCCGATGCGCTCGCGCATCCTCGAGGGCTGGCTGGTCATCGGCGCGGGCGAGGCCGCCGCGATGCTGCTGGCCGTGGGCGCGGCCCTGCGGCTGACCGGCTGGGTGCTGCGGCCCGTGCGGATCCTGGACGCCACGACCCACGACATCGCCACCGGGCGGCTGAAGTCCCGGGTGGCTGCGGCGGGCGGGCCGCCGGAACTCAGACGGCTCGCCCGGTCGTTCAACGAGATGGCGGACAACGTGGAGAACGTGCTGGAGCAGCAGCGCGCCTTCGTCGCCGACGCCTCGCACCAATTGCGCAACCCGCTCTCGGCGCTGCTGCTGCGCATCGAACTCCTCGCCCTGGAGCTGCCCGAGGGCAACGAGGAGATCGCCTCCGTCCAGGCCGAGGGCAAGCGCCTGGCGCAGGTGCTGGACGACCTGCTCGACCTGGCGCTGGCCGAGCACAGTGAGGCCCACCTCCAGGTCACCGACATCGGCGCGCTGGCCGCCGAACGCGTGGCGGCCTGGTCGCCGACGGCCGGGGCCAAGCGGGTACGCCTGGTCGGCACCTGCCCGCCGACCACGGCATGGGCCGACCCAGTGGCGTTGTCGAGCGCCCTGGACGCGGTGATCGACAATGCCGTGAAGTTCACACCCGAGGGCGAGACCGTCGAGGTGTCGGTGGCGTCCAACGGCGAGACCTCGACCGTCGTCGTCACCGACAACGGTCCCGGCCTGACCGACGAGGAGCTGGCCCGCGTGGGCGACCGCTTCTGGCGCAGCGGCCGGCACCAGAACGTCAAGGGTTCCGGCCTCGGCCTGTCCATCTCCCGGGCCCTGCTCGCCGCGGGCGGCGGCTCCATCGCGTACGACCACCACGAACCGCACGGGTTGAAGGTGACGGTGACAGTACCGAGGAGCGCGTCCTCCACGGCGTGAGGCGTCCGTCGGTCACGGCTTCACGGACCGGTAGTACCGGCGGGCCCCCTCGTGCAGCTGGAGCGGGTCGGTGTAGATCGCGGTACGGACGTCGACGAGCTGGGCGGAGTGGACGTGGGCCCCGATGCCGTCCCGGCTCTTGAGCACGATGCGGGTCAGCCACTCAGTGAGCCGGGGATCCGCGTCCGCGCGGGTGATCAGCAGGTTGGACACCGCCAGGGTCGGCACGGTCGAGCCGTGCTGGCTGCCGGGATAGGCCGACTCCGGCATGTCGGTCGCCCGGTAGTAGCGCGTGGCCCCGCCGTCCTGGTGCAGCTCGGCGACGAGCTCGGCCTGGATCGGCACGAACCGCAGCCTCGCGTCCTCGGTGAGCGTCTTCAGCCCGTCCGTGGGCAGCCCGCCCGACCAGAAGAAGGCGTCCAGACCGCGTCCCAGCCGCCCGGGTCCGACGTCGATGCCGTCCGAGGAGGGGGTGATGTCCTTCTCCGGATCGATGCCTGCCGCCCGGAGGACACGGTTGGCGATGAGCCGCACACCCGACTTCGGCGGCCCTATGGCCACCCGCTTGCCGCGGAGGTCCGCCACGGATCGGATGTCCGAGTCCGGCGGCACGACGAGCTGCACGTAGTCGTCGTACAGCCGGGCCACCCCGCGCAGCCGGTCCGCGCCCGGCCGGTCGGCGAGCCGGTACGTCTCCACCGCGTCGGCCGCGGCGATCGCGAAGTCGGCCTGCCCGGTCGCCACGCGCCGCACGTTCTCCTGCGACCCGTCGCTCGTCTTCAGCCGCACGTCGAGGTCGGGCATGTGGGTGCGCAGCGATGCGCGCAGAAGCTCGCCGTACTTCTGGTAGACCCCCGCACGGGTGCCCGTGCTGAGGGTGACCGTCCCGCCGGGTGGCCCCTCGCCCCAGGGCGCCAGCCACCACACCAGGAGCCCGAGCGCCACGAATGCGGCGACCGCGCCCCGCAGGGCACGGTGCCCGGCGACACGGGACAGCACGTTGGACATGTGCGCGATCCTGCCAGCCCGCGGACCCGCCTGACCAGGGAGGGGGCTCACGGCACGGCACGCCCGCGCGGGCCGCGGGGGCGTGAGCGACGGGCCGGGAGGATGCCGAAGGAGGGCCGGGAGGGTGCCGGAGCCGGGCCGGGAGGGTGTCGGAGGCGGCGGCTACAGTCGCCGCATGACCCCATCGCCCGCCGACCTGGTCCGTGCGTTCCACCTCGCCTTCGGCCTCGACGCCCGCGACGTACCGTCCGAGGTCTCCCCGGACCTCGCCGCCCACCGGAGCGAACTGCTCGCGGAGGAGGCGGCCGAGGTCGCCGAGGTGTCGGTGCGGGGTCCGCTCGACCGGCTCGCGCACGAACTGGCCGACGTCGTCTACGTGGCCTACGGCACGGCACTCGTCCACGGCATCGACCTCGACCAGGTCATCGCCGAGATCCACCGTTCCAACATGACCAAGCTGGGCCCCGACGGAAGCGTCGCCCGCCGGGCCGACGGCAAGGTCCTGAAGGGCGACCACTACGAGGCCCCGGACGTGGCGGCGGTGCTGCGGCGCCAGGGGTGGGTGCCGCAGCGGGAGGCGTGAGTCGTGGCTCCCGGGGGCTGCGGGCGGATGCGTCCGGCGGCCGGGCCCACGTCCGGGACCGCCTACCCTGTATGCCATGAGCAGCATCGACCGGAGCCAGTCAGTGGGCGGCACGCGCACCTACGAAGTACGCACCTACGGGTGCCAGATGAACGTCCACGACTCCGAGCGATTGGCCGGGCTGCTGGAGGATGCGGGCTACGTCCGTGCCCCCGAGGGCTCCGACGGTGACGCGGACGTCGTCGTCTTCAACACCTGCGCCGTGCGCGAGAACGCCGACAACAAGCTGTACGGCAACCTCGGCCACCTCGCCCCGAAGAAGGCGCAGCGCCCCGGCATGCAGATCGCGGTCGGCGGCTGCCTCGCGCAGAAGGACCGCGACACCATCGTGAAGCGGGCCCCCTGGGTGGACGTCGTCTTCGGCACGCACAACATCGGCAAGCTGCCGGTGCTCCTGGAGCGCGCCCGCGTGCAGGAGGAGGCGCAGGTCGAGATCGCCGAGTCGCTGGAGGCGTTCCCCTCCACGCTGCCGACCCGGCGCGAGAGCGCGTACGCGGCCTGGGTGTCCATCTCCGTGGGCTGCAACAACACCTGCACCTTCTGCATCGTCCCCGCGCTGCGCGGCAAGGAGAAGGACCGCCGCCCCGGCGACATCCTCGCCGAGATCGAGGCCCTGGTCGCCGAGGGTGTCTCCGAGATCACCCTGCTCGGCCAGAACGTCAACGCCTACGGCTCCGACATCGGCGACCGCGAGGCGTTCAGCAAGCTGCTGCGGGCCTGCGGGAGGATCGAGGGCCTGGAGCGCGTCCGCTTCACCTCGCCGCACCCGCGCGACTTCACCGACGACGTCGTCGCTGCCATGGCCGAGACGCCCAACGTGATGCCGCAGCTCCACATGCCGCTCCAGTCCGGTTCGGACACGGTCCTGAAGGCGATGCGCCGCTCCTACCGGCAGGAGCGCTACCTCGGGATCATCGAGAAGGTCCGTGCCGCCATCCCGCACGCGGCGATCAGCACCGACATCATCGTGGGCTTCCCCGGCGAGACCGAGGAGGACTTCGAGCAGACCCTGCACGTGGTGCGGGAGGCCCGCTTCGCGCAGGCGTTCACCTTCCAGTACTCCAAGCGTCCCGGCACCCCGGCCGCCGAGATGGACGGCCAGATCCCCAAGAAGGTCGTCCAGGAGCGCTACGAGCGCCTGGTCGCCCTCCAGGAGGAAATCTCCTGGGAGGAGAACAAGAAGCAGGTCGGCCGCACGCTGGAGCTGATGGTCGCCGAGGGCGAGGGCCGCAAGGACGACACCACCCACCGCCTCTCCGGCCGGGCCCCCGACAACCGGCTGGTCCACTTCACCAAGCCGGAGCAGGAGGTGCGCCCCGGCGACGTGGTCACGGTCGAGATCACGTACGCGGCCCCGCACCACCTCCTCGCGGAAGGGGCGGTGCTGGACGTGCGCCGTACCCGCGCGGGCGACGCATGGGAGAGGCGCAGCGCCGAGAAGGCGGCGCAGCCGGCGGGCGTGCTGCTCGGCCTGCCGAAGATCGGCGCCCCCGCACCGCTGCCCGCCACGGCGAGCGCCTGCGGCTGCGACTGACGCCAGACCACGGGCGACGGCACGGCGTGCCGAGCCGGCGACCGGGCCCGGGCCCGATCCGCACGGGCGGTGCGGACCCGGGCCATGTGGGGCCGGCCGGCGCCCGCCCGGGAGCTACGCTGCCGATCATGCTTGTCGCCGCCGCCGTCTGCCCCTGTCCGCCGCTCCTCGTGCCCGAGGTCGCCGCGGGTGCCGCACCCGAGCTGGACGCCGCCCGTGCCGCCTGTACGGACGCGCTCGGTGTTCTCGCCGCCTCCCGGCCCGACCTGCTGGTGGTCGTCGGACCCATGGAAGGCGCCGGGCCCGAGCGCTTCCCGGAGGGCACCGCGGGGTCCTTCCGGGGCTTCGGCGTCGACCTCGGGGTGCGGCTGGGGCGGGACACCGGAAGGGCCCGCACGTGGGAGCTGCCGTACGGGCTCTCCGTCGGCGCCCGTCTGCTGGAGCGGACCGGGTGGGCCGATGCCCCGATCGAGGGACTCGGCGTCGGGGAACCACTGGAGGCCGAACGGTGCGTCGCAGAAGGACGGAGCGCCGCCGCGCGGGCGCAGCGGGTGGCGATGCTGGTCATGGGGGACGCCAGTGCGTGCCGCACGCTGAAGGCCCCGGGCTACCTCGACGAGCGCGCGGCGCCGTTCGACGCGGGAATCGCCCGCGCGTTGGAGGCGGTGGACACGGCGGCCCTGAGCGCGCTGGACAGGAGACTGGCGCGTGAGCTGAAGGTCTCCGGCGCGGCCCCCTGGCAGGTCCTCGCGGGGGCGGCCGGTGACACGGCCCTGCGGGGCGCGTTGCTGTACGAGGACGCACCGTACGGCGTGGGCTACCTCGTGGCCACCTGGTCGTAGACCGCGCCGGTACCAGGGAGTTCGGCGGACGGCCGGGAGCGTCCTGCTCCACGGCCGTCCGCCGATGTGTCCCTCAGGAAGTGGGCGGTGGCCCGGCCGGCGGTGTGGTGCCGCCCGCGCCCGGCCCGGTGCCGCCCGCGCCCGGCCCGGTGCCGCCCGCGCCCGGCCCGGTGTCGTCCCTGTGCGCGAGCCGGTCCATGGCCTGCTTGGCCTTGCCCGTGCCCGACTGGATCCTGTCGCTGTACTTGTGCTTGGTGCGGTCGTCGACGGCCTTCGCCGCCTTGTCCAAGCCGTGCTGGATCTTGCCCCCGTGCTGCTGCGCGAGGTCCGAGACCTTGCCCTTGGCGGGGCCCAGCTTGGCCTTCAGATTGTCCAGGAGACCCATGGTTCACCTTCCCTCGCGGGCACTACGTGCGGGCGCCGTCGCCCGCCCCGCTGTCCGCCGCCGCGTCGGAGGACTGCTGCCTGGGGATCTCGACGCTGCCGTCGCCGGCGACCGCGCCCGTCTCCTTCGCCGCCGGCTCGCCGGTCTGCGACCCCTCGCCCGACTCCTTCGTCGTCGCCGTCCCGGCCACCTCGGCCGCCTCTCGCGCCGCCCCGGGCCGGGCCGCTGTCCCGTCGGCCCGAGCGCCTGAAGCCTCCTCGGACCCGGGTGCCGCAGCAGTCTCGTCCCCGGCGACCTGGGCCTCGGCGGTCCGCGCCTCCTCCGTGGCCTTCGACCTCCGCAGAAGTCGTGCAAAAACGCCCATATCCACTCCATAGGTTACTCGTGCGGGCGAAATCCCGCGCAGCCCGGTGCGTTCGTTTGCGCGGACCGGGTCACCGCCCTCGCGATCGGGCGGCAGGGACCTCGCAACGGGCAACGACCCCGCGTCGGCCGCGTCACGTAACTCGTTCGGGGGCAGGGGCTGCGGTTTGGGAGACTGGTCCGGTGAGCAGCGCGCCCCCCGCCCCCCGTGTCATCGCCGTCGTCGGCCCCACCGCAGCCGGAAAGTCCGATCTGGGCGTCTTCCTGGCCCAGCAGCTCGGCGGTGAGGTCGTCAACGCCGACTCCATGCAGCTGTACCGAGGGATGGACATCGGCACCGCCAAGCTGACGCCCGAGGAGCGCGGCGGCGTACCGCACCACCTGCTGGACATCTGGGACGTGAGCGTGACGGCGTCCGTCGCCGAGTACCAGCGCCTGGCCCGGCAGCGCATCGACGCACTGCTCGCCGACGGGCGCTGGCCGATCCTGGTCGGCGGCTCCGGCCTGTACGTACGCGGTGCCGTCGACAACCTCGAGTTCCCGGGCACCGACCCCGAGGTCAGGGCGCGGCTCGAGGAGGAGCTCACGCTGCGCGGACCCGGCGCGCTGCACGCCCGTCTCGCCGCCGCCGACCCCGAGGCCGCGCGGGCCATCCTCCCGAGCAACGGCCGCCGTATCGTCCGGGCGCTCGAAGTGATCGAGATCACCGGACGGCCCTTCACCGCCCACCTCCCCGGCCACGACTCGGTCTACGACACCCTCCAGATCGGTGTCGACGTCGCCCGTCCGGAGCTGGACGAGCGCATCGCGCGACGGGTCGACCGGATGTGGCAGGCGGGTCTCGTCGACGAGGTGCGCGCACTGGAGGCGCAGGGGTTGCGCGAGGGGCGTACGGCCTCGCGCGCCCTCGGCTACCAGCAGGTGCTCGCGGCGCTCGCCGGGGAGTGCACGCTCGAGGAGGCGCGGGCCGAGACCGTCCGTGCCACCAAGCGCTTCGCGCGCCGTCAGGATTCATGGTTCAGACGGGATCCCCGGGTGCACTGGTTGAGTGGGGCCGTGGCGGACCTCCGGGAACTTCCGCGGCTCGCGCTGTCGTTGGTCGAACGACCGGTTACAGCCTGATCACGTCATGGCATCGGGACGCCCAGGCCGCCGTCCGGGCCTGTGGCGCCGTGCCATCATCAAGCTTCGATCGACCAGTGGAGTCCTAGTTGGGAGGGCGCGTGGCGATGGAGGCCGGCCCTCGCGACACCGCACATGGCACCGAGCACCTCACCACCGAGCGGGGTGCCCCGGAGCAGGAGACCGACCGTCTCAGCCCCGACGGGCCCGAGGAGACACAGGGCGGTGTGACCGACGACGGCCCCGAGCCGGACGAGATGTTCTCGCACGGCGACGAGGTCGAGGTCGATCTGCGCCCGCAGCGCCGCCTGCGCATCTGGCAGCTCGCGCCCATCGTGGGCCTCGCCGCGGTCGGCTCCCTGATGTTCGCCTTCCCGCTCGCCTTCGACTTCGGGGACAGCGGTGCGGTGATCGCCATGCTCGGCCTGCTGATCTGCTCCTGCGCGGCCGGCTGGGGCATGATGGCCGCCCGCCGGGTGGGCTACTCCCTGCCCGGCCTGCCGCCCCGCGGTTCGGGACGCAGACCCGACTGGCGGCTCGTGATCGCCTACGCCGTGATGGTCGCCGCGGTGGTGGCCCTGGCCGTCTGGCGGGTCGCCCGGCTCCGCTGAGCCCCGCCGAGCGGTTCACCGCCGCGCCGGGCTCCGTGCGCTTCACCGGGCGCGCGGGGTTGTCGTCGCCACCCCGTACGATCGAGGAATGAGCACGCGGATCGCCTTCCTCAAGGGCCACGGCACCGAGAACGACTTCGTGATCGTCCCGGACCCCGAGAACGCCGTCGACCTCCCCCCAACAGCCGTCGCCGCCCTGTGCGACCGCCGCGCCGGCATCGGCGGCGACGGGCTGCTGCACGTCGTGCGGTCCGCGAACCACCCCGACGCCCGGCACATGGCGGACGAGGCCGAGTGGTTCATGGACTACCGCAACGGCGACGGATCGGTCGCCGAGATGTGCGGGAACGGAGTGCGTGTGTTCGCGCGCTATCTCCAGCGCGCGGGCCATGTGGCCGAGGGAGACATCGCGGTCGCCACCCGCGGGGGAGTGAAGAGCGTGCACCTCGCCAAGGACGGTGACGTCACCGTCGGTATGGGCAGGGCGCGCCTCCCCGAGGGCGAGGTCACCGTGAGCGTCGGCGAGCGAAGCTGGCCCGCGCGCAACGTGAACATGGGCAACCCGCACGCCGTGGCCTTCGTGGACGACCTCGGCCACGCCGGCGACCTGTCCGAGCCGCCCCCGTACAGCCCCGCATCCGCCTACCCGGACGGCGTGAACGTGGAGTTCGTGGTGGACCGCGGCCCGCGTCACGTGGCCCTGCGGGTGCACGAGCGCGGCGCCGGGGAGACCCGCTCCTGCGGCACCGGCGCCTGCGCGGTCGCCGTGGCCACGGCCCGCCGCGACGGCGCGGACCCGGCCGTCACCGGCACCCCGGTGACGTACACGGTGGACGTGCCAGGTGGCACCCTCGTGATCACCGAGCGGCCCGACGGCGAGATCGAGATGACCGGCCCCGCGGTGATCGTCGCCGAGGGCCAGATCGAGGTGGAGTGGCTGGAGGGCGTGGTCCGTTGAGGGCCGCGGGGCCTTGGCATCCCAGCCCGGACGGGGGCCTGCGGTGGCGTCCGCGGGCCCGGGGAACCGGATAGGGCTTCGAGATCACGGCGAACCCCCGGCGAGGTGGCGTGAAACCGCCTCTGGACAGACCTTCGCTCGAATGGGTGATCCGTTTCACGCTCGACGAGAGGCGGTCGGCCGCACGTGCTGGGCTCGGTAGCATCAAGCACCGGCCCGGACGGGGGACGCACACCGCCCCCTGAGCCCGAGTCCGCCCTGGGGCACCCCGTCCGCCGGTCCACGCAGCCGGAGGTGCCCATGAACGCGGAGGCCGTGAATCCTGCGACCGACGGCCCTGTGACATCAGCGCACGCGACCCCCACAGGGACCCGCAGGAAGGCCCGCCCCCGGCTCGACCTGCGCCGGCTCGGCCGGGCCGCGCTGCTCGGCCCCACCGGCCGCGGCCGGCTGCCCGACGCCATCGGTCACGTCGTCGAGGCCCATCGCGCGCACCACCCCGACGCCGACCTCGAACCGCTGCGCCGCGCCTATCTGTTGGCCGAGTCCTCGCACCGCGGCCAGATGCGCAAGAGCGGCGAGCCGTACATCACGCATCCCCTCGCCGTGACCCTCATCCTCGCCGAACTCGGGGCCGAGACCACGACGTTGACGGCCTCCCTGCTCCACGACACCGTCGAAGACACGGAGGTGACACTGGATCAGGTCGGCGAACAGTTCGGTGAGGAGGTCCGCTACCTCGTCGACGGCGTCACCAAGCTGGAGAAGGTCGACTACGGCGCCGCCGCCGAGCCGGAGACCTTCCGCAAGATGCTCGTCGCCACCGGCAACGACGTCCGCGTGATGTCCATCAAACTCGCCGACCGGCTGCACAACATGCGCACCCTCGGCGTCATGCGCCCCGAGAAGCAGGAGCGCATCGCCAAGGTGACCCGTGACGTCCTCATCCCGCTCGCCGAACGGCTCGGCGTGCAGGCCCTCAAGACGGAGCTGGAGGACCTGGTCTTCGCGATCCTGCACCCCGACGAGTACGAGCACACACGAGAGTTGATCGCCCGCAACGCGGCCCGCGCGGACGACCCGCTCGCCGATGTCGCCGACGAGGTGGGCAAGGTGCTGCGCGAGACCGACATCCCAGCCGAAGTCCACATCCGGCCGCGCCACTTCGTCTCCGTCCACCGTGTGTCCCGCAAACGGGGCTCCCTGCGCGGCGCCGACTTCGGCCGGGTGCTGGTCCTGGTGAACGAGGACGCCGACTGCTACGGCGTCCTGGGCGAACTGCACACCTGTATGACGCCCGTCGTCTCGGAGTTCAAGGACTTCATCGCCGTACCCAAGTTCAATCTGTACCAATCGCTGCACACCGCAGTGGCCCGCGTCGACGGCCAGGTCGTCGAGGTCCTCATCCGCACCCACCAGATGCACCGGGTCGCCGAGGCCGGTGTCGTCGCGCTCGGCAATCCGTACGCCGCCCCGCCGGAGGAGCAGTCCGCGAGCGACGGCGAACGCGTCGACCCCACCCGGCCCGGCTGGCTCTCCCGGCTCCTCGAGTGGCAGCGGGCCGCGCCCGATCCGGACACCTTCTGGTCCACGCTGCGCGAGGACCTCGCCCAGGACCGCGAGATCACCGTCTTCCGTCCCGACGGCGGCACCCTGGGCCTGCCCGACGGAGCCACCTGCGTGGACGCGGCCTACGCGCAGTACGGCGAGGACGCGCACGCGTGCATCGGCGCCCGCGTGAACGGGCGGCTGGCGACGCTGAGCACCGTTCTCAAGGACGGTGACACCATCCAGCTCCTTATGGGTCAGGACCCGGCCTCCGAGCCGTCCCGGGAGTGGCTGGAGCACGCCCACACGCCCGCGGCCCGCATCGCCATCCAGCGGTGGCTGGCCACCCACCCAAGCCCGGGCGAAGCGCCGGGCGACGCCCCCGAGCCCGCCGGTGGACCGGCCGCACCACAGGCGCCAGGGACCGGTGAGGCCCGGGCGACGGCCGCTGACCGTCCCCCGGCCGCCCAGGTCCTGGTCGACCGGCCCGGCGCCACCGTACGGCTCGCCCGCTGCTGTACGCCCGTACCGCCCGACGAGGTCACCGGCTTCGCCGTGCGCGGGGGAGCGGTCACGGTGCACCGGGTCGAGTGCGCGGCGGTCGCGCGGATGAAGGACGCCGGGCGCGCCGAGGTCGACGTGCGCTGGGGGGAGGGGGCGGAGTGCCGGGTCACGCTCGTCGCCGAATCGTTCGTCCGTCCCCACCTGCTGGCCGATCTCACGGAGGCCATGGCCGTCGAGGGCGCCGAGATCGTGTCGGCGACCGTCGAGCCCCCGGACCAGCAGCAGGTGCGGCACACGTACACCGTGCAGCTCCCGGACGCCGCCCACCTGCCCGCGCTGATGCGCGCCATGCGCAACGTCGCCGGCGTGTACGACGTCCGCCGTGCCCGGACCTCGGACGCCTGACCGGTGCGACCACCGGGGGACGCCACCCGCGCGTCCCTCACGGGCGGCTCCGCCGTACGCGCCGAGGGCGGACGGGCGCCGCGCCGCTCTCCCGCGCCCCGGCACGGGACCGACCCCTCCGTGCCGCCGCCCCCATCGACGCCCGGACGACCACCGCGGATGCCCGGCCACCCGGACCGGAGGGCCACGGCACCGTCAGCCGCGCCGCGCATCGCCCCGGCCGGAACCGGGCAATAACACGGTGACGAGACGGGTCGTACCGTGCGACCATCGTCGGGATCGCACAACAGGGGACACGGGAATCTCCCGGGGTACCCGTGCGTTGTGCACAGTGACGGACCGGATGCCGCGGAGTGCTCCGCGGCGCCTGACGAGGCCGTGAGGCCCCGCTCCGTCGCCGCAGACGGTTTCCCAACGACGTAAGGACCCAATGACCTCCTCTTCTTCCCCTTCCCAGGACACCAAGCGCCTCGCGCAGACCTATCCCGAGGGCCTTCGGGCCGATGCCCTGATGGAAGAGGACGTCGCCTGGAGCCTCGAGATCGACGGAGAGCGGGACGGCGACCAGTTCGACCGCTCCGAGCGCGCGGCCCTGCGTCGCGTCGCGGGCCTCTCCACCGAGCTCGAGGACGTCACCGAGGTCGAGTACCGGCAGCTCCGCCTGGAGCGGGTCGTGCTCGTCGGAGTGTGGACCTCGGGAACCGTGCAGGACGCGGAGAACTCCCTCGCGGAGCTCGCCGCCCTCGCGGAGACGGCGGGCGCCCTCGTGCTCGACGGCGTGATCCAGCGCCGCGACAAGCCCGACGCGGCCACCTACATCGGCTCCGGCAAGGCCGAGGAGCTGCGTGACATCGTGCTCGACACGGGCGCCGACACCGTCATCTGCGACGGTGAGCTCAGCCCGGGCCAGCTCATCCACCTCGAGGACGTCGTCAAGGTCAAGGTCATCGACCGTACGGCCCTGATCCTCGACATCTTCGCCCAGCACGCCAAGTCCCGAGAGGGCAAGGCGCAGGTCGCGCTCGCGCAGATGCAGTACATGCTGCCGCGGCTGCGGGGCTGGGGTCAGTCGCTGTCCCGGCAGATGGGCGGCGGCAAGGGCGGCGGCCTCGCCACCCGTGGTCCCGGTGAGACCAAGATCGAGACGGACCGGCGACGGATCCGCGAGAAGATGGCGAAGATGCGCCGGGAGATCGCGGAGATGAAGACCGGCCGCGAGATCAAGCGCCAGGAGCGCCGGCGCAACAAGGTGCCGTCCGTCGCCATCGCGGGCTACACCAACGCCGGCAAGTCCTCGCTGCTCAACCGCCTCACGGGAGCGGGCGTGCTGGTCGAGAACGCCCTCTTCGCGACCCTCGACCCGACCGTGCGCCGGGCCGAGACGCCGAGCGGACGGCTGTACACGCTGGCCGACACGGTCGGCTTCGTCCGGCACCTGCCGCACCACCTGGTGGAGGCGTTCCGCTCCACGATGGAGGAAGTCGGCGACGCCGACTTGATCCTGCACGTGGTCGACGGTTCGCACCCCGTCCCGGAGGAGCAGCTGGCCGCCGTGCGCGAGGTGATCAGGGACGTCGGCGCCACCGACGTGCCGGAGATCGTCGTCATCAACAAGGCCGACGCGGCCGACCCGCTCACCCTCCAGCGGCTGCTGCGGGTGGAGAAGCACTCCATCGCGGTCTCGGCCCGCACCGGCCACGGCATCCAGGAGCTGCTCGCTCTCATCGACAGCGAGCTGCCCCGCCCCTCGGTGGAGATCGAGGCGCTGGTGCCGTACACCCACGGCAAGCTGGTCGCGCGTGCCCACGACGAGGGCGAGGTGATCTCCGAGGAGCACACCCCGGAAGGAACCCTGCTCAAGGTGCGGGTGCACGAGGAACTGGCGGCGGAACTCATGCCGTACGTCCCGACGCCCGCCGGCTGACCCCTCCGGTCCGGCGACACGGGTGAAGCCCCGCCCCCCGCCTCACGGCGGGGGGCGGGGCTTCCGCCTGAGCAGAGGACGGTGAGGGCAGGTCACCGGCCGGGGTCACTCACCGCCGTACGTCTGGCTCATGTTCTGGTAGAGCGCCTCGGCGTCCTCACCCAGCTGGGGACCGGCGAGCCAGGTGTTGTCCGACGGGCCGATGGAGGTGTTGGACACCAGCACGGTCTCGCCGTCGACCACCCGGAACCAGCCGCCACCGGACGAGCCGCCCGTCATGGTGCAGCCGATGCGGTACATCGTCGGCAGGCCGGAGCTGAGCGAGAACCGGCCGGGAGCATCGACGCACTTGAACATCCGCAGGCCGTTGTAGGGCGGTGCCGCAGGGTAGCCCCAGGCGCCCATCTGCCCCGCCTCGGCCGCAGACGGGGCGGAGAAGTCGACCTCCAGCGCCGCGCCGACCGTCTCCTCCAGGGACTTGCCGCCCTGCTCCGGCGTCACGTGCAGCACGGCGAAGTCGTACGCGGCTCCCGCACCGCCGGACTGCGAGCCACCCTCGATCCAGCCGTTGGAGGTCGAGGCCCAGTCCGCCCACCAGTTGCCGTAGGGGGCGATCTCGGAGGGGTCCGCGCTGCCCAGGTCGGCCTCGGACTTGCCGAGGTCGTTGTAGGCCGGGACGAACACCAGGTTGCGGTACCAGCCGCCCTGGCTGCCCGCGTGCACACAGTGGCCGGCCGTCCAGACCAGATTGGACCTGCCGGGGTTGTTCACATCCTTGATGACCGTGCCGGAGCAGACGGCCGGACCCTCGGGCGAATCGAAGAAGACCTTGCCGACCGGGGCCGCGTTGTCGTGGTACGGCGTCTGCTCGGCCTGTGCGTCGACCGGGGCCGGAGCCGGGTCGCTCACCCCTTGGGAGGCCTCCGCGTCCTTGACCGAGACGGTCTTCTCGGCCTCCTCGGCGGACCGCATCCGCTCGGGCTTCCACAGGCCCTCGATGACCGGATTGACGAAGTCCTTGGCCTCACTGAGCCATGTGTCCTTGTCCCAGTCCTTCCAGCCGCCGTCCTTCCACTGGTCGACGTCGATGCCGTGCTCCTCGAGACGGTCCGCGATGTCGGCCGGGATCGCGACCTTGCCCGCACCGTTGTCGGCGGCCTGCGAGGTGCTTGCGTCGGGCTTGTCGCTCGCCCTGTCCTTCTCGGAACCGCCGCAGGCGGTGGCCGTGAGCGTCAGAGCGGCCGCCAGGCCGGTGGCGACGACGACGGTACGACGTCCACGCCGGCGTGGAGCGGGCATGGGTAGGGAACGCATGGTGCTGTGACCCCCCGTTGAATAAATGCCGTGTGAAACCAGTGAAGGGCGTGCCGCGTCGATGCCCTGCCGGGCCGGCTCGAGGAGTGTGCGGTGGATGGTTCCGGTGGTGTTCGAGGCACCCGGGCCGCCTCCTCGGCCCGGGCCCGTGTGCGCGGCGGCACGCGGGCCCGGGGCCTCCGGTCACTGACCGGCGAACTTCTCGCTGACCGCGTCGTAGACGCCCTTGGCTTCCCCACCCAGTCGCGGACCGGCCAGCCAGCCGGATGTCACCGGGCCGATCGAGGTGTTGGACACCAGGGCCGGCTTGCCGTCCGAGCCCGTGGCGATCCAGCCGCCCCCCGACGACCCGGCGGTCATGCTGCACCCGATGCGGTACATCGTCGGGTCGGACGCGGCGATCGACAGCCGTCCCGGCTTGTCCTCGCAGCGGTACAGCGTCTGCCCGTCATAGGGCGGCGCGGCCGGGTATCCGATGGCCGTCATGCTCTCGGTCTGCTGCACCGCCGGGGCCTTGAAGTCCACCGGAAGCGCCGAACCGACCGTCTCCTCCAGCGACTTGCCCTCGCTGCCCTTCTCCGGCGTCACATGGATGACGGCGAAGTCGTACGCGGCGCCGTCCCCGCCCGTGGCGCCGCCCTGCTCGATCCACTGGTCCGAGGTCTGCGCCCAGTCACCCCACCAGACGCCGTAGGGAGCGACCTCCTCCTTCGTGGCGGTCTCGAGTTCCTGGGCCGACTTGCCCGCGTCGTTGTACGACGGCACGAAGGCGATGTTGCGGTACCAGCCGCCCTTCTTGCCCGCGTGCACGCAGTGGCCCGCCGTCCACACCATGTTGGACTTGCCAGGGTTCGCCGGGTCCTGCACGACCGTGGCCGAGCAGACCATGGTGCCCTCGGGCGAGTCGAAGAACACCTTGCCCGCCGTGGGGGCGTTGGCGTGGTACGACGGCGGCACCGTCTGCGCCTGCACCGGCTGCGGCGTGGGATCGGTCACGCCCTGGTCACCGGAGATGTCGCTGTCGTCGACACCCTGATCGGGCTCCTCGGCCTCCCGCATGCGATCCGGGTCCCACAGGTCCTCGATGATCGGGTTGATGAACTCGTTGGCCTCGCGCAGCCAGTCGTCCTTGCTCCAGTCCTTCCAGGCCCCGTTCTTCCACTTGTCCAGATCGATCCCGTGCTCCTTGAGCCGGTCCTTGATGTCGTCCGGGATCTTGAGCTTGCCGTCGTCGGCGGCAGCGGTCGCGGAGGGTTCGGCGCTCGCGTCGGTGTCGCCCGACTGACAGGCGGTGGCGGTGAGCGCCAGCACGGAGGCCAGCGCGACGGCGGTCAGAGCGGGGGAGGTCGTGCGCCGCGCCCTCCCCCCTCTGCGGGCGGTGGACGACGGCCGTATGGATCGCATGATCTGACTCCCCCTGATGTGGACGAACGTGGTGCTGAGCCGCGGCCCCGCACCGAACTCACCCGGAGTCCGGCGGTTTTCACGGCCTTGGGAACGGCCCACACACTATGCGTTCGCTGTCGGCGACAACCGACGGAACGGCAACGGTTCCGTCACGGCAAGGATCTTGAGGCAACCCGTAACCCCGTGAGCCGAACGGGGTTGGTAGCGGTGGGGGGCCCGCTGTCTGCGTGCGGCCACTCCAAGCGGGGTCGGTGGGCGGACAGCGGAGGACGGAGAACAGTGGCGGAATCCACACACGGGGGGCGCGCGACGAGACGGACTCCGGGGAGCACTGCGACCGGTGGCGTGACCGAGGGCCGTACGTCCGGACACGTCACTGGTGCGTGCGCACCCGAGGAGGCGCCGCCGCCGATGGCGGGCCCACTCGCCGACGCTCCGCGCCGCCCGTCGACGGGTGAGTCCGCGGCCCGCACCTACGCACGCGCCCTCCCGGTCGTGCCGGTACGAGCGCGCGGGCTGACCATCGAGGGCGCGGACGGCCGACGCTACCTCGACTGCCTCTCCGGCGCCGGAACCCTCGCCCTCGGGCACAACCATCCCCTCGTCCTGGAAGCCATCCGCAAGGTCCTCGACTCGGGCGCCCCCCTGAACGCTGCCGACCTGGCGACCCCGGTGAGGGACGCCTTCCTCGACGAACTGCTGCGCACCCTTCCGCCCGGTCTTGCCGGCCACGCCCGCGTGCGGTTCTGCGGACCGGCCGCGACGGATGCGGTGAAGGTCGCGCTCCGGCTCGCCCGGGCCGCGACCGGGCGGAGCGAGGTGATCGCCCTCACCGGTGCCCACCACGGGACGACCACCGCACTTCGGCAGGCCCCCCACCGCCCGTACATCTCCTGTGATGCCTGCGGCGTCCCTCGTGACGCGCACGCCGCAGGGCTGCTCCAGTACGCCCGAGACCACCGGTGCCCATCCGGCACCGGGGCAGAGCGCGGCCCCGAACTCGCCGCCCACCGGGCCGAATCGGTACTCCACGGCCCCCGACCGGGGACGCCCGTTCCGGCCGGCGTGATCGTGGAGCCGGTCCAGGGCGCCGGCGGGGTGATTCCGGCACCGGACACGTGGCTTCGCCGCATACGCCGGCTCACGGCCGACCGGTCCGTCCCGCTGATCGTCGACGAGACCCAGACGGGGATCGGGTGGACCGGGGCCTTCTGGGCGGTCGAGCACAGCGGAGTCACACCCGACGTGATGGTGCTGTCCGAGGCCGTCGGAGGGAGCCTGCCACTGGCCGTCGTCGTCCACCACGAAGACCTCGACGTCTGGACACCCGACGCCCCCACCGACACGTTTCCCGGCAACCAGCTCGCCCTGGCCGCCGGCACGGCAACCCTGGCGCACGTCCGTGAGAACGGGCTCGCCGGTCACGCGGCCACCCTGGGCACCCGCATGCGGAACCGACTCCTTGACCTCGCCGGGGAGTTCGCCTGCGTGGGAGAGGTGCGCGGGCGAGGACTGATGGTCGGGCTGGAACTGGTGGATCCGGAGAAGGAGCGGAACCAGGACGGAGATCCGGGGAGGGTACCGATCAGGGGGACCGACGGGACTGGGCCAGGGACTGGGCCAGGGGCCGGCCCGGAGGGCGGCCCGGGGAGCGGCCTCGGCCGGGGTGGCCCGGAACCGGTCGTCGCGCGGTGCGAGGCCCTCGGACCTCGCCGCGCCGCGCCGGAACTCGCGGCCGCCGTCCAGCGCGAGTGTCTGCGCCGTGGCCTGATCGTCGGCCTCTGCGGCCCCGACGCGAGTGTCGTACGGCTCCATCCACCTCTGACGATCACCGAGGAGCAGGTGACCGCCGTGCTCGACCGGTTGGCCGATGCGGTGGAGGCCGTGGCGCTGGACCGGTCGGGGGAGGAGGACGGTGCCGGGGGACCCGGTCGGCCCTTCCACGACGGTGTGCCCCACAGGGGCGCCGCGGCCCGCGGCCCTCAACGGCAGTCGGCAGAGCCTCAGCGCCCAACGCACCAGGAGGACCCCCTCGACGACCCTCGTGTGCCGGTGGGGTGAGGGGCGGTCGCACCGCACGGCGCCGCCACCCCGCACGGCCGGCCGGGCCGACGCCCGCCGGCGAGCCGACACCGCACGAGCCCCGACCACTTCACGAGGACCCGCCTTGTACACCACTTCCACTCCGGACGGCAGCACCCCGCGACGCACGCGGACCTCGGACCGCGCAGCCACCCGAGCCGACGCACGGCCCGCCGACGATCCGTCGGTGCCGCGTCCACGTGCACAGCCACGCGACAGCGGGCCGCCACCGGGCGCCATCGCCGGCTGTCGGGACCCCTTGGAGCACCCCGACGCGAGCCTCGCGGCCCAGGCGGCCGCGGTGGAGAACCTGCTGCGGTGCTGGGTGCGCGAAGCCGGCGTGGCCCCTCCCGACCGTGACATCCTTCACCTCCCCCTTCCGGCCAGCGGCACCACGCTGATCGTTCCTGTCCTGTACTGGTCCCCGACCGGCTGGCACCGCTTCGGGTTCCCGTCCTTGGCGACTGCCCCGGACGGCGCCCCGCCGGTGGACGCCGTCACGGTCGCCGCGCTCCTCGGCAGGGAACGGCCGGGTGACGGCGGCACCGACCTCGTGGCACGCGTCGCCGACTCGGCACGACGGGTCGCCCGCTTCATCGACGAGCGCCGACGTACCCCGGCAGACGGCACCGACCTCTTCCTCTCCGCAGAACAGGCACTCGTCCTCGGCCACCCCCTGCACCCCGCCCCGAAGAGCCGCGAAGGTCTCTCCGAAGCGGAAACCGCGCCGTACTCCCCCGAGCTGCGAGGCTCCTTCTCCCTCCACTGGCTGGCTGTCGCCCCCTCCGTACTGGTCACCGACTCCGCCTGGACCGAACGCGGTCGTCCGGTCGCGGCTCCCCATCTCACGGCCCGCCTGGCCGGCTCGACGCTGCCGCTGCCCGACGGGTACGCGGCCCTGCCCGTGCATCCCTGGCAACTGCGCGAGCTTCGGCACCGCCCCGAGACCGCCGCGCTGCTGGAGACGGGCCTGCTGCGCGACCTGGGCAGGCACGGTGCCGCGTGGTACCCCACCTCCTCGGTGCGCACCGTCCACCGGAGCGGTGCGCCCGCGATGCTCAAGCTGTCGCTGGGCCTGCGCATCACCAACTCCTGCAGGGAGAACCTCCGCAAGGAGCTCCACCGTGGTGTGGAGGTCCACCGCCTGCTGCGCACCGGCCTGTGCCAGCGGTGGCGGGCCGCCCACCCGGGGTTCGACATCGTCCGCGACCCGGCGTGGCTCGCCGTCGACGGGCCCACCGGTGCCCCCGTGCCGGGGCTGGACGTTTTGGTCCGGCACAACCCGTTCCGCCCCGAGGACCACATCGCCTGCGTGGCCGGACTGGTCTCACCTCGCCCGCGCCCCGGGGCGACCGCAGAAGCCGGAGCCGCTCCGCATTCCGCCGTGACCGTGACCGGAATCGCTCAGCCTGCTGCCGCGTCCTGGGCCGACACGGGCTCGGGCGCGGCGGGAAGCCCTGTCCCCCCTGTCGGTTCCCGGCTGGCCGCACTGGTCGCCCGCCTCGCCACCCGGACCGGACGTCCCCGGGCGGCCGTCACCGCCGAGTGGTTCCTGCGGTACCTGGACCAGGTGGTGCGCCCCCTGGTGTGGCTGGACGCGGAGGCCGGCATCGCCCTGGAGGCCCATCAGCAGAACACCCTGCTCCTGCTGGACGCCGACGGCTGGCCGGTGGGCGGCCGCTACCGGGACAACCAGGGCTACTACTTCCGTGAGTCCCGGCGTGCGGAACTCGACGCCCGGTTGCCCGGCATCGGCGAGCACAGCGACACGTTCGTCAGTGACGAGGTCGCCGACGAACGGTTCGCCTACTACCTCGGAATCAACAACGTGCTGGGGCTCATCGGCGCGTTCGGCTCCCAGCGCCTCGCCGACGAACGGCTGTTGCTGGCCGCCTTCCGCCGCTTCCTCGGCGCGCTCTCCTGCGGTCCGGCACCGCTGCGCAGCTCGCTGCCCGCCCTCCTGCTCGACTCGCCCGTGCTGCGCTGCAAGGCCAATCTGCTGACGCGTCTGCACGGCCTCGACGAGCTCGTGGGCCCGGTCGACACCCAGTCCGTCTACGTCACCATCACCAACCCCCTGTACTCATGACTCCTCCTGGTTTCCCCGAGACACCCGTCACCGCCGACAGCGCCCGTGTCCGTGGGCACGGTCCGGATCCGCGGACGAGGGGTGCTCCGAGCCTTACGGCCGGCCGCGCGGCGGGAGTGATGCACGCTTCCGAGCCGTGCGCGGGCAATGAGGACACGTTGGAGCTGCGTCTTCCTCTCGCATTCCTCGCCCGGTTCGGAGAGGACGGGCCCGAGCCGATCCTGGGCGCCCTCGACGGCGACCTGCTCGACTGCGTCTCCGACTGGGGCCCGGTCGGCACCCCCGTGGGTGAGTTCCAGCTCGTCCCCGTCCGCGTCGAACGGGATCTGCCGTTGGTCTCGCGGTGGATGAACGACCCCGCCGTCGCGGACTTCTGGGAGTTGTCGGGACCGCCGAGCGTCACCCAGGAACACCTGCGGGCCCAACTGGCCGGTGACGGACGCAGCGTTCCGTGCCTGGGGCTGCTGGACGACACCCCCATGAGCTACTGGGAGGTCTACCGGGCGGACCTCGACCCACTGGCCCGCCACTGTCCCGTCCGTCCTCACGACACGGGAATCCACGTCCTCATCGGTGATGTCGCCGACCGGGGGCAGGGCCTGGGCGGCATTCTGCTCAGAGCCGTCGCCGATCTGGTGCTCGACAACCGTCCCGCCTGTGCACGAGTCATCGCCGAGCCCGACCTTCGCAACATTCCGTCTCTCGCCGCCTTCCTGACCGCCGGTTTCCGGGTCTCCGCCGAGCTCGACCTGCCCGACAAGCGGGCTGCGCTCATGGTCAGGGACCGGTTGCTTCGCCATCTGCTGTAGCGCCCTGTCATTGCGCTTTCACTTCTGGTACACCGCTCGGGCCGATCCGGTTCCCACTCCCGGCGCGGAAAGCCGGCGGCGCGGGGACCGGCCACGCGCTGACCGTTCGGCCCGGTGCCGGTCACCAGGCAGAACGGTCACCAGCCCGGTGCCGATCACCAGCCCGTCGCCGGTCACTGCCCGAACTGATCTCCGCCCCCCCGTCAGCGTGGCCCGCCCGGCGGGTGTCACCCGGCCCGGGGACGGGACCGTGCAAAACGCCCCGCACGAGGAGCCCACCGTCTTGATTTCGTCCGCCCACCCCGCCGTCATCGCAGTGATCGCCCGATTGTCAGTGCCGGGTCGTAGGGTGGTCGGGCTATGACGAAGCCCTCACTCCCCGAACTCCTGCACGCCGCCGTCACTGCCGTCGGTGGCACGGAGCGTCCCGGCCAGGTGGCCATGGCCGAAGCCGTCGCCGAGGCCATCGACGACGGTTCCCACCTGCTCGTCCAGGCCGGCACCGGCACCGGAAAGTCACTCGGCTATCTCGTGCCTGCGCTCGCGCACGGGGAGCGAGTCGTCGTGGCCACGGCCACGCTGGCGCTGCAGCGCCAGCTCGTGGAGCGCGACCTTCCGCGCACCGTCGAGGCCCTGCATCCGTTGCTGCGCCGTCGCCCGGAGTTCGCGATGCTCAAGGGGCGCTCCAACTATCTCTGTCTGCACCGCCTGCACGAGGGTGTCCCGCAGGACGAGGAGGAGGGCCTCTTCGACCAGTTCGAGGCGGCCGCCCCCACCAGCAAACTGGGCCAGGACCTGCTGCGCCTGCGCGACTGGGCGGACGAGACGGAGACCGGCGACCGCGACAACCTCACGCCGGGCGTGTCCGACCGGGCCTGGTCCCAGGTGTCGGTGTCGTCACGGGAGTGCCTGGGCGCCACGAAGTGCGCCTATGGCGCCGAGTGCTTCGCCGAGATGGCACGTGAGCGCGCCAAGCTGGCCGACGTCGTCGTTACCAACCACGCGCTCCTCGCGATCGACGCCATCGAAGGTGCCCCGGTGCTCCCGCAGCACGAGGTGCTGATCGTCGACGAGGCGCACGAGCTGGTGTCCCGGGTCACCGGTGCCGCCACCGGCGAACTCACCCCCGGCCAGGTCAACCGTGCGGTGCGCCGCGCCGCGAAGTTGGTCAACGAGAAGGCAGCCGATCAACTCCAGACGGCCGCCGAGGGCTTCGAACGCCTGATGGAGCTGGCGCTTCCTGGGCGCCTCGAGGAAACCCCCGAAGACCTCGGGTACGCGCTGATGGCGTTGCGCGACGCCTGCCGGACGGTGATCTCCGCGATCGGCGCCACACGCGACAAGTCCGTCCAGGACGAGGACGCGGTCCGCAAGCAGGCCCTGGCCTCCGTGGAGACGGTGCACGACGTGGCGGAGCGGATCACGAACGGCTCCGAGTGGGACGTCGTGTGGTACGAGCGGCACGACCGCTTCGGCGCCTCCTTGCGGGTCGCCCCCCTGTCCGTCTCGGGTCTGCTGCGCGAGAAGCTCTTCGCCGACCGCTCCGTCGTCCTGACCTCCGCGACCCTGAAGCTGGGCGGCGACTTCAACGGTGTCGGGGCCTCCCTCGGGCTCGGTCCGGAGGGCGCCGAGGGCGACGACCTGCCGCAGTGGAAGGGCGTGGACGTCGGCTCGCCGTTCGACTACCCCCGGCAGGGCATCCTGTACGTCGCCAAGCACCTGGCGCGTCCCGCCCGGGACGGCGATCGCGCCGACATGCTCGACGAGCTGACCGAACTGATCCAGGCGGCCGGTGGCCGCACCCTGGGCCTGTTCTCCTCCATGCGCGCCGCGCAGCTCGCCGCCGAGGAGCTGCGCTCGCGCATCCCCGAGTTCCCGATCCTGCTCCAGGGCGAGGAGACACTGGGTGAGCTGATCAAGAACTTCGCGGCGGATCCCCGAACGTGTCTCTTCGGCACGCTGTCGCTGTGGCAGGGCGTGGACGTCCCGGGACCCAGCTGTCAGCTGGTGGTCATGGACAAGATCCCGTTCCCGCGTCCTGACGACCCGTTGATGAGTGCGCGCCAGAAAGCGGTGGAGGACGCGGGCGGCAACGGCTTCATGGCGGTCGCCGCCACCCATGCGGCATTGCTCATGGCGCAGGGAGCGGGCCGCCTCGTCCGGGCGTCGGGCGACCGCGGCGTGGTGGCCGTACTGGACCAGAGGCTCGCGACCGCTCGCTACGGCAGTTATCTGAAAGCCTCGTTGCCCGACTTCTGGTACACGACGGACCGTAACCAGGTCAGGAAGTCGCTGGCCGCGATCGACGCGGCCGCGATGCAGGCGGAGGCACAGGCCACCGGGCAGTGACGGGGGTGGAAGCCGGTGATCGCCGGATGCCCGTGACGGATGCTGAGACCAGCACGCGATCCCGTCGGAGGCCCGCCCGCGATCGAGCGCGGTTCGTGACCGGGATGCGGACGGAGCAGGGCCCCGGAACCGGCGCAGAGGTCCCGGGGCCCGGTCAGTGGGCGGGGCGCCGGTCGTGGCGGGCCCCACGCCCTGCTCAGACGCGGCGCAGAACGGCCACCACCTTGCCCAGGATGGTTGCGTCGTCGCCAGGGATCGGTTCGTATGCCGCGTTGTGCGGGAGGAGCCAGACGTGGCCGTCCTCGCGCTTGAAGCGCTTGACGGTGGCCTCGCCGTCGAGCATGGCCGCCACGATGTCGCCGTTCTCGGCGACGGGCTGGCGGCGGACCGTGACCCAGTCGCCGTCACAGATCGCGGCCTCGATCATGGAATCGCCGACGACTTTGAGCACGAACAGCTCACCGTCGCCGACGAGCTGACGCGGGAGAGGGAAGACGTCCTCGACGGACTCCTCGGCGAGGATCGGGCCACCGGCGGCGATACGGCCCACCAGAGGGACGTAGGAGGCGGCGGGCTTGCCGGAGGTGTCCGTGGGCTGTACCGAGGCGGCCTGATCGGAGCCGCGCACCTCGTACGCGCGCGGGCGGTGCGGATCGCGTCGCAGGAAGCCCTTGCGCTCCAAGGCCATCAGCTGGTGCGCGACGGAGGAGGTGCTGGAGAGGCCGACGGCCTGGCCGATCTCGCGCATCGACGGCGGGTAGCCGCGTCGCTGCACGGAGTCCCTGATCACCTCGATCACCCGGCGCTGGCGGTCGGTGAGCCCTGAGCTGTCGGCCCGGATGCCTGGAGGTCGGCCCGGCAGGGAACGCTTCGGCCCCTCTGGATTCACGGCTTCGTTCATCGCATGCACCGGCTCGAGTCGGCCCTGGGAGCGGTCCTGGGCAGTGATGGTGGCACTGTCTGCGGTGGTGGTCACGTCGGCCCCTCTCGATGGTCTCCCTGCAGGACAACGGTAATTGCTTTCGAAAGGTTGCGCCAAACACACGTTCGAGTGAAAAATCGCGAATTGCCTCACGCGATCTGGGCCCGAGGTGTATTGGCTGACGCGGTCCCCGCCGGACAAACGGCCCCATTGTTGTAGTCTTCACCGCCGAAGCGCCGGCCCCGCGGTGCGTGCCTCAGTCTGCCATCAGATGTCCCGGCCGCCGTGGACCGGCCCCCGGATTTCCGCGGCAGTCGCACGCCCTCTCCTCCCCGCATGCACGGCCTGCTCCTCGGGTGACCGTGGCGCGCGTGCGTACGCGGAGTGTCCATCGCCGCGCCGCGCGCATGCCCGACGGCGGTCGGGGCATGCGGACGACGGTGGGCCGGACGTGTCGGACGGTGGCGGTGCGAAACGGCGGGTGCGCCCGGGTGGCGTGGCCCGGTGCGCCGCGCGGCGCGCCCCCGTGGCCTTGGCCGCGTCACCAGGCTGTCCGCGAGCAACACGCGTGCACGGCGTGTATGTATGAGCCAATCCCCACATCTAGTGGTTGGATTGCAGCAGCAGCCCAGAAGTTGTGGTCCCCCCGGTCTTCGGACCCTCCACGATCGCCTATGCTGGAGCTGCTTCGAGGGGCCCATGAGGCCCAGCGAGGCTATTGAGTCTGCTGTGAGGAGGGTTGGAGTTCATGCACTGCCCCTTCTGCAGGCACCCCGACAGTCGTGTCGTCGACAGCCGTACGACCGACGACGGGACGTCGATCCGCAGGCGCCGCCAGTGCCCTGACTGCTCCCGTCGTTTCACGACCGTGGAGACGTGCTCGCTCATGGTGGTGAAGCGGTCCGGGGTCACCGAGCCCTTCAGTCGCACCAAGATCATCAATGGTGTGCGCAAGGCATGCCAGGGGCGACCCGTCACCGAGGACGCGCTCGCCCAGCTCGGCCAGCGCGTCGAGGAGGCGGTGCGGGCCACCGGGAGCGCTGAGCTGACCACCCACGACGTGGGGCTGGCCATCCTCGGACCCTTGCAGGAGCTCGACCTCGTCGCCTATCTGCGGTTCGCCTCGGTATACCGGGCCTTCGACTCGCTCGAGGACTTCGAGGCCGCGATCGCGGAGCTCAGGCAGACGGAGACGCCCGCAGCCGGCGACGGCGACCGCGAAGGGGTTGTCGCGGGGAGCCGGGAGGACGACAGCGGGTCCCGAGGGACTTCCCAGGTCCCCGAACCCGCCCGCGCCGCCGACTGACCGGTGGGCCGGACCCGGACGCCAGACACGGGACCGGCCGGGCGGCGGCGATGACAAGACCTGTTGCGGGCCGGTGAGTGGGTGCCCGCGACACCAGACAGAACACCGTGCCACGGGAACATCGGGGCACTTCAGGGCGTTTTCGCCCGTACAGGGAGGCGGCATGACAGAGACGGCGAGCGGTCCGGCACGGAGTTCCCGCGCCAAGGGCACGAAGACCGGCAAGGGGCTGCGGGTCGAGCGCATCCACACCACCCCCGGAGTCCACCCTTACGACGAGGTGGCCTGGGAGCGCCGTGACGTCGTCATGACCAACTGGCGCGACGGCTCGGTCAACTTCGAGCAGCGCGGCGTCGAGTTCCCCGACTTCTGGTCGGTGAACGCGGTCAACATCGTCACCAGCAAGTACTTCCGCGGTGCCGTGGGCACCCCGCAGCGCGAGACCAGCCTGAAGCAGCTGATCGACCGCATCGTGAAGACGTACCGCAAGGCCGGTGAGGACTACAAGTACTTCGCCTCGCCCGCCGACGCCGAGATCTTCGAGCACGAGCTGGCCTACGCCCTCCTGCACCAGATCTTCAGCTTCAACAGCCCCGTGTGGTTCAACGTGGGCACGCCCCAGCCCCAGCAGGTCTCCGCCTGCTTCATCCTGTCCGTCGACGACTCCATGGAGTCGATCCTCGACTGGTACAAGGAAGAGGGCATGATCTTCAAGGGCGGCTCCGGTGCCGGCCTGAACCTCTCCCGGATCCGCTCCTCCAAGGAGCTGCTGTCCTCCGGCGGCAACGCCTCCGGCCCGGTCTCCTTCATGCGCGGGGCCGACGCCTCCGCCGGCACCATCAAGTCCGGTGGCGCCACCCGCCGCGCCGCCAAGATGGTCGTCCTCGACGTGGACCACCCGGACATCGAGGACTTCATCGAGACCAAGGTCAAGGAAGAGGAGAAGATCCGCGTCCTGCGCGACGCGGGCTTCGACATGGACCTGGGCGGCGACGACATCACGTCCGTCCAGTACCAGAACGCCAACAACTCGGTCCGCGTGAACGACGAGTTCATGAAGGCGGTCGAGCAGGGCGGCCAGTTCGGCCTGCGTGCCCGTATGACCGGCGAGGTCATCGAGGAGGTCGACGCCAAGTCCCTCTTCCGCAAGATCGCCAAGGCTGCCTGGGCCTGCGCCGACCCCGGCATCCAGTACGACGACACGATCAACAACTGGCACACCTGCCCCGAGTCCGGCCGGATCACCGCGTCGAACCCGTGCAGCGAGTACATGCACCTGGACAACACGTCCTGCAACCTGGCCTCGCTGAACCTGATGAAGTTCCTGAAGGACGACGGCAAGGGCAGCCAGTCCTTCGAGACCGAGCGCTTCCAGAAGGTCGTCGAGCTGGTCATCACCGCGATGGACATCTCGATCTGCTTCGCGGACTTCCCGACCCAGAAGATCGGCGAGAACACGCGCGCGTTCCGCCAGCTCGGCATCGGCTACGCCAACCTCGGCGCCCTGCTGATGGCCACCGGCCACGCGTACGACTCCGACGGAGGCCGCGCCCTCGCCGGCGCCATCACCTCCCTGATGACCAGCACGGCGTACCGGCGCTCCGCCGAACTCGCTGCCGTGGTCGGCCCGTACGACGGATACGCCCGCAACGCGGACGCCCACAGGCGCGTCATGAAGCAGCACGCCGACGCCAACGGCACCGCTGTGCGCATGGACGACCTGGACACCCCGGTGTGGGCCGCCGCCACCGAGGCCTGGCAGGACGTGCTGCGCCTCGGCGAGAAGAACGGCTTCCGCAACTCCCAGGCGTCCGTCCTCGCCCCGACCGGCACCATCGGCCTGGCGATGTCCTGCGACACCACCGGTGTCGAGCCCGACCTGGCGCTGGTCAAGTTCAAGAAGCTCGTCGGCGGCGGCTCGATGCAGATCGTCAACGGCACTGTCCCGCAGGCACTGCGCCGCCTGGGCTACCAGGAGGAGCAGATCGAGGCGATCGTTGCCCACATCGCCGAGCACGGCAATGTGATCGACGCCCCCGGTCTCAAGCACGAGCACTACGAGGTGTTCGACTGCGCCATGGGCGAGCGCGCCATCTCCCCGATGGGCCACGTCCGCATGATGGCCGCGATCCAGCCCTGGATCTCGGGCGCGATCTCCAAGACGGTCAACATGCCGGAGACGGCGACCGTCGAAGAAGTCGAGGAGATCTACTACGAGGCGTGGAAGATGGGCGTCAAGGCGCTCGCCATCTACCGCGACAACTGCAAGGTCGGCCAGCCGCTCTCCGCCAAGAAGAAGGAGAAGGCGGAGGAGAAGGCCGAGGAGCCCGTCGCCGTCGAGCCCAAGGTCGAGAAGGTCGTCGAGTACCGCCCGGTCCGCAAGCGCCTCCCGAAGGGACGCCCCGGCATCACCACGTCCTTCACCGTCGGTGGCGCCGAGGGCTACATGACCGCCAACTCCTACCCGGACGACGGCCTCGGTGAGGTCTTCCTGAAGATGTCCAAGCAGGGATCGACCCTCGCGGGCATGATGGACGCCTTCTCCATCGCGGTCTCCGTCGGCCTCCAGTACGGCGTGCCGCTGGAGACGTACGTCTCGAAGTTCACCAACATGCGCTTCGAGCCGGCCGGTATGACGGACGACCCCGACGTGCGGATGGCGCAGTCGATCGTCGACTACATCTTCCGTCGCCTGGCGCTGGACTTCCTGCCCTTCGAGACGCGCTCCGCGCTCGGCATCCACTCCGCGGAGGAGCGCCAGCGTCACCTGGAGACCGGTTCCTACGAGCCGGCCGACGACGAGGTCGACGTCGAGGGCCTGGCCCAGTCGGCGCCGCGTGCCCAGGAGCTGAAGGCGGTCGTCACGCCGAAGGCCGAGGTGGAGGCGGCCAAGCCCGCCCCGAAGCAGGCCCACACCAGTGCCGAACTGGTGGAGATGCAGCTGGGCATCCAGGCCGACGCCCCGCTCTGCTTCTCCTGCGGCACGAAGATGCAGCGCGCCGGCTCCTGCTACATCTGCGAGGGCTGCGGCTCGACCAGCGGCTGCAGCTGACGACGGGCGGAATCGCGCCGGACTCGGTCTCCGGCGCGACCCGCCGGACGCCCTGAGGTCCCGGAGGGGGCCGGCCACGAGGCCGGCCCCCTCCGGCGTGTGCGGCGGCGAACGCTTCGCGCTCCGGGTGACGGCACGGCCGGCCCGAGGGCACGAGGAAAGGGGCACCGGCGTCGGACCAGTGCCCCTCGCGTGGTGAGACGCGCGATCCGCGGTGGTTCAGGGGCGGCGCGAGACACCCATGGCGCGGACGAAGGTCGCCGGGTCGCCCTCGAAGCCCTGGACGCCGGAGCGGAACTCCCACGGCCCGGAACCGTCCCGGACGAACTCCGCGACGGTCGCCGCCGTGGCGCCCAGGACGCCGCCGAAGTCGTCCTCCGCCATCACGGTGTAGCCCTCGCGGATGCGCAGAGAGGGGTGTCCGACACCCAAGAACGTCCGCCGCGCCTGATGCTGCTGTATGACGACGCCGACCACCACGCGCGCGTACCGCTCGTCGAGCCGGTCCAGCTCCAGCGTCATGACCTCGTCGTACCCGAAGCCCTTGCCGTCCTTGCTGTCCCGGTTGAGCGTGATCGTGCCGTCGGGGGAGCGGCTGTCGAAGTGCACCACATAGCCGGGCTCGCCGTGCGGATCGCTCGCCCGGTAGGGCGCGGCGACGAGGTCCAGGTCGGTGGACGCCTCCCCCGACGGACTCGGATCCCACTTCAGCGCGATCTCGACCTTGCGGATGCCCTTGTTGAGGCCGTTCACCAGTCTTCCCCTTTCCCCGTGACCGTCCCGCCGCTCACCCAACTGCCGTGCCGCGACGACAGGTTGTCTATCCTGCCACGCGAGCGGGAACATGCGCGGGCAAGCAGTCCGGCCGGGGGTGACCTGCGCCACCCTTGCTGGCCTTACCATGGCGCGGTGCTGGTCAAGTGGATTCGCTGCACCGTCGTGGACCGCCGAGGGTTCGAGCGGGGACAGCGAAAGTGGGCGGGGCTTCTGGGGGAGCCGGGGTTTCGCGGACAGGGCGGGGGCTGGAGCCGGGGGCGACCGGACGTGGCGCACATCTTCGCCTTCTGGGAGAGCCGCGCTTTCTACGACTCCTTCATGGCGCGCTCGCACGACCGGCTCGCCGCGGCCCAGTCGGGCACCTTCAAGGACGCCCAGGTCAGACTCTTCGACCACCGCTTCGACGTGAAGACCGGGTTCGAGCCGCGCTTCTCGGACGCCGACCTGCTGAGGGTGGCGCTGTGCCGCGTTCACGAGGAGCGGGCGGAACACTTCGTGCTGATGCAGGAGAAGGTCTGGAACCCGGCCATGGCCGGCTCGCCCGGAATGGTCCGCGGTCTGTTCGGTGAGGCGCCCGGGAACGAGTTCCTGGTGCTGTCGATGTGGCGGTCGGCCGCCGAGCACGGCAAGTACCGCACGGAACGCGTGGAGAGACTCGCCCTGCGGGCACAGACGGAGGCGGACATCGCGGCGCTGACGGGCGACGTCGTGGACATGGAATCGGCCTGGACGGTTTGAGTTCCGGACGCGTTGACGACTGCGCCTTGTGTGGTCCAGGGTGCAGGATCTGTGTGACTTACGCCGTATGGGGCCGCTACGGGTCCTCGGCAGGTCGTCAACCGATCTAGGGTTTTGGCATGGCACGACCACGGCGCATCGTCCTTGTCCGGCACGGCGAGTCAACGGGCAATGTTGATGACTCCGTGTACGAGCGTGAACCCGACCACGCACTGGCCTTGACCGAACGGGGCCGGTGGCAGGCAGAGGAGACCGGCCGGCGGCTGCGGAAGCTGTTCGGGGGCGAGCGCGTCAGCGTGTACGTCTCCCCGTACCGCCGTACGCACCAGACGCTGAGCGCCTTCCAGCTCGACCCGGGGCTCATACGGGTGCGGGAGGAACCCCGGCTGCGCGAGCAGGACTGGGGCAACTGGCAGGACCGCGAGGACGTGCGGCTGCAGAAGGCCTACCGCGACGCCTACGGCCACTTCTTCTACCGCTTCGCCCAGGGCGAGTCGGGGGCCGACGTCTACGACCGCGTCGGCGGCTTCCTGGAAAGCCTGTTCCGCAGCTTCGAAGCGCCGGACCACCCGCCGAACGTCCTCATCGTGACGCACGGTCTGGCCATGCGGTTGTTCTGCATGCGGTGGTTCCACTGGACCGTCGCCGAGTTCGAGTCGCTGTCCAACCCGGGGAACGCCGAAATGCGGATGCTCGTTCTGGGGGAGGACGGCAAGTACACGCTTGACCGCCCGTTCGACCGCTGGCGAGATCCGGAACCGTACGGGATCACCGGATAGAGTGGCAGGGCGATGACCGCTGATTCCTCTCCCGTCGGGCGCCTGGACCGCGCCCTGGCCGGCCTGCGCGGACTGTCGGTGGGGGACGCGCTCGGCTCCCAGTTCTTCGTGCCGGTGAACTATCCACTGCTCAAGCGGCGCGAGCTGCCCCCGGGACCCTGGCAGTGGACCGACGACACGGAGATGGCCTGCTCGGTCGTCGCCGTGCTGGCCACCCACTGCCGAATCGACCAGGACGCCCTGGCGCGGTCCTTCGCCGAGCATCAGGACTTCGACCGCGGATACGGCCCCGCCGTCGGCCGGCTGCTGCGGCTCGTCCGGGAGGGCGGCGACTGGCGGGAACTCGCCGCCGCGCTCTTCAACGGGCAGGGGTCCTGGGGCAACGGCGCGGCGATGCGGATCGCGCCGCTCGGTGCCTGGTACGCGGATGATCCCGAGCAGGCCACCCATCAGGCGGAGATCTCGGCCTATCCCACGCACCAGCACCGGGAGGCCGTCGTCGGTGCCATGGCCGTGGCAGCGGCCGCCGCGCTGGCCGGTGCTCCCGGCGGACCGCCCGGGGCGGAAGCCCTCCTCGACGGCGTCATCTCGCTCATACCCGGCAGAAGCGCGGTCGGCGCGGGTCTGCGCCGGGCCAGGGACATGCTCGACTACGCCGACCCCGCCACCGTCGCCGCCGTACTCGGCTGCGGCCGGCGCACGACGGCCCACGACACCGTGCCTTTCGCGCTGTGGTCGGCGGCCCGGTCCCTGGGCGACTACGAGCAGGCGTTCTGGACGACCGCGCAGGCGGGCGGGGATGTGGATACCACCTGTGCCATCGTGGGCGGGGTGATCGCCGCCGGGAAGGCGGGTGCGCCGCCCGCCGACTGGCTCGAACGCGTCGAGGCGCTGCCGGACTGGATGCCTGCCCCGGCCTAGCAGGCGGAGGGGACCCAGGCGCACTGGTGGAAGCTCTGCGTATCCACTGGGAACTCTCCGTGACCGTCCGCTCGTTCTCAGGACATCCGCCGTGTCAGCCATGAGGCTCCGGCGTAGGGAGTGTCCGTACGGGAGTGTCGTGGAGGGGGCGGTCTTGGAGACCCTGGTGCTCATGCTGCCCGGGCCGGCCATGGGGCCGGCGACGGTCTTCGTGCCGGCCGCGGTGACGCGGTCGGGTGCTGCCCACACACGGCCGGGGCAGCCGCGGGGTACGACCCCGGCGTTCCGGCGCGGTTCCGCGTGCCCGCGGCCGGACGGGAGCCGACCCGGCACTCTCCGGCCGACCCCCGTGACGACGGTCGGTGAACTGCCGGGTCGGGCTCCCGTTGTTCCCCGCTCAGCCGACGCCGGGGCCGGCCGTGCCGGACAGCGCGTCCAGGTCGCTCTTGCGAACCCGGATCACCAGCCAGGCGGTGGCCAGGGCGAGGACGGCCATGGCCGCGGCCGGGACGAAGGCCATGGAGATGCCCTGGGCGAGGACTTCGTGACCCCACGGCTCGGGCAGCTGGTGGGTCTGCGCGAATTCCGCCTTCTGCTCCGGTGTCCCTTCGGCGAGGAAGCGCGGGATCTGCTTCTCTGCCTCGTCCCTGCTGGCTGTGCCGAACACCGTGGTGAGGAGGGCCAGCCCCACCGAGCCGCCCACCTGCTGGGTGGCGTTGAGCAGTCCGGATGCCGCTCCTGCCTCGTGCTGTGCCACACCGGAGACTGCGGTGAGCGTCAGTGTCACGAAATTCAGGCCCATGCCGAAACCGAAGATCAGCATGGGGCCCAGGACTCCGCCCACGTAGCTGCTGTCGGAGCTGATCAGGGCCTGCCAGGCCAGACCGGTGGCTGCGAGCGCCGAGCCGATGAGCATGAACGGCTTCGGCCCGAACACCGGCAGGAACCGCTGGGACAGTCCGGCGCCGAGGGCGATCACGACCGTTACCGGAAGGAAGGCGAGGCCGGCCTCGATCGGGCTGTAGCCGAGCACGTTCTGCACGAAGAGGACGATGTAGAAGAACATGCCGAACATCGCCGCGGCCAGACTGAGCATGATCACGTACGTGCCCGAGCGGTTGCGGTCGGCGAACATCCGCAGGGGAGTGATCGGTTCCTTGGCCCGGGACTCGATGACGGCGAAGGCCACCAGCAGGACCACCGCGGCGACGAAGGAGCCGATGGTCAGGTTGTCCCGCCAGCCCTCGTCGGCCGCGCGGATGAAGCCGTAGACGAGGGATGCCATGCCGGCCGTCGAGGTCACCGCACCCGCGATGTCGAACCTGCCGGTGTGCCGCTCCGACTCGTTGATGTACATCGGCGTGAGCACCGCGATCAGCACACCGATCGGCACGTTGACGAAGAGGACCCACCGCCAGTCGAGCCATTCGGTGAGCATGCCGCCGGCGAGCAGACCGATGGCACCGCCGCCCGCGGAGACAGCCGCGAAGACACCGAAGGCCCGGTTGCGCTCGGGCCCCTCGGGAAAGGTGGTGGTGATCAACGCCAGGGAGGTGGGCGACGCGATCGCCCCGCCCATCCCCTGCAGGACGCGGGCCGCCAGCAACTGCCAGGGCTCCTGGGCGAACCCGCCGAGCAGCGAGGCGAAGGTGAAGAGCAGGATGCCGGTCATGAAGACCCGGCGGCGGCCCAGGATGTCACCGGCGCGGCCGCCGAGGAGCAGCAGACCGCCGAAGGTGAGTGTGTAGGAGCTGACCACCCAGGTGAGATCGGTGGTGCTGAACTCGAGAGCCTTCTGGATGTGCGGCAGCGCGATGTTCACAATCGTCGCGTCGAGTACGACCATGAGCTGACAGGCCGCGATGACGGTGAGCGCGATGCCGGGGTGTCCGTCCCGGCGCGCCGCTCCTGGCTTCCGGTCTTGAGTCAACGGAGAGGTTGTCACTATGGGTCCCCCACGAGTGCGTCAGTGAACGCTCGCGTTCACTGTTGCGTCAACGGTAGGAGTCCTCGACAGTGAACGCAAGCGTTCACTTACGCGGCGTCGCACGGCATGTCCCCCTTCGGTGCCGCGCGGCGCGTGTCCCATCCCCCAATGCCCGCTTCCTCTGCTCGTTGGAGAGAGTCAGATGGTTACTTCGAGCTGGGTGCCCGCCCATGCTCAGGCGGCCGCTTCCCGTCGCCGTGGAGCCGTACTGGAACGCGCGATCCTCGACGCTGCCCTGGATCAGCTCAGCACGGTCGGCTGGAACGGTCTGACGATGGAGGGCGTCGCCGCCGGCGCCCAGACCGGAAAGGCCGCCGTCTACCGCCGCTGGCCGTCCAAGGAGGATCTGGTCGCCGACGCCCTGCGGGCGGGTCTGCCGCGCTTCGACGCGGCGCCGGACCTCGGGAGCGTGCGCGAGGATTTGCTGTCCCTGTGCCGTCGGGCGCGCGACGCGATGTACTCCCGGCCGGGGGTGGCCCTGCGCTCGGTGATTCACGAGTGCGACACCGCGCAGGCCGAGCGGTTCCATGGCGTGATCTACGAAGGGGTCGTGGAGCCGACCCTCAAGACGCTTCGCGAGGTCATCGAGCGAGGAATCGAGCGTGGCGAGGTGCGGAGCGACGCTGCCAACGCCTACGTCTACGACGTCATTCCGGCGATGATGATGTACCGATCCAAGATGTGCGGAAGTGAATGGCCGGATGTCGATCTGGAGGAAATGATCGACCAGTTGATGGTTCCGCTGCTACGCCCGGGCGGTTCCTGACGGGGGCGTCCAGAGGCCGGGCTACTGCTCGGGGACCGGGTGCCGGGGGTCGTCACGGGCGGCGTACGCTAAGAGCGCCATGCCGTACGAACCACCGACTCACACCGTCGAGCGCTCTCTGCGCGCCACGACCGGGGCGAAGATCGTTGCGGGTGTCGACGAGGTGGGGCGCGGTGCCTGGGCCGGCCCCGTCACCGTCTGCGCCGCGATCACCGGCCTCCGCAGGCCCCCCGAAGGTCTTACCGACTCCAAGCTGCTCACGGTCAAGCGCCGCACCGAGCTCGCCGAGGCGCTGAGGCAGTGGGTGACGTCCTACGCCCTGGGGCACGCCTCCCCGGGGGAGATCGACGATCTGGGGATGACGGCCGCGCTGCGGCTGGCAGCGGTGCGCGCCCTGGAAGCCCTCCCGATCCGGCCCGACGCGGTGATACTCGACGGCAAGCACAACTACCTCGGGGCGCCCTGGCGGGTCCGTACGGTGATCAAGGGCGACCGGTCGTGCGTGGCGGTCGCGGCGGCCTCGGTGATCGCCAAGGTTCAGCGCGACAAAATGATGGCCGAACTGGGTATCGACCATGCAGACTTCGGTTTTGCGGACAACGCCGGGTATCCGTCGCCCGTGCACAAGGCCGCACTGGAGGTCCGGGGACCCACTCCGTACCACCGGTTGTCGTGGGCGTATCTTGATGCGCTGCCCCAGTGGCGGCACCTCAAGAAGGTCCGCACCTGGACGGACGGAAGCGTTCCGGAGATCGAAGGCCAGCTCGGCTTCGACTTCTGACGGTTCCGCTCGCACTCATGTGCCACCCGACGGCGCGAGCCGTACCAACGTTTGATAAAAATCAGCTCATGCCTCTCATTCCCGAGGAGCCTCAGATTCACGAGAGTGCCCAGGGTCCCCGCGCCACTCCGGCCACTGGCCGCACCGCGCCGACCCCCCGCCCCGTACCCGGTCCCCGCCCCGCGGCTCCGTCGCGCCCCGGTCGTCCCGGCCCGCTGCGGCCGGCTCCACCGGTGCAACGCGCGCCGCGGGACGCGGCTGCGCCGGCCAAGCCCGGCGCCTCGGCCCCGGCCGCCCCTGTCGCGGACGCCCCGCAGATCCAGCTGATCCCGGCCTCCGCCCAGGGCGCGCTCGACGCCGCCGAAGAGGCCGTGGACCTGCTCCTGGACTCGGGTCGTGCCCCCGGCGACGTCCTCGTCCTCACCACCGGCGACGCGCATCCGTGGGCCACCCACGAACTGTCCTTCGGTGAAGCGTCCTACTGGGCCCAGCACGACGCCCGCGACGACGTCTTCTACGCGGACGCCGGCGTCGCGGACCGTGCCACCACCCGCCCCGTCGTCGTGGTCGCCGTCAACGGCGGCAGCGAGGCGGTGGCCGCACGCGCCCTGTCGGCGGCCCACGCCAAGGCCGGAACCCTGCTGATCGTCTGCGGCGATCCGCAGCGGATCAACTCCGTGCTGGGCGCTGGCGTCTGAGCCGATGCCGTGGCGTCCTGACGGACGCCGGGGGGTGAAGCAGCGCCGCCGTCGCGGCGTCCGCACGGTGGTCGGCTCGGCGTGCGCCCGAAACCGGATGAGATCCGGTGCGCGTGCCTCGGCTGTCCCCTGCCGGGCGCAGGTCGTAGTGGTGGGCGAGCGGCAGGTCCCGTATCGGGCGAGTCGTGGGTCGTACGCCGGCAGGCGCTGACGTGCGCCACGCGGATCCCAACCGTGCGCCGCCTTCGGGTCCGCGCCTCCGCCGCTACCCGGCCCGGCCGGCGTCCCGCGACGGATTCACCGTGCGCCGTGTACCGCAGTCCTCGATGCTGCGTCAGCGTGCCGCAGCGCGGCGCAGGACCTCCGACGCCGCACCACCCGTGCGCGGTATTCGGGGCGGTGCCTCGGACGTGGCGAACGGCTCGGGGTCCGAGTCCGCGGTCGGGCGGCGTCCACCGCGGCCCTCTCCGAGGACCTGCCAGCCGTCACGGGTCAGGGTGATGTACGCCCCGCAGCGCAGCCCGTGCAGTGTGCAGGCGTCCCGCAGACCCCACATCCACGCGCCGTCCTCCTCCGTCCAACGCGCGTCGCCGTCGCGGCAGTAGAGCAGCACGGCGGTGCGTACCGGCGTGCGGCGCCGCAGGTCGTGGGGGATGACCCGGCGAAGCTGGGCCAGCAGTGCGTTGCGGAACATCCAGCCGTCCGCCGGTGCGGGGCGGCGGGTGAACGAAGCGCTCGCCCGTACCCGTTCGTCCGGATCGAGCACGGCCACGACCGCAGTCGACGGCCCGGGACTGTGCCGGGAGTGCAGCCCGCTGACGACCTCGCGGGGGTTGCGCAGCAGCGGGATGCCCGCGGCGGCCCATTCCGCGGGTTCGAGCACGCGGTTGGCGGAAGCGGCGGACGTCGACAGCGATGCCGCCGAGGCCGGAGCGAATCCGAAGGTCACGGTCCTCCCTTCGGCTACGCCCACACTGCGGGCGGGGTCGGATTCGGGGGAGCGCGCACGCAACAGAGCCCTACCTGAGCGGCGGACGTGCCGTGCGGGTGCGGACTTCAATTCTTCCTGTCGAACTTGGATGCGGCAACGAGCAATTGAGGCAGCCGACCATTATCCGATGATGCGCGGCTTATATCCCCACCCGGACTGCCGGTGCGCCGCGCATGGGGCGTTCGAGCACAACACGTTCGTACGTCACTTGAACGCACGGCGTCCAGATTCGTGCACGGACAGTTCCGGTCCCGGCGGATGTCGAGGGCCCGGGAGGCGTGCGGGGCGGCCGTCACGGCACTCACCGGGATCAGCCCGGAACCGCCAGCACCAGTGGCAGTACCCCCGATGCCCCGGCGCGTCGGAGCAGACGGGCGGCGACCGCGAGAGTCCACCCCGTCTCGGTGTAGTCGTCCACGACGAGGACCGGTCCGCCGGCGTCCGCGAGGGCGGCGGCGAGCGCGGGGGGCACGGTCAGCGCGCCGTCGAGAGCCTTCAGGCGCTGGGCGCTGTTGCTCCGGGGGAGCCGGGGCGCCTCGCCCGTGTACTCGACCGAACCGAGGAGCGGCAGGCGTCCGATCTCCGCGATGCGCGCGCCCAGCGAGTGGATCAGCGCGGGCCGGGTGCGCGAGGCGACGGTGACCACGCCCACCGGGCGGGGCGGGGCGTCCGCCGTTCCCGACGCCCAACCGCCCGGCCCCTTCGCCCAGTCGGCCAGGACGCCCACCACGGCCTTGGCCACATCGTCCGGTACCGGGCCGTCAGGCGCCCGGGGTGCGAGCAGCGGACGCAGCCGGTTGCCCCAGCCGATGTCCGTCAGACGGCCCAGGGCCCGGCCCTGGGCGGCCTGTTCCCCGGCTGGGATGCGTCCCTTGAGGTCCATGCCGATCGCCGGGAGGCCCGTGGGCCACATGCGGCGTGGCTCCACCTCGACACCCGCCCGTCCGAGGTCGACCCGGGCCGCCTCGAGCGCGGCCCCGGACGCCTCGGCGGTGTACCGGGCGCCCGCGCAGTTGTCGCAGCGGCCGCAGGGCTTGGCGGCGTCGTCGTCCAGTCGGCGCTGGAGGAACTCCATGCGGCAGCCGGGGGTCGTCGCGTACTCGCGCATCGCCTGCTGTTCGGCCCTGCGCTGGCGCGCCACCCACTCGTACCGCTGGGCGTCGTAGGTCCAGGGCTGGCCCGTGGCGATCCAGCCCCCCTTGACCCGCTTCACGGCCCCGTCCACGTCGAGGACCTTCAGCATGGTCTCGAGCCGGGAGCGGCGCAGCTCCACGAGGGGCTCCAGGGCCGGCAGGGACATCGGCGCGGCCGCGTGGGCGAGGACGTCGAGGGTGCGGCGCACCAGGTCTTCCGAGGGGAAGGCGAGCGACGCGAAGTACTCCCAGATCGCCTCGTCCTCCTTGCCCGGCAACAGCAGTACGTCGGCGTGCCGCACACCGCGCCCCGCGCGGCCCACCTGCTGGTAATAGGAGATCGGCGAGGACGGCGAGCCGAGGTGCACGACGAAGCCGAGGTCGGGCTTGTCGAAGCCCATGCCGAGGGCCGAGGTGGCGACCAGGGCCTTCACCTTGTTGGCCAGGAGGTCCTCCTCGGCCTGCTGGCGGTCTGCGTTCTCCGTCCTGCCCGTGTACGAGGCGACGGTGTGGCCGCGCCGGCGGAGGAAGGCCGTGACCTCCTCGGCGGCGGCCACGGTGAGGGTGTAGACGATCCCGGAGCCCGGCAGTTCGTCCAGGTGGTCGGCGAGCCAGGCCATCCGGTGTGCGGCGTCCGGCAGCCGCAGCACGTTCAGGCTCAGGCTCTCCCTGTCCAGCGGGCCCCGCAGCACCAGGGCGTCGGACGTGCCTCCCGTGCCGAGCTGCTCCGCGACATCGGCGGTCACGCGCGCGTTGGCCGTGGCCGTGGTGGCGAGTACGGGCACGCCGGGCGGGAGCTCGGTGAGCATGGTGCGCAGTCGGCGGTAGTCCGGGCGGAAGTCGTGGCCCCAGTCCGAGATGCAATGTGCCTCGTCCACCACGAGGAGGCCGGTCGCGGCGGCCAGTTGGGGCAGGACCTGGTCGCGGAAGTCCGGGTTGTTCAGCCGTTCCGGACTCACCAGCAGCACGTCGACGTGGCCTGCGGCGATCTCGCCCTGGATGGTGTCCCACTCCTCGCTGTTGGAGGAGTTGATGGTCCGGGCGTGGATACCGGCTCTGGCCGCGGCCTCGACCTGGTTGCGCATGAGCGCCAGCAGCGGGGAGACGATCACGGTGGGGCCGCTGCCCCGCGCCCGCAGCAGCGACGTGGCCACGAAGTAGACGGCGGACTTGCCCCAGCCCGTGCGCTGGACGACCAGGGCCCGTCGCCGCTCGGCCACCAGGGCCTCGATGGCCCGCCACTGGTCCTCGCGCAGCCGGGCCTCGCCCGAGGTGTCCCCGACGAGCCGGGCGAGAACCGCGTCGGCGGCCGCCCGGAGATCCGCGTTGCTGGTGTGCTCCATGCGTTCCATACAACAGGACGGGACCGACAAGCGGGTCCCGAGGCGGTGGAGTGGACGTGGGGCGGCTCGACGGCCGGAGGCGTGCGGTGTGCCCGGGCGGGTGGAGCGCAGGCTGGTCGGGCGGGGTGTGTCGTGTCCCTGATCGGACTTATCCACAGGGGTAAGCGGAGTCGCGGGATTCGCGAGATCGTCTCCGCATGACGCATCACAGCGAAATGACTGGATCATCCGAAAACGGAGACATCGCGGGACGTGACCCGAAGCGCCCGGCCGAGCGCATTCCGCAGGACATCGCCTGCACCGCCTTCGAGAGCCACGGGGGCGAGCAGCAGGTCACCCTGCGCAGCCCGGCCGAACTCGCCGACGCCCTGCCGTATCTCCTCGGGTACCGGCCCGAGGACAGCGTTGTCCTGGTCGCCCTGCACGACAAGGACGGGCGGGGCAGGTTCGGCGGACGCGCCCGCCTCGGCATCCCCGCGAACCCGGACGACTGGCCCGCAGCCGCCCGGCAGCTGGCCCACGGCCTGGTGACGGGCAGCGAACGCCGCGGTGCCCGGCCCGAGCAGGTGGTCGTCTTCCTTTGCCAGGACCCGGGGGACGGGCAGACCGGCCGGCAGGTCAAGGAGATGCTGGGGCCGCTCGCCCACGCGCTGCGACTGGAGTGCGGTTCCCTCGAGGTGCCGGTGGTCGAGGCCCTGTGCGTGTCGGACGGCCGCTTCTGGTCGTACTGCTGCGACGACGGGGGCTGCTGCCCGGCCGAGGGAACCCCGATGGGGCTGCCGGGCACTTCGGTGCTGGCCGCGGCGGCCACCTACGCGGGTCTCCAGGTGCGCGGCACCCTGCGCGAACTGCGGGCGAGGTTCCTCCCGTGGGAGGGTGCCGCCGCCCTCGAGCAGGAGGTCGCCCTGGACACCGCCGGCCTCGCGCTGGTGCCGAGGATCCTCGACGCCTCGGGCCGCGACGAAGTCGCCGAGGAGACGCTGGAACTGGCCGAGCGGATCATGGGCCGACTCGCGGACGCTCCACCCGTGTCCGGCATGCGCCCGGCCGATCTACGGGACGACGACCTCCTCGGGCACGACGAGGCCGCGGCACTGATTCTCGGCCTCCAGGACCGCACCACCCGGGACCGCGCCGCGGAATGGATGGAGGGCGAGGGGGCAGGACCCGCCCTCAGGCTCTGGCGGGCCCTGGCCCGCCGCTGCGTCGGACCGTACGCCGAGCACGCCGCGGCGCCGCTCACGCTCGCCGGATGGGTCGCCTGGTCCACGGGCGACGAACTCGAAGGGCGAGAGGCACTCGCCATGGCCCTCGCCGCCGACCCCGACTACCTCTTCGCCCGTCTCCTGCACCAGGCGTGCAACGAGGGCCTCGACCCGGAGTCCGTCCGCCGGTGCCTGCGCGCGGAACGGGGCAGCAGGGGGAGCACGGAAGCCCGCACCGCGCAGGAGGGGGCCGACACCGGGCCGAGGGCGGACGGGGAAGCGGATGCGGCCGACGGATCGGCCGTCGGCGACGGCCGATCGGCGGGCGGGGGAACCGCCCCGGACGGCGGACCGGAGGCGGACCTCGCCCAGAGGACGGGTGCCGAGTGTGCAGCAGGCGCCGGGTCGGTCGGGGACGCCGGGCAGGGAGGCTGCGTACCCGCCGAGTCCGCGCCTGCCGTGCCCGCGGGCGCCGCTTCCGTGCCGGAGGTGATCCCTCCGCGTCGCAGGCGGCGCACACGGGCCCCGGGTGCCCGTGCGGGCAGCGGTACCGCACGAGCCGGGCGGGCGGAGGACCGTCGGCCAGGCGTGCGGATCCCACGGCCGCGGACCACGGAGCAGGGCAGGCAGCCCCGAGCCGGAAAGCCGGGCGGTACGCACCCCGGTGCGGGCAGGGCGGGCGGTGTGCGTCCCGGCGCGGGCAGGGCGAAGGGTGCGCACCCGGACGGCGCGGTGGGGCCGGAGGACCTGCGGCGCCGCGGCGTCCGGCAGGAAGGCGCGCAGCCCGGCGGTCGGGGCGACGGCGGAGAGGAGTGAGAACGGGCGGGGAGAGAACCCGGGGATCTCCGGTCGGCGAAGCAGTGAGGCGGTCGGGAAGGCCGGGACGGGATCCGGAGCCGCACACGTGGGGAGACGGCCCCGCCGTCATGGCGCAAACCCCCGACGGGGACGGCGGGGGAGAGGCGCGGTATGACCAGCGGGCACACGCCGTGGACCCTGGGGTGAAGGGAAGTGGATCAGTCGGCGAAGCGGCCGGTGGAGGGAGTGTTTATCGTCAAGCAGACGACTATGATCGCCGCATGCCCTACGACCCGTCAGCCTTTCCGCCCTTTGCCGTGACCGTGGACCTGGTCGTGCTGACCGTGCGCCGCCATGCCCTGTGCGCGCTGGCGGTCCGCAGGGGGGAACCGCCGTTCCAGGGGCGCTGGGCGCTCCCCGGTGGCTTCGTACGGGCCGACGAGGATCTGGCTCAGGCCGCGGCGCGCGAACTGTCCGAGGAGACGGGGCTGCGCGTCCACGACCCGGCCGCCCCCGCCCAGGACAACGGCGCTCACTTGGAACAGCTCGCCACTTACGGCGATCCCAAGCGCGACCCCCGGATGCGCGTCGTGAGCGTCGCCCACCTCGCCCTCGCCCCGGATCTTCCCGCACCCCGGGCGGGCGGTGACGCCAGCAACGCGCGCTGGGCACCGGTCGAGGAACTGCTCCAGCAGGGCGGGTACGGCCGGGACGGCGAGCCGGTGGCGCCGCTCGCCTTCGATCACGCGCAGATCCTGGCGGACGGAGTGGAACGCGCCCGCTCGAAGATCGAGTACTCGTCGCTGGCCACGGCCTTCTGCCCGCCCGAGTTCACGGTCGGTGAACTGCGCCGGGTCTACGAGGCGGTCTGGGGCGTGGCGCTGGACCCGCGCAACTTCCACCGCAAGGTGACGGGCACCCCCGGCTTCCTGGTCCCGACCGGTGGTACGACCACCCGGCAGGGCGGCCGCCCTGCACAGCTCTTCCGGGCCGGCGGCGCCACCCTGCTCAACCCGCCCATGCTGCGCCCCGAGGTGTGACCCGGACCCGGGACCGCCTCCGGGGCGACGGGCCCCGATTCTCCATGGCGAGCGGGCCATGTGGTGCCCGAAAAACCCTATATGCCACGCTATCTTGCTTCAGGTGATCCAGGCTCTCGGACTGACCAGCACCCCCCGCAAGGAGCTTCCGCCCGCAGTCGACGACGTCTCCTTCGAGGCGCGGCCGGGCCACGTCACCATGCTGCTCGGAGCGCCTGGCGCGGGCAAGACGACGACGCTGGGGCTGATGCTCGCACTCCGGCCGGGCCGCGGCATCACCTACTTCAGGGGCCGCCCCCTGCACCGCATCGCCCACCCCTCCCGTGAAGTCGGCGTACTGCTGGGCGATGTACCCGGGCACCCCGCGCGCACGGTCCGCGGCCACCTCCGCATGCTGTGCGCCGCCGAGGGTGTCCCGGTTCGGCGTGCCGACGAAGTCCTCGAAGCGGTGGGGCTGGTGAGCCTGCGCGATGAACGGCTCGGCACGCTCTCGCGCGGCATGGACCGACGTATGGGTCTGGCCTGCGCGCTGCTGGCGGATCCGCACACGCTGGTGCTCGACGAGCCGGCCTCCGGCCTCTCCACCCGTGACAACCGCTGGCTGTACGGCATGCTCGGGGCCCACGCGGCACAGGGCGGCACCGTCCTGTGCACCATCACCGATCCCAGGGAGGCGGCGCGTGTCGCGGACCACGTGGTCACGCTGGAGCGGGGCCGAGTGGTGGCCGATCAGGACGCCGCGGAGTTCGCGCGCACGCGGCTGCGTCCGCGCGTCGCCGTCCGCAGTCCCCACGCCGCCCGCCTCGCCGCTCTCCTGACCAAGGAGGCTCGCACGGCCCGGCGTTCCGTCGAGGTGGTGCAGGAGGGCGGCAACCGTCTTTCCGTCTACGGCAGCAACTGCGCGGACGTCGGCGAGGCCGCGTTCAGGAACGGCATCGTCGTGCACCAACTCGCCGATGAGGTCGGTGACATGGGGCCGGGTGCAGGAACGGCCGCGGGAGATCCGACCGCCACTGCGACCACTTCCACCACATCGGTCACCACAACACCGACGAAGTCCTCCGGTCCCACGACGAACGTCACGTCGATGTCCGCCCACAGCTCCGCGGATCATGCCGACCGCGAGTCCGACGTCCTGGCCGAACTGCCCCCTCCCATCTCCGTCCGCCGCGCCCCCGGCCCCCTCCGTCCCCTGCGCTACGAGATCCGGCGTGTGGCGGGGACCGGCACGGCACTGCTCGTCGGGGCGGCGGTGATCGTGGTGTCCGCGCTCACCGCCGTCCTGCTGGCCCGAATCGGGCACACCCCCCAGTCGCGCCTGCTGGCCGCGTGGCCGAGGGAACTGCCCCTGCCCCCGGCGGCGCTGGGAGCGGGACTGCTGGGCGCGCTGGCCTTCGGCGACGAGTTTCGCCATCCCGCCCTGGCCCCGGATCGCGGCAGCGTGCCCCGGCGGCTGGGGCTGCTGGCCGCCAAACTCCTCGTCTCCTCGGCCGTCGCACTGGTGCTGGCCGTCGCCACCGTCGGATGCGACGCCGAACTTCTCCATCTCGTCTACGGCCCGGAACTGGTCGGGGTTCCCACGGACTGGCTGTCCCTGAGCATCAGTTGGGTCTGCCTCGTCGTCGCGTGCGCCTGGGCGGGCGTGCTGGCTGCGGGAGTCTTCCGGTCCACCAGCGCCGGGCTCGCCGCGGTCGTCGCCGTGCCGCTTCTCCTCGTGCCTCTTCTGCACAGGGTCACGGAGGCGCCCTCCGCGCGGAGTGCGGCCGGGCTTCCCCTGCGGCTGCGGGCGCTGTTCCCGCTGCGGTGGCCCTTCGGGGGCGAGCGGTACCTGGAAGGGGTGCTGCGGGTGCTCGCTCAACCCGTGGGCGGCGCTCTGACGTTGTCACTGGCCGTGCTGCTCTGCACCTATCTGCTCACCACCGCGCGCGGCAGGGTCCGATGACGACCGTCCACGTTCCAATCGGTCCGCTCCTTGCATACAACTCCTCGACGAGAAGCCAGAATCTTTCCGATAAGGCGTCAATTGCGACGGGGTGAGCGATCACCCTTTCGTGTGCTTTTCAGCAAAGACCTCAAGGGAGTTGGAAGCGGAGCCGACAAAGGATGCGTGAGTACCCTTGCAGCGCACACCATGATGACCGCCGCCCGCTCCGCAGACACCGGCCTCGCGAGCCCGGGCGAACTAGACCGCTACCCCTATGCGGAGGCGCCCGCCGCGGACCGCGTCCCGGCCCCTGTCTGGGAAGGCTCGGACCCCGAGCTGGCCCGTGTCGGCCGGCGAGCCGCGGGCAGTCGCGGCCGCGGACTGCACGGCCAACTCGTCCAGCAGCTGGGTCAGATGATCGTTTCGGGCGACCTGGGCGCCGACCGTCCGCTGGTGCCCGAGGAGATCGGCCAGCGCTTCGAGGTGTCCCGCACCGTCGTCCGCGAGTCGCTCCGCGTCCTGGAGGCCAAGGGTCTGGTCAGCGCCAGGCCCAACGTGGGCACCAGGGTGCGTCCCGTCAGCGACTGGAACCTTCTCGATCCGGACATCATCGAGTGGCGGGCGTTCGGGCCGCAGCGCGACGACCAGCGTCGTGAGCTCAGTGAGCTGCGCTGGACGATCGAGCCGCTGGCCGCCCGTCTGGCCGCCGGACACGGACGCGAGGACCTCCAGCGGCGCCTGTCCGACATGGTCGACATCATGGGGCAGGCCATGGGGCAGGGCGACGCCCTCACCTTCGCGCGGGCCGACTCCGAGTTCCACTCCCTGCTCATCCAGGTCGCCGGCAACCGCATGCTCGAGCACCTCTTCGGGATCGTGTCCGCCGCGCTCCAGGTCTCCGGTGGGCCGGTCACCGGCTGCGACCGGCCGAACGAGGCCTCGCTGGCCCACCACGGCCGGATCGTGGACGCCCTCGCCGGCGGTGACGCCGAGGCCGCCGAGGCGGCCATGCGCCAGCTGCTCACCGTCCACCCCGAGGTCGAACGCGTGGTGCCCGCCCCCCGCGAGCACTGACGGCGTTCCGCGGACGGTCCGGCCCGGAGTGCCATCCCCCTCCTGTGGCATCGCCCGACCGGTCAGTCGTCCTCCGTCGGGCCCCGCGGGATCGATTCACCGATCCCGCGGGGCCCGACGGTCGCAGAGCGGTGGGACACCGGGACCGACGCGTTGCCGAAAGCCGACGCGAGCGTTCCGCCGCCCGGCTGCCGAGGCACCTCACCCCTGGCAGTAACCACGTCGTCAGCCATGGGTGACCATCTCTGTCCCTGTCTGACCGCTTTTGAGTGCTTACGGGGTGTGACTCGGGCCACGCGAATTGGGCGTAACGCTCATGGGGAGAACGCGATGACCTAAGAGGTGACAGTCGCGGAGGGAATACGGACGCCGTACACGGCGCTGTGCTTCTCCCCGGCCCCCGCCCGCGCCGTCGGCCCATCCCCAAGCCGGCGGTCGGCTCCTGTCCACTGTGGACGGGGCCGGAAGCCGTTTTCCAACGTTCCGAGAGGTTGTTCGTGTCGGCCAGCACATCCCGTACGCTCCCGCCGGAGATCGCCGAGTCCGTCTCTGTCATGGCGCTCATTGAGCGGGGAAAGGCTGAGGGGCAGATCGCCGGCGATGACGTGCGTCGGGCCTTCGAAGCTGACCAGATTCCGGCCACTCAGTGGAAGAACGTACTGCGCAGCCTCAACCAGATCCTCGAGGAAGAGGGTGTGACGCTGATGGTCAGTGCCGCAGAGCCCAAGCGCACCCGAAAGAGCGTCGCAGCGAAGAGTCCTGCCAAGCGCACCGCCACCAAGACGGTCGCGGCCAAGGCGGTGACCACCCGGAAGGCCACCGCAACCGCCACGCCGGCGGCGCCTGCCGCCGAGCCCGCCGTCGAGGAGGAGGCAGCCGCCAAGAAGGCGGCTGCCAAGAAGACCACCGCCAAGAAGGCGGCCGCGAAGAAGGCCCCGGCGAAGAAGACGGCGGCCAAGAAGACGACCGCCAAGAAGGACGACGTCGAGCTGATCGAGGAGGAGGTCCTCGAGGACACCAAGGTCGCCGACGAGCCCGAGGGCACCGAGAACGCCGGCTTCGTCCTCTCCGACGAGGACGAGGACGACGCTCCCGCCCAGCAGGTCGCCGCCGCGGGTGCCACCGCCGACCCGGTCAAGGACTACCTCAAGCAGATCGGCAAGGTCCCCCTGCTCAACGCCGAGCAGGAGGTCGAGCTGGCCAAGCGCATCGAGGCGGGTCTGTTCGCCGAGGACAAGCTGGCCAACTCCGACAAGCTCGCGCCGAAGCTCAAGCGGGAGCTGGAGATCATCGCCGAGGACGGGCGCCGCGCCAAGAACCACCTGCTGGAGGCCAACCTCCGCCTGGTGGTCTCCCTGGCCAAGCGCTACACCGGCCGCGGCATGCTCTTCCTGGACCTCATCCAGGAGGGCAACCTCGGTCTGATCCGCGCGGTCGAGAAGTTCGACTACACCAAGGGCTACAAGTTCTCCACGTACGCCACCTGGTGGATCCGTCAGGCGATCACCCGCGCGATGGCCGACCAGGCCCGCACCATCCGCATCCCGGTGCACATGGTCGAGGTCATCAACAAGCTCGCGCGCGTGCAGCGCCAGATGCTCCAGGACCTGGGGCGCGAGCCCACCCCGGAGGAGCTGGCCAAGGAGCTCGACATGACCCCGGAGAAGGTCATCGAGGTCCAGAAGTACGGCCGCGAGCCGATCTCGCTGCACACCCCGCTCGGTGAGGACGGCGACAGCGAGTTCGGTGACCTCATTGAGGACTCCGAGGCCGTCGTCCCGGCCGACGCGGTCAGCTTCACGCTCCTGCAGGAGCAGCTGCACTCCGTGCTGGACACCCTGTCGGAGCGCGAGGCGGGCGTCGTCTCCATGCGGTTCGGTCTCACCGACGGTCAGCCGAAGACCCTCGACGAGATCGGCAAGGTGTACGGCGTCACGCGTGAGCGCATCCGCCAGATCGAGTCCAAGACCATGTCGAAGCTGCGCCACCCGTCGCGTTCGCAGGTGCTGCGCGACTACCTCGACTAGGACTGGACGGCTCGGCCGGACAGCGGTTGTGCGAAGGCCTGGTTCCCCGCTCGGGGAACCAGGCCTTCGCGCTGCTCCGGGGGTGCGGGGTGCGACGGGATGGATCACTCTGGGTGTTCGACTATCACCCCAGAGTGAGGAATGCGCATGCGTTGTCGTTTCGCCCGGGCGCTGGCCCGCCCCCTGGTCCTCGTCGCCGCCGCGTCCGCCATAGCCTTCGCTCCGGCCGCGCCGGCGGTCTCCGACAGTGTTGTCGTCGGCGGCTTCCCGGTCGACGTGTCCGAGAGTCCCTGGACGGTGGCCCTGTCCAGCCGTGACCGGTTCGGGGGTACGCGAGCCGGCCAGTTCTGCGGAGGTGTGGCGGTCGGCCCGACCACCGTGCTCACCGCGGCCCACTGCGTGGACGAGGAAGTACTGGGGGCTCCCCCGGACGAGGTGCGCGACCTCAAGGTCATCACCGGGCGCACAAGTCTGACCTCGCAGCAGGGGCACGAGATCGCCGTACGCTCCACCTGGGTGAACCCGGAGTACGACCCCGTCGGCAACTCGGGGGACTTCGCCGTGCTCACCCTGGCCGCGCCGCTGCCCTCCGGCTCCGCCATCGCCATGGCGCCGGCGGGCGACCCCGCCTACCGCGCGGACACGGCCGCCACCGTCTACGGATGGGGGGACACCACGGGCTCGGGCGCCTACGCCGACAGCCTGCACGCGGCGCGTGTGCGCGTGCTGCCCGATGCGCTCTGCGCGGCGGCGTACCCGGGGAACGACGAGGGCACCTACCGCGCCGACACGATGCTGTGCGCCGGGGAGCGGGCCGGGGGCCCGGACGCCTGCCAGGGGGACAGCGGCGGGCCGCTGGTGGCCCAGGGGAAGCTGATCGGCCTGGTGTCCTGGGGCAGCGGGTGCGGCTGGGCGGGCAGCCCCGGGGTGTACACGCGGGTGTCCGACGTACTCCGGAAGCTGGGACCGGCGGGGGCCTGAGAGCGCCCGGGAGCGGCTTCAGGGGGCCTGTGCACCCGCGGCCACGCCAGGGGGCATCTGCCTGCAGAGCACGGAACGGTTCACAGCACACACGACGGGCGGCCGCCTCTGGGAAACAGAGGCGGCCGCCCGTTGCACCGGCCTGTGCCGGGCTGCTCGTCGTCGGACGCGATGTGTCAGCGGTCCTCGTCGGAAGCGCTCGCCGGAGCGGACGTCAGCCGCTCCGTCTCGTCCTGTATCTCAGCGGCGATCTTCTTGAGTTCCGGCTCGAACTTGCGGCCGTGGTGGGCGCAGAAGAGCAGTTCTCCGCCGCTCAGCAGGACGACGCGCAGGTATGCCTGGGCGCCGCAGCGGTCGCAGCGATCGGCGGCCGTCAGCGGGCTCGCGGGGGTCAGAACAGTAGTCACGTCGCCTCTTCTCTAGCTCGACGAGCTGTCGTACCAGGGTCAACATCCAACCAGCCCCAAAACGTTCCCGCTCGTGGCTTTTCCTCGAAAAATCTTCCCGAGGTGGCCGGCTGTTGCCGGTTGGCGGCGAATGTGCCGTATTGCGTGTCTCTGTGTCGTACGGATTCGCGTGGTATCGGTGGTCGGCCCTCCCGGCTGGGTTGCCGGTTGTTCATGAGGACGTGCCCGGAGCCTAAATGGTTCATGCCTCGAAGGGAACGTGATGTGTGCTTCACTCCATCGAGGGATCGAACAAGCATACGACTCTCGACTAGGCTGACATCCTGACGAGGGTGGCGTTACAACGGCTCTACCAGGCCTCGGTACCCTCTCCCCGGTGACTGAAGCCGCGCCCTTACCCATGAGGGCCCCATCTGAAATTCAGCGAGGAGCGAACCGCGTGACCGCCGAGACGTCCGTGCCGTCCACAGCTCTGCTGGCAGGAGCAGACCGGGACGGTTCCAACTACACCGCGCGGCACCTGCTCGTCCTCGAGGGGCTCGAGGCCGTGCGGAAGCGCCCCGGTATGTACATCGGATCGACTGACAGTCGCGGTCTGATGCACTGTCTGTGGGAGATCATCGACAACTCCGTGGACGAGGCCCTCGGAGGCTACTGCGACCACATCGAGGTCATCCTCCATGACGACGGGTCCGTGGAGGTCCGGGACAACGGCCGTGGCATCCCGGTCGACGTCGAGCCGAAGACCGGTCTGTCCGGCGTCGAGGTCGTCATGACCAAGCTGCACGCCGGCGGAAAGTTCGGCGGCGGGTCCTACGCCGCCTCCGGCGGTCTGCACGGCGTCGGTGCCTCCGTGGTGAACGCGCTCTCCGCGCGGCTCGACGTCGAGGTCGACCGTGGCGGGCACACCCATGCGATCGGCTTCCGGCGCGGCGTTCCCGGCGTCTTCACCGGGACCGGCCCGGACGCGAAGTTCGAGGCCGGGAGTGGCCTGCGCAAGGCCAGGAAGATCCCGAAGAGCCGCACCGGCACGCGCGTGCGGTACTGGGCCGACCGGCAGATCTTCCTCAAGGACGCCAAGCTCTCCCTGGAGAACCTGCACCAGCGCGCGCGCCAGACGGCGTTCCTGGTTCCCGGCCTGACCATCGTCGTCCGCGACGAGTACGGGCTCGGTGAGGGCGGCAGCAAGGGCGAGGAGTCCTTCCGCTTCGACGGCGGCATCAGCGAGTTCTGCGAGTTCCTGGCCACCGACAAGCCCGTCTGCGACACTCTCCGCTTCACCGGGCAGGGCTCCTTCAAGGAAACCGTCCCCGTACTGGACGAGCGCGGTCAGATGACGCCCACGGAGGTCACCCGCGAGCTCGGCGTCGACGTCGCGCTGCGCTGGGGGACCGGTTACGACACCACGGTCCGGTCCTTCGTCAACATCATCGCCACCCCCAAGGGCGGCACCCATGTCGCCGGCTTCGAGCAGGCCGTCGCCAAGACGATGAACGAGGTGCTGCGCGCCAAGAAGCTGCTGCGCGTCGCCGAGGACGACATCGTCAAGGACGACGCCCTGGAGGGTCTCACGGCAGTCGTCACCGTCCGCCTGGCCGAGCCGCAGTTCGAGGGCCAGACCAAGGAGGTGCTCGGCACCTCGGCGGCCCGCCGCATCGTGAACACCGTGGTCTCCCGGGAGCTCAAGGCATTCCTGACCTCGACCAGGCGGGACGCCGCTCAGCAGGCCCGGGTCGTCATGGAGAAGGCCGTCGCCGCGGCCCGTACACGCATCGCCGCGCGCCAGCACAAGGACGCCCAGCGCCGAAAGACGGCCCTGGAGTCCTCCTCGCTGCCCGCCAAGCTCGCCGACTGCCGCAGCGACGACGTCGACCGCAGCGAGCTGTTCATCGTCGAGGGCGACTCCGCGCTCGGTACGGCCAAGCTCGCCCGGAACTCCGAGTTCCAGGCGCTGCTGCCGATCCGCGGCAAGATCCTCAACGTCCAGAAGTCGTCCGTGACGGACATGCTGAAGAACGCCGAGTGCGGCGCGATCATCCAGGTCATAGGGGCGGGCTCGGGACGCACCTTCGACATCGACGCGGCCCGCTACGGCAAGATCATCATGATGACCGACGCCGATGTCGACGGCTCCCACATCCGCACCCTGCTGCTGACCCTGTTCCACCGGTACATGCGGCCCATGGTCGAGGCGGGCCGGGTCTTCGCCGCGGTGCCCCCGCTGCACCGCATCGAGCTGATCCAGCCCAAGAAGGGCCAGGACAAGTACGTCTACACGTACTCGGACCGCGAGCTGCGGGACAAGCTCATGGAGTTCCAGAGCAAGGGCATCCGCTACAAGGACTCGATCCAGCGCTACAAGGGCCTCGGCGAGATGGACGCCGACCAGCTGGCCGAGACGACCATGGACCCGCGCCACCGCACGCTGCGCCGCATCAACCTCACCGACCTGGAGGCCGCCGAGCAGGTGTTCGATCTACTCATGGGCAACGACGTCGCTCCGCGCAAGGAGTTCATCTCCAGCTCGGCGGCGACCCTGGACCGCTCGCGCATCGACGCGTAGGCGCCACGGCGCCGGACCGGGAGGGCCCGGACGTGGGCACGCGCGGCGACTCGCGTGCTCACCAGGGGTTTGGGTCACCTGATGGGGTGAAGAGGACCGGGAAGAAGAGTCGGGGATCTTCCCGTTCTGTCCATCCTTGGGCATGCAGCCAAGCAACGGTCGCCCCCGCGTCGGCGGGGGTGGTCACGAGAGTTACGCCGGACACCCCGGTGATCACGGCGGCCCGGTCCTCGACGGAGGCCCCCGGGACGTCGGGTACGACGATCCCTGGTACGACGCCCTGGCCTCGGGCTGGGGCGAGTCCACCGGCGAGACCACTGGTACGGGCCCCTCGGAGGCCACGGCGGCGGTGCCCTCGCCGCGCGGCGAGGACGCTGCCGTGGCGGCCGCCGGCGTGTACCTCGAGGTCCAGCGCAGCGCGGCCTTCCAGGAGGTGCGCAGCAGGTACCGGAGGTTCGTGACGCCGACGGTGGTGGCGTTCTTCGTCTGGTACGTGGCGTACGTCGTGACCGCCACGACTGCGCCGGCCCTGATGGGCCGGCCCGTGGCGGGCGCCGTGAACGTGGGGATGCTGGCGGGGCTCGGGCAGTTCCTCACCACCTTCCTGCTCACCTGGGCCTACACCCGGCACGCGCGGCTGCGCAGGGACCGGGCCGCGCTCGAACTGCGCTGGGACACACAGGAATTGGCCCGTGGGAGAGGCGGTGCCGCATGACGGGCGATCACCAGGGGCCGGTGCTCCTGCTGTTCAGCGCTTTCGTCGCGGTCACCCTCGGGATCACCACCTGGGTGAGCCGCCACCGGCACGGATCCGCGGAGGAGTTCTACGCGGGCGGCCGGCTCTTCTCCCCGATGGAGAATGGTTTTGCCATCGCGGGCGACTACATGTCCGCCGCATCCTTCCTCGGTATCTCCGGGCTCATCGCCCTCTTCGGCTACGACGGGATGCTGTACTCGGTGGGCTTTCTGGTGGCCTGGCTGGTGGTGCTGTTCCTCGTCGCGGAACTGGTGCGCAACTGCGGGCGCTTCACGCTCGCCGACGTCGTGGCGGCGCGGATGCGGGAGCGGCCGGTACGGATCGCGGCGGGTACGTCGTCGGTCACCGTGTCCGTTCTGTACCTGGTGGCGCAGATGGTGGGCGCGGGCAGCCTGGTGGCGCTGCTGCTCGGGGGCACGAGCGGGGTGGCGCGGGCCTGGACCGTCATCGGCGTCGGCGCGCTCATGGTGATCTACGTGTCGTTGGGAGGGATGCGGGCCACCACGTGGATCCAGATCGTCAAGGCGGTCCTGCTGCTCGGCGGCACCGTCGCGCTGACCGTGCTCGTCCTGCTGCGCTTCCACGGCGACTTCAACCGGCTGCTGCTCACCGCTGCCGAGCGCAGCGGTCACGGTGAGGCGTTCCTCGCGCCGGGGCTCGCCTACGGCGGGGACTGGACCGCCCGCTTCGACTTCATCAGCCTGGGTCTGGCCCTGGTGCTGGGAACCGCCGGGCTGCCACACATCCTGTCCCGATTCTACACCGTGCCCACCGCGCGGGCGGCGCGGCGCTCGGTGGTCTGGGCGATCGGGCTCATCGGCGGCTTCTACCTGATGACCATCGTCCTCGGGTTCGGCGCCGCCGCCATCGTCGGACCGGACGCCGTGCGCGGTTCCAACGCGGCCGGCAACACCGCGGTCCCGCTGCTGGCGCTCGACCTCGGCGGTGGTGCCGGCTCCACGGGGGGCACGGTGCTGTTCGCGATCGTCGCCGCCGTGGCGTTCGCGACGATCCTCGCCGTGGTCGCCGGGATCACGCTCGCCTCCTCGGCCTCCGTCGCCCACGACCTGTACGCCTCCCTGCGACGGCGGCGCGGCAGACAGTACAGCGAGGTCGCCGTGGCCCGCGTCGCCGCGGTCGGCATCGGCCTGGTCGCGATCGGCCTCGGGCTGCTGGCGCGCGACCTCAACGTCGCCTTCCTGGTGGGCCTCGCCTTCGCCGTAGCCGCCTCCGCGAACCTGCCCGTGCTGCTCTACGCCCTGTTCTGGCGCCGCTTCACCACGCGCGGTGCGGTGTGGGCCGTCTACGGCGGACTGGTGCCGGCCGTGATCCTGGTCCTGCTGTCCCCCGTCGTCTCGGGCAGCCCCGAGTCCCTCTTCCCCGGCGCCGACCTCCAGCTCTTCCCGTTGCAGAACCCGGGCCTGGTCTCCATCCCCCTGGGCTTCCTCGCGGGCTGGCTCGGCACGATCACCTCGCGCGAGACGCCGGACGCGGCCAAGCACGCGGAGACCGAGGTGCGGTCGCTGACCGGAGCGGGCGCCGTCTAGGCCCCGGCAGAGACGGTTGGCGCCGGCATCCGTATGCAAGTGGGGCACGGCTCCTTCCCCCGCCCCCACGGGCCGTGTCCTCAGGCGCGGGTCGCCCACACGTAACGGTGTTCCGGGCGGCCCGCGTCCCCGTACTTGAGGGTCAGCGTGGCCCGTCCGGTGCGCTCCAGGAGCTTCAGATAGCGCTGGGCGGTCTGGCGGCTCACCCCGGTGCGTTCGGCGATCTCCTGGGCGGACAGCGGACCGTCGGCGTTCATCAGGGACCGGCGCACGAGTTCCGCCGTCGTGGGGGAGTGCCCCTTCGGCAGGTCGGGCTCCGAGGCGGCCGAGAGCGCGCCGAAGATGCGGTCCACCTCCGCCTGTTCGGCCTCACCGCCGCCGTCGAGGGTGCGGCGCAGCTGCGCGTACGCCTCCAGCTTGGCGCGCAGGCCGGCGAAGGTGAACGGCTTTACCAGGTACTGCAGGGCTCCGTGGCGCATCGCCGCCTGCACGGTAGACACGTCACGCGCCGCCGTCACCATGATCACGTCGGTCTGGTGGCCGCTGCGGCGCATCTCCCGCACGACGTCGAGGCCCGTCCCGTCGGGCAGATAGTGGTCCAGGAGCACGAGGTCCGGGCGGGGTGGCATCTCCAGCCGGCTCAGCGCGTCGGCCGCGCTGTGCGTCCGGCCGACGACGCGGAATCCGGGCACCTTCTCGACGTAGGCGGCGTTGACCCGCGCGACCCGGACGTCGTCGTCCACGACCAGGACCTCGATCATCGCGACTCCTCCTCCATGCCCCGCGGGGCGGACGCGGCCGTCAGGGCGGGCTGCGGGCCCGGCTCGGTGAGGGTCTCGGGCAGGACGACGGTGAACTCCGCGCCCCCGCCGGGTGCCTCGCCCACGGTGGCGCTGCCACCTTGCCGCTCGGCGAGACGACGCACCAGGGACAACCCGATGCCCCGCTCGCGGTGCGCCGGGGGCTGCTTGGTGGACCAGCCCTCCGTGAAGATCAACTCCCGTTGCCCGGGCGGGACACCGGGGCCGGTGTCGCGTACGACGAGCACCGCGGTGCGGCCCTCGGCGCGCAGTTCGACCTCCACGCGCGCGTGCGGCGTGCCCGCGACCGCGTCGAGGGCGTTGTCGACGAGGTTGCCGACGACCGTCACGAGTCCCCGAGGGTCGACCAGCCGGTCCGGCAGCAGCGTCCGGTCGGACAGGCTCAGGGCCACGCCGCGTTCGGCCGCGACCGTCACCTTGCCCACCAGCAGCGCGGCGAGCAGCGGGTCCCGGATCTTCTCGGTGAGCTGCTCCGCGGTGGCCCGGTGATCGCCGACCACCTCTCCGACGAACTCCACCGCCTCGTCGTACATCTCGAGTTCCAGCAGCCCGAGCAGGGTGTGCATGCGGTTGGCGTGCTCGTGGTCCTGGGCGCGCAGCGCGTCGATCAGACCGAGGGTGGAGTCCAGTTCCCGGCCGAGCCGGTCCAGCTCGGTGCGGTCGCGCAGGGTGACGACGGCGCCGCCGTCGTCGGTCGGCATGCGGTTGGCGACCAGGACGCGCTGCCCGCGGACGGTGAGCAGATCGGTGCCGGTCACCCGCCCGGCCAGGACATCGGCCGTACGGCCCTCGCCCAGCACCTCGCCGGGGGACCGGCCCACGGCTTCGTCCCCGATGCCCAGCAGGCGCTGTGCCTCGTCGTTGAGGAGCCGGACGCGGCCGGCGCGGTCGAGGGCGACGACGCCCTCCCGGATGCCGTGCAGCACGGCCTCGCGCTCGGCGAGCAGTGCCGCGATGTCCGAGAAGGCCAGGTCCCGGGTCTGCCGCTGAACCCGCCGGGAGATGAGCCATGCCGCGAGCGCGCCCACGGCCAGCGCGCCGCCCGCGTAGGCGAAGAGCCCCGGGATCGCGTGGATCAGCCGGGCCCGGACGCTGTCGTAGGCGATGCCGACCGAGACGGCGCCGACGACGCTGCCGTCGTCGTCGCGCAGCGGGACCTTGCCGCGCGCCGAGCGGCCGAGGGTGCCGTCGTCGATCTCCATGACGTCGTGGCCGGCCAGGGCCCTGCCGGGGTCGGTGGAGACGTGGCCGCCGATGCGCCGCGGGTCGGGGTGCGACCAGCGCACGCCCCGCCGGTCCATCACCACCACGTACTCGGCCCCGGTGGCCTCGCGGATGCGTTCCGCCCCCCGTTGCACCGGCCCGTCCGCCGACGGCGGTGTGCCGCGCAGCTCGCGCACGATCTGCCGGTGCTCCGCGGTGGTCTGCGCGATCGCGAGCGCGCGGCGCATGGCCTGGTCGTCCAGCTGCTCGCCGAGCGGAGCCAGGAACAGGCCGGTGGCGAGCACCGCGACACCCGCGGCGATCGCCAGCTGCATCAGCAGTACCTGCGAGAACACCCGCCGCGGCAGACCGAGCCGCAGGCGGCGTGCGGGGGGAGTGGGGCTCATGCCAAGACGGTACGTGGACGGCTCGGCGGCGCCGTAGGGGTCTGGCGTGGATCCTTGAAGTCCGGGAAGGGGGAGCACCAGCGGCGGCGACGACGCCGGTGCGGAAGAGGGGATCCCGCGCGTCCGGCGCGGCACGTGCGGGTGGTCGGCGGCCTGCTCCGGCAGGACCGCCCCGGGCGTCCGGTGGTCGCCTCAGCTCGCGAGTGCGGCCGGCACCTCTGCCTTGCGCATCGACAGGACGTCCATCCGCGCGGGCGACCCCAGCACCGAGCCGCAGCTCTCGGGGCGGGGCGGCAGCGATGCGCCCTGGGCCACGACGACGTGCCAGCGGCGTCCGTCGGTGTGCGCGACGGTCACGTGCCACCGTGGTCCCGTGCCGTCCGTCCGTACGACGCTCAGCACCTCCGCGGTGTGCTCACCCAGCGCCGCGCGCACGAACAGCTCGGCGGCCTGGCCGGGGCGCTCCCAGGCGGAGCCGCCGCGGCACCCGTCCAGCACGATCCGGCCCTCCTGAGCGCGGTGCAGGACCTCCTTGACCGCGTGGGCCTCTGCCCGGCCGTACGCGTAGCCGTACGGCAGCACGAGTACCGTCGGCGAGAAGCGGTGGCCGCCCAGGTGGGTGACCTCCCAGACGCCCTCGACACCGGAGGCGGCGAGTTCGGCGGCGAGGGGCCGCCCGAGGAGCGCGCAGCACCGGTCGCGCTTGCCGTTGGTGCACACGAGCGCGAGGGGATCGCCCTGGTGGGCCCGTCCACCGAGCGCCGCGTCGAAGGTGCCGTGCTCGCCCCGGCCCAGGGCGGCGAAGTCCAGGTCGAGCAGTTGTCCGGGGTCCTCGGTCGTGGCGGTGCGCAGCCAGACGTCGCCCGGGACGGTGTGCGCCGCGTACACCCGGCGGGTGGCGGGCACACGGCAGTCCGCGTGGCGGCCGGGGCGCCGGATGAGCGCGATGCGCACCCCGGTGTCCTCGGCCGCCGCCTCCAGGGCACGCCCGAGTGCGGGGTCGAGGTGGCTCGAGGTGAGCGCCTTGGCACCCCAGGGGCCGGGCTGTTCCAGCAGGAGCCAGGTCCTCGCGGTGGCCGCGGTTCCCGCGACGGGCTCGTCGAGCTCGCGGGAGACGGTTGAGCACGTACTCACAGAGGTGAGCCTAACCTGAGTTGCTCAGGAGTGGCCTGTCGGCCCGCCCGTGTCCCGCTCCGGCGGTGTCCGGGACGGCTTGGGCCCCACGTACAGTCCGCTGGGACGCATGCGCAGCGGGCGCTCGCCGTATTCCTCCAGGGCGTGCGCGATCCAGCCCGCCGTCCGCGCGACGGCGAAGACGGTCTCCGCCGCGGAGGAGGACATGCCGCAGGAGGTGGTGAACACGGCGAGCGCCAGATCCACGTTGGCGTGCAGCGGTGTGTGGCGCGCGGCCGTGGTGACGATGTCGCGGGCCGCCGCGAGGGCCGGCGCGGCGTGCGGGATCTCCTCCAGGAGGGTGAACAGGGCTCGCGCGCGGGGGTCTTCCCCGGGGTAGAGCCGGTGGCCGAGCCCCGGAATGCGGCGCCCGGCCCGCAGCTCCTCGGCGATGACGGGCCCCGCACTGCCGGTGTCGAGCACCTCCAGCAGCAGCCGGTGGGCGAGTCCGCCCGCCGCGCCGTGCAGGGGGCCCTCGAGCACGCCGAGCCCGGACGACACGGCCGCGTAGGCGTGGGCGCGGGCCGACGCGGCGACGCGCACGGCGAGCGTGGAGGCGGCCAGGTCGTGGTCGACGAGAAGGGCCAGAGCCGTGTCCAGTACGCGCACTCGTGCCTCGTCGGCCTCCACACCGGTCAGCCGCGCCCACAGCCGGTGGGCCAGCGGACCGGCGTCAATGTGGTCGAGCCGCACGGGCGGGAGCGCGGCGACGAGGGTCGGGATGAGTGTGCGCGCGGTGCCGAGGACGGCGTCCTCGGACAGGTCGAAGCGCAGGGGGTCGGCCGTGGCGGCGGCGATCGCGGCGACTCGGAGCCGGTCGGTGGGAGAGGCGTGGTCCGGCAGGGCGTCGACGGCCCGCCGGGCCACGGCGACGGAGGATTCGGGCGCGGTGAAGGTGACGCCGGGCCGCAGACGGCCGGTCCACAGCCACTCGGCAACCTCTTCGTAGGTGTGCCGGGTGGCGAGTTCCACCGCGTCGGCGCCCCGGAAGTAGTACCGGTCGCTGTCGATCAGGGTGAGGCGGGTCCGCACGGACAGCTCGCCACCGGAGCCGCCCGGGCCGGTGCCGCCGCCCCGTCTGCTGCGCCGCGCGAGGGCCTCCACCTCCTCGGCGTCGAAGGTGCTGCCCCGGCCACCGACCCCGCGCCGGCTGCCGAGCTGACCGCGGCTCACATACGCGTACACGGTCTCCGGCTTCACGCCCAGCAGTTCGGCGGCCTCCTTGGTGCTCAGGCGCCGTTCCGCGTCGCGGGGGGTGGCGGGCTCTTGATCGCGCATGTGCGTCACCGTATCCGTCTTGCTCCTCATGGATCGACCTCCCCTTTACGTTGATTAATCAACGTTGACAGGAGTCAAGTCAACGTCTGGACCCAGTGACCTGCCCGACGCGCAACGCGGCGCCCCCTTCGCCGCCGGGGCCACTGCGCTGGCGCCGACTGTCCGGGGAGGTTCGAGATGCCCTGCTTTGCCATCGCGCGGGTGGGCGGGCCACCCCGTCACCGGGATGGGCAGGCGGCCAATTGCCCCTGAATCCTGATCGGCCATCGGTTCCCAACCGGACGAGTGACGCGAGCGGGCCGTGGAGCGGTACCTGATCTCCACCACGGACCACGGCCTCGACGCGTCGGCCTTCACGGCCCGCGTCATCGCATCGACCGGCGCGGACGTGGCGGGCCTGCCCGGCGGGCGCCGTGGCCGCGCTGTCAGGCCCCGGACGGGGCGCCCCCAGCCGGGCGCCGGACACACGGGACGCCATGGGCACGCCGGACCGCATCGACGGCTGTGTGCGCGAACGGTCCTCGCGCGCAGGCGCATCATGGGCTTCGGCCACGCGGTCCACCCGGCGGAGGACCTCGCTCACGCATGCCCCGCGAAGTGGCCCGGGAGTTCGGCGGCCCTCGGGCCGTGCTCGTCATCGGAGCTCGAGCGGCACGTCGAGGCGGAGTCGCCGAGCTCAAGCCGGGCCGCGAACCGCACACCAACGTGGAGCACTGCACCGGTGTGGTCATGGAACGGTGCGGCCTGCCGCGCGAGATGCTCACACCGACGTTCGCGGCGGCGCGGGTGGCGGGGTGGAGCGCCAACATCCAGGCACAGGCCGAGAAGTCGAAGATCATCAGGTCGGTGGCGCGGTGCGTCGACCCCCGGGCACCGGTGAAGGTGCCCGAGGCGGTGTGTGGGGACGCGTGCGGCCTGGTGCCGTTCTGGCGCCAGGCCTCATCGGTTCGGTCGTCGAGCAGGGACGGGGTGCCGGGCTGCTCGCCGGGTCGGTGTCCGGCACGGCCAACGGTTGCGTGGGGCCGGGGCGGCGAGACGGTTCTGGGTGGAACGCGTGCTCGTGCGGGTCTCAGGCGTCCGGGATGTCGGCCTTGGCGCGGATCAAGGTCTCCCGGCTGACGACCACGATGCGTTCGTAGTCAGCGCGGGAGGCGTCCGCGGGCAGCTCGCGCTCCAGCGCCTCGGTGGCATCGGTGCCGATGACGGCGAAACTGCCGTCGCTCAACTCGAAGAGGTCCGGGCAGTTCGCGCCCGAAGCGCTGCCACGGGCACTGGGAGGCACACCGATACGGCGCACGATGTTCAAGGGGTACCGGTCCTTACAGACGATCTGGGCACAGTGCTGGGGAGCAGATTAGTGGTGCGCCAGGGGCGTCGGTGGCGAAACATGGCCCAAAGTCACCCCAGGGGGTCGGATGCCGCTCGGGCTGAGGGTCTCACTCCGAGGGCGGGTTGCCCACGACCCACCACTCGTCCGTGTCCGCTTCCTCGAGGTCACGGATGAGGCCGTCGACCATGTGGCCCATCCGGGCCTCGTCGGAGGTCTGCTTCAGCGTGGCCCGCTGGCCCCTCGAGGCCTCCCAGTACTCCCTCATCAACGGGTTCTGGAAGATCTCCCGCAGGTGCCCGAACAGCTCGTCCTGACTGACGATGCCCGCCCGGTACAGGTGGTAGAGGTTGACGTACCAGGCGTTCGCGTACAAGAACTGGCGGCGCTTGGCCGCCGGGATGTCCTTGTCGTAGGTGTCGATCACCGCGGCGAGGGAGGGATCGTCGATGGCCCGGGACAGCAACTCCCAGTGCATGCGCTGCTGGTGTGCCAGCGCCCTGCGCCGGGAGGTGAGCTCCTCGAGTTCCAGACGCCGTGCCTGTACGCGTTCCGCCTCCAGGCGCCTCTGGCGCGCGGCGAGCGTCAGCGTGGCGGTTGCGAGCACCAGACCGGTGGCTGCGGGACCAAGCCTCCCCGTGCTGTTCTTCCGTGTGGCCATGTCAACCCCCGAATCAGGCGTCCGTCCGCCGGTCGTCGGGTGCGGGTTCGACTCATGGGTACCGGCGAGCGATGGGCGCGGCGCGTGCCGCCTCCAGGGTGCCGAGCGGCTCTGATCGGCGGGGAGGCGGAGAAGAGGCGCACGGAGGGAAGCGGGGTCGCACGATCCGGCGCCTTGCACAACGTCTGCCCCGCGAGCGCTGCCAACAATCGTTCACTGCGGATCAGTGCGGGCAGCTCGTATCCTGGGGCGTCATTCATTCCTCGTGCGCACGCCGCTGCGTGAGCCGGGGTGCGCGTGGGCGGGAGAAGGGGGCGCGTTGGAGCAGGGAAGCACGCAGATTCCGGTGGTCGTCCTCGCCGGTTTCCTCGGCTCGGGAAAGACCACCCTCCTCAACCACCTCCTCCATCACAGCGGTGGCAGCCGGATCGGCGCCGTCGTCAACGACTTCGGGGCGATCGAGATCGACGCCATGGCCGTGGCCGGGGCGCTCGGGGACTCGACCGTGTCGCTCGGCAACGGGTGCCTGTGCTGCGCGGTGGACGGCAGCGAGCTGGACGCCTACCTGGAGCGGCTGGCCCGGCCCTCCGCCGGAATCGACGTGATCGTCATTGAGGCCAGCGGCCTGGCCGAACCGCAGGAACTCGTGCGGATGGTGCTGGCGAGCGAGCACCCGCGGATCGTCTACGGGGGCCTCGTCGAGGTCGTGGACGCCGCGGAGTTCGACCGGACGCGGGTCCGGCACCCCGAGATCGACCGGCATCTCGGCCTCGCCGATCTGGTGGTGGTGAACAAGCTCGACCGGGCGGCGGACGCCGCGCGCGTGCTCGATCTCGTCCGTGACCTCGCCGGCGGTGCCGCCGTCGTACCGGCCGTCTTCGGACGGATCGACCCCGAGTTCCTCTTCGACTGCCGGCCCAGCGAGGAGCGCATCGGGCAGCTGTCCTTCGACGACCTGACCCGACACGGGGCGGAAGAGGACGAGGACGGGCACGCCGGGCACCTGCACACCGGGCACCTGCACACCGGGTACGACAGCCTCTCGTTCGTCTCCGAGGTCCCGCTCGATCCCCGCCGGCTGATGACGTTCCTCGACGGCCGGCCCGAGGGGCTGTACCGGATCAAGGGCTACGTCGACCTCGGGCCGCACGACACTCGCAACCGGTACGTGGTGCACGCCGTGGGGCGGTTCCTGCGGTTCTACCCGGAGGCATGGCCGCCGGGCGAGGAGCGGCTCACTCAACTCGTACTCATCGGGGCCGGCATCGAGGCGGCCGCCCTCACCAAACAGCTGGAGGCGTGCGTGAGCGATACCCCGCACGCCGACGAGCAGGCCATGTGGGGCGTGCTGCGCTACGTCCGGGAGCCGCAGGACCCGGCCGACCGACCCGATCCCGAGCCGGACTGGACGGACACCGGAACCGACTCGACGGAACCCGGAACCGACGGGCCGGATCCCGGGGCCGGCGGGCCCGTGCCCGCCACCGACTGACGGAACCAATACCGACGGGCCGGCCCGGCCCGCCCCGAGCCGATGGTGCGGGCCTCAATGCCACGGCGGTCCCGTGCGACGGCCGGTCCCGTGCGACGGCCGGTCCCGTGCGACGGCCGGTCCGAACCGGCCGATCTCCCGCCCGGCGGTGTGCGGGCCGGCCCGGCAGCCTTCCGGACCGGCCCGGCAGCGTCTCGGGCCGGGACGGCTCAGCGGTACGCGGGCCGCCTCGACCTGTCCCGCCCTAGACCGGCCCCGCGACCACCGACACCGTCTTGGCCAGGGACACGCCCGAGCCGTCGCGGCGCGGGTCGGGCTCCGGCAGGGCGACCGGGGTGCCGTTCTTCTGTGCTGCGCGGGCCGGGACCGGACCCGCCCAGGCCAGGGACAGGCAGTCCTCGCCCTTGAGGAACCGCTGGCAGCGCACACCGCCGGTGGCTCGGCCCTTGCGCGGGAACTGGTCGAACGGCGTCAGCTTGGCGGTCGTCTGGACGGAGTCGTCCAGGGTGCCGCGCGAGCCCGCCACCGTGAACACCACCGCGTCCACCGCCGGGTCGACGGCCGTGAACGAGATGACCTTCGCGCCCTCGGCGAGCTTGATGCCGGTCATGCCGCCGGCGGGGCGGCCCTGCGGCCGGACCTGGGCGGCCGGGTAGCGCAGCAGTTGGGCGTCGTCGGTGATGAACGCCAGGTCCTCGTCGCCGGTGCGCAGTTCGACCGCGCCGACGATCCGGTCGCCCTCCTTGAGGGTGATGACCTCCAGCTCCTCCTTGTTGGAGGGGTAATCGGGCACCACGCGCTTGACGACACCCTGTTCGGTGCCGAGCGCCAGCCCCGGCGACGACTCGTCCAGCGTCGTCAGGCAGACCACCTGCTCGTCGTCCTCCAGGGAGACGAACTCCGCCAGGGGCGCACCACCCGAGAGGTTCGGCGTCGGCATCGTCTCCGGCAGCTGGGGGAGGTCGACGACGTTCAGCCGGAGCAGGCGGCCCGAGGAGGTGACCACGCCGATTTCGCCGCGGGCCGTCGCGGGCACCGCCGACACGATCACGTCGTGCTTGACCCGCTTGCCGGTGTCCTCCGCGAACGGCTCGTCGTTCGCCGTACGGGCCAGCAGGCCTGTCGAGGACAGCAGCACGCGGCACGGGTCGTCCGCCACCTGGAGCGGTACGGCGGCGGCCGGGGTGCCCGCCGACTCCAGCAGGAGCGTGCGGCGGTCGTTGCCGAACTTCTTCGCGACCGCCGCCAGTTCCGCCGAGACCAGCTTGCGCAGTTCCGCGTCCGACTCCAGGATCCGGGTCAGTTCCTCGATCTCAGTGTTCAGCCGGTCCTTCTCCGACTCCAGCTCGATGCGGTCGTACTTGGTGAGGCGGCGCAGCGGCGTGTCGAGGATGTACTGGGTCTGGACGTCGCTGAGCGAGAAGCGCTCGATCAGGCGCTGCTTGGCCTGCGCGGAGTTCTCGCTGGAGCGGATCAGGCGGATGACCTCGTCGATGTCCACCAGGGCCGTGAGCAGACCCTCGACCAGGTGCAGGCGGTCGCGCTTCTTGCCGCGGCGGAACTCCGAGCGGCGGCGCACGACGTCGAAGCGGTGATCGAGATAGACCTCGAGGAGCTCCTTGAGGCCCAGGGTGAGCGGCTGGCCGTCCACCAGCGCCACGTTGTTGATGCCGAAGGACTCCTCCATGGGCGTCAGCTTGTACAGCTGCTCCAGGACGGCCTCCGGCACGAAGCCGTTCTTGATCTCGATGACCAGACGCAGCCCGTGCTCGCGGTCGGTGAGGTCCTTGACGTCGGCGATGCCCTGGAGCTTCTTCGACCCCACCAGGTCCTTGATCTTGGCGATGACCTTCTCCGGGCCGACCGTGAAGGGCAGCTCGGTGACGATCAGGCCCTTGCGGCGGGCCGTCACGTTGTCCACGGTGACCGTCGCGCGGATCTTGAAGGTGCCGCGGCCGGTCTCGTACGCGTCCCGGACGCCGGACAGGCCGACGATCCGGCCGCCGGTGGGCAGGTCGGGGCCGGGCACGTGCTTCATGAGGGCGTCGAGATCGGCGGTCGGATGCCGGATGAGGTGGCGGGCGGCCGCGATGACCTCGCGCAGGTTGTGCGGAGGCATGTTGGTGGCCATGCCGACGGCGATGCCCGAGGCGCCGTTCACCAGAAGGTTGGGGAAGGCGGCGGGCAGCGCCACCGGCTCCTGCTCCTGGCCGTCGTAGTTCGGCGCGAAGTCGACCGTGTCCTCGTCGATGGACTCGGTCATCAGGCTCGTGGCCTCGGCCATCCGGCACTCGGTGTACCGCATGGCGGCCGGCGGGTCGTCGTTGCCCAGCGAGCCGAAGTTGCCGTGGCCGTCGACCAGGGGGACCCGCATGGAGAAGGGCTGGGCCATGCGCACCAGGGCGTCGTAGATCGACGCGTCACCATGGGGGTGCAGCTTGCCCATGACCTCGCCGACGACGCGGGCGCACTTCACGTAGCCGCGCTCGGGGCGCAGTCCCATCTCGTTCATCTGGTAGACGATGCGGCGGTGCACCGGCTTCAGACCGTCGCGCGCGTCCGGCAGGGCGCGGGAGTAGATGACCGAGTACGCGTACTCGAGGAAGGAGCCCTGCATCTCGTCGACGACGTCGATGTCGAGGATCTTCTCCTCGTACGAGTCGTCGGGCGGCGGGGTCTTCGTGCTGCGGCGGGCCATCGCTGCCGGCTCCTTGCTTGAAGCGTGTGACGGGATCTGACGCGGACCATTGTGGACCGCCGCACCGACAACCGGGACAAGGACCCGGTTGCGGCTCCCGCGCGGGGACGGGGCGGCGGCGCGAGCAGATTACGCGGACCGGCGGCCGCTCCCCGCCGCGGGTCGCGCCGAACCGGCCTGGGGACGGGCGAACGGTTCGGCGGAACGCCGGCGTCCGCCTCGTCGCCACAGAGGTCACGAAGGCCCCATCGTTCCGCCCCGCACCGCCGGCCTCTTCCCTGTGCCCGCTTCTCGCTCTCGGCGTACCCGATCCCGCCCGGGAACTTCGGCGGTGCTCCACACGCTTGCATACAGTGGCAGGACCGGCAGAAACGGCGGATCGACGACCCGCCTCCGCGATCGAAGGGACGTACATGCCCATGGGTCACACGGCCACAGCGCAGGCAGGCTCCGGCGGCCTGACAGCGACCGAGCATCGCCTGGCCAACGGCCTGCGCGTGGTGCTCTCCGAGGACCACCTGACCCCGGTCGCGGCGGTGTGCCTCTGGTACGACGTCGGTTCGCGGCACGAAGTCAAGGGGCGTACGGGCCTGGCTCACCTTTTCGAGCACCTGATGTTCCAGGGATCCGCCCAGGTGAAGGGCAACGGTCACTTCGAGCTCGTTCAGGGCGCCGGCGGCTCCCTGAACGGCACCACCAGCTTCGAGCGCACCAACTACTTCGAGACCATGCCGGCCCACCAGCTGGAGCTCGCCCTCTGGCTGGAGGCCGACCGCATGGGCTCGCTGCTGGCCGCCCTGGACGAGGAGTCCATGGAGAACCAGCGGGACGTCGTCAAGAACGAGCGCCGCCAGCGCTACGACAACGTGCCCTACGGCACCGCCTTCGAGAAGCTCACCGCCCTCGCCTATCCGGAGGGCCACCCTTACCACCACACGCCCATCGGGTCGATGGCGGACCTGGACGCGGCCACCCTCGAGGACGCCCGCCGGTTCTTCCGCACCTACTACGCCCCGAACAACGCCGTCCTCTCGGTGGTCGGCGACATCGACCCGGAGCAGACGCTCGCCTGGATCGAGACGTACTTCGGTTCCATCCCTTCGCACGACGGCAAGCCCGAGCCCCGCGACGGCACGCTGCCCGACGTGATCGGCGAGCAGTTGCGCGAGGTCGTCGAGGAGGAGGTCCCCGCGCGGGCGCTGATGGCCGCCTACCGGCTGCCGCAGGACGGCACGCGCGCGTGCGACGCCGCCGACCTGGCCCTCACCGTCCTCGGCGGTGGCGAGTCCTCGCGGCTCTACAACCGGCTGGTGCGGCGGGACCGTACGGCCGTGGCGGCAGGGTTCGGCCTGCTGCGACTCGCCGGGGCGCCCTCCCTGGGCTGGCTGGACGTGAAGACGTCCGGCGACGTCGAGGTGCCGGTCATCGAGGCCGCCATCGACGAGGAGCTCGCCCGGTTCGCGGAGGAGGGCCCCACGGCCGAGGAAATGGAGCGGGCCCAGGCCCAGTTGGAGCGAGAGTGGCTGGACCGGCTGGGCACGGTCGCCGGCCGCGCCGACGAACTGTGCCGGTTCGCCGTGCTGTTCGGTGACCCGCAGCTCGCCCTGACGGCGGTCCAGCGCGTCCTCGAGGTGACGGCCGAGGAGGTGCGGGAAGTCGCCGCGGCCCGCCTGCGCCCCGACAACCGCGCGGTGCTCGTCTACGAGCCCGTCGCCGCCGACGACGCGCAGGATGCGCAGGACGCGCAGGACGTGGCCGACCCGCAGGACGCGGCGGACACCGAGGGCGCCGGGGACACCGGGGAAGCCGCCGCGGCAGCCGGCACCGACGAGAACGAGGAGGCGGCGAAGTGACCGAGCTCGCCCAGATGGACTTCCACCCCCAGCCGCAGGCGGGCGAGGCCAAGCCCTGGGCCTTCCCGGCCCCCGAGCGCGGGACGCTGGGCAACGGCCTGACCGTCCTGCGCTGCCACCGCCCCGGCCAGCAGGTCGTGGCCGTGGAGGTGCTGCTCGACGCACCCCTGGAGGCCGAACCGGCCGGCCTGGACGGCGTCGCCACGATCATGGCGCGGGCCTTCTCCGAAGGCACCGACAAGCACTCGGCCGAGGAGTTCGCCGCCGAGCTGGAGCGCTGCGGCGCCACCCTCGACGCGCACGCCGACCACCCCGGCGTACGCCTGAGCCTGGAGGTGCCGGCCTCGCGGCTCGCCAAGGGGCTCGGGCTGATCGCCGAGGCCCTCAGGGCACCCGCGTTCGCCGACAGCGAGGTCGAACGGCTCGTCCGCAACCGCCTCGACGAGATCCCGCACGAGCTGGCCAACCCCTCCCGCCGGGCCGCCAAGGAGCTCTCCAAGGAGCTGTTCCCGGCGGGTTCGCGCATGTCGCGCCCGCGCCAGGGCACCGAGGAGACGGTCACCGGCATTGACGCGGCGGCCGTACGAGCCTTCTACGAGAAGCACGTCCGCCCCGCCACCGCCACCGCCGTGGTCGTCGGCGACCTCACGGGCGTCGACCTGGACGCGCTGCTCGGCGACACGCTCGGCTCCTGGACCGGCTCCCCGGCCCGGTCGCGTCCCGTGCCGCCCGTCGTCGCCGACGACACCGGGAGGGTCGTGATCGTCGACCGCCCCGGCGCCGTCCAGACCCAGCTGTTGATCGGCCGCATCGGCCCGGACCGGCACGACCGCGTGTGGCCGGCCCAGGTGCTCGGCACCTACTGCCTCGGCGGCACCCTCACCTCCCGCCTGGACCGCGTCCTGCGCGAGGAGAAGGGCTACACCTACGGCGTGCGGTCGTTCGGGCAGGTGCTCCGGTCCGCCCCGGACGGCACCGGCGCGGCGATGCTCGCCATCAGCGGCTCCGTCGACACCCCGAACACCGGTCCCGCCCTGGAGGACCTGTGGACGGTGCTGCGCACGCTCGCCGCGGAGGGGCTCACCGACGCCGAGCGCGACGTCGCCGTGCAGAACCTCGTGGGCGTGGCGCCGCTCAAGTACGAGACCGCGGCGGCCGTCGCGAGCACCCTGGCCGACCAGGTCGAGCAGCACCTGCCCGACGACTACCAGGCGCAGCTGTACCGGCAGCTGGCCGCGACCGGCACCGTGGAGGCCACCGCGGCCGTCGTGAACGCCTTCCCGGTGGACCGCCTGGTGACCGTCCTGGTCGGTGACGCGGCGCAGATCAAGGAGCCCGTCGAGGCCCTCGGCATCGGCGAAGTCGGCGTGGTGTCGGCCGAGTAGACGGCGCGGCAGGCGCACGCGCGCCCGGAGCCCTGGTGACACGAAAGTCACCAGGGCTCCCTTATGCCCGGATTGGGGCGGAGGTTGCCTGTCTGACCTGTGGGATGCGCTACAAAAACCGGGATTCGTTTGAGGATTGAAAGTCGCCCCGTTTAGCGTCGTCCGGGCTGTTCGTCAGGCAGTGCGCCGCACCCGCGGCACCGGACAGTCATCGCCGAGTCCCCGTACGGCGCGAGCCAGGGGAGCCGGGGACCCATCGCAGTCCCTGGGGTGAATCGGACGCCCGCGCGTGCCGCGAGGGGGTCCGTAGGAGACCTTCCTGCTCCGAACCCGTCAGCTAACCCGGTAGGCGAGAGGGAAGGAAAGGACCAGCCTGTACATGGCGTTCACCCGCGCCACGGGGAAGCACCGTCGTCCCAGCCGGATGCAGCGCGGCACCGCCCGCGCGGCGGGCGTCGCGGCCCTCACCACCACCGGCGTCATCGGATCCTTCACGGCCCCGGCGCTCGCGGCCGAACCCGCCGCCGAGCAGACCGGACTCACCCCCGTCGTCACCATCGGCGACGACGTCGCCGCCCAGATCGACGCCCAGGCGACCGCCCAGCAGGAGGCCGCCGAGGCGGCCGCCGCCCGCCGGGCCGCCGAGGAGGCCGCCCGCGAGGAGGCGGTCGCGGCCGCCAAGAAGGCCCGCGAGGACCGCGAGCGCGCCGCCCGCGAGGCCGAGCGTAAGCGCCTCAACACCTTCGTCTCCCCGATCCCCGGCTCCTACGTCTCGACCGGCTACAAGAGCGGCGGCGCCGTCTGGTCCTCCGGCAGCCACACCGGTGTCGACTTCCACGCCGCCGGCGGCACTCCCGTGCAGTCGGTCGGCATGGGCACCGTCGTCGAGGCCGGCTGGGGCGGCGCCTACGGCAACCAGGTCGTCATCAGGATGCACGACGGCACCTACACCCAGTACGGCCACCTGTCGTCCATCAGCGTCTCGGTCGGCCAGCAGGTCACCCCGGGCCAGCGGATCGGCCTCTCCGGTGCCACCGGCAACGTCACGGGAGCCCACCTGCACTTCGAGGCCCGCACGACCGCCGAGTACGGCTCCGACATCGACCCGGTCGCGTACCTGCGCACGCACGGCGTGAAGCTCTGACGCGACGCGCGCCCCCGCCCCACCTGCACGAAAGCCCCGGCCCCCGAGCCGGGGCTTTCGCCGTTTTCGAAGGAGTGGTTGTCCAAAAGATTCGCATGGAATCCGGCCCGCCGTCGGAATTTCCGGTCGATTGCAATAGAGTCACGGAACACACGTCCATCGTCGACGTTTCACGGGGATTAAGCCGGAGGTTCGTCATGCGTGTTCCCGCGCACTCGGTGTGCACGGCGATCCGGGACGACATCGTCGCGGGTGTCTACGAGCGCGGTGGCCGGCTCACCGAGGAACTCCTCGCCCGCCGCTACGGCGTCTCGCGCGTGCCCGTCAGGGAGGCCCTGCGCACCCTGGAGGCCGAGGGGTTCGTGGTGACCCGGCGGCACGCGGGCGCGTGCGTGGCCGAACCCACCGAGCAGGAGGCCGCCGACCTGCTGGAGATGCGCCTGCTGCTGGAGCCGCTCGGGGCCTCCCGTGCGGCGCAACGCCGTACCGAGGCCCATCTGAAGGTGTTGCGCGGCCTGGTGCGGCTGGGCCAGGAGCGCGCCCGCCGGGGCAGCAGCGACGACCTGCGCTCCCTGGGCGGATGGTTCCACGAGACGCTCGCCCAGGCCGCCGGCAGCCCGGCGCTGACGTCGATGCTGACGCAGTTGCGGCACAAGATCGCCTGGATGTACGCGGTGGAGGGGCCGTCCGACCCGGTGGAGTCCTGGGCGGAGCACGGCGCGATCGTGGACGCCGTGGCACGTGGCGACGGCGAGCGGGCGCGGGCCCTGACGGCGCTGCACACCGAGCGCCGGACCGGGGCGCACCGCCTCCGCTTCGGCCCCGGCCCGGACCGCGCGGAGCGTGTGAGGAACTCGCAACATCCCGTAAACACGCCGAGCCTGCGGCATTAACAAAAGGGCCGTATACAAAGAAGGGTCATTCGGTGGGGCGGTATTTCTGCTGCCCGTTTTCACGTGCTCGCGGAAATTGAAAGCCGCCTCCGGGTGAGGTGCCTTTGGATGCCGCTGGTGAATCCGGTGCGGCATGCACCCACGTGCAGAGCGACAGGAAAAGGGCGGAGCCGCGCCACCCGAGGGTCGGCGCCGCTCCGCCCCTTGCCGCAGGGGCTCAGACGGTCTCGGGAAGCTCCTCGAGCCCCTGGGAGACCAGCGTTGCCAGACGGTCCAGGGCGGCGTCCGCGCCCTCGGCGTCGGAAGCGAGCACGATCTCCTCGCCGCCCTGGGCACCCAGGCCCAGGACGGCCAGCATGGACGCCGCGTTGACGGGGGTGCCCCCGGCCTTGGCGATGGTCACCGGGACGCCTGTGGCCGTGGCGGCCCGGACGAAGATGGAGGCGGGACGGGCGTGGAGACCCTCGGCCCAGCCGACGTTGACGCGGCGCTCAGCCATGTGTTGCTGCCCTTCAGGTGTTCAGGGTTGTCTAGACCAGTTTCCCATATCGTCGAGCATGCCCGGAGCGGGGCGTCGCTCCCTCACCGGGGTGGTTCCGGACCGCGGCCTCGGCCCGGTTCTGTGTCCTCCACAGACTGCCTCGCGCCGTTGTCGGACGCGACCCGTACTCTGGGGCCCATGCAGACCTCGTCGGACCGGCACGAGTACCCCGCCCACTGGGAAGCCGACGTGGTGCTGCGCGACGGCGGCACCGCACGCGTCCGCCCCATCACCGTCGATGACGCCGAGCGCCTGGTCAGCTTCTACGAGCAGGTGTCGGACGAGTCGAAGTACTACCGCTTCTTCGCGCCCTATCCGCGTCTGTCCGCGAAGGACGTCCACCGCTTCACCCACCACGACTTCGTGGACAGGGTGGGACTCGCGGCCACGGTGGGGGGCGAGTTCATCGCCACCGTACGGTACGACCGCATCGGCGCCCACGGAGCGCCCGCCTCCGCACCGGCCGACGAGGCCGAGGTCGCCTTCCTCGTCCAGGACGCCCACCAGGGCCGCGGTGTCGCCTCCGCGCTGCTCGAACACATCGCCGCCGTCGCGCGGGAGCGCGGAATCCGCCGTTTCGCCGCCGAGGTGCTGCCCGCCAACACCAAGATGATCAAGGTGTTCACCGACGCCGGGTACACCCAGAAGCGCAGCTTCGAGGACGGGGTCGTCCGGCTCGAGTTCGACCTCGAGCCCACCGACCGCTCCCTGGCCGTGCAGTTCGCGCGCGAGCAGCGCGCCGAGGCCCGCTCCGTGCAGCGGCTGCTCGCTCCCGGTTCGGTCGCCGTCATCGGCACCGGCCGCACGCCGGGCGGTGTGGGCCGCAGCATCCTCGACAACATCCGGGACGCCGGGTTCACCGGCCGTCTGTACGCGGTGAACAGGGCCCTCCCCGAGGGGCAGACCGAGCTCGACGGGGTGCCCGCGCACCGCTCCGTGCGGGACATCGGCGCGCACGTCGACCTCGCGGTCGTCGCCGTGCCCGCCGAGCGGGTCCCCGAGGTGGTCACCGAGTGCGGCGAACACGGCGTGCAGGGGCTCGTCGTCGTCTCCGCCGGGTACGCCGAGTCCGGTCCGGAAGGCCGTGAGCGCCAGCGCGCCCTCGTGCGGCACGCGCGCACGTACGGCATGCGGATCATCGGACCGAACGCCTTCGGTGTCATCAACACCTCCCCGGACGTACGGCTGAACGCCTCGCTCGCGCCCCGGATGCCGCGCCCGGGCCGGATCGGGCTGTTCGCCCAGTCCGGCGCCATCGGCGTGGCCCTGCTCTCGCGGCTGCACCGGCGCGGCGGAGGCGTCACCGGTGTCACGGGCGTGTCGACCTTCGTCTCGTCCGGCAACCGCGCGGACGTCTCCGGCAACGACGTCCTCCAGTACTGGTACGAGGACCCCGACACCGACGTCGCCCTCATGTACCTGGAGTCCATCGGCAACCCGCGCAAGTTCACCCGCCTCGCGCGGCGCACGGCGGCGGCGAAGCCGCTGGTCGTGGTCCAGGGCGCACGTCACGGGGCGGCCCCGCAGGGTCACGCCGTGCGGGCGACCCGGCTGCCGCACGCCACCGTGTCGGCGCTGCTGCGCCAGGCCGGGGTGATCCGCGTGGACACCATCACGGAACTCGTCGACGCCGGCCTGCTGCTCGCCCGCCAGCCCCTGCCGGCCGGGCCCCGCGTGGCGATCCTCGGGAACTCCGAGTCGCTGGGCCTGCTCACCTACGACGCCTGCCTGGCCGAGGGACTGCACCCGCACCCCCCGCTCGACCTCACCACCGCCGCCTCGGCGGCGGACTTCCACGCGGCCCTGTCCCGGGCCCTGGCGGACGACACCTGTGACGCGGTCGTCGTCACCGCGATCCCGGCCGTGGGGGAGGGCTCGGTCGGCGACGCGGCGCTCGCGCAGGCCCTGCGCTCGGCCGCCGCGGCGACACCGTCCAAGCCGGTGCTGGTGGTCCACGTGGAACTCGGCGGCCTCGCGGAGGCCCTGTCCGCGGCGGCGAGCACGGCACGGCAGCCGGTGGCCGGTCCGGCACCGCAGCCGGTGCCGGACGCCGCCACGCCCCCCGTGCCGAACCCGGCCGCCACGCCCCCCACGGCTCCCACACCGGGCACGGCCCCCGCCTCCGGCACCCCCACGGCACCGGCGGCCGGCGCACCCCAGCAGCCACCCGCCGCCGGCCCCCGCCCCGTACCCACCACCCCGCACGGCACCCCCACCGCAGAGGCCGGGCACGCCGCCGTCGAGCCGCCCGAAGGCGCCCACCTCATCCCCGCCTACCCGGCCGCCGAACGCGCCGTCCGTGCGCTCGCCCAGGCCGTCGCGTACGCCCAGTGGCGACGGGACGCGGCCGACCCGGGCAAGGTCCCCGAGTACGAGAACATCGACCAGAAGGGCGCCGCCGCGCTCATCGACCGGCTGCTCACCCGCGGACAGGGCCTGACCCCCGGCGCCGAGGAGACCTGCGACCTGCTCGGCATGTACGGCATCCAGGTCCACCGCGCCCTGCCCGCGCCCACCCCCGACGCCGCCGTGGAGGCCGCCCGCGCCCTCGGCTACCCCGTCGCCCTCAAGGCCACCGCCCCGCACCTGCGCCACCGCGCGGACCTCGGCGGCGTGCGCCTGGACCTCGCCGATGAGGAGCAACTGCGCCGTGCGTACGTCGAGTTGACGCAGCTGTTCGGCACGTCGGAGGAGCTGCGCCCCGTGGTGCAGCGGATGGCGCCGCGCGGCGTCGACACCGTCGTACGGGCCGTGATCGACCCCGCGGCCGGTGCGGTGCTGTCCTTCGGGCTCGCCGGGGCCGCCTCACAGCTGCTCGGGGACATGGCACACCGGCTGATCCCGGTCACCGACCGGGAGGCGACGTCCCTGGTGCGGTCCATCCGGACGGCTCCCCTGCTGTTCGGCTGGCGCGGTTCCGCGCCCGTCGACACCCCCGCCCTGGAGGAACTGCTGCTGCGGGTGTCGCGGCTGGTCGACGACCACCCGGAGGTCGTCGCGGTGACCCTGGAACCGGTCGTCGTCGCCCCGCACGGCCTGAGCGTCCTAGGCGCCACCGTACGCCTCGCCCCGCCCCCCGCCCGGGACGACCTGGGTCCGCGGACCCTCCCCACGTACTGACGCCGCGCACGGACCGAGCGGAGAACGGGGAGAGCCGTGAGCGGTGCCTCGCAGTCAGTGGTCCCCCGTAGGATGGGCGTCATGGCCAAGACCAGTACGACGACCCAGGGGCTGCGGGCGGCGATCGAGCGCAGCGGCTACTACCCGGCCCTCGTGGCCGAGGCGGTGGAGGCCGCGGTGGGCGGCGAGCCCATCCGGTCGTACCTGGTCCACCAGGAGACGACGTTCGACCAGAACGAGGTGCGGCGGCACGTGACCGTCCTCGTCCTCACCGGCAACCGCTTCATCGTCAGCCACACCGACGAGCAGTCCGCCGACAGCACCTCCCCGACGCCGTACGCCACCACCTCCACCGAGTCGGTCAAGCTCGGCCGGATCTCGTCGATCGTGGTCAGCCGTGTGGTCGCCAACCCGGAGTCCTACACCCCGGGCACCCTGCCCCGCGAGATCGTGCTCACCATCGGCTGGGGCGCCGTCTCCCGCATCGACCTCGAGCCGGCCGCCTGCGGCGACCCCAACTGCGAGGCCGACCACGGCTACACGGGCAACTCCACGGCGGACGATCTCAGCCTTCGCGTCAGCGAGGCGGGGGACGGCCCGGAGACGGTGCGCCAGGCGCTCGCCTTCGCGCAGGCCCTCTCCGAGGCGACCGCGGACCAGACGCGCTGATGGCGCGGCCCACGCCCTCCGGGCACCCGGCGCAGCCGCTGCACGGCAGCAGCCACGCCACCGCCTGGGAGAACCACCCGGAACCCCTCCCCCTGGAGTCGGCTCCCGTGCCCGAGTACGGCACCGGGTCGCTCGCCGACCTGCTGCCCACGCTCGCCGCGGGCATGGGCGTCCCCGGCACCGCCGCGGCGATCCCCGAGCTGACCCCCGCCGACCGGAACTGCGTGTTCCTGATCGACGGCCTCGGCTGGGAGCAGCTGAGGGCGCATCCGGAGGACGCCCCCTTCATGACGTCCCTGCTCGCCACGTCGCGCGGGGGCACGGGGCGCCCCATCACCGCCGGTTACCCGGCGACGACCGCGACCTCCCTGGCGTCGGTCGGCACCGGTCTGCCCCCGGGCGCCCACGGCCTGCCCGGCTACACCGTGCGCAATCCGGACACCGGCGAGCTGATGAACCAGCTGCGCTGGCAGCCCTGGACCTCCCCGGGCACCTGGCAGCCGTACCCCACGATCTTCCAGGTGGCCCACCGCGCGGGGGTGCACGCCGCGCAGGTGTCCTCCCCGACCTTCGCCAACACCCCGCTCACCAAGATCGCGCTCAGCGGCGGCGCCTTCCACGGGCGGCTGACCGGCGAGGAGCGCATGGACTTCGCGGCCGAGCAACTGGCCGCCGCCGACCGCTCCCTGGTCTACACGTACTACGCCGAGGTCGACGGCGCCGGTCACCGCTTCGGCGTCGACTCCGACACCTGGCGCGGCCAGCTCATGTACGTCGACCGGCTGGTCCAGCGCCTGGCCGAACAACTCCCGCCGCGCAGCGCCCTCTACGTCACCGCCGACCACGGCATGGTCGACGTGCCCTTCGGCGAGGCACACCGCATCGACTTCGACGAGGACTGGGAGCTGCGCGCGGGGGTCGCCCTGCTCGGCGGCGAGGGGCGTGCCCGGCACGTCTACGCCGTGCCCGGCGCCGCGAACGACGTGCTGACCTGCTGGCGCGAGGTGCTCGGCGAGCAGTTCTGGGTGGCGTCGCGCGACGAGGCGATCGCGGCCGGATGGTTCGGTCCCCGGGTCGACGACCGCGTGTACCGGCGCATCGGCGACGTGGTCGCCGCCGCCCGGGACGACGTCCTGCTCATCGCCTCCGAGCGGGAGCCGAAGGAGTCGTCGATGGTCGGCAACCACGGGTCGATGACCCCTGCGGAGCAGCTCGTCCCGTTGCTCGAAGTACGCTCCTGAAGTCCGGCCTCCCCGCCGCCCTCGCCCGACGAACCACGCCCCGCCGAACCATGCCGAAAGGTGCTTCCCTCCCCATGCCCGAGCTGGTGTTCTTCTCCGGAACGATGGACTGCGGGAAGTCGACGCTGGCTCTCCAGATCGAGCACAACCGGTCGGCGCGCGGCCTCGTGGGCATGATCTTCACCCGCAACGACCGGGCCGGCGAGGGCAAGTTGTCCTCCCGCCTGGGCCTGGTCACGGACGCGGTGGAGGTCGGGGACGACACGGACCTGTACGTGTATCTCGTCGACCATCTCTCGCAGGGCCGCCGCGCGGACTACGTGATCGCGGACGAGGCGCAGTTCCTGGCACCTGGGCAGATCGACCAACTCGCGCGCGTCGTGGACGACCTGGAGCTCGACGTCTACGCGTTCGGCATCACCACCGACTTCCGCTCGAAGCTGTTCCCCGGCTCGCAGCGGCTGGTGGAACTGGCCGACCGGGTGGAGGTGCTCCAGGTGGAGGCCCTGTGCTGGTGCGGCGCCCGCGCCACCCACAACGCCCGTACGGTCGGCGGGGTCATGGTCGTCGAGGGCGCCCAGGTGGTCGTCGGCGACGTCACCGACTCCGCGGACGAGGTCGGCTACGAGGTGCTGTGCCGCCGTCACCACCGTCGCCGCATGACGGCCGCGACGGCCCGCGCGGCGGCCCTCTCCCCGGACGTGCTGCCGGTGCCGCCCACCTAGACCAGGGGGCCCGTCGTTTGGATCACACCGCAGACGCGGGGGCTGGCACGCACATCTGCGGTGTTGTCGTCACTCGCCGACGCTCCGCGTCGACTCCCTCCTCCGCCTTGCCGCTGCACGCACCAGCCCCCGCCCACCGGGCCGATCAGCCCCGTCGGCACCCCGTGATCCAACGACAGACCCAGGCGTCACCGGCCGAACGGGCCGTCGCACGCCCCGCAGTGGTCCGGGGCGGCCCCGCCGGCCGTGTCCGCACCGGTGACGCGGCCGGCGGGGCCACGGATCAGCCGCCGCTCTTGCGCCGGAACGACCGCTGGCTCGCCGCCGGGCCGTGTGCCCGGCGGACCTTCGACGCATCGGGGTTGGCGTTACCGCCGGCGGCATCCGCCTGGGCACCGCGCTTGCGCTCCAGGGCCTCGCGGAACTTGCGTTTCAGGTCGTAGTGGCCGTCGCTGTCCGGTTCCAAAGCGGATGTCTCGGGGGCAACCGGCTCCGAACCTTCGCTGGATGCGGACTCTGCGGTCATGGTGACCTCCTGGGTTCGGGCAGTGGAGAGCACAGCTTGTCATGCCGCCGCGGTGCGGGCACCGGCGACATCGTCGCGGCCCCGCGCGGGACCGAGGTCCCTCATCCGCCGCGACGCACCCGGGCCGCCTTGCGGGCCTCGGCGAGCCTGCGGGCCTCGCCGGCCTTCCGGGACGTGCCGCCGGCGCCGCGGGAGGCGTCCTTGCTCGTGCCCAGGCCGCGGAAGGGAGCATGGGTGTTCTTGGGGCGGGGCAGGGCAGGCCGGCCGTCGAGCGGCGTGCCGGAGGGGGCCCTGGCCCCGGTGATCCGGCTCAGCTCCGCCTCGCCCGAGGCCACCTTGGTGACGGTCGGCTCGATGCCGGCCCCGGCCAGCATCCGGCTCGTCTCACGGCGCAGGGCGGCCGGCACCAGCGTGACGACGGTGCCGGACGCACCGGCCCGGGCGGTACGGCCCGCGCGGTGCAGATAGTCCTTGGCGTCGGTGGGCGGGTCGACGTTGACCACGAGATCGAGGTCGTCGACGTGCAGGCCACGGGCGGCGACATCGGTCGCGACCAGGACGGTGACATGGCCGCTCTTGAACTGCGCCAGGGTCCGGGTGCGCTGCGGCTGGGACTTGCCACTGTGCAGGGCCGCGGCATGCACCCCGCTAGCCCGCAGATGCCGGGTGAGCAGGTCGACGGCGTGCCTGGTGTCCAGGAACAGCAGTACGCGGCCGTCGCGGGCGGCGATCTCCGTGGTGACGGCGTACCGGTCGGGGCCGTGGACGACCAGGACATGGTGGTCCATGGTCGTCACCACGCCCGCCGACGGGTCGACCGAGTGGACGACGGGATCGTGGAGGTGGCGGCGGACCAGCTGGTCGACGTCGTCGTCCAGGGTGGCGGAGAACAGCATGCGCTGACCGCCGGGGCGCACCTGGTCGAGCACCTCGCTCACCTGCGGCAGGAAGCCCAGGTCGCACATCTGGTCGGCCTCGTCGAGGACGGTGATCCCCACCCGTCCCAGGCGGCAGGCCCCGCGCTCCACGAGGTCGTGCAGCCGCCCGGGGGTGGCGACGACGACCTCGGCTCCCTGGCGCAGCGCGGTGGCCTGCCGGCCGATCGACATGCCGCCGACGACCGTGGCCGTCCGCAGCCGCAGCGCCTCGGCGTACGGTGCGAGCGCCTCGGTGACCTGCTGGGCCAGTTCTCGGGTGGGCACCAGGACGAGTGCGAGCGGATGCTTCGGCTCCGCGCGGCGCCCGGCCGTCCGGGCGAGCAGCGGCAGCCCAAAGGCGAGCGTCTTGCCCGACCCGGTACGCCCGCGCCCCAGGACGTCGCGCCCCGCGAGGGCGCTGGGCATGGTGGCCGCCTGGATCGGGAAGGGCTCGTGGACACCCAGTTCGCCGAGCGTGCGCAGCAGTTCGGCCGGCAGATCCAGACCGGCGAAGGAAGCGACCGGGGGGTGATTCACGAAGAGCCTTCCGCAGGGGAGACGTACCGAGGAAGGCCCGGTAGGAGGGGAGGAACAGCCGACGCGCCGGGGTGACCGAACAGGCGGAGTCGCCGTGCGCCAACAGCACGCAAAGGGATACAAAGGGATGAGCCTACATCACGTCGACCGCTGCGGGCTCCCGTCCGACCGCTGCGGGCTCCCGTCCTACGGCTTGCGGGCCAGTCCGGCGGCGATGAGGTGCTCCCAGACGGTGAGCTCGCGCTCGCCACCGCGGCCCCACGGGCTGTCCCCGGCGTCCGGACGCCACAGGGAGGCGGGGACTATCCCGGGGGCGAGGAGCTCCAGACCGTCGAGCAGCGAGGCGATCTCCTCGTGGGTGCGCCACCGGCCGCGGCCGAAGGTCTGCTGGAGGACCCGCTCGGCCTGCGCCGTCTCCGGGTTGTCGCCGGAACGGAAGTGGCTGACGAAGAAGAAGCTCCCGGAGGGCACCTGGTCCCGCCAGTAGCGCACGATACCGACCGGATCCTCGTCGTCGTTGACGTGGTGAAGGATGGCGCTGAACATCACGGCGACCGGCTGACCGAAGTCGATCAGCTCCACGGTGTCCGGGTGGGTGCGTATGGCCTCCGGGGCGCGCACGTCGGCCGGGACCACCCGCGTCCGGTCGTTCTCCTCCAGCAGCGCACGGCCGTGGACCAGCACCTGGGGGTCGTTGTCGACGTACACGACCCGGGACCGCGGAGCGTGCCGTTGTGCGACCTGGTGGACGTTGTCGGCGGTCGGCAGACCGCTCCCGAGGTCGATGAACTGCCGTACGCCGGTGGTCGTGGTGATCTCCCGGACCGCCCGGATCAGCGCGGCACGGTTGGCGAAGGCGATCGCCACCGAACCGGGCAGGTCACGCTTGAACACGTCGCCCACCTCCCGGTCCACGGCGTAGTTGTCCTTGCCGCCGAGCAGGTAGTCGTAGACCCGCGCGATGCTCGGTCTGGTGGGGTCGACCGCGGAGCCCTCATCCGTCATGGTGACCATCTTCTCCCGCAACTGCCCCCGCCCGCCCCGGTTTTGACAACCTGCCCCCAGGTGCACGACGGTTCCCGAGCACGTCCGCCCGACACGGCCGGGTGCGTGTCACCGTGGGCCCTGCAGCAGTGAGAACCGCGCCCCCTCCGGATCCGCCACCGTGGCCACCCGGCCGTGGCTGCCGTCGCGGGGCGGCTTGAGGACCTGGCCCCCCAGGTGCAGGACGTGGTCCACCGCGTCGTCGGTGTCGGTCACGGAGAAGTACGTCGTCCAGTGCGGCCCCCGGTCCCGCGCCAGCGCGTTGCCCACGCCGTGGACGGCGGCCACCGGCCGGCCCTCCAGGAGCAGGGTCACGCGGTCGAGGTCGGCGGAGACCTCGGGAACCTCCTCGTAACCGAACACCGTCGCGTAGAACTTGGCGACCCGCTCCGACTCGAACGTGGTCAACTCGTTCCACGCGGGGGCACCGGGCACGCCGGTGACGGCCGTGCCGAGGTGCGCGGCGGCCTGCCAGATCCCGAACACGGCGCCCGACGGATCGGAGCCGATCACAAGCCGGCCGGCGTCGGCGGCGTCCAGCGGCCCCACCCCGATGGTGCCGCCGCACGAGCGCACCGTCTCCGCCGTCCGATCGACGTCCGCCGAGGCGAAGTAGGGCGTCCACGCGATGGGCAGGTGCCGGTCCGGCGGCAGCAGCCCGACGCCGGCCACCTCGCGTCCGCCCAGCAGGGCGCGCACATAGGGCCCGAGTCGCTGTGGGCCCGGCCGGAACTCCCAGCCGAACAGCGCTCCGTAGAACTCCTGCGTGGTTTCCATGCCGTGCACCATCAGGCTCACCCAGCAGGGCGTGCCGGGTGTGTGCCGGGCGGGCGCCTCGCCGTTCGGGCGGGCGGACCCCCGTGCGTCGGTCATCGTCACTCTCTTCTCGGCCCTCGTGGTGGCCGTGCTCTCCCCGGCCCGGGTACGGGCCGGGTCGCGTCCGCTCGGCGGATCGTCCCCGTGGCGATGGTCGCACCGGCCGCGGCGCCGCGCGCTGCGGCGCGCCCCGTGGGAGCCTCCTCGTTCGGGGGTGAATGCCCGGGACGACGAGGACGTGTCGCTTCGGAGCGCCGGTCGGCGGATGACCATCGCCTGTACAGCAAGTGTCCGATCCCGTACGCCAGGTGATCGGGGCGGTTCGGCGGAGCAGAGTAGCCGGACTTCGGCGACGCGGCCACCCCGTGCGCGAGGATGGTGGCCATGAACGCCATCATCTCCGCATCCCGCCTCGCGATCGAACTGGCGGGCGACCGACCGCCGGTGCTGCTCGACGTCCGCTGGCAGCTCAGCATGGCCAAGGCGGCCGGCGAGCCGCCGTTCGACGGACGGGCCGCGTACCTGGCCGGGCACGTCCCGGGGGCCGTCTTCGTGGACCTGGACCGGGAGCTGGCCTCCGCGCCGGGTGGACACGGACGCCATCCGCTGCCCGACCTGGGGGAGTTCGGGGCCGCGATGCGCCGCGCGGGCGTGTCGGCCGGGACACCGGTGGTCGTCTACGACGGAGGGCTGGGCTGGGGTGCCGCCCGTGCGTGGTGGCTGCTGCGCTGGACAGGTCACCCGGACGTGCGGGTCCTCGACGGCGGGTTGCCGGCCTGGGAGGGACCGCTCGAGACGTCCGTGCCCACGCCCGCCGAGGGCGACTTCGTGCCGGCACCGGGCGGGACCGGGCTGCTCGACGCCGACGGCGCGGCGGAACTGGCCCGCACGGGAGTGCTGCTGGACGCCCGTGCGGGGGAGCGGTACCGCGGCGAGGTGGAGCCCATCGACCCGGTGGGCGGCCACATTCCGGGCGCGATCTCGGCGCCGACCACGGAGAACGTCGGCCCCGACGGCCGCCTCCTGCCCGCCGCGGACCTCCTCGCCCGCTTCAAGGAGCTGGGCGTGGACGGTGGTTCGCAGGTCGGTGTGTACTGTGGCTCGGGGGTCTCCGCGGCCCACGAGGTCCTGGCACTGGCCGTGGCGGGCATCCCCGCGGCGCTGTACGTCGGTTCCTGGTCCTCGTGGTCGTCGGACCCGGCGCGGCCGGTCGCGGTGGGGCCGGACCCGCAGTAGGCCGGCGCGGGAGGCACGACCGGTGGCCCGGAAGCCCAAGGGGGAGCCCACCTGCGGTGGACGCCCCCTTCCAGCCGAGGTGCCGGGGACGCCTGCCCCCGAAACCGTCAGCCGTCGAAGCCGCTGGGTTACTCCTGCTTCTTCCGGCGTGTCCCGAAGACGATCTCGTCCCAGCTCGGGACCGCCGCGCGGCGACCCGGTCTGACACCGTCCGCCTCGGCCTGGCGGTCGGTGGCGCCGATGAGCCGGTCACGGTGACTTCCGACGGAACGGGGCATGAGCACGTCCGCGTAGGCCGAACCGGCCGAGGCCGCGGGGGCCGGGGGCTCCTCCGCCTCGGGCTCGGGATCGGGCTCCTCGGGTACGGACTCGGGCGTGCGCTCGGGAACCACCAGGTCACCCCGGAAGCTCGGTACCGCCTCCAACAGGCTGGTCAGCGAGTCGCGTTCGCCGGCGCTCTCCTCGGCCGGCTCGGACGCCTGGGCGGGCGGGCTCGGGCGCTCACGGTCGGCGGAACGGTCCAGCGGGCGGTCGCGCGGCAGCCGGGCGATGCGCGGCACGAACGGGAAGCTGGGCTCGGGCGCCGCGAGGTCGTCGGACTCGCCGATCAGCGAGCGCGCCTCCTCGTCGACGGCCTGGACGAGCCGCCGGGGCGGGTCGTAGGTCCAGCTCGCCGAGTGCGGTTCGCCCGCCACCCGGTAGACCAGCAGCACCTCCCAGGTGCCGTCGTCGCGGCGCCAGGAGTCCCACTGCACGGAGTCCTTCTCGACGCCGCGCAGGAGCAGCCGCTCCTGGACGGCCTCGCCCAGCGGGGGACCGGAGTTCTCGCCGGGCCTGCGGACCGGTGTCTTGCGGGCGCGCTCGGCCATGAAGGCGCGCTCGGCGAGCACGGGGCCCTCGAAGCGGCGTACGCGGTCCACGGGGATGCCGGCCATCTGCGCGACCTCCTCCGCGGTCGCGCCGGCACGTATACGCGCCTGGATGTCACGGGGGCGGAGATGGCTCTCCACCTCGATCTCGATCTGGCCGAGGCGGGGACGGTCGCCGCGCACGGCGGCGCGGAGCCGTTCGTCGATCGGAAGCGTGTACTCCGTGCTGTCCGCAGCCTTCAGCACCAGCCGTGTGCCGTCATTCGAGACGGCCACGACACGCAGTTCGGGCATGGGGACCTCCCGGGTGGTGCCTGCCGACGTCACGTGCGTCGCTGCTTCCGCTAGTCGAGTGTGGCCTGCCCGGGTGCAGCCTGCCACAACCTTGCCGAGTTGCCCGGCGTGTCGGGCGCGGGCCCTGGATCGCCGTTATGGCACGGTTACCTATTCGCAACGCTAAGTGACCAACTGCGTCACCCTGTGCAACTAGCCCCCTCCCGGCGGTCCTCGAAGGTCCCGAGCACCCTGACGGGAGACCGGACCCAGGGCTCGCAACAGTACTCCATTTGGGCCACGTGCGTGGATTGGCACGCCGCCCGACTTCTGGCAAGGGGTCGGTCCCGGCCGCCGTTTCCCCGCTTCCATGATCTCGAACGTGGGGAACTTCACGCCATCACCGGAAACGGAATCGGGGGCTTCAACTGCGGGTCCACGGCTCGGACCCGCAGATTACGCCCCCAGGACGCGGCGCAAGTGGTCGTTGCCGAAAAGGCCTTCCGGATCGAGGCGGTTCCGCAGGGTCGTGAACTCGGTGAAGCGCGGATACACCCGGGAGAGGTACTCGGCGTCCCTGGTGTGGATCTTCCCCCAGTGGGGTCGCCCCTCGTGCGCCGTGAAGATGCGCTCGGCGGCGGTGAAATACCGCCGATAGGGGGTGCCCCTGAACATGTGGACGGCGATGTACGCGCTGTCCCGCCCGGACGCCGTGGACAGGGTGATGTCGTCGGCCGGAGCGGTGCGCACCTCGACCGGAAAGCTGATCCGCAGGTCCGAGCGGTCGATCATGCTCCTCAGTTCGCGCAGCGTGTCCACCACGGCCTCGCGCGGGACGGCGTATTCCATCTCCACGAAGCGCACGCGGCGCGGAGAGGTGAACACCTTGTAGGGGATGTCGGTGTAGGTCCGCGCGGAGAGCGCCCTGCTCGAGATCCGGGCGATGGCCGGAATCGCCGCCGGCGCCGCGCGGCCGACCCAGTTCGCCGCCTGGAACACGCCGTTGGAGAGGAACTCGTCCTCCAGCCATCCCTTGAGCGGCGGCACCGGCCGCTCAGGGCCCGCGCTGCGGTTGTTGCGCTTGGTGTTGGTGTGGCGGGTGTGCGGGAACCAGTAGAACTCGAAGTGCTCGTTCTCGGCGTGCAGGTGGTCGAACTCGGCGAGGACCCGGTCCAGCGGCATCGGCTCCTCACGCGCGGTGAGCAGGAACAGAGGCTCCACGGCGAAGGTGATAGCGGTGACGATGCCGAGGGCGCCCAGGCCGATGCGGGCCGCCGCGAAGACGTCCGGGTTCTCCTTCTCGGAACAGGTGAGCACCGAGCCGTCGGCGGTGACCAGTTCCAGGCCCCTGATCTGGGCGGCGATCGAGGCGGAGTCGCGGCCCGTGCCGTGCGTGCCGGTGCTGGTGGCCCCGGAGACCGTCTGCTCCATGATGTCGCCCATGTTGGTCAGCGACAGCCCCTCGCGTGCGAGAGCCACGTTGAGTCTCTTGAGCGGTGTCCCGGCCTCCACCGTGACGGTGCCGGCCTCGCGGTCGACGTCACGTATGCCGGTCAACAGGTGAGGGCGTATCAACACCCCGTCCGTCGCGGCTATGGAGGTGAAGGAGTGCCCGGTGCCGACCGGCTTCACCGGCAGGCCGTCCTCGGCCGCCCGGCGCACGGCCGCGGCCAGCTCGTCGACGGAGGCGGGCGTGACCTCCCGCGCGGGACGGGCGCAGACATTGCCCCCCCAGTTACGCCACGTGCCGTTCTTTCCGTGTGCTGTGCTGCCCAACGGAGCCTCCCCGACCCGGAGCCGGCCGCTTGAGCCGACGGTACCCGAGGAAACCGACCGCGACCGCGACGGCCCCGGCCACCGCCGGAACCCCGTACCCCGCTCGCGCCCCGGCCGCGTCGATCACCCAGCCGGCCACGGCGGAGCCGAGTGCGACCCCGACCGCGAGCCCCGTGCTCACCCAGGTCATGCCCTCGGTGAGCTGCGTGCGTGGTACGTGCTCTTCGATGAGGGACATGGTCGTGATCATCGTGGGAGCGATGGCCAGACCCGCAACGAACAGCGCCACGGCCAGAAACGGCAGGTTCCCGACCAGTAGGAGGGGGATCATACTCACGGCCATCGCGCACACGCCCAGCAGCCAGCGGCGTTCCGGCGCCCCCGCGAAGCGCAGCAGCCCGAACACCGCGCCGGCCACGCAGGAACCCGCCGCGTAGAGCGCCAGCACCACGCTGGCGGCCGCCTTGTGGCCGCGCTCGTCCGCGAAGGCAACGGTGACCACGTCGACCGCCCCGAAGATCGCCCCGGTCGCCACGAACGTGGCCACCAGGACCTGGAGCCCCTTCGAACGCAGCGCGGTGCCGCCGCCGCTCTGCCCCCTGGGGTGCGGCTCGGGCTCGGTGGCGCGCTGCGCGGTCAGCCAGAAGACGCCGACCGCCAGGAAACAGGCCGCCAGCAGCGGACCCGCCTCCGGGAACCACGCGGTCGACAGCCCGATGGAGATGATCGGCCCGAAGATGAAGCACACCTCGTCCACCACGGACTCGAAGGAGTACGCGGTGTGCAGCTGCGGGGTGCCCCGGTACAGGGCGGCCCAGCGGGCCCGGATCATCGCGCCGACGCTCGGCACGCAGCCGACGCCGACACACGCGGCGAACAGCACCCAGTCCGGCCAGTCGTAGTGCGCGGCGAACAGCAGCACCGCCGCCGCGGCCAGCGAGAGCAGGGTGGCCGGGCGCAGCACCCGGCGCTGCCCGTACTGGTCCACCAACCGCGACACCTGCGGACCGGCCACCGCCGCGGACAGCGCGATGGTGGCCGAGAGCGCACCGGCCAGTCCGTAGCGCCCGGTGAGCTGCGAGACCATCGTCACCACGCCGATGCCCATCATGGACAGCGGCATCCGGCCGAGGAACCCCGCGGCGGAGAATCCCTTCGTGCCGGGAGCGGCGAACAGGGCGCGATAGGGGCTGGGCACGGGGTCTCCGGGGGCTCAGTGAAGGCTCAGTAAGGTGCGAGCACAGTCGATACAGCTTACTGGCGGAGACCGGCCCGCGGCACCCGGCCGGGCTCCTCGCCGCACCGGACGCCACCCGCCGTTTCCCGGCTGTCGGCGCCGGGTGGCAGGATCGAGACATGCCAGACGTGCTCGACGCCAGCCCCTACGACGCCCTGCTCCTGCTCTCCTTCGGCGGCCCGGAAGGCCCGGACGACGTGGTCCCGTTCCTGGAGAACGTCACCCGCGGGCGCGGAATCCCCAAGGAACGCCTCAAGGAAGTCGGCCGGCACTACTTCCGGTTCGGCGGGGTCAGCCCCATCAATGCCCAGAACCGCACCCTGCTGGACGCGCTGCGCAAGGACTTCGCCGAGCACGGCCTGGACCTGCCGGTCCACTGGGGCAACCGGAACTGGGCGCCGTACCTGGCCGACACCCTGCGCGAGATGGTCCGGGAGGGCCGCCGCCGCATCCTGGTCCTGGCCACCAGCGCCTACGCCTCCTACTCCGGCTGCCGCCAGTACCGCGAGAACCTCGCCGACGCGCTCGCGACGCTGCGGGCGGAGGGCCTGGACCTGCCGAGGATCGACAAACTGCGGCACTACTTCAACCACCCCGGCTTCGTGGAACCCATGATCGAGGGGATCGTCCGCTCCCTCGCCGACCTCCCCGAGGGCGTCCGGGACGGTGCGCACATCGCCTTCACCACCCACTCCATCCCGCTCTCCGCCGCCGACACCTCCGGACCCGTCGAACAGCACGGCGACGGCGGTGCCTACGTCCGCCAGCACCTGGACGTGGCGCAGGTGATCGCCGAGGCCGTCCGCGAGCGCACCGGCGTCGAGCACCCCTGGCAGCTCGTGTACCAGTCCCGGTCCGGCGCCCCGCACATCCCGTGGCTGGAGCCCGACATCTGCGACCACCTCGAGGAGCGGCACGCGGCCGGCGTCCCGGCCGTGGTCATGGCGCCCATCGGCTTCGTCTCGGACCACATGGAGGTCCTGTACGACCTGGACACCGAGGCCACCGCCAAGGCCGAGGAGCTGGGCCTGCCGGTGCGCCGCTCGGCCACCGTCGGCGCCGACCCGCGCTTCGCCGCCGCGATCCGCGAGCTGATCGTGGAGCGGGCCGGTGCCGAGCGGGGCGAGCAGGTCGCGCCCTGCGCCCTGGGGGCCCTGGGCCCGAGCCACGACCTGTGTCCCGTGGGCTGCTGCCCGGCCCGCGCCCCGCGTCCCGCCGCCGCGGGCACCGACAGTCCCTACGCCTGAGGAGCCCCGTGACCGACCCCCTGCACGCGGAACTGCTGGAGCTGGCCCGTGAGGCCGCCCGCCGCGCGGGCGAGCTGCTGCGGGACGGCCGTCCGGCCGACCTCGCCGTCGCCGCCACCAAGTCCAGCCCCATCGACGTCGTCACGGAGATGGACATCGCGGCCGAGAAACTGATCACCACCCTGATCGCCGAGCGCCGCCCCGACGACGGCTTCCTCGGCGAGGAGGGAGCCGTCACCGAGGGCACCAGTGGTGTCCGCTGGGTGATCGACCCGCTCGACGGCACCGTCAACTACCTGTACGGGCTGCCCACTTGGGCCGTCTCCGTCGCTGCGGAGCAGGACGGCGAGACCGTGGTGGGCGTGGTCACCGCGCCGATGCGCGGCGAGACCTGTCACGCGGTCCGCGGTGGCGGCGCGTGGGCCACCGGCGCATGGGACGGCGAGCGCCGGCTGAGCTGCCGTCCCGCGCCGCCCCTGGACCAGGCCCTGGTCTCCACGGGCTTCAACTACGTCGCCGAGGTCCGCACCCACCAGGCCGGTGTCGCCCAGCGGCTGATCCCGCTCGTGCGGGACATCCGGCGCGGCGGCTCCGCCGCGGTCGACCTGTGCGACGTGGCGGCCGGCCGGCTCGACGGCTTCTACGAGCGCGGTCTGCACCCCTGGGACCTGGCGGCGGGCGAGCTGATCGCGCGGGAGGCGGGCGCGCTGACCGGTGGACGCCCCGGAGAGCGCCCGTCGGGGACCCTGACGATCGCCGCCTCCCCGGGCGTCTTCGAGCCCCTCCAGCGGCTCCTGGAGGACTTCGGCGCCTGGCACGACTGAGAGCACGACCGAGCCCCGGCGCTGGATTCGCCGGGGCTCGGTCGCACGGGCCGGTCAGACGGCGGAGGCGTTGACCTCCACGCCATGCTCCGCGGCGAGACGGCGCAGGTCGTCGAGCTCGCCCTGCTCCACCTCGACGAGGAAGTCGTCGCCCTCGTCGCGCGCCCGCGACAGATCGGACTCGGTCGCCCTTATGCGCTGCAGAAGTCCTGCGGTGAATGCGTCCATGCTCCGCCCCCTCGTCCTGGGTCGTGGGTCGATGGCACGGGGGTGTGCCGTTCGGAAGGGACGATCACGTCTCCGGTGGATGCCCAGCGCCACCCGGCTGGGCGGCGGCGGTGCCGGACACCCACGTCCGCCCTGCGGGAAGCGGAGTGAAGCGCACCGCACGGTGGTGCGGTACAAGCAGAGCGTGATCGCGGGATGTAAGACCCGTCCTCCCCAAGCTCCCTTCCGCGGAAACCTCACCGGACGAGAAAATCTCGTATTCCCGTGGCGTTCCCCGGGACGTTCCCCGGTCCCGCACCCCGTGTCACCGTCGGCCCCCTCGCCTTACAGCCGACTTATGGCCGAAAAGGGCAGGATGGAGGTCAACACACCCATCAGCACCCCTGCCCGCGTGCGCCCCGAGCGCCGCCGCGGCGGGTTTTCAGGAAGGACAAGCGACGTGCGCGTACTCGTCGTCGAGGACGAGCAGCTGCTCGCCGATGCGGTGGCCACCGGACTGCGCCGGGAGGCCATGGCCGTCGACGTCGTGTACGACGGTGCGGCCGCCCTGGAGCGCATCGGCGTCAACGACTACGACGTGGTGGTCCTCGACCGCGACCTCCCCCTCGTGCACGGCGACGACGTCTGCCGCAAGATCGTCGAACTCGGCATGCCCACCCGCGTGTTGATGCTCACGGCTTCCGGTGACGTCAGCGACCGGGTCGAGGGCCTGGAGATCGGCGCCGACGACTACCTGCCCAAGCCCTTCGCGTTCAGCGAGCTGATCGCGCGCGTGCGGGCGCTCGGCCGGCGCACCAGTGTGCCGCTGCCGCCCGTCCTGGAGCGCGCCGGGATCAAGCTGGACCCGAACCGCCGCGAGGTGTTCCGCGACGGCAGGGAGGTCCAGCTCGCACCGAAGGAGTTCGCCGTGCTGGAGGTCCTCATGCGCAGCGAGGGCGCGGTGGTCTCCGCGGAGCAGCTGCTGGAGAAGGCCTGGGACGAGAACACCGACCCGTTCACCAACGTGGTGCGGGTGACCGTCATGACCCTGCGCCGCAAGCTGGGCGAGCCGCCGGTCATCGTCACCGTGCCCGGCTCCGGCTACCGGATCTGATCCCGTGTCCGCCACCCCCACGCCCACACCGGCGCCCGCACAGGCCCCACCGAAGCCCACCTGGGACCCCCGCAGGCCGGTGCCGCCCTTCCCCTGGCTGCGCCCGACCATCCGGATACGGCTCACCCTGCTGTACGGCGGCATGTTCCTGATCGCCGGCATCCTGCTGCTGTCGATCATCTATCTGCTGGCCGCCAACGCGCTGACCGTGGGCAGCGACCTGCCCTTCAAGATCGTCTCGGGGCAGGTGTCCAGCGAGGTCTGCTATCTGCGCAGTGAGCAGCTGCCCGCGGACGAGCTCAACCAGGCGCTCAACGAGTGCGTCAACGAGCAGCGCCAGCACGCCCTGGACAACCTGCTGAGCCGCTCCCTGCTGGCCCTGCTCGGCCTGGCGATCATCGCCTTCGCCTTCGGCTATGCCATGGCCGGCCGGGTGCTGTCGCCGCTGGGCCGCATCACGCGCACCGCGCGGGCCGTGGCCGGCTCGGACCTGTCCCGCCGCATCGAGCTGGACGGCCCGGACGACGAGCTCAAGGAGCTGGCCGACACCTTCGACGACATGCTGGAGCGGCTCCAGCGGGCCTTCACCGCCCAGCAGCGCTTCGTCGGCAACGCCTCGCACGAACTGCGCACCCCCCTGGCGATCAACCGCACGCTGCTCGAGGTGCACCTGTCCGACCCGAACGCGCCGGCCGAGCTCCAGCAGCTCGGCAAGACCCTGCTGGCCACCAACGAACGCAGCGAGCAGCTCGTCGAGGGGCTGCTGCTGCTCGCCCGCAGCGACAACCAGATCGTCGAGCGCAAGCCCGTGGATCTCGCCGAGGTGGCCACCCAGGCGGCCGACCAGGTGCACGCAGAGGCGGAGGCCAAGGGCGTGGAGATCCGCGGCCGGCACGAGCCCGCGGTCGTCCAGGGCAACGGAGTGCTGCTGGAGCGGATCGCCCTGAACCTGGTGCAGAACGCCGTGCGGTACAACCTGCCCGAGGACGGCTGGGTGGAGGTCACCACCGAGGTCCAGCACGGCCAGGCGGTGCTGCTGGTGTCCAACACCGGGCCGGTCGTCCCGGCGTACGAGATCGACAACCTCTTCGAGCCGTTCCGGCGGCTGCGCACCGAGCGGACGGGCAGCGACAAGGGCGTGGGGCTCGGCCTGTCCATCGCCCGGTCCGTGGCCCGGGCGCACGGCGGGCACATCTACGCCCAGCCGCGGGAGGGGGGAGGGCTCGTGATGCGCGTCACCCTGCCGATGTGAGACCGGGCCCCGACACGCGGGCGTGTTCGCTCTGCGCGGAATTTTCCGAGCGCTTTCCGGGCGGGGCCCTGTGTGATCGATCACATGGGCGAATTTCCGGCCATCCACTCTCCGTGATCATGTCTCTGGTCGAAAAGTCGGAAAAATCCCGGTTTTCAGGGCGCTTGATCACGGGAAGTACACGGTGAGACGCCTTTGGCGTGCGGCTCGCGGACCGTGTACGGTCCCCATCGCCATCCAAGCCGATCACCCGTGAGGAGTCCGGTTGGGTGTCGATTGAGTAACAGACCTTGATGTGAGGCAAAATCTCCGCCTCGGGTCGGGCACAAGTCCGGCCTCTCACGCGTTACGTGCGCTGGAGACACCGCAGACACCCAGAGGGGGAGAGCGACATGGCAACCGATTACGACACTCCACGCAAGACGGACGACGACGTCGACTCGGACAGTCTCGAAGAGCTGAAGGCTCGCCGGAACGACAAGTCGGCCTCCGCCGTGGACGTCGACGAGTTCGAGGCCGCCGAGGGCCTCGAGCTCCCCGGAGCGGACCTCTCGAACGAGGAGCTGGCCGTCCGGGTGCTGCCGAAGCAGCAGGACGAGTTCACGTGCATGAGCTGCTTCCTGGTGCACCACCGCAGCCAGCTGGCCCGGGAGAAGAACGGTCAGCCGATCTGCCGCGACTGCGACTGAGGGCGGGTCGGCCGTGACTGGCTCGACCCCTCCCCGGAAGCGCCGCTTCTTCGCAAGGGGAGCGGACCAGGGGCCGCAGCAGGGCCCACAGCACGACGCGCGTGACGACGAGCGAGGCTCAACCGGTACAGGGGCGGCCTCGCTCGAAACCACGTCCGGTCAGGGTGACCTCCCGGTGCCCGCGGAGGTCGCCGCCCCGGTGACCGCCACACGGGCCGCCGCCTTGCGCCGGAAGGCCAGGGAAGGCGCCCACAAGGGCGGCCTCCGCGCCCGTGCGGGGCTGGCGTTCCTCGCGGACCGGATCATCGAGATGGCCCCGAGGGTGCCCGTACGCGACCTCGCCACGCTGCGCAGACAATTCCCGGGCCTCGGTCCCGAGGAACTCGCCGACAAGCTCGTCGGGGGCGCGGCGAAGGCCACCGCCACAGTGGGCGCCGGAGTGGGCGCGGCCGCGATGCTGCCCGTGCCGCCCGCGATGCCGGCGGAGCTGGCCGCGGAGATCACCGGCGTGGCGGCGATCGAGCTGAAGCTGATCGCCGAACTCCACGAGGTCTACGGCGCACGACCCGCCGGCACCCTCGCCCAGCGCAGCACCGTTTACCTCAACTCCTGGTCGGAGGAGCGCGGGATCGAGGCGACCAAGCCCTCGACCGTCAGCGCGGCGCTGAACAGCCGCATGAAGCGCGACCTGCGCCAGCGGATCGTCAAGCGCACGGTGCGCAATCTGCCGAACCTGATGCCGTTCCTGGTGGGAGCCGCCGTCGGCGCCGCGATGAACCGCCGGGACACCAGAAAGCTGGCCTCCCGCATCCGGGAGGACCTGCGCCGGATCCAGGTGCCGTGGGACGAGCTGTCCGCCCTCCCCGCCCTGGAGACACCGCCGGACGTCCTGGACATGGACCGCGTCACCGACGTCGACCCCCGCAAGCGGCTGGGCGGTCGCACGGACGGGGACGACGGGCGCCGGGCACCCTGACCCGGCCCGCCCCCCTCCGGCCCGCTACCGTGCCCCAGGGCCCTCCTGAACGGCGGCCTGCGCCGCCCGCAGGGCCTCGGCCAGGCGCTCAGGCTCGCGCGTCGACAGGAAGACGTAGGGGGTCGGGTCCTCCGGGTCCGTGATCTCGACGCGCAGGGCACCGGGGATGTAGGCGCGCAGGAGCATGAAGGCGCGCGGGTCGGCCTTGTGCGTGCGCCAGGCGCGTGCCTCCTGGGCGTCCAGGACCTCCGCCTCGCCCAGCGCGGTCACCGGGATCCTCGCCTCCCCCGCGATCAGGCTGCCGCCCACGACCCGGATGCGCGCGGAGCCGTACGAACTCGCCACCACCGCCGCCGCGGCGGTGCCGCCGGCCAGACCTCCGAGCGTCGGCAGCGTGCCGTACGGCACCAGGATCAGCCCCATCGAGACCCCCATCAGCAGGGAGATCAGCCACCAGGAGCGGGGGGCGGTCAGGCGTTCTTCGTACGGGGCGGCGGAGAGGTGCATGGCGTCAAGCTTGGCACGGTGCCGGGGCGCGGCCGTACCCAGGGCGGCCGCCGCGAAGCGCGGTCGGACGGGGCTCCGAGGGGTGACGGACGGGCGGGTAAGGTCTGCGCCTGTGAGTGGTACTTCCGCAGCTCTTCAGCCTCCGGCCGACGCCGTGAATCCGGTGCGCCATGCCGACGCTCCCGCTCCCGGAGAGCTCCTCGGCGCGCACTACGGCCACTGTTTCGGCTGTGGTGACGAACAGCCCCACGGGCTGCACCTCCAGGCACGCGCCGGCGAGGGCGTGTCCGTCACCGCCGAGTTCACCGTGCAGCCCGCCCACCAGGGCGCCCCCGGTCTCGCGCACGGCGGGGTGCTCGCCACCGCCCTGGACGAGACGCTCGGCTCGCTGAACTGGCTGCTGCGCACCATCGCGGTGACCGGCCGGCTGGAGACCGACTTCGTCCGGCCCGTGCCCGTCGGCACCGTGCTCCACCTGGAGGCGGAGGTGACGGCGGTGGCCGGACGCAAGATCTACTGCACCGCGACCGGACGCATCGGCGCCCCCGACGGCCCCGTCGCGGTCCGCGCCGACGCGCTCTTCATCGAGGTCAAGGTCGACCACTTCATCGACCACGGCCGCGAGGAGGAGATCCAGGCCGCCATGAGCGACCCCGACCAGGTCAGGCGGGCGCGCGCCTTCGAGGTGAACCCGTGAGCGGCGACGGCCCCGACAGCCCCGGAGAGCACGGCGGCCACGTCGGCACCGAGCACCCGGTCTCCCGCCGTGACCGGCTCGAGGTGCTGATCAGGCGCGTCGACCCGGACGTACCGCTTCCGGCGTACGAACACCCCGGTGACGCGGGAGCCGATCTGCGCACCACGGAGGCGTGCGAACTGGAGCCCGGGGAGCGGGCCGTGCTGCCCACCGGGGTGTCTGTGGCGCTGCCCGAGGGGTACGCGGCCTTCGTGCACCCGCGATCCGGCCTGGCCGCCCGCTGCGGCGTCGCCCTGGTGAATGCCCCGGGGACGGTTGATGCCGGGTACCGTGGGGAGATCAAGGTGATCGTGGTGAATCTCGACCCGCGCGAGACCGTGCGGTTCGAGCGCTTCGACCGGATTGCCCAACTGGTCGTCCAGCAGGTCGAGAGGGTCCGTTTCGTGCCGGTCGCGGAGCTTCCCGACTCCGCGCGGGCCGAGGGGGGCTTCGGGTCCACGGGCGGTCATGCTGCCGTGGACGCTGCGAGCGGCACAAGCGGTCAGGCCGCCGTGGGCGGCACTACGGGTGGGAATCGATACGCTTCGGTCGTATCCGACCGGGAAGGACAGTGACGTGTTCGGACGTCGCAAGAAGAGGGATGCCGCCGAGGACGCGGCCGGCGAGGCCGAGCAGGTCGTCGACGGTGTCGACACTGAGGCGGACGAAGGGGCCGAGCGCCTGAGGCTGGAGCCGGCGCCGCGGCCCGACGGGCCCTGGGACAGCTCCGAGGTCCGTGACCCCGGCGAGGGCCGGGTCGACCTGGGCGGTCTGTTCGTGCCCGGCGTCGACGGCATGGAGCTGCGGGTCGAGGTCGCGGGCGACGCGATCGTCGCGGCCACCGTCGTGCTGCGCGACAGCGCCATCCAGCTGCAGGCCTTCGCGGCCCCCAAGCGCGAGGGCATCTGGGGCGAGGTCCGCGAGGAGATCGCGGCGGGCATCACCCAGCAGGGCGGCATCATCGACGAGGTCGAGGGCCCGCTGGGGTGGGAACTGCGGGCCCAGGTGCCGGTGCAGCTGCCGGACGGCACCGGCGGCTTCCAGGTCGTCCGGTTCGTCGGCGTGGACGGGCCGCGCTGGTTCCTGCGCGGCGTGATCTCCGGGCAGGGCGCGGTGCAGCCGCAGGCCGCCGGGCTGCTGGAGCAGATCTTCCGCGACACGGTCGTGGTGCGCGGGGAGGGCCCGATGGCGCCGCGCGACCCGATCGTCCTGAAGCTGCCGAACGACGCCCAGATGGTTCCGGAGAACGTGCAGCAGGAGGAGGGCTCCCGGTTCGCGGGCGGCATGGGCCAGCTCCAGCGCGGACCGGAGATCACCGAGGTCCGCTGAGCCGGACCGCGACGGCGGGCATCCGACGAGGGCCGCACCCGGGTGGGTGCGGCCCTCGCGCATGTCCGGCCGAGGGGACGCGGGCGCCGCACGGCCCGCCCGGCTCGCACGGGTTGCAGGGCCCGGCTCGCACGGGCCCGTGGAGACCGGCCACGCCGTGGTGGAATTGCACGCGCCGTCGTACGCGGTGAGACGTCACCGCCCTGGTCGCCGCACACGACGCGGCCCCGCGCGATCCGGCCGACCGTGCTCCGCAACCGAGCGGCGGTGGGATGGCCGAGCGGTGAAACGGCGGGCCCCGCCCGGGCGGACGGTGGTGGGGCGCATCGGCCCACCGGCCGGGGCGGCGCAGGGGTGGGCGCCGGCGGTGAGGGCAGCGGCTACGGCTGGGCGCCGGTGGCCGCGACGCAGCGGGCGACGCCCGCGCCCGCCGGGCGGCGACGGACCGGATCCGGTGGCCACGTCGGCCCCTGCGGGTGCGGGGGCGGGCGCTCGTGCCGGCCGCGGCGAGCGGACCGGCGAAACCGAGGGCCCGGCGCTGCGGGGGGCCGTATCTTCGGAGTGGCCCGTGGTGGCTCGGTGGGCTCACGTGGCCTGGGGGCGTGCGGGTCCGTCGAGCGCGCCGACATCCCGGCGTGGAGGGGCATCGCTCGGCGTCTCGTGCCGTGCGGACCGCCTCGGCGCGCCGAGTGCGCCCGCCGCGCTCCTTTGAGCCGTTCCTCCCAGCCCGCACAACAGAACCGGAAAGGCGGCTTGCATGACCCGTGTGCTCGTGGTCGACGACGATCCGGTGGTCGTGCGTGCCCTCGTGACCGACCTCGAGGCGCGCTCGTACGAGGTCGACGTGGCGCACGACGGCGCCAATGCCCTCCGCACGGCCGCCGACCGGCGTCCCGACGCGGTCGTGCTCGACCTGGGCCTGCCGGACAAGGACGGCGCCGAGGTCGTCACGGAGCTGCGCGGGCTGACCCGGGTGCCGATCCTGGTGCTGTCCTCCCGGCAGGCGCCCGAGGGGGCGGCGCGGGCGCTCGCGGCGGGCGCCGACGGCCACCTCACCAAGCCGTTCGACAGGGACGAGCTGCCGGCCCGGCTGCGGATCCTCCTGCGTCGCGCGGAGGCCGCCGGAGGCGAGCACGACGTGGTGGTGGAGACCGGCGGCTTCACCGTGGACCTCGCCGCGCGAAAGGTCCGGCGCGGCGGCCGGGACGTACGGCTCACGCCCACCGAGTGGCGGCTGCTGGAGGTCCTGGTGCGCAACGGGGGCCGCCTCGTCGGGCAGCAGCAGTTGCTGCGCGAGGTGTGGGGGCCGTCGTACCGGACGGAGACCAACTACCTGCGCGTGTACGTGGCCCAGCTGCGCCGGAAGCTGGAGGAGGATCCGTCGTGTCCGCAGCACTTCATCACCGAGCCGGGTGCGGGCTACCGGTTCGAGAAGTGACGGTCGAGCGCGCCCGGCGGGAACGGCGGCAGCGCGCCGGTTCGGGCCGGGGAGACAGGGGGTACGTAACCGTCAGTGGCCCCCGGTACGCTTCAGATATGAGTGCTGTTCCTCGTCCCGAGAAGCCGGCCGGCCGGTTCCGGCGCATGCTCGACCGGCTTTCCTCGCCGCAGGAGGACCTGGAGTCCGAGGAACTGCGTGAGGACGCCGAGACCGCCGGCTGCACGCGGATAGGCGACTGCCAGGACCGTCAGGTGGTGACGGTTACTGGTACCTTGCGCACGGTCACCCTGCGGCCGCGCGCGGGAGTCCCGGCCCTGGAGGCCGAGCTGTTCGACGGCTCCGCCGCGCTGGACGTGGTGTGGCTCGGCCGGCGCTCCATCGTGGGCATAGAGCCGGGGCGCAGACTGATCGCGTCGGGCAGGGTCTCGATGAGCCGGGGCCGCCGCGTGCTGTTCAACCCGAAATACGAACTGAGACCCCTGGGACGGGAGTAGCCGGTGACGTCGCTCGACAAGCCGACCGAGGAGACATCTGCGGACGACGCCCGGGCGGTGACCGAGGCCGCCCTGTTCGAGGCGTTCGGCGGGGTCCGGGGCATGGTCGAGACGGTGCTGCCCGGTCTCCTCTTCGTCAGCATCTACACGGTCAACAAGGACCTGCACTTGTCGGCGATCGCGGCGCTGGCCGTGTCGCTGGTGCTGGTCGTGGTCCGGCTGGCGATGAAGGACACCGTGAAGCACGCCTTCAGCGGGGTCTTCGGTGTCGCCTTCGGCGTGGTCTTCGCGATGATGACCGGCAACGCCAAGGACTTCTACCTGCCCGGCATGCTCTACACGCTGGGCATGGGCCTCGCCTACATCATCACCACGCTGGCCGGTGTGCCGCTGATCGGTCTGATGCTCGGCCCGATCTTCAGGGAGAACCTTTCCTGGAGGACCCGTAATCCGGGCCGCAAGAAGGCGTACGCCAAGGCCAGTTGGGCCTGGGGACTGATCCTGCTCGGCAAGTGCGCGATCCTCTTCCCGCTGTACTGGTGGGCGGACACCACCCAGCTGGGCTGGGTGCTGGTGGCGCTCAAGATTCCGCCGTTCCTGCTCGCGGTGTACCTGACCTGGGTGTTCCTGGCGAAGGCACCGCCGCCGATCGACGTCTTCGCGGAGATGGAGGCGCGCGAGCGCGAGGAGGAGGAGCACCGGGCCGCCCTCGCCGGGGAGCGCGGGGCCGCCCCGGCCGAGGAGAACGACGCGGCGACGACGACCGGACGGCACCGCCGCCGCCCGTAACCGGGGCCGCACGCCCGTACGGGTCGGGGGCGCCCGGAGATCTCCACTCCGGGCGCCCCCGCTCGTGTTGCGCCGACCCTCAGTGCGCCCCGTCGTCCCGGCGCACCGACAGCAGGTCCTCCAGCTGTTCCTCCCGGGCCTGCGCGGCCACGAACAGCAGTTCGTCGCCCGCCTCCAAGGAGTCCTCCCGAGTCGGTGTCAGCACGCGCGTGCCGCGGATGATGGTGACCAGCGAGGTGTCCTCCGGCCACTCCACGTCCCCGACCTGGGTGCCGGCCAGCGCCGACTCCTCCGGCAGCGTCAGCTCCACCAGGTTCGCGTCGCCGTGGCTGAAGCGCAGCAGCCGGACCAGGTCGCCGACGCTGACCGCCTCCTCGACCAGGGCCGACATCAGGCGCGGTGTGGAGACGGCGACGTCCACACCCCAGGCCTCGTTGAACAGCCACTCGTTCTTCGGGTTGTTGACCCGGGCGACGACGCGTGGGACGCCGTACTCCGTCTTGGCGAGGAGCGAGACGACGAGGTTCACCTTGTCGTCACCCGTCGCCGCGATGACGACGTTGCAGCGCTGGAGCGCCGCCTCGTCCAGGGACGTGATCTCGCAGGCGTCGGCGAGCAGCCACTCCGCCAGCGGGACGCGCTCGACCGAGATGGCGGTCGGCGCCTTGTCGATGAGCAGGACCTCGTGGCCGTTCTCCAGCAGCTCGCCCGCGATCGAGCGGCCCACCGCGCCGGCACCGGCAATGGCGACCCTCATCAGTGACCGCCCTCCCCTTCGGGACCCTTGGCGAACGCCGCCTCGACCCGGTCGATCTCGTCGGTGCGCATCATCACGTGCACCAGGTCCCCCTCCTGCAGCACCGTCTGCGAGCTGGGCAGGACCGCCTCGCCGAGCCGCGTCAGGAAGGCCACGCGGACGCCGGTCTCGTCCTGCAGCCTGCTGATCCTGTGTCCCACCCAGGCCGTGGAGGTGTGCACCTCGGCGAGCTGGACGCCGCCGGTGGGGTCGCGCCACAGCGGCTCGGCGCCCGAGGGCAGCAGCCGGCGCAGCATCTGGTCGGCCGTCCAGCGGACGGTGGCGACGGTGGGGATGCCGAGGCGCTGATAGACCTCCGCGCGGCGGGGGTCGTAGATGCGGGCGGCCACGTTCTCGATGCCGAACATTTCGCGGGCCACCCGGGCGGCGATGATGTTGGAGTTGTCACCGCTGGAGACGGCGGCGAAGGCGCCTGCCTCCTCGATGCCCGCCTCGCGCAGGGTGTCCTGGTCGAAGCCCACGCCGGTGACCCGGCGGCCGCCGAAGGAGGAGCCCAGGCGGCGGAAGGCGGTCGGGTCCTGGTCGATCACGGCGACCGTGTGTCCCTGTTCCTCCAGGGTCTGGGCCAAGGCGGAACCCACCCGCCCGCAACCCATGATGACAATATGCATCGCGTCACACCGCGCTTCCTGCAGGCCCGTCGACCTTCATGACTCTCGTGCTCATGTCTCTCTTTCGGCTCGCCGGGCAACACGTCGCGGCCGGAGTGCGGGCCGCCAGGCAACATCATGCCGGGGGATCGCGGTCCTGATGCCCTCCGGGGCCCGGCCCGTCGCGTGGGCGTGCCGGTGTCCAACGTATCCGCACCACCGGGACCCACCGGCCCCGGCCACGAGAGGAAGAGCCATGACGACCGAGATCGACGTTCTCGTCCTGGGCGGCGCGGGCGTGGACACGATCGTGCACGTGCCCGAACTGCCCGTGCCGATCGCCGACAGTCACATGATCCGGCCGGGCATCGTCACGCGCGCGGGACAGAGCGGCGACTTCTTCGCCCTGGGCGCCGGTGCGCTCGGGCTGCGCACCCACCACCTCGATCTGATCGGCGACGACCACGAGGGCGACCTGGTGCGCGCCCTGCACCGCGACCACGGCATCGCGCTCACCGCCGTTCCGCAGCCGCGCGGCACCAAACGCGCCGTCAACCTCGTCGACCCGGCCGGCCGGCGCCTCTCCCTCTACGACGCAACCCGCGGGGACGACACCGACCGGCTGCCCGAGGACATGGTGCGGGACCTGGCCCGGACCGCCCGGCACGCCCACGTGGTCATCACCCAGCCCTGCGCGGCGGCCCTGCCCGTGCTGCGCGCGGCGGGCGTGACCATCTCCACGGACCTGCACGACTGGGACGGCGCCGATCCCTACCACGAGCCCTTCGCCCTCGCCGCGGACCTCGTCTTCCTCTCCGCCGCCGCGCTCGCCGACCCCGAGCCCACCATGCGCCGGATCGCCGAGCGGGGCCGGGCCCGGGTCGTCGTCGCCACCGCCGGGGCCGAGGGCGCCCACCTGCTGGCCGACGGCGCGACGGTCCACGTCCCCGCCGTCGAGCCGCCGGCACCGGTGGTGGACTCCAACGGCGCCGGTGACGCGTTCGCCGCCGCCTTCCTGCACGCCTGGCTGAACGGCGAGCCGCCGCATCGCTGCGCCCTCCACGGCGCGGTCGCCGGGGCCCACGCCTGCACGGTGCCCTCGACGCGGGTGGACAGCATCGGGCGGGCGGAACTGCTGGCCCGGGTTGCCCGGCTGGGCGGCCGGACCGGGAGCGCGTCGGTCCGCGGGGCGTAGGCGGGGCGCGGGGCCGGTTCGCGGGGCGTTGGCGGGGCGCGGGGCCGGTTCGCGGGGCGTTGGCGGGGCGTGGGCCGGTCCGCGGGGTGCAGGGCGTGGCGCCGGCCCGCACGCCGCTGTTTCCGTCGGCGCGCCAGGTCGGTCACCGGCGCGTGATGCTCCGCACGCTCGCCAGGGTGAGGAATCCGAGGCCGAGGAGGGCGCCCGCCGCGCCGATCAGTTCTGCGGTCGCGTGCACGGAACCTCCACGGGGCGGCAACAACGGTGAACGAACGGGGCTAAGTCATATAGGCATGGAAGCCCACCGACCTGCGGAATCCGCAGCCGACGCACCCGCGGATTTCACCCGTAGGGCAGAGGCCGTGCGGATGTGGGGTGGCGGGTGGGCGATACCCCGTTCGAAGGCTTACGATCCCCTGTTGTGTCCAAACTGACCGACGTGCCCAAGCGGATTCTGATCGGGCGCGCACTGCGCAGTGACCGGCTGGGGGAAACGCTCCTGCCGAAGCGCGTCGCGCTGCCCGTCTTCGCGTCCGACCCGCTGTCCTCCGTGGCCTACGCCCCCGGCGAGGTACTGCTGGTCCTGTCCATCGCGGGCTTGTCGGCCTACCACTTCAGCCCGTGGATCGCGGTGGCGGTCGTGGTGCTGATGTTCACCGTCGTCACCTCCTACCGGCAGAACGTGCACGCCTACCCGAGCGGCGGCGGGGACTACGAGGTGGCCAACACCAACCTCGGCCCCAAGGCCGGTCTGACCGTCGCCAGCGCCCTGCTCGTCGACTACGTCCTGACGGTCGCCGTGTCGATCTCCTCCGGCATCGAGAACCTGGGCTCGGCGGTCCCGTTCGTCGTCGAGAACAAGGTCGCCTGCGCGATCGCCGTGATCGTCCTGCTGACGCTGATGAACCTGCGCGGCGTCAAGGAGTCGGGCTCCCTCTTCGCCATCCCGACGTACGTCTTCGTCGCCGGCGTGTTCACCATGATCACGTGGGGCGCGTTCCGCGGGCTCGTGCTGGGCGACGACATGCGGGCGCCGACCGCGGACTTCGAGATCAAGCCCGAGCACGAGGGCCTCGCCGGATTCGCCCTGGTCTTCCTGCTGCTGCGCGCGTTCTCCTCCGGCTGTGCGGCGCTCACCGGCGTCGAGGCGATCTCCAACGGCGTCCCGGCCTTCCGCAAGCCCAAGTCGAAGAACGCGGCGACCACGCTGGCGATGATGGGCCTGCTCGCCGTCACCATGTTCTGCGGCATCATCGGGCTGGCCATGGCCACCGACGTACGCATGGCCGAGAACCCGGCCAAGGACCTCGTCCACGACGGTGTCCCGCTCGGCCCGGACTACGTGCAGGACCCGGTGATCTCCCAGGTCGCCGAGGCCGTCTTCGGCGACGGCAGCATCCTGTTCATCCTGCTCGCGGCCGCCACCGCGCTGGTACTCTTCCTCGCCGCCAACACCGCCTACAACGGCTTCCCACTGCTCGGCTCGATCCTCGCCCAGGACCGCTACCTCCCGCGCCAGTTGCACACCCGCGGCGACCGCCTCGCCTTCTCCAACGGCATCGTGCTGCTCGCCGGAGCCGCCGGGCTGCTGGTGTGGGTCTACGGGGCCGACTCCACGCGGCTGATTCAGCTCTACATCGTCGGCGTGTTCGTGTCCTTCACCCTCAGCCAGACCGGCATGGTCCGGCACTGGAACCGGCTGCTGTCCACCGAGGACGACCCGGCCAAGCGCCGCCACATGATCCGCTCCCGGGCCATCAACGCCTTCGGAGCCTTCTTCACCGGCCTGGTCCTGGTCGTGGTCCTGGTCACCAAGTTCACCCACGGCGCCTGGGTGGCGCTGCTCGGCATGTGCATCTTCTACGCGACGATGACGGCGATCCGCAGGCACTACGACCGGGTCGCCGAGGAGATCGCGGCGCCCGAGGGCCCGAGCGACGACAGCGTCCGCCCCTCCCGCGTCCACTCGGTCGTCCTGATCTCCAAGATCCACCGCCCCACCCTGCGCGCCCTGGCCTACGCCAAGCTGATGCGCTCGGACACCCTCGAGGCGCTCAGCGTCAACGTCGATCCGGCGGAGACCAAGGCACTGCGCGAGGAGTGGGAGCGGCGCGGCATCGACGTACCCCTGAAGGTGCTGGACTCGCCCTACCGCGAGATCACCCGGCCGGTCATCGAGTACGTCAAGAGCCTACGCAAGGAGTCGCCGCGTGACGCCGTGTCGGTGATCATCCCCGAGTATGTGGTCGGCCACTGGTACGAGCACCTGCTGCACAACCAGAGCGCGCTGCGGCTCAAGGGCCGGCTGCTGTTCACGCCGGGCATCATGGTGACCTCGGTGCCGTACCAGCTCCAGTCCTCCGAGGTGGCCAAGCGGCGCGCCCGCAAGCGGCAGGAGTGGAACGCTCCCGGCTCGGTGCGGCGCGGTCCGGCGGAGCGGGCGAAGGAGAACTCCACACCCACGTAGACTGGTGGGCTGTTGTCACGGGCCGTCCCCGGCCCGCCCGCTCTCGATGTTGTGGAGTCACCCCGCCATGCAGGCAGAACCTAGGAAATCGCTGGTGGGGGAGGAGTACGAGGTCGAAATCGGCCCCGTCGCCCACGGCGGCCACTGCATCGCCCGGACCTCCGCCGGCCAGGTGCTCTTCGTCCGGCACACGCTGCCCGGCGAACGCGTCGTCGCGCGGGTGACCGAGGGCGAGGAGGGGGCCCGGTTCCTGCGCGCGGACGCGGTGAAGGTGCTGGAGGCGTCCAAGGACCGGATCGAGGCGCCCTGCCCGTTCGCCGGCCCCGGCCGCTGCGGCGGCTGCGACTGGCAGCACGCCAAGCCGGGGGCCCAGCGGCGCCTCAAGGGCGAGGTCGTCGCCGAGCAGCTCCAGCGGCTCGCCGGGCTCACCCCCGAGGAGGCCGGCTGGGACGGCACGGTGATGCCCGCGGAGGGCGACAAGGTGCCCGCGGGCCAGGTCCCGGCGTGGCGCACGCGCGTGCAGTACGCGGTGACCGCCGACGGCCGCGCGGGGCTGCGCCGGCACCGCTCGCACGAGGTGGAGCCCATCGACCACTGCATGATCGCCGCGGAGGGCGTCAGCGAGCTCGGCATCGAGAAGCGCGACTGGACGGGCATGGACTCGGTCGAGGCGATCGCCGCGACGGGCTCGCAGGACCGGCAGGTCGTCCTGACGCCCAAGCCGGGGGCCCGGCTGCCCCTGGTCGAGCTGGACCGGCCGGTGTCCGTGCTGCGCGTCGACGAACGCTCCGGCCAGGTGCACCGCGTCCACGGCCGACCCTTCGTCCGCGAGCGCGCGGACGGCCGCACGTACCGGGTGGGCAACGGCGGCTTCTGGCAGGTCCACCCCAAGGCGGCGGACACCCTGGTGACCGCGGTGATGCAGGGCCTGCTGCCGCGCAAGGGCGAGACGGCCCTCGACCTCTACTGCGGCGTCGGCCTGTTCGCCGGCGCCCTGGCCGACCGGGTCGGGGACCAGGGCGCGGTCCTGGGCATCGAGTCCGGAAAGCGCGCGGTCGAGGACGCCCGGCACAACCTCGCCGACTTCCCGCGCGTCCGCATCGAACAGGGCAAGGTCGAATCCGTCCTGCCGCGCACCGGCATCACGGAGGTCGACCTCGTCGTCCTGGACCCGCCGCGCGCGGGGGCCGGGCGGAGGACGGTGGAGCACCTGTCGACGCTGGGCGCGCGCCGGATCGCGTACGTGGCCTGCGACCCGGCGGCACTGGCCCGGGACCTGGGGTACTTCCGGGACGGGGGGTACCGGGTGCGGACGCTGCGGGTGTTCGATCTGTTTCCCATGACGCATCACGTGGAGTGCGTGGCGATCCTGGAGCCCAGCGCAAAGAGCGTCTGATCTGCGGGTTCCTCCGGATGTGCAGGTGCGGCACGGTGTGCTCGATCTTGGAAACGGCCGAGGCAGGAGGGGAGCCATGTCTCCGACCGCACGACGGTCCCGCAGGTCCGGGTCGTCGAAGACGGCCGCCTGGGTGCCGCCGAGGGACCTGACCGCCTCCACCACCTCCTCGTCCGTCCGTAGGGCCGGGCCCGCGGCACCGTCGGGGGACCGGCCGGACACGCAGAGGCGGGTGATGTGGGCGGCGCCGTCCGCCTGTTGGAGGCGCAGGAGCGTCTCGTACGCCACGGCCGCGCCCATGCTGTGGCCGAAGAACGCCGTGGGCAGCGGCGGTTGGGTCAGCAGCTCGTCGGCGACGGCCGACGCCAGCGCGTCCATCGTCGGGATCAGAGCTTTTCGGAACCGGTTCTCGCGGCCCGGGTACTGGACGGCCAGCAGCTCCAGCGAGGGGTCCGCGTACCGGGACCACGGCCGGAAGAAGCTCGCCGCGCCTCCCGCAGTGCGAGCTTGCGCAGCCGGTTCTCGTCCGGGCCGCTGCCCACGATCACCAGCACCGCTTCCGGCACGGTCCGCCGTATGGCGGGCAGCGCCCGGATCAGCTGGTCCTGGCCCTTGCGCCGGACCAGCCGCGAGACGCACAGGACGACCTTGCGGCCCACGAGGCCGTGCCGCTTGCGGATCTGCCGGGCCCGGCCGGGCCCGGCAGGAACGCCGCCGTGTCCACTCCCGGAACCAGCCGTACCAGTTCGGCCCGCGGCCCCAGCGCCGGCGCGATACGGCGCCGGGTGTACTCGCCGAGGTACGTGACGGCGTCCACGTGGTCGCCGATGCGCCGCAACACCTGCCTGGGGCCCGGTGTGCGGGCCCACCAGATCTCGTGACCGTGCGTCGTGGCGACCATCCGCCGTATCCCTCCGCGCCGCAGCGTCGGCGCCATCGCCGCGAGCGGAGCGGCAGCTCCGAACCAGACCCGGTCGCAGCCGCACCGCCGGGCGATGTCCAGAGCCTGGTGGGTCACCCTGGGGTGGGCAGCAACATGCTGCTGGGGTCCCGGATCACCGGGAAGGGAAGCGTGGCGTCGTACGCGGTGGCACCCGGCTCACTGGAGGTGTACACGACCACGTCATGGCCGGGGACGCGTGTCGCCATGGCGTGGACGAACGTTTCGATGCCCCCTTGGCGGGGCGGGAAGTCGTTGGTGACGACGAGGGTGGTGCCCATGGTTGGTCGCTGCCTTCGAGAACGGAGTGGTCAGGCGGTCAAGAGGTAGGTGCGACAGTCGTCGGCGATGCGGCCGACGGGGACCCGGCGGCCGAGCCGCCGGCGGTGGGCCTGGCGGCCCGAGTCCCGCAGGTGCCCGAGGGCGACCTCGTGGGGTGCTGATCGAGGGTGCCGACCGGGGCCACCACGGTGTGGGAGGCGCGGAACTCGGCATGGGGGCCGGGCCCGTCCGCGCCCGCGGTCGGACAGGCCCGCCCGTGCACGGGCAGACCGCGCCGCACCGGCAGGCTGAGCCTGCCGCGCCCGCACCACCCACCCGGGGCGGTGCGGTGCACGGACACGTTGCGGGCCCCGAGGAGCCACGTGATGACGCGCAGCCACCGGTAGGGACCGGGCAGCGGCTCGGCGCCGTGCACGTGTCCGGACGGCCCGGTCAGGGTGGCCGGCATCCAGGTGTACGGCCCGTACTCGGCGCCCGCGTCCACGCCACCGACCCCGCCGGCACGAACGGCCGCAGAGCAGCTGCCTCGTCCTCCACGAACGGGAAGCGAGGGGCGCTTCAGCGCAGGGCCACCGCCACCGCCGCGGTACGACGGGCCTCACCGGGCACCCCACACGACCGGAACCGGGACCGGGCGCCGCCGTACGACGAGGTCGTGTGCCGGCTCCTTCCGGCCGGCGCCGCCCACGAGCCTGGAGATCACGACCAGGGCGACCGGCAGGGCGAGGTAGCCGAAGCACCCGGCTGGCGCCAGAAGGAACGCCACGCACAGGCCGACGGCAAGCCGGTCGGCGGCCGACACGAGATCGTGCGGCGGCCGTATCAGGAGGGACGCGGCGACGGCCAGCCCACCGGCCAGCAGCAGCGCGATCGCCGCGTACCAACCGGCCGGCCCGAGGTCGGCGAGCAGTCTGCCCGGCAGCGGACTGGCCGCCGGGGTCTTCCACGGGCCGCGCCCGGTCGGGAACGCGAACACCTGCTGCACCAGGGGACCGGGGACAACAGTGCGCTCGGCAGGGCGAGCAGGACCGTGCCCCCCACCGCCACGGCCGCCCCGCGCACAGCTTCCCGGAGCCCGCCCTGACGGGCTAGCAGCGCCACGGCGACCGCGACGGCGGGCCAGGCCGTCCACTTGAGGGAGCAGGCAGCGACCAGTGCCAGCCCGGCGGCCGCCGGCCGCCGTCGCGCCGCATACGCCAGCGCAAGAATCAGCAGTCCGGTCAGCGGCAGGTCCACTCCGCTGGCGCAGAGCGGGAGCGCCACGACCGGCGAGGCGACGAATGCGCCGACGGTGTATCCGTCGATCGTGTTTCCGGCGGCGACCGAAGGGCCGCCGGCCCGGTGCCGCGCCGCCGTCGGGCCGCCCACAGGCAGCCGAGGAACGCCGTCGCACACCACAGGCGGGCGTCACCCAGCAATCTGGGGAGTGGGCCGCCGTCGCCCAGAAGCGCACGCGGGACACCGAACACCGCCATGCCCGGGAGATAGGGGGTGACCTCGACCACCGTGCGGGGTTCCGCCAGGTAGGGAGTGAACTGACGCAGAGTCAGCAGTCCGGAGCGCTCGACCACACCGACCTCGCTCTGTGCCGCGCCGGTCAGCACCAGCAGCGCGAAGGGCACGACGACGGCGCCGGTGACGGCGAACCAGACCGAAACGGCGCGACCGCACCGGTGCGACGACCGCGCGGCGACCGCCGCGCAGAGGTAGCCCAGGCCGGCACTCATGCCCCACAAACGGTGCGGCTCGGGTGCCGCGATCAGCGGGAAGACGGTGGCCCACACGGCGGCCACAAGCCAGCCGCCGCACCACAATGTCCGTTTGTCCGAGAGAAGTTGAGCCCGATGAGTCAGCACTCGTCCATTGCATCGGGAGCGTCCCGCCGGATCACGACAGCCAGGTCGAGTCCTGGAGGTCGGGTTTTCCCGACCATCCCGCGCTACGCCGCTCCGGCGCGGGCCCCGTCGGCACTCGATGTCCGCACACGCATGGAGCGAGTCGTCTCACGTCTGCTGTCGTGCGAGCTCGGTGGCGATCTCGTCGGCCGTCGGCCAGTCGATCTTGCCGACGATACGACCGCGGACGAGAAGGACGGCCCGGTCGGCGTATGCCGCCACCGCCGGATCCCGGGTGACCATGACGACGGTGTGTCCTGCCCGCTCCACCAGAGCGCGCAGGACATCCATGATCCGGTGCCCGCCGGTGTGGCCGAGTGAGTCCGTCGGTTCGTCGACGAACAGGATCCCGGGGCCGGTCGGCAGAGTTCCGGCGATCGCGAGACGCTTCCGCTGCTCGTCGGAGAGGTCGGCGGGGTACTGCCCGGCCTGGTCCACGAGGCTCACCCGGTGCAGCGCTTCCAAGGCGTGATCCCCGGAGCCCTGCCGCCCGTCGTCGCATGATTCGCCCGGGCCACGTTCTCGTACGCCGTGAGCGCCGGGAGCAACGCGGGCTCACGTGGTACGAGAAGCCCTTGAAGCCCCGCGAGCTCCTGCTCGTCCATGGACCCCAGCTCCCGGGAGCCCCTGAAGACCCGTCCCCGGCTCGGCCGTTGCCAGCCCAGGGCGCACCGCAGGAGGGTGCTCTTGCCCGCGCCCGGGGGGCCTACGACCGCGGTCAGGGATCGCTCCGGAAAGCCGACACTGGCCTCGACGAGTGCGGGCCGGACAGCGGCGGAGCCGTGGTCGACGGAGACCCTGACCAACTGGACAACGGGCAGACGAATATCGGTCATCCGGGGCATGTCGGTCAGTCCAAGGGAAGTCGGCAGCTGGTGATCTCAGTGCAACAGGACGGCCCGATCGAGGCAGTGGACCTGACCGGAGAGTCCGAGGGCGGGTTTCCCCCACCACCGCCCGAACCGGCACCGGTGGCCCGCGCTCCGGCTCGGGGCAGGACGGCTTGTCTCAAAGTCCTCGGCAGGAGATCGACGGGTTCTAGGCTCAGTCGCGCCCCGCGGACCCGAAGGAGCGAGAACAGCAGTGACGGACGAGCAAGTTGTCATCGTGACCGGTGGAGGTACGGGCATCGGGGAGGCCACCGCCAGGCTGCTGCGCGAAGGGGGACACCAGGTGGTCGTCTCCGGTCGGCGCAGCGAGCCGCTGCGCCGTCTCCAGCAGGAGATCGGGGTGCTCGCGCACCCGTCCGACGTGCGGGACCCCGAGGCCGCCGACGGTCTCGTCGCGGCAGCCCTGGCCGCGTACGGACGGCTCGACGGACTGGTGCTCAACGCGGGCATCGGACGCGGGGGATCCGTGGGCGACCTGTCGCTGGAGGACTGGGACGACGTGATGCGCACCAATGTCACCGGCCCGCTGCTGCTCCTGCGCGCGGCGATCCCGCACCTGCTGGAGGCGAGCGGCGCGGTGGTCGCTGTCGCTTCGGTGTCCGCCTTGCGCAACGGCACGAGCAACGCCCCGTACGCCACGTCCAAGGCGGCCCTGCTCCAGCTGTGCCGTTCCGTCGCCGTCGACTACGGGCGTCGGGGGGTGCGGGCGAACGTCGTGTGTCCGGGCTGGGTGAGGAGCGAGATGGCCGACCGCCGCATGGCCCGCTTCGCCGCGGAAGCGGACCTGCGCGGAGACGGCGTGGAGACGGCCTACGAGGAGGTGACCGGACTCCTTCCCCTGGGTCGGCCCGGTGAGCCCCGTGAGATCGCGGAGGCCGTTGCCTGGTTGCTGTCCCCCGCAGCGTCGTACGTGAACGGCTCCGTGCTCACCGTCGACGGCGGGGCAACGGCCGTGGATCCCGGAACGCTCGGGTTCGACTTCCATGTCGCGCCGCGCCGCGCCGCGGTGGCAGATCCTCCCCGGTGAGCGCGGCTGGTCCCGCGACTCCCGGGCCCTCGCTCGTCGCCGACGGAGGGCCGGGTCAGGAACGCCGGGGCGAAGCGGGTTCGCCGTGGCGCGGCAGTGCGTCCGTCATCGACGGCCACAACCGGGCGACCGTCAGCAGAGCGGCCGGGTTTCCGTCCACCACGCCGGGGAGAGGGCGGGCGACGGACGGCGGTGCACCACCGAGTTTGGCGCGCCGGGCCTGTCCCAGTGCTCCCGCGAGAGCCGCTGCGGCAAGGCGATCGTCTCGCACCCCTGCCCGCTGGGCGTGGCGGCGAGCTTCCTCGTAGGCGTCCGGTCGAACGTACTGCTGCAGGACCAGGAGCGCGTCATAGGTCTCGATGGTCTGTCGGTGCGCCTGCAGCGTCAGGGGCGAACGCGGTCGCAGCACCTCCTGGATCCTGTTGAGCTGTGGTCCGGCGAGCGAGACGTGGGGCACTGCCATGACGAGATCGCGCCAAAGCGGCCACAGACGCCAGGTGACCCGCACTGCGGCCCACGTCCGGGCCAGGGCCGTCGCTGCCGGAACCAGCAGTGAGGCCGCACGCAGGAAACCGTGAAAGCCGATGATCAGCGACAGGTAGGGAAGCATGGCGGGGACGCCGCTGTGGAGGTGCCAGAGGTAGCCGCTCCAGAAGGCGACCGCGAAGACGCTTCCCGCCGCGAACAGCCGCAGCGACCAGACGAGATCGCGGTCCGCCGTACGCAGGCTGGCAGACCACGATGGCGACTGCGTCACCGATCAGATGGGTTACGACGAGGATCAGCCAGTAGGCGAAGGCCGGATCGGCGGGCCCCTGAACGGACGGACCCGCCTCGCCGGGGTGAGCCACCCGCACCAGGTCCAGGACAAGCATCGAGCCCATGGCCGTGCACAGCCCCGCCACCACGGAGAGATGCAGGCGAGGGGCGCGGGTGGAGTCGATCGAAGACTGCGGGGTCGGGCTCGGCACCTCACGCGGACATGCGTCGCTTCAGCTCGGTGGCAGTGGCTCCCTTCTGGGGACGCATACGGAACTACCTGGAATCGGAGCGTGAGACGCGCGGCCGTGCGGTCCTCTCCGGGGGTGTGGAAGGTGTCCTCAACGAGCTGCATCCGCACATCAGTTGGCACGCCCCGCTGCTCCGCGTGGACAACGAGCAGCAAGGGCAGCAGGTCGAGCCGCTCGGGCAGGGCCTGGTCATCGCCCCGTCGCTGTTCGCGCCCGGGCCCGTGGTCCTCGACGCGGACACGGGGGGACACGATGCTCCCGTCCTCGTCTACAACGTCACGCCCACCACCGATTCCGCGGCCGGACTCTGGCAGCAGCAGGGAGGGGACCGGGCCGCTGCTCTGAGCGACCTCCTCGGGCACACCCGCGCGAACGTTCTGGAATCCTTACGATCGCCCGTGTCCATCAGCGACATCGCACGCCGTCTCGACCTCTCGCACCCCTCCGTCAGCAGACATCTGGGCGTCCTGCGTCGGTCCGGGCTGGTCGCGGCCGAGCGCCGGAACAACCTGACCGTGCATCGCCTGACGCACCTCGGTGAGGCAGTTCTCGGCCGACGGGACTGAACTCGCCCCCGAAGCCGGCAGCGTCGGTGCGTCCCGTCCGCGGATGAGCCGACGGCTGGACCCGCGGACGGGACGCACCTCACTGGCGGGATGTGTCGCGGGCGACGCGGTGATGCCGTCAGTTTCGTACTCGGGGCGTCACACCGGCTCGGCCCGCCGGCCGCCCTCCGGTATGACCAGGGGGGTGCCGGCGACCGGGCAGTCGATGACCGCGGCGCGCAGCCCGAAGACCTCCTGCACCAGGTCCGGAGTGACGATGTCCGAGGCGGCGCCGGCGGCGACGACCCGGCCGTCGCGCATGGCGATGAGGTGGTCGGCGTAGCGGCAGGCGAGGTTCACCTCGTGGAGGACCATCACCACCGTGCGCCCGTCGGTGCGGTTGAGTTCGGCGACCAGTTCGAGCACATCGACCTGGTGGGCCAGGTCCAGGTAGGTCGTCGGCTCGTCGAGCAGGAGGACCGGGGTGTCCTGGGCGAGGGCCATGGCGATCCAGACGCGCTGGCGCTGGCCGCCGGAGAGTTCGTCGATGGACCGGGTCGCCAGGTCCGTGGCTCCGGTGGCCGCCAGGGCGGCGTCCACGGCGGCCTCGTCGGAGGAGGACCACTGGCGCCACCAGCGCTGGTGGGGGGTGCGGCCGCGGGCCACCAGATCGCGGACGGTGATGCCCTCGGGGGCGCTGGGCGTCTGCGGAAGCAGGGCGAGACGCAGCGCGAAGTCACGGGCGGACATGCCGGCGATGTCCTCGCCGTTCAGACGGACGGTGCCGCCGGCGGGCTTCAGGAGCCGGGCGAGGGCGCGCAGCGCGGTGGACTTGCCGCAGGCGTTGGGGCCGACGAGCGCGGTGATCTTCCCCGCCGGGATGGTCAGGTCGAGGCCGTCCGCGACGACGCGGTCGCCGTACCCGAGGCGCAGGCCGGCGCCGTTCAGGGCGGCAACGGCTTCGGTGAGCTGTGTTGTCATGTCAGCCTCCCTTTCCGGCCCGGTTGGTCCGGGCGAGGAGCAGCAGCAGATAGGGGGCGCCGACGGCGCCGGTGAGCACGCCGACGGGCAGTTCCGTCGGGGCCAGGACGGTCCGGGCGGCGAGATCGGCGAAGATGACCAGGACGGCACCGGTGAGCGCGCTGCACACCATCGGGATGCCGGGGGTGCCCGCGAGCCGACGGGCGATCTGCGGTGCGCCGAGGGCGATGAAGGCGATCGGGCCTGCTGCCGAGGTGGCCAGGGCGGTCAGGCAGGTGGCGAGGACGAGCAACGCGATGCGGGCGTGACGGAGCGGCACGCCCAGGCTGCGTGCGGTGTCGTCGTCGTACTGGAGCAGCTGGTACGGGCGGGCCAGCGCGACGGTCAGCGGCAGCAGGAGCGCGAGGGCGAGCCCCGCCCACTGGACGTGCTCGTAGCCGCGTCCGTTGAGGCTGCCGGTGAGCCACACCATCGCCCGGGAGGCCTGGTCGATGTCGGCGCGGGCGAGCATCCAGCGGGTGAGGGCGACGAGGGCACCGTTCGCGGCGATGCCGACGAGGACGAAGCGGTAGCCGGTGATCGTGCCGTCCCGGAAGGCCAGCAGGTAGATGACGGCCGAGGTGATCAGCGCGCCGGCCAGGGCGCCGAAGGGCACGGCCCCGAACGTCCCGGCACCGGCGGCTGCGACGCCGCCGATCAGGATGGCGCCGACCGCGCCGACGCCGGCACCGGCCGAGATGCCGATGAGGTCGGGGCTGGCCAGCGGGTTGCGGGTGACGGCCTGGTAGACCGCGCCGGCCAGGCCGAACGCGGCGCCGACCAGGAGGGCCGTGAGGGCGCGGGGCAATCGGAGTTGATGGATGATCAGGTCGGCGGCGCCGTCGCCGACGCCGAGCACGCCACCCAGGACCTCGCCGACGGGAATGGCGTACGTGCCGAGCGACACCGAGGCGACGAGGCCCGCGAAGCCCACCAGGATCAGCACGACGAGAGTGAGTGCCACCCGGAGACGCACGGCCGCTCCGAAGGGGCCGGTCTCCATGCGCAGCGTGGTCATGCGCGGGGTGCTCATCGGGTGTGCTCCTTGAGCTTGCCGCGCTTCACCATCGCGGCGAGGAACGGAGCCCCGAGCATCGCGGTGACCACTCCCGCCTCCAGCTCTCCGGGGCGCGCGACCATGCGCCCGACGACGTCGGCGGTGAGCATCAGCGTGGCGCCGCCGAGCGCCGAACAGGGCACCAGCCAGCGGGCGTCGGGCCCGGTGAACGCCCGCACGACGTGGGGGACGACGAGACCCACGAAGGTGACGGGGCCGGCTGCGGCGACGGCGGCCCCGGTGAGCAGGATGACGGCGAGGGCGCCGAGCGCGCGGGTGGTCCGCACGCGGGTGCCGAGGGTGGTCGCGAGGTCGTCGCCGAGGGCGAGGGCGTTGAGCCGCCCGCCGAGCCCGATCGCGAGCAGCAGGCCGACGACAATGAACGGCAGCAGTTCCAGGCCGAGTTGTGCGTCCCGTCCGGCGAGCGAGCCGACGGCCCAGAAGCGGAACTGGTCCAGGGTGCGGACGTCGAGCAGGACCAGCGTGTTGGTACCGGCGTCGAGCAGCACGGTCACCGCCGCGCCGGCCAGTGCGAGCTTGGCCGGCGTGGCGCCGCCATAGCCGGTGCCGCCGACGGCGTAGGCGATCAGGCCCGCGAGCGCCCCGCCGAGGAAGGCGAACCATATGTACTCGTACGAACTGGTCAGTCCGAAGGCCCCGATGCCGGCCGCGACGGCGAACGCGCCACCGGCGCTGATGCCGATGAGGCCGGGATCACCCAGCGGATTGCGGGTGATGTCCTGGGCGACGGCCCCGGCGGCACCGAGTGCCAGTCCGACGAGGAGGCCCAGGAAGGTACGGGGCATGCGCAGTTCGCGGATGACGATCGCGTCGCCGTCCGTGCCGCCGCCGAGCGCGTGCAGGACGTCGGAGAGCGGGACGGACTTGGTGCCGATGGCGAGCGAGGCGCAGGCCGCGGCGGCGAGCGCGGCCACGAGGAGGCCCGCGAACACGGCGCGCGGGGCAACTCGGGTGGGTCGGGGAGGTGGTGGGGTGGGCAGGGGCACGGCGGCCGCCCCGTCGGCGACGGACTTCACAGACACCTGCACAAGGTAAGGCATGCCTAACGGTTCTGTGTACGACCTTCTCATCCGTGTGGATCCGGCCACGCGGAGCCGCTATCCTCACAACGCCGTCGTAGGTAAGCCTTACCTAAGTCAGTCTGTGTAGGGGAGATCCATGAACATCCTCATCCAGCGCCGCAGGCCCGGCCGGTTCGCCGCCGCCCTGCTCACCGCAGCCCTGGCCTTCTCGGTGGCCGCCTGCGGAGGCGGAAGCGGCGACGACGAGTCCACCGCGGACAAGCCGGCCGCCGCCTCCGACGCCGGCTTCCCTCGCACCGTCACCCACGACAAGGGCAAGACCGAGGTCAAGACGAAGCCCAAGCGCGTCGTGGCGCTGGACAACAGCCTGGTCGAGGCAGTCGTGGCGCTGGACGCCCCGCTCGTGGGCGGCATCGGCTCGTACCGTGACCAGAAGGGCTTCCCTCCGTACCTCGGTGACGCGGTGAAGGACACCAAGGACGTCGGCCCGCTCGACAGTCCGAACCTGGAGGCGATCGCCGCGCTGAAGCCGGACCTCATCGTGTCGGCGACGGTGCGTCACGAGGACCTCTACGACCAGCTGAGCAAGATCGCGCCCACGGTCTTCGTGGAGACCACCGGCCCGATCTGGAAGGAGAACATCACCTTCCTGGGCAAGGCGTTGGGCGAGGAGAAGAAGGCAGCGGACAAGCTCGGGGCGTACCAGACGCGTGCCAAGAAGATCGGTGACGCGATCAAGGCGAAGAACCCCGAGCAGACCTACTCGCTGGTCCGCTTCCTCGACGGACCGACGCGCATCTACCTGCCGAAGACCTTCAGCGGCATCATCCTGACCGACATGGGACTCGCGCGTCCGGCGAACCAGCAGGACCCGGAGGAGTTCAACATCGAGATCAGCGAGGAGCAGATCGGCCAGGCCGACGCGGACCACATCTTCGTCACCACCTTCTCGGGCGGTGAGGAGCGCAGGGCGAAGTTCCTCGCCAACCCGCTGTGGAAGCGCCTGAACGCGGTGCAGAAGGGCAACGTCCACGAGGTCGAGGACGCCGCCTGGATGACCTCCGTCTCGCTCCAGGGCGCCGACCTGGTGCTCGACGACATGGCGAAGATCTTCGAGGTCGACCCGGCCAAGTAGGCAGGGGCCGTTCCGGGCGGGCCGGTGCCGGCGGTGTACGAGACCGTACGACCGCGGGACCTGCCCGTCGTCCTGCTTCCACCGTGTCCGTGTGCCCTGTGCCTCGGTGCGGCGCTCAGCCCGCGTGCTCGAGCCGGCGCAGCCGCTCGGCGTCGCCGGTCCTCGGGCAGGTCAGGCACGCTCGGTCCGGGTCGATCGTGTAGTACAGGCAACAGCCGAGGCGCGTGCGGGTCGGGTACTGGCGGCCGCCGCGCCCCGTGAGGCGCCGGAAGTCGGCCCCTCCCGGAAAGGGTGCGATCGCCGTCGGAAGCAACTCGGTCACCGCCCGCACCGCGTGCTCCTCCTGGTCGAGTATCCGGCCGAGGTACCAGACGCCGGAGAGCAGGTCGTCGGCGACCATGCCCCACAGGGCGCGTGGCCCGCGCCGGATCGACGGGCCGATCGCGGCCAGCAGCGGGCGCACGTGGTCGACGACCGCGGCCCGCAACTCGGCGCGCAGCTCTTCCTCGTGGCCTACGATCCGGGCGCCGGCCGTTCCTGACGCCGGGTCGTCCGGCAGACAGGCGAAGTCCTGCCCGGGGACGAGACCGATCGCGCCCGTGGTCAGGTCCACCCGGATGTCGTGCGGTGAGATGCGCGGCACGCGACGGTCCAGGTACCAGGCCCCGCTCATCAGCAGACTGACGGACCACAGGTATGCGTGCAGCGCCCGGGAGGCGGCGACGTCCCTGCGCGGGGCGTCGCCCCGGCGTGTGCCGGCACGGGCCGCGGAGGCGTCGAGAAAGGAATCCAGTACGCCGGGGGTGCCGGCCAGTTCCGCTCCGTCGGGCAAGGGCGCGGCGGTATCGTCCACCGCCCCCGGCTCGACGATCCAGGCGTCGAGCGCGTCGCAGGCGGCGATGACGCGCCGGTAGGTGCCGGTGAGCGCGGAGGCCTCACCGAAAGCCTCGCGCTCGGCCGTGCCCGCCGTCGCGGTCAACGTCCCCGGACCCGTCGTCATCGAAGCTCCTTCAGGCGAGTGAGTAAGGCCAGGCTTACCTTATCTCTAGTCGGCCTGCGGGCGGGGCGACACGCTCAGCCATCCTTTGCGGAAAGGTAGTTGGAGTTTCGGCCCGGTTGCTGCCTTAGGGTTGCCTAACCTAAACTGCGGGTCGCAGCACCGCGAGAGCGCCCCGTGCCCCGCACCATGCGTCCCCCTCCCCGGAAGGCCGGCATTCCCATGCGGCTGTACCTGCTCGCCCTGAACCCCACCGACTCGGTCACCGAGGGGTTCCTCCCCGCGGCAGCCCGACTCGGTCTCCACGTCACCGTCCTGACGGACCAGCCCGACTCCCACCGCCGGGCCCACCCGGACCTCGAGATCCTGGAGTGCGACGTACGCGACTTCCGCGCCGTCATCACCAGCATCGCCACCCACCACCGGCCCGACGCGGTGTTCACCAACAGCGACCACCTCCAGACCCAGGCGGCGCTGGCGGCGGAGTACTTCGGCCTGCCCGCCAAGGACTGGCGGGCCGCGCTGCGCGCGAAGGACAAGGCGCACCTGCGCCGCCATCTGGCCCTGACCGGAGCCGACACGGTCTGGTCGACCGAACTCCCGGCCGGGGCGGATGCGTCCGTGCTCGCCGGACTCGACGTGCCCTGTCCGTGTGTGGTCAAGCCGCGCGAGGGCGTCGCCAGCGAGGACGTGGTCCTGGTCGGCGACCCCGACGAACTCCTGCTTCGCTGCAAGGAGATACAGGCCCGGCGGCCCGAAGCGGCGCTGGTCGTCGAGGAGTTCCTGGCCGGCGAGCTGTACACCCTGGAGACGCTGGGCGACGGACGCGTCCGGCACGTCCTGGGCGGATTCCACACCGAGCTGTCGGCGCCGCCGTACTTCGTCGAAGAGCGCCTGACCTTCGTCCCCGCCCATCCCGAGCCGGTCGTCGAGCAGGTGCTCGCCCAACTCGACGCCCTCGGTGTGGGCTTCGGCGCCTGTCACACCGAGTTCGTCGTCCACGAGGGCCGGGCCCGCATCATCGAGGTGAACTACCGGGCCATCGGCGACCAGTGCGACCTGCTGCTCGCCCAGCTCCTCGACATCCCGCTCTTCGAGCACATCCTGCGCACCCACCTCGGGGAGCCGCTTCCCGCGGACCTCGGCGCCCGCACCGACGGCGCCGCCCGCCTGGAGTACCCCTGCGCCGAAGCCGCCGGGACGCTGGTGTCCGCCCCGGGCCCCGTCGACCTCGACGCCGACGGCGTGAAGCTGACCTACCGTCCACTGCGCGGGACCGGCGAGCGCCACGAGCTCTACCACACCAACCGCGACTACCTCGGCGTCCTGCGCGCCACCGGCACCGACCAGTCGACCGTCGACCGGGTCGTCACGGACTTCCTGGCCGCGCAGCGCTGGGAGATCGCCCCATGACGGCACTCGCCGCAACCGCCTCCGACCATGGGGCCGCAAGCGCGGAGCGGGACCTGCTCCTGCGGGTCCTGTCCGCGCTGCTGCGGGAGGACGTCGTCGGGCTGCGCAGTCGGAGTGCCCTCGTCCAGCGGGCGGACGGCCCGTGGCTGCGCCGCACCACGCGGGACGGTGACGCCCTGCTGCTGCCGGTCGCCGAGGACGGCTTCCAGAGCGCGTACGCGGCCCGGCTGCCGCTGCTCGTCCGGGAGGCGGACGGCAGCCGGCTCACCACGCACGACGAGATCGTCGGCGCCCTCAAGGACCTGGCCGAGCCGGTCGACCGGCCCGGATTCGACGCGTACACGGAGGAGTGCCGGCAGACCCTCGCCACCATGCGCCTGCACGAGCGAACCCGCGAGGAGACCGCCGCGCGGCTCACCTCCCGTCACGGGGCCGACCCCGCCCGCTGGGCCGGTTACGCAGGCGGGCTGGCGCACGACACGCTCGCCGCGCGCCTCGATCATCCCGTGTACCCGACGGCGCGTGGTCGCTCGGGCCTGGACGACGAGCAGGTGCGGGCGTACGCACCCGAGTTCCACCCGCGTTTCGCCCTGCACTGGGTCGCCGTGCCGCACGAGTCCGTCACCGTGCCGGGCGGTGCCGATCACCTGCCCGACCGCTGGCCCTCGCCGGCCGAGCTGGGACTGCCGGAGCTCTCCGGAACCCATGTCGCGCTGCCCGTCCACCCGCTCACGACGGGCGCGCCACTGGAGGAGGCGCTGCGGGCGGCCGGCCTGCACGCGCGCGCGGTGCTCGCCCCGCGTGCGCACCTGGAGGTCGTACCGACGCTGTCCATGCGGACCGTCGCCCTGGCCGACGAACCGTCCCTGCACCTCAAGCTGCCGCTGGCCACCGCGACCCTCGGGCTGCGCAACCGGCGCACCATCAAGCCCGGAACGCTCGTGGACGGTGCGGCGGGACAGCGACTCCTCGAAACCGTGATCGCCCGGGAGCCACGGTTCCGTGAAGCGATCCTGCACGCCGACGAGACGGTGTACGCCCACGCCGGGCACGAGCTCCTCGCCGTCCTGTGCCGCCGCTGTCCGGCCGGCCTCGACGACTCCGTCATCGTCCCCATGGCGGCGCTGCTCAGCGAGGCCCCCGGCGGCCGGCTGGTGATCGACCACCTCGCGGACCGGTTCCACGACGGCGACCCGGTGGCCCTGCTCGACGCCGTGCTGACCCTGCTGCTCGACTGGCAGACCACGCTGTTCGGCCATGGCATCGCCCTGGAATCCCACCAGCAGAACATCTCGCTCGTCCTGGACCGGCCGGCGGACGGCAGCAGCCGGCTCCGGCTGCTGCTGAAGGACAACGACGGCCCGCGCATCAACATCCGCCGACTGCGGGACGCCCTGGGCGCCGACACCCCCGACCCGGCCGAGTTCGACGACGCCCGCATCGTCGGTGACGACGACCGGGCCGTCAGCGACCTGTTCACCACCATCACCGTGCACCTGTGCGCGGGCGCCTACGCCTTCGGCCTCGCCCGGCACGGCCGCGCCCCGCTCACGACACTGCTGGCGCTGGTACGCGCCCGGCTCTCCGAGGCCGTCGAGCGGCTGGGAACCGGTCCCGGCGAGCCCGGCGCCGTACTGCGCACGCACCTCCTGGACGCGCCGGAACTGCCCGTCAAGGCCATGGTCACCGCCGGAACGCTGCTGTCCAAGGAGCGGTCGGGCGCCGCCGACATCAACAAGCACTACACCACCGGCCCCAACTACCTGAGGACCGAACGTTGAGTGCCACCGCCGCCCCGCCCAACGGCACCGCCGCAGCCCTCACACCCGCGGCGGGCCCCGTACTCGCCCGCCGGCAAGTGCACGCCGTGGCCGGATGCTACTTCGTGGCGTCCTTCGCCGCCCTCGGCCTGCCGCCCTTCCTCACCGAGATCCTGCCGGAGCTCGGCGACCCCACCGCCCGCTGGGCCGGGGTGCTCTACATCGTCCCGACCGTCTTCGGTGCCGTCGGCGCGCCCTTCTGGGGCCGTCTCGCGGACCGCTACGGCCGCAAGCGGCTGCTGCTGCGCGCCCAGCTCGGTCTCGCCGTGTCGTTCCTGCTCGCAGGCTGGGCCGACTCGATCGCCGCCTTCACCGCCGCGCTCGTCCTCCAGGGCATCCTCGGCGGCACGTTCGCCGCGTCCAACGGGTACCTGGGGGCGGCACTGGAGGGCCCCGCCCTGTCGAAGGCGCTCACCCTCATGCAAGGCGCGGCGCGCGCCGCCCTCGTCTTCGCGCCGATCGTCGTCGGCTCCCTCTCGCCCTGGCTCTCCCCGCACCGCCAGTACGCCCTGCTGGCCGTGCTGCCGCTCACCGCCGCCCTGTTGATCTGTGCGCTGCCGGAGTCGCGGGGCGAGCGCGCCGTGGCGCCGACGGTGCAGGACGCGCCGGAGGAGGACGAGGAGACGGCGGCACCGGAGACGGTCCCGGGGGCGGCATCGGCATCGGCGACGCCTCTGCGGGTCCTCTACGCCCTGGAGTTCGCCTTCGTCTTCTCCACCGTCATCTCCTTCCCGTACCTCGTCGCGCTCATCGAGGAGCGGCTGCCCGGCACCTCCCAGGCGATCTCCGGTGTCCTGTTCGCCCTGCCGCACCTGTGCTATCTGGTCACGGCGATGGCGGTGCACAAGGCGTTCCACCCCCGCCCCCGGCTCGGTCTCGCCCTCGGTTTCCTCTGCATCGCGCTCGGTCTCGCCGGACACGGCGTGGCCGTCTCGCTGCCCGCCCTCACCGCCGTACGTCTCGTGCTCGGAGCCGGACTCACCCTCGGGCTCGTCTGCCTGTCCGTACTGGCCGCCGACTGCGCCAAGGGCCGGGCGCCCGGCGGCCTGTTCGGCTCGCTCGAGTTCTTCTCGAAGGCCGGGGCCGTCGCGGCAGGCATCGCCGCCGCTGTCGGCAACAGCTTCTTCGGACCGGCGGCCCCGGTCCTGACGGGCACCGCCGTGGCCCTGGTCACGATCGTTCCCACCGCTCTGCCCCTTGTGAACCCCCTGCGCACTCGCTGGAGCCGTTGATGTCGCAGCCCCGATCCCAGGGCACCGTCCCCCGCCCCGCCGTCCCCGCCGAACTGCCCGACGCGGACACCATGGTGGCGCACACCCTCCTCAACTGCCTGCTGCGCGAGGTCTCCGGGCCGGAGCACCAGACGGCCGCCAGCGACGGCCACCTCCTGCTGCGCCTGCCCCGCCGCGGCGTGCTGCTGCGCGTGGCGCTGCGCCGCAGGTCCCTGCTCGGCGCGCACCGCTTCACCGGCCCCGTCCACGAACAGCGAGACGGTGAATGGGAGCGCATCGGCTGGCGACGCCTCGCCGAACACGTCCAGGACGAGCTGTCGTTGCGCACCGGGGTGCGCAACGACGAGTTCCTCGGCCAGATCGCCTCCAGCCACCAGGCCGTCACGGCGGCCCTCGCCGCCCGCGCGACCCGCACGGCCAACCAGGACACCTACCTCGCCTCGGAGCAGTCCCTGCTCTTCGGCCACCGATTCCACCCCACCCCCAAGGCCCGCACCGGTGACACCGCCTCCTGGCTCGCGTACGCCCCCGAGGTCGGCGCGTCCTTCCTCCTGCGCCACCTCGCCGTCCGCGAGGGGCTGATCATCGAGGAGACGGCCGAACCGGCGGCCACCGCCCGCCTGGACGGGCTCGTCGACGGCGTACCGGAGGGCTACCGGCTGCTGCCGGTGCACCCGTGGCAGTACGAGTTGCTCAGTGGCCACCCCGCGCTGCGCGCCGCCCTGGACCGCGGCGACATCCTGGACCTCGGGACCGGCGGCGCCCCCTTCGCCGCCACGGCCTCCGTCCGCACCCTCTACGACGGTGACACGTTCCTCAAGTTCAGCCTGAATGTCCGCATCACCAACTGCCTGCGCAAGAACGCCAGTTATGAGCTCACAGGCGCCGTGGCCCTGACCCGCCTCCTCGGGCCCGTCCTCGACGACCTGACCGACCGGTTCCCCGGCAGCGCCATGCTCCGCGAGCCCGCCTACCGCAGCCTCGCCCTGCCCGGCCCCGACGGCACGCCGGACCGGGCCCTGCTCGAGGGCTTCGGCGTGATCGTCCGCGAGGGGCTTGCCGCCCGGCTCCTGCCCGGCACCACCCCGCTCCTCGCCGCCGCCGTCGCCGACGAGTACCCCAGCGGCCCCGGCCACATCTCCCGCCTCCTCGACGGCACGGGCCCCGGCATCGCGCTCGACTGGTGGGCCGCGTACCTGAGGCTCCTCGTCCCGCCCGTCCTGGCCGCCTACTTCGACCACGGCCTGGTGCTGGAGCCCCACCTGCAGAACGTGGTCGTCTGCGTCGACGACGACGGCATGCCCGCCCAGGTGCTCTTCCGTGACCTGGAGGGCACCAAGCTGGTGCCCGAGGTCCACGCCGACACCCTCGCCGCGCTGCCCGCCGCGGTGTCCGGTCCGATGACGTACGACGCCGAGCGCGGCTGGGACCGTGTCGCGTACTGCCTGTTCGTCAATCACATCGCCGAGTTGCTGGCCGCCGTCGCCGATCTGCATCCGGAGACCGAGCACGCTCTGTGGGCCCAGGTCCGCGCCGCCCTCCAGGCGTACGCCGACCGCCACGGCTGCCCGCCCCGGCTCGCGGCGCTCCTCGCCGGCGTCCCGCTGCCCGCCAAGGCCAACCTCCTCACCCGCTGGGAGCGCAAGGCCGACCGCCAGGCCGGCTACGTCCGCCTGCCCTCCCCCTTCGCCGAGGACGTGCTGTCCGAGGCCGCCGACGACTCGTGGAGCCACGCCCGATGACCGCCCCCACCCGCGCGGTGCGCACCCTCGTCCGCGACCTGTCCTCCGACGGCCTGCCCGCCTACGTCTACGACCTGGCGGCGCTGCGCGCACACGCCGGCGCCGTGCGAGCCGCGCTGCCCGAGCGCGTCGAGCTCTACTACGCCGCCAAGGCCAATCCCGAACCGGAGCTGCTGGCCGCGCTCTCGCCGTACGTCGACGGGTACGAGGTGTCGTCGGGCGGCGAACTCGCGCACGTGGGCCGCGCCGTGCCCGGCCGCCCCCTCGCGTTCGGAGGCCCCGGCAAGACCCCGGCCGAGATCACCGCTGCCCTGGACCTCGGAGTGGAACGCTTCCACGTCGAGAGCCTCCACGAGCTGCGCATGCTCGCCGACCTGGCCGCCCGCCGGGCCCCGGAGACGCCCGTCGGCGTCCTCCCGCGCTGCAATCTGCCCCTGTCCGCCGCTTCACTGGAGGGCAGTTCCCTCGCCATGGGCGGCCGACCCACCCCGTTCGGCCTCGACCCCTGCGACGCCGACACCGCCGTCGCCCTGCTGACCGACGGCACGTTCCCGCACCTGCGGTTCCTGGGCGTCCACGCCCACCTGGCCAGCGGCCTGGAGGCGGAGGAGCAGATCGGCGTGGCCGAGTCGGTGGTCGACTGGGCCACCGAACTCGCCTCCCGCCACCGCGTCCGCCTCACCGAGGTCAACGTCGGCGGCGGCATGCACGTCGACTACACGACCCCCGACCGCCGGTACGACTGGGACACCTACGGCAAGGGACTCGCCCGGCTCGTCGAGCACCACCCGGACCTGACCCTGCGCATCGAACCGGGACGAGCGCTCACCGCCTACTGCGGCTGGTACGCCACCGAGGTCCTGGACGTGAAGCGCAGCCACGGCGAGGACTTCGCCGTCGTGCGCGGCGGCACTCACCACCTGCGCACCCCGGCGACCAAGGGCCACGACCAGCCCTGCTCGGTGCTGCCCGTGGACGCCTGGCCCCACCCGTGGCCACGGCCCGCCGCCGGATCCGGCACGGTCACCCTGAGCGGCCAACTGTGCACCCCCAAGGACCTCTTGGCCCGGCAGGTTCCGGTGCCGGGACTGCGGGCGGGCGACAGGGTGGCCTTCAGCCTCGCCGGTGCGTACGCGTGGAACATCTCGCACCACGACTTCCTCATGCACCCCCCGCCCGGGTTCCACTTCCTCGGCTGAGGACCGGAAGGGCGTGCCTCGACACACCGTCGAGGACGGGGCGGACCGGCCAAGAGCGTCGGATGGACGGCCGGTGAGCTGCCGACGAGCAGGCGTGCGGCGACCGTTCTCCGGCAGCGGGGCCTCGCGACACGGCGGACGTCAGGCCGCTGATCGGGCTCGGCCCGAGCGAGCGGCCCGGCACCGTGGCCAGGATGGCCGAAGCCCCGGAGCCGACCGGCTCGGCCCGCCGCCACCCGGGGGATCCGGCTCCGGCCGTCGCGCTCACCGAGTGCGGCGTCAGGGCGTGGAGGAGGCAGTCCTGGACGACGTGCCGGCGGACCCCGGGCCGCGGCCCGTTGACGCGCGCTCCAGGACACGCGGCGCCGGTCCTCGCCTGACGGTGACCGGCAAGGGGCAGATCCTCAGCCGGAGCACCGCCCCGTTCACCGGCCGACCGAGATGATCGGCCAGGGCGCGGCGCACCTCTTCGCCGAGATCGACCAGCCGGACACCAATGTCATCCTGCGAGCGGCCCGGGGCACGCGGAGGGAAACGGCCGTCGTGGCGCTGCCCGCCCATCAGTTCCGGTGTGACGTAACGGATTTCGGGCGCCGCAGGGTTACCGTGGTCTCCGCGGCGGCCACCCGCGGCAGCGCCGCGAGCCGGTCGCCGACGACGGTGCACAGGTCGTCGCCGGTGCGGCGGAGCACGCAGACCGCGGGGCCGACCCTCCGCCGACCGCCGCGGCGAACCGGACGTCGGGCCGCACGGCCACGGCCCGGCCCTTGCCGCCGCGCAGTCTCAAGGCGTGGGTGGGGACCCCGGCGCGGGGGCGGGTTGCCTGGTGGCCGGCGGTGCGGCCGGGGCGACGTCCAGGAGGGCCACGTATGTGCCCAGCACGGCCGCCGCGTCGAGCATGGACACACCGCGGGCGGTGAGCCGTCGCCGCCAGTCGTCGAGGGCGGCGGACAGCGCCTCGGTGCCGCCGGCCGTGCGGACCTGCCGAACCACCGTGCGGATGTGCTCCAGCGGGTAGCCTCCGCGCCGGAGGAGGTGGGTCAGCTCGGCGTCGCGTACGTCCGTGGCGCCGAACGCACGGTGGCCGGTGCCCGGCTCCCGGGCGGGGGTGAGGATGCCCACCGCCTCCCAGTTCCGCAGGGTCGCCGCGGTCACCCCCAGACGGCGCGCGAGTTCGCCGATGCTGAGCGGCTCCCGGCCGGAGGACGTGTGTCCGCCGACACCGGGACCGCGGGTGAGGTGCTCCACCGCCCGTCCCACCGCGTCCAGCGTGCTTCTGTCGCGCAGTAGTTGGGCGTGGCCGCGGTCGACGGCGGTCAGCGCGGCCTCGAGGTCGCCGGCGTTGAGCGACCGCATGATCTCGCCGCCCGTCGCGTGACCGTGGGCCCGGACCAGCGCCAGGTAGGCGCGCAGGGCCGCCGCGTGGATCTCGGTGTAGGTGCGGTAGCCGGACGGGGTGCGCCCGGCGAGCGGGATGAACCCGTCCCGCTCGTAGTTGCGGACCGCCTGGGTCGACAAGCCGTGCTCACGGGCCAGGTCGTGGGGGCGCAGGTACTTCACGGTTTGAGACTTTATCCGTGGAACGCGGCCCAGTTTCCCCATAACTCTCAACCGACTTTGCAGGTCTACGCTTTAGCCCATGAACCGGGACGTTCAGAAACGCGTCACCACGTCGCTCGACGAAGGCGCCCCGCGTCCGACCAACGGGAGGGACACCATGACGGCCGGCCCGGAGACGGACCTCCAGCCCGCTGCGCCGTGTGCAGCCGACAGCCACGATCTGATCCGCGTGCACGGGGCACGTGAGAACAACCTCAAGAACGTGCACGTGGAGATTCCCAAACGGCGGCTGACGGTGTTCACCGGGGTCTCCGGCTCGGGGAAGAGCTCCCTCGTGTTCGACACGATCGCCGCGGAGTCACAACGGCTGATCAACGAGACCTACAGCGCCTTCGTCCAGGGCTTCATGCCCACCCTGGCGCGGCCCGAGGTCGACGCGCTCGACGGGCTGACCACCGCGATCCTGGTCGACCAGCAGCCGATGGGCACCAGCCTCCGCTCCACGGTCGGCACCGCCACCGACGCGGGCACCTTGCTGCGCATCCTCTTCAGCCGGCTCGCCGAGCCGTACATCGGGTCGCAGAAGGCGTTCGCCTTCAACATCGCCTCGGCCGACGCGTCGGGTGTCCTCGTGGTGAACGGCAGGAAGATCGAGAAGGGCTTCAGCGTCGTGGGCGGCATGTGTCTGCGGTGCGAGGGCCTGGGCACCGTCTCGGACATCGATCCCGCCCAGCTCTTCGACGACTCCAGGTCGCTCGCGGACGGCGCGATCACGGTCCCCGGCTGGAAGCCCGACGGGTGGGCGGTGCAGTCGTTCACCGAGTCGGGCCTCCTCGATCCGCACAAGCCGATCCGTGACTACACCGAACGGGAAAGGCACGACTTCCTGCACGGGGGCCCGGTCAAGGTCAGGGTCAAGGGCGTCGGCACCACGTACGAGGGTCTCCTCGCGCGGGTGCGCAAGTCGTTCCTGTCCAAGGACAGGGAGACGCTCCAGCCGCACATCCGTGCCTTCGTGGAACGGGCGGTGGCGTTCTCCGCCTGCCCCGAGTGCCACGGCACCCGGCTCAGCGGGACCGCCCGGTCCGCGAAGATCGACGGCCTCGGCATCGCCGATGCCTGCGCCCTGCAGATCAGCGACCTCGCGGACTGGATCCGCTCCCTGACCGACCCGTCGGTCACCACGCTGCTCGCGGTGCTCGGCCAGACCCTCGACTCGTTCGTCCGGATCGGCCTGGGCTACCTCTCGCTCGACCGGTCCTCGAGCACGCTCTCGGGCGGTGAGGCCCAGCGCGTCAGGATGGTCCGCCACCTGGGCTCCGCGCTCACCGACGTCACCTACGTCTTCGACGAGCCCACCGCCGGGCTGCACCCGCACGACATCCAGCGGATGAACGACCTGCTGCTGCGCCTGCGCGACAAGGGCAACACCGTACTGGTCGTGGAGCACAGGCCGGAGACGATCACGATCGCCGACCACGTCGTCGACCTCGGACCGCACGCGGGTACCGAGGGCGGTGAGGTTGTCTTCGAGGGCACCGTCGAGGGGCTGCGGGCCGCGGGCACCGTCACCGGACGGCACCTGGACGACCGGGCCGCGCTGAAGCCGTCCGTGCGCGAGAGGTCAGGCGCGCTGGAGGTGCGCGGCGCCGACGCCCACAACCTGCGCAACGTCGACGTGGACATCCCGCTCGGCGTGCTCACCGTGGTCACCGGGGTCGCGGGCTCCGGCAAGAGTTCCCTGATCCACGGCTCGGTGGCGGGCCGCGACGGCGTCGTCACGGTGGACCAGTCGCCCATCAAGGGCTCCCGGCGCAGCAACCCGGCCACCTGCACGGGCATGCTCGAGCCGATCCGCAAGGCGTTCGCCAGGGCCAACGGGGTCAAGCCCGCCCTGTTCAGCCCCAACTCCGAGGGTGCCTGCCCCACGTGCAAGGGCGCCGGTGTGCTCTACACCGACCTGGCGATCATGGCCGGCGTCGCCACCACGTGCGAGGAGTGCGAGGGCAGGCGGTTCCAGGGCTCCGTGCTCCGGTACCGGCTCGGCGGCCGGGACATCAGCGAGGTGTTCGCGATGCCGGTGTCCGAGGCGGCCGAGTTCTTCCGGCGCGGGGACGCACGGACGCCGGCCGCGTGTGCCGTCCTCGACCGGCTCGCCGAGGTCGGCCTGGGCTACCTGAGCCTCGGCCAGCCGCTCACCACCCTCTCCGGCGGCGAGCGGCAACGGCTGAAGCTCGCCGGCCACATGGCCGGAACGGGCAGCGTCTACGTCCTCGACGAGCCGACCAGCGGCCTGCACCTGGCCGACGTCGAGCAACTGCTCGCCCTGCTCGACCGGTTGGTGGACGCCGGCAGGACGGTCATCGTCGTGGAGCACCACCAGGCGGTCATGGCGCACGCCGACTGGATCATCGACCTCGGCCCCGGCGCCGGCCACGACGGCGGCCGGATCGTCTTCGAGGGCACACCCGCCGATCTCGTCGCCGCGCGCTCCACCCTCACGGGCGAGCACCTCGCCCAGTACGTCGGCGCTTGACACGACGCGGCCATGGGCCCGCCCCCGCCCGGTGACGACTGCGCCGGTGCCGAGGTCGTCTGTGCGGCGGCCCGGGACGACCGTCACCAGGCCGGCGCGGGGCTTGGCCAGATCCTCGTAGGGGGTGCCGATCACGTTGTCGGCGAGTCCGTCCCGGTTGAGGTCGGCCACGGCGAGGGAGCCACCGAAGGCGTCGCCCTGCTCGCTCGCGCCGGGGACTCCGCTGGTGTTCTGGGTGATCCGTATGGGCGCGGCGTTGCTCGGGATGCCGGTCGCCGTGCCGAACCAGACCAGGACGCGACCGGGCGCCGCCCGTGGCCGGCCCGTGCCCGCGCCGAGAGACGACCTCGCCCCTGCCGTCGCAGGCGCACGACGGTCCGGTTCACCTCTTCCGGCCGCACCCTTCCCTGGCGCGGCGGCGATCAACGCGAGCCGACGGCACGTCCGCTGACGCCCGTTCAGCCTGCTTCTGCCGGCCCCGCGGACGCCCCGCCCGGTCGAGGCACGGTCACGGTGCGCCCGCTCGCCGGGGCCGCCCCGACGCGTGCGGCGTGGGGTGCGCTTGGCCGGACGCTACGGTCCCACGTGCCCCACGAGCACCTCGGCCGCGGCGATGCCCGACACGCGCGTGGCCCCGTGGGTGGCCAGGTAGACGGCACCGGGGCGCGAGCCCGCGGGCACGCCCATCTCGACGACCAGGGCGTCGGGCCGCCGGCGCACCAGGCCGGCCAGGGCCCTGGTCATCCAGCCGTGGCGGGCCGCGTCCCGGACGACCACGACGAGCGGGCGGCCCGCCGCCGGGGCCAGCGCCAGGCGGTCGAGGACCTGGTCGCCGCCCTGGAGCTCGCCCTCGCCGATGCGCACGGAGGTCGTGCCGGGGCGCAGCTCCTTCAGCGGTTCCGCCACGCCCCACGGGGTGCCGCGGTCGACGGCGACGGCGGTGCCGGGGGACAGCTCCACCACGTGGGCGGTGCCGGTGAGCGGGAACTCGGCGTCCGTGTCCGGCTTGTGGTGGACGCGCACGGCCCGCCGCGCCGCGGTCAGGCCGATGCCCGCGGTGTCGTCCGGCACGGCCGCGTCGTGCCGCAGCCCGGCCGACCACGCGGCGAACCCCCGTACGCGCTCGGCGGCCCGGGCGAGCCGCTGCTCCGGCAGCCGCCCGTCCAGCACGGCCCGCACCAGGGCGGCCGCCGACCGGGCCGTGGTCTGTTCGTCGGCGTCCTCGCCGCCGAGACGGACGGTGTCCGCGCCCGCCGCGACCGCGCGTACGGCGGTGCCCGTCGGACCGTGGCGGCCGGCGACGGCGCTCGCCCCGATGGCGTCGGTCACGATGAGGCCGGTGAAACCGAGTTCGGCGCGCAGCAGGTCCTGGAGGACCGGACGGCTCAGGGTCGCCGGCCACCGCTCGTCGTAGGCCGGGACGAGCAGGTGCGCCGCCAAGACGGCGCGCACACCGGCCTCCATCGCGGCGATGAACGGGGGCAGCGCGGTCAGGGCGAGGGTGCCGGCGGGCGTCGCGACGTGCGGCAGCCCGAGAGGGGAGCCGACGACGGTGTCACCGTGGCCCGGGAAGTGCTTGGCGCAGGCCGCCACGCCGGCGGACTGGAGGCCGCGCACCCAGGCGGCGGCGTGCCGGGAGACCACGTCGGTGCGCGAGCCGAACGAGCGGACGCCGACGACCGGGTTCAGCGGGTTGGTGTTGACGTCAGCGCTGGGCGCGTACGTCAGGGAGATGCCGAGGGAGCGCAGCTCCCGGCCGACGTCCCGGGCGACCCGCTCGGTGAGGTCGATGTCGTCGACGGCGCCCAGGGCGAGATTGCCCGGGCGGGACGCCCCGGTGCGGGCCTCGATGCGGGTGACGTCACCCGCCTCCTCGTCGACGGCGACGACGAGGTCGGGATTCTCGGCGCGCAGCGCGGCACCGAGCGCCGCCACCTGCTCGGGGTCGTGGATGTTGCGCCCGGACAGGACGACGGAGGAGAGCCCCTCGGCGATCCGGCGGCGCACCCAGTCCGGGACGGTGGTTCCGGCGAAGCCCGGCTGGAGCACCGCGTGCGCCCACCGCGTCAGGCGCGGGTGGCCGCGCTCAGCCATGCGGGACCTCCGAGGGACCGGGGGAGGGTCATTGGTTCAGACCAATTATGGGTCTGGGTCATTGACGCGTGTCAAGGAACGCCCGGTGAACCTCGCCCGCGACGGCCCGCCGCCGGGGCGCCGGAGTCAGGGCACCGGCCGGGTCAGGGTGGCCGTGAACCGGTAGCGCGACCCCCGGTACACCGAGCGGACCCACTCCACCGGCATCCCCCTCTCGTCGCGCGAGTGCCGGGACAGCAGCAGCATCGGCAGGCCGACGTCGGTGCCGAGCAGTGCGGCCTCGCGCGGGGTCGCCGGGGAGGTCTCGATGGTCTCGTCGGCCTCCGCCGGCCGCACTCCGTACACCTCGGCGAGGGTCGTGTACAGCGAGGTGTACCGGGCGAGGTTGCGGCGCAGGCCCGGGAAGCGGGCGGCGGACAGGTGGGTCGCCTCGATCGCCATCGGCTCCCCGCCCGCCAGCCGCAGCCGCTCGATCCGCAGCACCCGGTCACCCGGCTCCACCCCGAGCAGGGCCGCCAGTTCCTCCTCGGCCGCCACGTACCCGATGTCGAGCACCTGGGACGCGGGGTGGAGGCCCTGGGCCTCCATGTCCTCCGTGTACGAGGTCAGTTGAAGGGTGCGGTACACCTTCGGGCGGGCCACGAACGTGCCCTTGCCCTGGATCCGGTCCAGCCGCCCCTCGCCCACGAGCTCCTGGAGGGCCTTGCGGACGGTGGTGCGGGAGGTGCGGAACTCCACGGCGAGCAGCCGCTCGGCCGGCATCGGCGAGCCCGGCGCCCGCGCCTCGGTCATCTGCAGTAACCGCTGCTTGATCCGGTAGTACTTCGGGACGCGACCGGTGCGGCCCGGCGCCCCCGCGTGGGCCTGGGCGCTGCTGACGTCCGTGCTCATGACCTGCCTTCCGGCTGCGGTTCCGGCGTGCGGCCGGCAGGTGCCGGCCGCGGTGCACGTCGGCGGACGGCCGGGTTCGGCGCCGCACGCTCGGCGATCCCGTTATAACCGCGCGTCCTCTTTTGGTCTAGTCCAACCTTCGACACGTCCGTGTTTGGGTGGAGTTCTGTGCCCGGGTGGTGGTGTCCGACCCGTTACCTGCCGGGGAGGCGACGACCCTTGACAGGGCCATAGGTCTAGGCCAAGCTCCCCTTGCTGGTCTAAACCATTTAGCGGAAGCCGGGTCCCAGCCCGCCGAGCTGTTGCGCCGTTGTGAGGGTCACCGCCGAGGGCGTGGGTGTGCAAGGCATTCCTGAGGAGGGGTGGCGCGTGAAGCGCAAGCTGATAGCCGCGATCGGGGTCGCGGGCATGTTGTTCTCCGTCGCCGCGTGCGGCGGCGACGACGGTGACGACGGCAAGAAGACCGGCGCGGACGGTTACGCCGGCGAGACGCTCACCGTGTGGGTGATGGACGGCTCGTCGCCGGACCAGTGGCAGAAGGACCTCGCCGCCGAGTTCGAGAAGAAGACCAAGGCGAAGGTCACGTTCGAGGTCCAGCAGTGGAACGGCATCCAGCAGAAGCTGACCACCGCGCTGTCCGAGGAGAACCCGCCGGACGTCTTCGAGATCGGCAACACCCAGACCCCGGCCTACGCCAAGACCGGCGGCCTGGCCGACCTCGCCGACCTCAAGTCCGAGATCGGCGGCGACTGGACCGAGTCGCTCAACGAGTCGTCCCTCTTCGAGGGCAAGCAGTACGCGGCGCCCTGGTACTTCGCCAACCGCGTCGTCCTCTACAACAAGAAGGTCTGGGCGGACGCCGGCCTCAAGGACACGCCGAAGACCCGCGACGAGTTCTACGACGCGCTCAAGACGATCGGTGAGAAGACCGACGCCGAGCCGATCTACCTGCCCGGCCAGAACTGGTACCACTTCGTCGGCCTGGTGATCGGCGAAGGGGGCGAGCTGGTCAAGAAGGACGGTGACACGTACGTCTCCAACCTCGACGACCCGAAGGTCGCCGCCGCCGCGGAGACCTACAAGAAGTTCCAGGCGCTGTCCAAGGCGCCCAAGGACAAGGACGAGGCCACCCCGCAGCAGGGCGAGGTCTTCGCCAAGGGCAGGACCGGCGCGTTCATCGGCATGGGCTGGGAAGCCGGCATCGCGATCAAGGCCAATCCGAAGATCGAGAAGGAGATCGGCTACTTCACCATCCCGGGTGAGACCGCCGACAAGCCCGAGGGCGTCTTCCTGGGCGGCTCCAACCTCGCGGTCGCCGCGGGCAGCAAGAAGCAGGACCTCGCCAAGGAGTTCCTGAAGATCGCGCTGTCCGACAGGTTCGAGGGCCAGCTCGCCAAGCTCAACGGCGTCATCCCCAACAAGGAGTCGCTGCAGAGCAACCTCAAGGGCAACGCCCCCGCCGAGGCCGCCGCGCCGGCCGCCGCCGTCGGCGGCACCACGCCGCTGATCCCCGAGTGGGCCGCGGTCGAGAACGCCCCCAACCCGATCAAGACGTACCTGACCGCCGTGCTGAACGGCAAGTCCCCGGCCGACGCCGCGAAGCAGGTCGAGGGCGAGTTCAACAAGCGCCTGGCGCAGCAGCAGTAGAAGCGCAAGCACTCCGACCGGAGCGGGGACCGGCCCAACGACGGTCCCCGCCCCGGCGTTGAACAGGCCGAGAAGAGAGATCGCGAGCATGACCGTGCAGACCGAACGGCCGCCCTCCGGCCCGGCGGACGTCCGCAAGAAGGACGACGGGGGATCCGGCAGGCCCACACAGCGAGCCGCGTCGCGCGCCGGCGCGCTCGCCCCGTACCTGTTGCTGCTGCCCGCCTGCGCGGCCACCGTGCTGCTGCTCGGCTGGCCGCTGCTGAAGGACGTGCTGCTGTCGTTCCAGAACCTCAACATGGCGCAGCTGATCCAGCACGTCACCGAGTGGAACGGCATCGACAACTACAAGGAGGTCCTCACCGGCGAGGACTTCTGGCGGGTCACCCTGCGCTCCATCCTGTTCACGGCGGTCAACGTCGCCCTGACCATGGTCCTCGGCGCACTTACCGGCCTGCTGCTCGCCCGCCTCGGCAAGCGCATGCGGTTCACGCTGCTGATCGGCCTGGTGCTGGCCTGGGCCATGCCCGTCGTGGCCGCCACCACCGTCTACCAGTGGCTGTTCGCCCAGCGCTTCGGTGTGGTCAACTGGGTCCTGGACAAGCTCGGCTGGCACTCCATGGCCGACCACAGCTGGACCAGCAGCCAGATGTCGACGTTCTTCGTCGTCACCCTGCTGATCGTCTGGATGTCCATCCCGTTCGTCGCGATCAACCTCTACGCGGCGACCACCACCATCCCCGGCGAACTGTACGAGGCCGCCGCCCTCGACGGCGCCGGCGCCTGGCGGAGCTTCACCACGGTCACCCTGCCGGTCCTGCGGCCGTTCCTCTACGCCACGACGTTCCTGGAGATCATCTGGATCTTCAAGGCGTTCGTCCAGGTCTTCACCTTCAACGGCGGCGGCCCCGACCGGCTCACCGAGATCCTGCCCGTCTACGCCTACATCGAGGGCGTCGGCAACCAGCACTACGGGATGGGCGCGGCGATCGCCGTACTGACCGTCCTGATCATGCTCGGACTGACCGCCTACTACCTCAGGATCGTGCTCAAGCAAGAGGAGGACGAGCTGTGAAACGCTCGCTCTTCGGCCGCCTGTGGCCCAACGTCACGGCCGCCGTCCTGTTCGTCGTCTTCGTCTTCCCGGTGTACTGGATGTTCGCCACGGCGTTCAAACCGACCGGCGACATCATCTCGGAGACCCCCGTCTGGTTCCCGACCGAGGTCACGTTCGAGCACTTCAGGACGGCGACCGACGCCGACCACTTCTGGACGTACGTCCGCAACTCGCTGACCGTCACCGTCCTGGCTGTCGTCTTCTCCCTGATCATCGCGCTGGCCGGCTCCTTCGCCCTGGCCCGCATGCGGTTCAGGGGACGGCGCGGCTTCGTCATCGGCTTCATGCTCGCCCAGATGGCGCCCTGGGAGGTCATGGTCATCGCGATCTACATGATCGTGCGGGACGCCTCGATGCTGAACAGCCTGGTGCCCCTCACCGCCTTCTACATGATGATGATCCTGCCCTTCACCGTCCTGACGCTGCGCGGCTTCGTCGCCGCCGTGCCGAAGGAACTGGAGGAGTCGGCGATGGTCGACGGCTGCACCCGCGCCCAGGCGTTCCGCCGGGTCATCCTGCCGCTGCTCGCACCGGGCCTGATGTCCACCTCGATGTTCGGCTTCATCACCGCCTGGAACGAGTTCCCGCTCGTGCTGGTGCTCAACAAGGACGCCGAGGCGCAGACCCTGCCCCTGTGGCTCTCCAGCTTCCAGACCCAGTTCGGCAACGACTGGGGCGCGACCATGGCCGCCTCCTCCCTGTTCGCCGTGCCCATCCTGATCCTCTTCGTCTTCCTGCAGCGCAGGGCCGTCAGCGGCCTCACCGCGGGCGCCGTGAAGGGATAACGCCACCCGATGACGACATTCACCACCGGCACCGACACCCTCACCCGGGACGCGCTCGCCGTACTCCAGCCGGGCTTCGCCGGCACCACCGCGCCGGACTGGGTGCTGCGCAGGCTCGGCGAGGGTCTCGCCTCCGTCGCCCTGTTCGGTCGCAACGTCACCGACGCGGAGCAGGTCACCGCGCTCACCGCGCGGTTGCGGGCCGAGCGGGACGACCTCCTGGTCGCCATCGACGAGGAGAGCGGTGACGTCACCCGCCTCGAAGTCCGTACGGGCTCCTCCTTCCCCGGCAACCACGCGCTCGGCGCCGTCGACGACACCGGCCTCACCCGGGGCGTCGCCCGCGAACTGGGCCGACGCCTCGCCGAGTGCGGGGTCAACCTCAACTGGGCCCCGTCGGCCGACGTCAACGCCAACCCCGACAACCCGGTGATCGGCGTGCGCTCCTTCGGCCGCGACACCGACCTGGTGGCCCGGCACACCGCCGCCTACGTCGAGGGCCTGCAGTCCACCGGCGTCGCCGCCTGCACCAAGCACTTCCCCGGGCACGGCGACACCAGCGTCGACTCCCACCACGCGCTCCCGCACATCGACCTGGACGCCACGACGCTGCACGAGCGCGAACTCCGGCCGTTCCGGGCCGCGATGGCGGCCGGCACCCGCGCCGTCATGAGTGCGCACATCCGGGTGCCGGTCCTCGACCCGGACCGCCCGGCCACGCTCTCCCGGCGCATCCTCACCGACCTGCTGCGCGGCGAACTCGGCTACCAGGGACTGATCGTCACCGACGGCATGGAGATGCGGGCCGTCTCCGGCACCTACGGCCTGGAGCAGGGCGTCGTCCTCGCCATCGCCGCCGGCGCCGACGCGATCTGCGTGGGCGGCGGACTGTGCGACGAGGGCACCGTGCTCGGTCTGCGGGACGCGCTCGTGAACGCCGTGCGCTCCGGCGGGCTCGCCGAGGAGCGCCTGGCCGACGCCGCGGCCCGGGTGCGCGACCTGGCCGACTGGGCCGCGCAGGCGCGGCACGCCCCCGAGACGGCGTACGAGCCCGACCCGGACATCGGCCTGACGGCGGCCCGCCGGGCGGTGACCGTCACCCGTGCCGGTGCCACCGCGCCGGTGACCGGACCGGTGTACGTGGCCACGTTCAACCCCGTCGCCAACATCGCCGTCGGCGACGAGACGCCCTGGGGCGTCGGCACGGAACTGGAGCGGCTCCTGCCCGGTACCGTGACCGGCTGCTTCTCCGGCCCCGACGCGGGCGCCGAGGCATTGCGGGCGGCGGGCGGGCGCCGCATCGTCGCCGTGGTCCGCGACGAACACCGGCACCCGTGGATGCGCACGGCCCTGGACCTCCTCCTCGGCGCGGACCCCGACACCGTTGTCGTCGAGATGGGCGTCCCCCAGTCCGCTCCCCGGGGCGCCCTCCACATCGCCACCCACGGCGCCGCCCGGGTCTGCGGCGTCGCGGCGGCGGAGGCGGTCGTCGCGGGCTGACGGCACCGCCGTGCGGCAGGGCTGCCGCCACGCGACCCGACGGCCCGTCCGGCCGTCCGGCCCGCCGGGCCGTCGGTCGTCCGGGCCGTCGGTCGTCCGTGAGCGGGCGGCCGTCGACCGGGTGGGGCCGCCGGGCCACGGCCGGGCGGGCCGGTTGCCGGTGACCGGTCGTCGGGCCGGGGCGACCGGCCGGTCGGCTCCTCGGCCAACCCACTGACCCACCCCGGGCTACCCACCCGCCGCAGCCGGGACCGGGACGCCGCAGCGGCCGCGGGGCGCGCCCGGGGAGCGTGCGGTCGGCCCACCCGTCAGGGATGGGGCTTCCTGCCCTCCGCCAGCATGGCGACGTACTTCTCGATGCGCGCGGCGCGGGTCTGCGGTCGCTTCGCCTCCTGGACGCGGTACAGGATCGCGTAGCGGTTGCGGCTGTCGAGGGCGGCGAAGAGGTCGCGGGCCCGGGGCGCGGCGTCCAGGGCCGCACGCAGGTCGTCGGGCACCGTCGCCGTGCTCTGGGCGGGGTACGCCGCCTCCCAGCGGCCGTCCGCCCGCGCCCGCTCCACCTCCCGCAGACCGTGCTCCCGCATGCGGCCCTGCTCGATCAGCGCGGTGGCCTTGCGCCGGTTGATCTCCGACCACCTGCTGCCCGGCCGGCGCGGCGTGAACCGTTGCAGCCAGTGCGTGTCGTCCAGCGTCCGTTTCTGCCCGTCGATCCAGCCGAAGCACAGCGCCGAGTCCAGAGCCGTGGCGTAGTCCGGCCCCGACGCGCCGGAACCCCTGCGGGGGATCCGCAGCCACGCTCCCGTGGCGGCGTCGTGGTGCTCCTCCAGCCACTCCTCCCACTCCCGCTGCGTACCGAGGGCGAGGACCGGATCCCCGGTGCCGTGCGATCCACCAGCCATGAACCCATCGAAGCCGACCCCCGCACCCCGGTCAACGGCGGCCCCGCCGCAGGCCCCGCGCACGCCGTGCCGGAATGGCGGAGCGTGTCGTTGTTGGGCCGAACGGGTGACCATGCGTAAGAATTGCCCGATGCACACAGCCAGCGCGACCCAGGACGGAGCATGCCGGTGAACAGCCACGATGTCACCGACGAACAGTGGGAGGGGCTCGCCCAGGTCGTTCCGCTACGGGGCCGCGACGCCTGGCCGTCGTCGGTCGGCCACCGGTCGCTGCCCGAGGCCGAGACCGAGGCGCGACGCCGCTTCGTCGTACTGCGCGTGAACGTGTTCGCGGACGCCCGCGACGTCGCGGAGACGCTGATGGCGGGGATCCCCGTCCTGCTCGACCTGACCGGCGCGGAGACCGAGGTCGCCAAGCGGGTACTGGACTTCAGCACCGGAGTCGTCTTCGGCCTGGCGAGCGGGATGCACCGCGTCGACCGGAACGTCTTCCTGCTGACGCCCGCCGGCACGGAGGTGACCGGGCTGATGGAGGGGATCGGAGTCCCCGGAGTGTGACGCCCGCGTAGCCCGATCGTAGGAAGGCCGCTCGAGCGGAACGGTTCGCCCCGCACAGGGCCCCTACCGTCCCGCACATGAGCCTCCCCTCCCCGCGCCCCGGCACCGCCCGGTCCGTCCGGCTCGTCCCGGAGCCCCACCAGCCGGTCACGGACCCCGACGGGCCGGACGGCGCCCAGGGGCACCCCGACCGGCCGTGCGTCACCGAGCTGCTGCTGTCCGCCTTCGCCGGCCACCGCAACGCCGCTGTGCCGCTCGGTCCGTTCACCCTCCTGACCGGCCCCAGCGGCAGCGGCAAGAGCACCGCGCTGCGGGCCTACGAGGCGCTGTCCCGGCTGGCCGGCGGGACCGCGCTCGCCGAGGTGTTCCCCGACCCGGACGCCTGTGTGCCGGCCCGGGCCCGGCCCGACGCCCAGCGCCGCCGCGGCTTCCGGATCGGCTGCACGGCCGACGGCCCCGAGGGCCCGGTCCGGCTGGAGGTTGCCGTGCAGGCCGAACCCGACCTGCGGATCGTGGGGGAGCGGCTGACGGCGGGCGGCCTCGTCCTGCTGGAGACCGCGCTGCGCGACCCCGGGCGGCGCGTCGTGCAGGCCGCCTGGCACACGGCCGGGACGACACCGGTCACCCGCGGGCCGCTCCCGGACGACCGGCTCGGCACGGCCCTGTTGCCGCTGCGTGTCGCCGGCCGGACGCCCGGCCAGCGCAGGGTGCTCGCCGCCGCCGAGCAGATGGTGCTCGCCCTGCGCTCCGTCTTCGCCTGCGACCCCCGGCCCGAAGGCATGCGCGCCCCCGTGCCGGCCGGCACCGGGCGGCTGCTCGGCGGCTGCGACAACCTCGCCGACGTGCTGTGGCGCACCCGCACCGAGTGCGCACGCCGGCACGGACTGCTGGTGGCCGCGGCGGGGGCCGGCTGCGCCGGACCGGTCGCCGACGTGCTCGCCGAGCCGTGCCACGACGCCGGGCGGATCCGCGCCGTACTCGACCGCGGCGACGGCACCCGTACGGAGCTCGGGCGGCTCGGCGACGGGGAGTTGCGGTACCTCGCCCTGGCGCTGGTGCTGCTCACCGGGCCCGGCGTGCTGGAGGTGGACGCGCCCGGTGAGGTCCCCGCGGCGCTCCAGACCCTCACGGTGCTCGCCGACGGCCTCGACCGCTCCCTGGACGCGCGCCAGCGCGCGGAACTGCTGCGGCTGGCGGCGCGGATGTGCGAGCGCGGGCACATCCGCGCCGTCGGGACGGTGAGTGACGCGTCCTGGGCTGCGGGGGTGCCCGGAGTGGCGGTGGTGCGCCTGGGTGGTACACCTGGACCGTGACCGATCCCCTGGGCGCTCCCTCCGACCGCCCGGCCGGCGACCAGCCGGCCGGGGCCGCACCCGACCTGGCCGGGCTCCAGCGCCGCCTCGCCGAGTTCGCCGCGGCGCGGAACTGGCAGCCGTACCACACCCCCAAGAACCTCGTCGCCGCGCTCAGCGTGGAGGCGTCCGAACTGGTGGAGATCTTCCAGTGGTTGACGCCGGAGGAGTCGGCGCGGGTCATGCACGACCCCGACACCGCGCAGCGGGTCACCGACGAGGTCGCGGATGTGCTCGCGTACCTCCTCCAGTTGTGCGAGGTGCTGGGCATCGATCCGCTGGCGGCGCTGAGCGCCAAGATCGACCGCAACGAGCGCAGGTTCCCCGTCTGAGACCGGCCGGCGTGGAGAGTCGCGGCACCTGCTGTCACTGTCAGTAGTTGAAATCCCCGCCGTCTCCGCATTGTTGTCCACAGATTTCGGTCTTCCTCTGGCTTTTCGTCTCACCGCACCTCACTCTGGGTAGTGAACAAGGGAGTTCGTTCGGGTGGACGCGTGGGCAGCGCGTCGGGACAGACGGGGGCAGCGCATGGACGCTGTTCGACTCATCGTGACGAGCAGGCGGGCCCTGGCCGCGAGCGGTGGCGAGCCGGAGCTGCTGACCGAGGTGTGGCAGGCACAGGCCCTGGCCCAGGCGATAGGCAGCCGCCTCGCGGTCGCCGGACCGCCCGAACTGCGCGGCGAGGCCCTGGGGCTGACCGAGCTGGCGGGCCGTGGCTGCGGAGTGCTGGACACACCGGAACTCGCCCCCGGCGAACTGCGCGCGGCCCAGCTCACCGAGCTTGGCGACGCCCGCCAGTCCCTCCTGTATCTCGGCGGACTGCTCGGCGAGGTCGGCATCGCGCTGGTCGGCCTCGCCAGTTCGGCGGACGAGGAGGGCACCTACTGGCAGTGCATGGAGGCCATCGACGCGGCGGACGAGTCCCGTGACCGGGTCCTGGAGATGCTCCGCAGACTGGCCGACCGCGAGGAGGCCGCGGTACCGGAACGGGAGGCCGGGTAGCGGCCGGGGCACCGGGCCGGAGCCCCCGAAGCCCGCCCGGCGCCCCCGGGGCCGGCGGCCGCGGCAGGTCCGCGGCGACCTGCACGCCCTCGCGGGAGGCGCCGTGCAGGATGGAGACATGGATCTTCGCATCTTCACCGAGCCCCAGCAGGGGGCCACCTACGACACCTTGCTCACCGTCGCCAAGGCCACCGAGGACCTCGGGTTCGACGCCTTCTTCCGCTCGGACCACTACCTCAGGATGGGCTCCGTCGACGGCCTGCCCGGCCCCACCGACGCGTGGATCACCCTCGCCGGTCTCGCCCGCGAGACCAAGCGCATCCGGCTCGGCACCCTGATGACCGCAGGAACCTTCCGCCTGCCCGGCGTCCTCGCCATCCAGGTCGCCCAGGTCGACCAGATGTCCGGCGGCCGCGTCGAACTGGGCCTCGGCGCAGGCTGGTTCGAGGAGGAGCACAAGGCCTACGGCATTCCTTTCCCCAAGGAGAAGTTCGCCCGCCTCGAGGAGCAGCTGGAGATCGTCACCGGGCTGTGGGCGACCGAGACCGGCAAGACCTTCGACTTCCACGGCACCCACTACGACCTCACACGCTCGCCCGCACTGCCCAAGCCCGTCCAGTCCAGGGTCCCGGTGCTCATCGGCGGCCACGGCACCACCCGCACGCCGCGGCTCGCCGCCCGCTACGCCGACGAGTTCAACATGCCGTTCGCCTCCGTCGAGGACAGCGAGCGCCAGTTCGGCCGGGTGCGCACCGCCGCCCAGGAGGCCGGACGCGACCCGGACGAGCTCGTCTACTCCAACGCCCTGGTCGTCTGCGTCGGCAAGGACGACCAGGAGGTCGCCCGCCGCGCCGCCGCCATCGGACGCGAGGTCGACGAACTGAAGGCCAACGGCCTGGCGGGCTCCCCGGCCGAGGTCGTGGACAAGATCGGCCACTACGCCGGAACCGGCTCCCGGCGCATCTACCTCCAACTCCTCGACCTCACCGACCTCGACCACCTGGAACTGATCTCCTCCCAGGTCCAGTCCCAGCTGCCGTAACCCTCGGCTCCCGAACGGGACCGTCCGCCCGCCCCGAACGGGTCCGCCCACCTCGAACGGGACCACCCGCCCCGAACGGGTCCGCCCACCTCGAACGGGACCGCCCGCCCCGAACGGGTCCGCCCACCGCGGACGGTGCCGTTCGCCGTGGGCGCGCCCCGCGCCCCGGCCGGCCCCCGGAAAATCCGGCGGCGTCCGCGCCCGAGGCCTGTACGTTGGCACCAGCGCCGGATCCCCGTGCGTAGTCCCAGTTCAGAAGGTGTTTCGAGGTGTAACTCCGTGTTCCTCACGATCAGTACCACCGGCGCCCCGGAGCGCCCCGCGACCGACCTCGGCTTCCTGCTGCACAAGCATCCCGACAAGGCGCAGGCGTTCTCCACCTCCTACGGCACGGCGCACGTTTTCTACCCCGAGGCGGACGCCGCACGCTGCACGGCGGCGCTGCTGCTCGAGGTGGACCCGGTGGCACTGGTCCGGCGCGGCAAGGGCAAGGGACGCGGCGGCGCACCCGACGCCGCGCTCGCGCAGTACGTCAACGACCGCCCCTACGCGGCCTCCTCCCTGCTCGCCGTGGCGCTCAGCGGTGTCTTCTCCAGTGCCATGCGCGGCGTCTGCGCGGCCCGTCCGGACCTCCCCGCGCAGCCCCGCCCCCTGCGCATCGAGGTGCCCGCGCTGCCCGCCCGCGGCGGCCCGGTGCTGGTGCGCCGGCTGTTCGAACCGCTCGGCTGGACGGTCACCGCCGATCCCGTGCCGCTGGACACCGAGTTCCCGGAGTGGGGCGACTCGCGCTACGTGCGCCTGGTCCTGGAGGCCGGGACCCGCACCCTCGCCGAGGCGCTGCGGCACCTGTACGTGCTGCTCCCCGTCCTCGACGACGCCAAGCACTACTGGGTCTCCTCCGACGAGGTGGACAAGCTGCTGCGGGCCGGCGAGGGATGGCTGCCCGACCACCCGGAGCAGAAGCTGATCACCAGCCGCTACCTGTCCCGCCGCTGGTCGCTGACCCGGCGGGCGACGGAGGCGCTGGAACTGGTCCGGCTGGCCCAGGCGGACGACAGCGACGTCGAGGAGATCGACAACGCCGTCGAGGCGGAGACCGGGGACGAGGAGAAGCCGACCCCGCTCGCCGTGCAGCGGCGGGAGGCCATCGTCGCCGCGCTCCGTGCCCACGGCGCTTCCCGGGTCCTCGACCTCGGCTGCGGCCAGGGCCAGTTGGTGCAGACGCTGCTGAAGGACCCGGCGTTCACCGAGATCGTCGGCGTCGACGTGTCCATGCGTGCGCTCACCATCGCCTCCCGACGGCTGAAGCCGGACCGCATGGGGGAGCGGCAGTCGGCGCGCGTGACCCTGTTCCAGGGCTCACTGGCCTACACCGACAACCGGCTCAAGGGGTACGACGCCGCCGTGCTCAGCGAGGTGATCGAGCACCTCGACCTGCCCCGGCTGCCCGCCCTGGAGTACGCCGTGTTCGGCGCCGCCCGCCCGCGCACGGTCCTCGTGACCACGCCGAACGTCGAGTACAACGTGCGCTGGGAGTCCCTGCCGGCCGGCCACGTCCGGCACGGCGACCACCGCTTCGAGTGGACCCGCGAGGAGTTCCGCGCCTGGGCCCACCGCGTGGCCGAGCGGCACCGCTACCGCGTCGAGTTCGAACCCGTGGGGCCGGACGACCCCGAGGTGGGCCCGCCCACCCAGATGGCCGTGTTCACGGCCGAGACCGCGAAGGAGGCGAAAGCCGCGTGACGACCGCGACCCCCAACGCCGAGGCCCGGACGCTGTCCGTCACCGACCTCTCCCTCGTGGTGCTCGTCGGCGCCTCCGGTTCCGGCAAGTCCACCTTCGCGCGCCGCCACTTCAAGCCCACCGAGGTCATCTCCTCCGACTTCTGCCGGGGTCTGGTCGCCGACGACGAGAACGACCAGGGCGCCAGCCGGGACGCCTTCGACGTGCTGCACTACATCGCCGGCAAGCGCCTGGCCGCCGGGCGCCGCACCGTCGTCGACGCCACCAGCGTCCAGCAGGACGCCCGGCGCCAGTTGATCGAGCTGGCCAAGCGCCACGACGTGCTGCCCATAGCCATCGTGCTGGACGTGCCCGAGGACGTGTGCGCCGCGCGCAACGCCGCCCGCACCGACCGCGCCGACATGCCCCGCCGGGTCGTCCAGCGCCACATCCGCGAACTGCGCCGCTCGCTGCGCCACCTGGAGCGCGAGGGCTTCCGCAAGGTGCACGTCCTGCGCGGCGTCGAGCAGGTCGAGAACGCCACCGTCGTGACCGAGAAGCGGTACAACGACCTCACCCACCTCACCGGCCCCTTCGACATCATCGGCGACATCCACGGCTGCTCCGCCGAACTGGAGGCGCTGCTCGGCAAGCTGGGCTACGTCGACGGCGCGCACCCCGAGGGCCGCACCGCGGTCTTCGTCGGCGACCTCGTCGACCGCGGTCCGGACAGTCCCGGCGTGCTGCGGCGGGTGATGGCGATGGTGAGGTCGGGCAACGCGCTGTGCGTCCCCGGCAACCACGAGAACAAGTACGGCCGGTACCTGAAGGGCCGCAACGTCCAGCACACCCACGGACTGGCCGAGACGATAGGTCAGATGGAGGGCGAGAGCGAGGAGTTCCGCGCCGAGGTGCGGGAGTTCATCGACGGACTGGTCAGCCACTACGTCCTCGACGGCGGCCGGCTGGTGGTCTGCCACGCCGGTCTGCCGGAGAAGTACCACGGCCGGACCTCCGGCCGGGTCCGCAGCCACGCCCTGTACGGCGACACCACCGGCGAGACCGACGAGTTCGGCCTGCCGGTGCGCTACCCGTGGGCCGAGGACTACCGCGGCCGGGCGGCCGTCGTCTACGGCCACACCCCGGTCCCGGAAGCCACCTGGCTGAACAACACCATCTGCCTGGACACCGGCGCCGTCTTCGGCGGCAAGCTCACCGCGCTGCGCTGGCCGGAGCGGGAACTGGTCGACGTCCCCGCCGAGCGGGTCTGGTACGAGCCGGTGAAGCCGCTGCGCACCGAGGCGCCCGGCGGGCAGGACGGCCGGCCGCTGGACCTCGCCGACGTGCACGGCCGCCGCGTGGTGGAGACCCGGCACGCCGGCCGGGTGTCGGTGCGCGAGGAGAACGCCGCGGCGGCCCTGGAGGTCATGAGCCGCTTCGCGGTGGACCCGCGGCTGCTGCCGTACCTCCCGCCCACCATGGCCCCGACCGCCACCTCGCGTCTGGACGGCTACCTGGAACACCCGGCCGAGGCCTTCGCCCAGTACCGGGAGGACGGGGTGGCCCGGGTCGTGTGCGAGGAGAAGCACATGGGCTCGCGTGCCGTCGCGCTGGTCTGCCGGGACGCGGACGCGGCCCGCCGGCGCTTCGGGGCGGAGGGCACCACCGGGTCCCTGTACACCCGTACCGGCCGCCCGTTCTTCGACGACTCAGCGGTCACCGAGGAGATCCTCGGCCGGCTGCGGACGGCGGTCACCGACGCCGGGCTGTGGGAGGAACTGGAGACGGACTGGCTGCTGCTGGACGCCGAGCTGATGCCGTGGTCGCTGAAGGCGTCCGGCCTGCTGCGCGGCCAGTACGCGGCGGTCGGCGCCGCCTCCGCCGCGGTCTTCCCCGGCGCGCTGGCCGCCCTGGAACGCGCCGCGGCCCGAGGCGTGGAGGTGACGGACCTGCTGGACCGGCAGCGCGAACGCGCCGGCGCCGCGGCCGCGTTCACCGCGGCCTACCGCCGCTACTGCTGGACCACCGACGGCCTGGACGGCGTGCGCCTGGCCCCGTTCCAGATCCTCGCCGTCCAGGGCCGCAGCCTCGCCGCGCTGCCGCACGACGAGCAACTGGCCCTGATGGACCGGCTGGTGGAGCACGACGGCACCGGACTCCTCCAGACCACCCGCCGCCTCTACGTGGACACCGCCGACCCCGAGTCGGTGCGGGCGGGCGTCGACTGGTGGCTGGAGATGACCGGCCGCGGCGGTGAGGGCATGGTCGTCAAGCCGGTCGGCGCCCTGGTCCGGGACGCCGGGGGACGCCTGGTGCAGCCCGGCATCAAGTGCCGGGGGCGCGAGTATCTGCGGATCATCTACGGTCCGGAGTACACGCGTCCCGAGAACCTCGCCCGGCTGCGCTCCCGGTTCCTGAACCACAAGCGGTCCCTGGCGATCCGCGAGTACGCGCTCGGCCTGGAGGCCCTCGACCGGCTGGCCGGCGGCGAACCGCTGTGGAGGGTGCACGAGGCCGTCTTCGCCGTCCTGGCGCTGGAGTCGGAGCCGGTGGATCCGCGGCTGTAGCGAACGATTCCGGCCGAGTGTCCCCCGTGTGGGGGACTCGGCCGGACGTCGTGCCCCCGAGCACCACTCGTCCCTGGTGGACCGTCAGGTCCCGTGCTACCTTCGCAGGTCGGTCAGGCAGGCGTACCGACTCATGGGGGACAGTCGGTGGAGAAGGGCGAGGGTTTCGGCGGGCCCGAGGGCGACGCCTCGCGGGCGCAGGCCCTGGAACTGCTGTTGCGGCTCACCGCCGCCCTGTGCGAGCTGAGCTGCATGGAGGACGCCCAGGGTCGCACCCAGTTCGCGACGGTGCTCGGTGAACAGCTCGGCCGGACGGTCGACGTGCGCGGCGTCCGGCTGCGCGAGGACGTGGTCACCATGGTGCGCGCCGCGCTGAACGTGCCGGGCGGCGAGCGCGTACTCGTCGCAGTGGTCGAGGTCTTCGAGGGAGCCGTGCCGGCCGGTGAACTCGACCGGCTGCTCGCCCCCGCCGCTCCAGCGCACACCCTCCCGCCCGGCCCGCTCTCGGGCCACGACGCCGGCACCGCCCGCGCCCTGCTCGCGGAGGCCAAGGGTGAGGTGCCCGCCGCCCGCTTACGGGACGGGCTCGCGGAGGAGCTCAACGGCCTCTACCTGCCCGCCGGACTGACCCCCGACCAGCTCTTCGCCCACGTCCTGGAGTGGAACGCGCAACCCGACGGATTACCGCCCGCCGTCCTCCTGGTCGACGTGGCCGCCTCCCTCGCCGCCACCCCCGGCCACCGCGGGGCCCTCGTCAAATGGGTCGACGGCTGGGCCGGGCGCGCCCAGCTGACCGGGGAGGTGGCGCGGCGCAGGGAGGAACGCGCCCGGACGGCCCGCGACCCCGACATCCCCTGCTGCTTGATCGTCGCCGTGGAGCCCGCCTGCGACGGCTCCGGCGAGATCGTCGTGCGCCCTTGGCTCAACACCGTGCCCGGCCACTGGAACCCCCAGCCCGGCGAACCCGCCGTCACCACCTTGGACGACCTCGGCCAGGCCGTCGAGGAGGCACTCCAGCAGGGCGCGCGGCTGTGGTCCGCCCCGCCCGAACCGCACCCGGCCGGCCGTGAGCAGCCGACGTACGTGGAGTTCGTGCTGCCCTACGACCTGCTCAACCACGACGTCGCCGGGCTGCGGTTCAGGACCGGTCACGGCCGGCCGCTGCCGCTCGGGCTGAAGTACGGGGTCCATCTGCGCAGTCTGGAACGGATGCGCACCGACGACGTACTGGTCCGCCGGCAGTGGCAGGAACGCTGGCGGGCCCTGCGGCAGCACGGCGTGACCGTGCACGGCTGGACCGGTGCGGACGCCCAGCGGCTCGACGCCTGGCAGACCTCCCTGGCCGGGGAGTCGGGTCACACCGCCGTGGTGCTCGACGCACCCGCCGACTCGGCCGCGCTGGAAGCGCTCAAGGCCGCCATCGCGGAGGGCGTCGCGCTGGCCGTCTGGGACCGCCGGGGCGTCTTCGTGGAGGAGCGGCGCGAGGTCGTCACCGCGGTGTTCGCCGCCGTACCGATCGCCGCACAGATCCCGCTGGCCATCCACCGGCTGCGCCGCAAGGCGGTCGATCCCGCACAGAGTCCGGACCTGCTGGGGCGTCATATCGCCTTTTTCTGGGACGACCCGACCCGACTCGTTGACATCCACACCGACGACGGCGATCTCGCCGGCGAGGAGGCACCGGTATGACCGCGCAGGAGGAGCAGGCGTCCGCGTCGCAGGAGGAGCAGGCGTCCGCCGTGGGCTGGCGGATCTTCCACGCCACCGGCCACGCCTCGTCCTCCCCGCCCCGGCTGCCCGCGCCCCCGCCCTGGCGCCGGTTCCGCGGCGGCCCGCTCCAGCCCCCGCCGTCGGACGACCCCGAGGCGGCGCTGCGCCGGTTGGGGCCCGGCGAGGTCACTGCGCAGCTCGGCGCCGAGGAGATCGACACCGTCAACGCCGCGCTGCTGCTGCGTCGGCCCCTGCTGATCACCGGTCCGCCCGGAATCGGCAAGTCCACCCTCGCCTACGTGATCGCCCGGGAACTGGGGCTCGGCCGGGTGCTGGAGTGGAACATCGTCAGCCGTACCACCCTGCGTGACGGCCTCTACGTCCACGACGCCATGGGCCGCGCCCAGGCCATCGCCGCCTGGCAGGCGGGGCTGCGGGACGCGGCGGCGTCCGCGCCGCAGGACCCGGCGCCCGAGCGGGAGCCGGGCGGAGCGTCAAGGGACCGTCAACTGCCCCCCTGTCTCGGTGATTTCATCACGCTCGGGCCCCTCGGCACCGCTCTGCTGCCCTACGATCGTCCCCGGGTGCTCCTCGTCGACGAACTCGACAAGAGTGACATCGACCTGCCCAACGACCTGTTGCACGTCCTGGAGAACGGAAGCTATGACGTCCCGGAGCTGGTCCGCGACGGCGCCGACACCGCGCACGTGCACACCAGCGACCCCGGCGTCCGCGCCGAGGTGCGACAAGGGCGGGTCGAATGCCGGGAGTTCCCCGTCGTGGTGATCACCAGCAACGGGGAGCGCGAGTTCCCGGCGGCCTTCCGCAGGCGCTGTCTGCCGCTGGAACTGCGCACCCCCACCCGCGAACAACTGCTGGCCATGGTCAAGCGGCACCTCGGGGAACGTCCGCAGGGCACCGAGGACCTGGTGGACCTCTACCTCCGGCGCGTCCAAGCGGGCGGCACGCACTCCCTGGACCAGTTACTCAATGCTGTCCAGATCACTACCACGGGTGGTTTCCAGGCCGACGGAAACGGGCGTAAGCTCGTGGAAATGCTCCTCCGCGACCTCGCGAAGGGCCGCTGAATGGACAACGGCTTTCCCAGGGAGCGCGCATCCGGATCCGGCGACGGCGGACCTGTGTCGGGGTCGTCGCCTCCATCGGTGTGCCCCGACTCCGTCGAGCACGCGAGTGAGTACAGAGGCTCCCTCCGCGACGCCCCGCGCCACCCGGCCGGCGGACCCGACGTCGAGACTGAGGACGTTCCGCACTGGCAGGAGGTCGCCGACGCGGTCTGGCTCGCCGCCCACTGGGACCGCCACGGCGGCCCCGGCGCCACCGGGCAGGACGCCGCGCCGCACCCGGGTGCCGTCCGCACGACGGGTGGCCCCGCCCCCTCCGGGATTGCACCGGCCCCCGGGGACACCGGGGAACCCGCGGTGCCCTCCGAGCGCGCGGATCCGGCCGATCTCCCCTTCCCTTCCGCCCCGCGCCTCCCTGAAGCCCCGCACCCGTTCGGCGGCACCACCCCCCGCACGGGGCGCCCGGCCCGCCCCTCCGGAGGCGACCCCGACGGCGCCCCCGGTCCGCCCACGGCACCGGCGATCGCCGGCGGCGGGCTGTTACCCGACCCCGAGGGCCCCGCCACGTTCCCCGTCGGCGGCCCGTTGCTGCCCGAGGCCAACCTGCCGCAGCACGGCCCCGGCCGCCGTACCGCCCTGATCGCCCGTGCCCTGCACCAGCTCGCGCGCCGCGTCCCCTCCCGCGACGCGCTCGAACTGGACGAGGAGACCACCGCCGAGCAGGGCCTCGCCGACGGCATGTGGATGCCGTTCCTGAGGCCCGCCCGCACCCCCGCCTTCGACCTGGTGCTGCTCGCCGACGACGCACCCACCATGCGGATCTGGGAGGAGACCACCGCGCGCATCGCCGAGGCCGCCGAGCACAGCGGCGCCTTCCGCGCCGTGCGCGCCGTCGAGGTCACCGTCCCGCGGACCGGGATCGCCACCCTCAACTGGACCAGCGGGGGAGCGGCGGCCGACCCGGCCGAACTCCTCGACGGGCGCGGCGGCCGCGTCTTCCTCGTCGTCACCGACGGCCTCGCCCACGGCTGGGCCGCCCCCGCCGCCGACGCCCTGCTCGGGCGCCTCGCCCGCTCCGGCCCCACCGCGCTCGTCCATCTGCTCCCGCCCCACCTGCGGCACCGCACCTCCCTGTACCCGCACCCGGCGGTCCTGGAGGCCGGCGGTTTCGGCGTCCCCAACGACGGCCTCGCCCACTGGGCACCGCCCGGCGGACCCGACCCCATGCGGCCGCTGCCCGAGGCCGGCGACGACTCCGTGCCCGTCCCGGTGGTCTCCCTCAAGCCCGGCTCCGTCGCCGCCTGGGCCGACCTCGTCACCGGGGAGCGCGGAGTGCGTCGCTCGCTGCCGGTCGTGCTCGCCGGCACCCTCACCAAGGGCGCGCCGGCGCCCGGCCTGCGCGCCCCGCGCCTCCCGCGCGCCGCGGCCGGCGCCGTCCGCCGGTTCTTCACCCTGGCCACACCCGCCGCGCGTCGGCTCGCCACCCAACTGGCCGCCATTCCCTTCGAGTTCGACCTCATGGAGCAGTTGCGGCGCCGGGTCATGCCGGAGACCGGGCCCGACCACCTCGCCGAGATCCTGATGGGCGGCCTCGTCGACTGGGACAGCGGCGGCGAGGGCCGCCCCGAGTTCGCCGACGGGGTCCGCGAGGCGCTGCTCGCCACCACCACCCGCTCCCAGCTCGCCCGCACCGTGAGCGTGGTGGGCGAGCTGCCGGCCGCAGGTGAACGGGGGGTCGCACTGCGCGCCGCCCTGCGCGACCCGGTCGGCACCAGGCTGCCCGACCCGTCCGAGCGCGGCTGGGTGCGCAGCGAACTCGCCGTGATGCGCGCGCTCTCGGGGCCGTACTCCGAACGTGCGAACCGGATCGAGCCCGATCCGTCCAGGCTCCTGCCCCTTGCGGCCGATCGGGTGGCCGCCGGTTTGTCCGGAGGACCACCCGGTGGGGTGAACCACCCGGACGGCGGAGGATCGTCCGCCCCCCGAGAAGGCAGTGATCCAGCGTCGGACGTTCCTGACGCACCTGGAGACCCCGTGCCTGGCCTGGTAACCGCCCAACAAGAAGCCCCGGAGGCTGAGCCGCTCATGCAGAGCACCACGACCGCAACGCCGGCCCTTCTGGTGAACGTTCCGCTGCGGAACACCTCGTTCGTCGGCCGCCAGGCGCTGCTGAGGGCCGTGGAGGAGCAGCTCGGCGCGCAGGACACGGCGGCGGTGCTGCCGCACGCCCTGCACGGTCTGGGCGGCGTCGGCAAGTCCCAGCTGGCGCTGGAGTACATCTACACGCACCAGCACGACTACAAGGTGATCTGCTGGATCCCCGCCGAGCGGGAGAGCCTCGTCCTGGCCTCGCTGGCCACCCTGGCGGCCCAGCTGGGCGTGGCTCCCACGGGGCAGGACAGCCTGGGCGCCCCGGCCGCCAACACGGCCGTCCCGGCGGTCCTGGAGGCGCTGCGCGCCGGGACGCCGTACGAGAACTGGCTGCTCGTCTTCGACAACGCCGAGGACGTCGAGGCGGTGCGCCAGTACTTCCCGACCAACGGGCCCGGCAAGGTCATCGTCACCTCCCGGAACCGGGCCTGGGAGCGGGTCGCCACGCCGCTGCCGGTGAACGTCTTCGAGCGTGAGGAGTCCATCGAGCTGCTCCAGAAGCGCTCCCCGGACCTGTCGGCCGAGGACGCGGACCGGCTCGCCGAGGCCCTGGGCGACCTGCCGCTCGCGGTCGAGCAGGCGGGCGCCTGGCGGGCGGTCACCGGCATGCTCGTCGACGAGTACCTGGAACTGCTCGCCCAGCGCAGCCCGGAGATCCTCGAACTCGACCCGGCGCCCGACTACCCGGTCTCCGTCGCCGCCGCCTGGGACATCTCGCTGGAGCGGATCCGGGAGAACAACCCCGGCGCCCGCCAGCTCCTCGACATCTGCGCCAGCATGGCCCCCGAGCCCATCCCGCGGTCCATGCTCCGCGGCAGCCGGGGCGTCAACATCACCCCCGAGGTCGACCCGCTGCTGCGCGAGTCGATCAAACTCAACCGGGCCGTCCGCGACCTCAACCAGTTCTCCCTGGTCAAGGTGGACCCCCGGTCCGACACCCTGCAGATGCACCGCCTGCTCCAGACGGTGCTGCTGGCCAAGCTCGACCGCGAGCAGCGCGAGCGCATGAAGGACGCCGCCCACCAGCTGCTGTCGGCCGCCAAACCCGGCCACTACGCCTCGTCCCTGGAATGGCGCGCCTACCAGGCACTGCTGCCGCACATCCTCACCTCGCAGGCGGTGACCAGCACCGACACCTATGTACGCGAACTGGTCTACGACACCGTGCTGTTCCTCTACTACTGGGGCGACCACGAGGGCGCCGCCGACCTCGCCCGGCAGGCCTGGAGCGCCTGGCTCGCCGCCTCCGGCGAGGAGGACATTCATGTCATCCGCATGGCCAAGACCTTCGCGTTCACCCTGCGGCAGATCGGCCAGATCGCCGAGGCCATCCCGCTGACCGAGCGGGCCCTGGAGGTCTCCCGGCGCACCGACGTCGACCCCGAGGACCTGATCGACTCCCTGTGCGAGATGGCCGACGCCCGTCGTTACCAGGGCAGGTTCGCCGAAGCCCGGGACCTCGGCCAGGAGGCCACCGAGCTGGCCCGCTCCATGTTCGGCCCCGACGACCCGATCACCCTGCGGGCCACCCACAGCTGGGGCGTGGACCTGCGGCTGTGCGGGCAGTTCGACGAGGCGCTGCCGCTGGACCAGGAGAACGCCCGGCTGCGCGAGCTGATGTTCGGCCCCGCCAGCTTCCTCACGTTGAACACCCTCAACGGCCTGGCCATCGACATGCGCGAGAGCGGTGACTTCCCCGGCGCCCGCGACTTCCAGGAGGACGTCCACCGCAGGGCGCGCTCCGCGATGGGTGAGGAACATCCGCTCACCCTTCGGGTGGCCCGCAACCTGGCCGTGTGCCGACGCCGTGACGGGGCGCTCGCCGAGGCGGTCAAGCTCTCCGAGGAGACCCTCCGGCGCTTCGTCGCGCGCTACGGACCCGTGCACGCCGACTCGTTGTCCACGGCGATCAATCTCTCCGTCGACCAGCGACTCGCCGGGGACCTGGAGAAGTCCCGCCAACTGGGTGAGGAGACCGCGCGTCGCTACGCCACCCTGCTCGGCGAAAACCACGCCTACACGCTGCTGACCAAGGCGAACCTGGCCGCGACGCTGCGTGCCCTCGGTGCCCTCGACGGCGCGCAGGAACTGGAGGACGAGGCGGCCCGCCGACTGGCGGACACGCTCGGTCCCCGGCACGTGATGACCCTGACCGTAGAGGTCAGCCGGGCCAACACGGCCTATGCGCGACTGGACTTCGACCGGGCCCACGAGATGGACGAGGCGAATCTGGCGGCGCTCACCGAGGTCGCCGGCGCGGACCATCCGGTGACACTGGCCTGTACGGCGAACCTCGCGCTCGACCTGCGCGGGCTGGGTCGGGGCGCCGAGGCGGACGAGCGGCAGCGCACGGCGGTGGAGGGCTTCACCCGCGTGGTGCGCGCCGACCACCCGTGGCTCGTGGCGGCCCGTCAGCGCCGGCGGATCGAGTGCGACCTGGCCCCCATGCCGCTGTAGGCGCACGTGACGCACGTCGTCCGGGGCGGCATCCGGTGCCACCGGTGCCACCCCGGACGGATCGGGCGGAGGGGCGTCAGCCCAGGTCCGCCACCGGGGCCGGGCGCGTGTCGTCGTGTCCCGGGGGAGGCGACGGCGGTCCGGCGTCGCGCTCCACGGACTCGCGACGCCCGCGTGCGGACGGGGGGCGGGTCAGGAGCAGCAGCGGCTGGGTGAGCAGGGTCGTGGCGAGCGCCATGGAGACCAGGACGGTGTAGAGCGGGGCGCTCAGCAGGCCCGCCTCGTAACCGGCGTTCAGGGCGATCAGCTCGGTGAGGCCGCGGGCGCTCAGCAGGACGCCCACGGTACGGGCCTCGTACCGGTCGAGACCGCCGAGCCGCGACGCGAGGGCGCCGCTGCCGACCTTGGTGGCCACCGCCAGCACCGTCACCACCAGCAGGGCGGTCCACCCCGTGGCGTCCATGCTGTTCAGCGCCACCGACTGGCCCGAGGTCACGAAGAAGAAGGGCAGCAGCAGCGAACTGACGTCGTGCAGGGGCCGCAGCAGGTCGGGGTCCAGCGTGCCGCCGCGCTCCCGGGGCACCACCACGCCCGCGAGCAGCGCCCCGAAGATCACGTGCAGTCCCACGGAGTGCGTCACCCACGCCGAGGCGAGCGCGAAGCCGATGAGCAGCGCCAGCCGCAGCGAGGAGTCCATGTGCGTGCGCCACAGCAGCCGGCGCAGGAGCGGCCGGGCGCCGACGGCCATCAGGGCCACGAAGCACACAGCGAGCGCCATCCGCCACGGCCACCCGATCGTGTGACCCGCGCCATCCTCCATCAGTGCTCCGGCCAGCACCGTCCAGCACACCACGTCGAGCAGGCCGGCCGCGGAGACCGCCACCACCCCGGGCACCGTGGGTGCGAGGCCGTTCTCCCGCACGATGGCCGTCAGGACCGGAACCGCCGTTATCGACAGGGCGACCCCGGCGAACACCACCATGGACGGGGACGGGTCGCGCGGCATGCCGAGGGCGGTGAGCTGGTCCCGGAACAGCAGCGCACAGCCGCTGCCCGCCGCCATCGGCACCACGAACGAGGCCACCGCCACCGTCACCGCCGTACGCGCCCGGTCGCCGAGCAGCTTCAGGTCCAGCTCGTAGCCCACCGCGAACAGGAAGACCACCAGCGAGAACTGCGCGAAGCCGGTCAGCGCGGTGCCGATCTCGTCCGGGAACAGCGTCTCGTAGGCGCCGGGAGCCGTGCTGCCGAGGAGGGACGGTCCCAGCGCTATGCCCGCCGTCAACTGGCCGACGATGTACGGCTGCCTCAGCCGACGGGCCACCCAGCCGGCCGCGTGGGCGGCGACCAGGATGAGGGCCGAGGCCCCCACGAAGTGCGTGATCAGCGCGTCAGGGCTCACGTGTCCCCCTGTTGTCCCGTTGTCCGGCCGGTGACGAGGTTCCCGCGGCCGGTGTCGCACGTTTGCGCGACGTCAACTGTCCTAGGGTATCCATGATTTGACGGCGCATAAGGAGTCGTACACGCGATTCACCCGTGTCACGGGGGGCACGGTGAGGCGGTCGTCCCGGGCCGTGGGACCGGTCGTGCGCGCACCGGTCGGGGCGCCCCTGGGGGTGGGTGCGCGAGGACGGTGGCGGGGGTCTGATCTTCGCCCGCGCGTTCGACGGCGGCTTCGTCACCGGAAGGGCCTGGGGCGGGAACGCCGGTTTTCGCGGGCCTCCGACCCCGGGGCGTGGCCCGCCGAATGCGCCCCTTGTGCCCCGTACCGCCGGTTCGGCCGCTTCGCGTGCCGCCGTGCGCCGTGCGTGCGCTCTCGGCCCGGCGGTATGCCCGGCGGAGGGGCGATCCCGTGTTCCCCCGGGCGTGAGGTGGCCGCTTCATGCGGAGGGACTGTTTCCGGCCGTGCGGACACGCCCCGCAGCCCTCACAGGAGCGGGCCCTACTCTGCCGTCCCCGCGGAGGCGGTGTCCCGGACCGCGGCGTTCCGGGGTATGGACGTGCGCGGGGGTGACGGCGGGGCGGCGTCCCCGTACGGCGCCCGTCCGGGCAGCGGCCGCGATGTCCGGGTACTCGCTGATGGCGGCCCCGGCGCACGGTGCGCGGCGGGCACCGCGCCGATCCCCGGGGCACCGTCCGCCCGACCCGTCACACCGGGGCCCGCACCGGTGGCCCCAGCAGGCTCGGCACCCCCGCCCGGCACGCTCGCGGTGCCCTGGCCGCGCCCCTCGACGCCGCGCCGTGTCCGGACGGCACCCGACCGCACGGCGTCAACTCCTCCGACCGCCAATGGAGTTCGGGGCTGTCGCGCGACGGCTGCGTGGTCGATGATGATCGGGTGGCGTGATCGTACGGTTTTCGATGCGGGGCTCAATGGCCATGATGGATTAAGGACACGGGGCATTGCGTGCCACCGTGCGAGAAGGGGGACGCACCTTGCATCAGCCGCCCGCTCAGCGCACCGCCGAACCCGTCGCCCGGGAGCAGGTCATCGCGGCGGAGGCTCCTGCACGGGAGTCGGATCTGGCGGATCTCGCGGCCCTGCCCCTGACCGCCGTGGACGGCCTCGCTCCGCTCGGCCCCGGCGCCCGCCTTCTCGCGGAGGTCCTCAGGTCCCGGGGCGGCATCAGGGGCGGTGGCGAGCCGGGCGGCCGGGCCGAGTGACCGGCACCGCGCAGTGACCGGGGTGCCCGCGTGGTGCTCCCGCACGCCCGCCCATCGACCGGAGGTGCCCCGGCCATGACCAGCGAGCAGCGCGTACCCCCCTTCCGCATGCCCGGGGAACTCTTCGCGGAACTGGCCGCCGGGGGCGGTTCCGCACGGGCCGTCACCTTCCTCGAGCAGGGAGAGCGCGCACGCCGGTTGTTGCTCCTGCGCACCCTGCTGGACCATCTGCACGCACTGCCGACCCCGCTGACGCCGGCGGCCGAGGCGTGGCGGGTGTTCAAGGAGGCCGCGGAGCGGGCGCCGGTGCCGGTCGAGCGGCTGCTGCTCGCGCCGACGACCGGGGCGTGGATCGCGCACATGCTGCGCAGGACGCACGGCACGGCCACCGGGCCGCCGTTGTGGGCCGAGGCGGGCCGGCTCAACGTCCTCGCGGTGACCGCGTCGCTGCTCGCCGGCACGGAAACGGTTCTGCGCGTTCCCCTGACCGATGGTGCGCTGCCCCTGCCGGGCCTCGGTCTGGCCCGGCTGACCGGCGGCACGGGTGGCGTCACGACGGGCCGGGCGCGCACGCGGGCGGGACGGCTGACGCTCACCGGGCCGGATCGCTCCGGCCGGCCGACGGCCTTGGAGTGCCGACCGACGCCGGTACCGATCACCGGGGCCGGGCGGTGCACCGGAGGGCCGGGGACGGCCCCCAAGGCCCCCTCGCGTTCCGGGGGAGCGGCGCCGGTCCGCCCCGAGGGCCCGCGTGCGGGGGCGTCGGTAGGGGGCAGCGGGGCTGATGGCACTGAGGTGCCGACGCAGGTCGGCACGACTGGGCGCGCCGGGGCGTCGGGGGGCGGGTGGCAGGTGCCGACGGCTGGGGCGTCGGGGAGCGTGGGGGCCGCGCGGGTGGCCGAGGTCTCCGGTGGTGAGGGGTCCGTGCCGAGGGCGGCCGGGAGCACCGGTGGGGACGTGTCGACGCGGGTCGGCGAGGCCGGGCCCGCCGGGGCGTCGGTGCGGGTGGCCGCCGGGGCGTCGGAGGGCGGGCTGCCCGTGCCAGTGGCTCAGGCGCCGGGGGACGAGCAGGCCGTACCGGTGGCCGGCGCGTCCGGGCAGGAGGGGGCCGTGACGGTGGCGGCCGAGGGACCCGGATCCGCCGGGGCCGTGGCGGTGGACCGCGGTGCTCCCCCCGACGCGCAGTCCACGGCCGCCCCCGCAGGGGATGCCGTGCCCTGCTGGCTGCCCCTTCGGACCCTGACTCACTGCACGGCCACCGGGCCCGTCGCCATAGCGCTCGAAGACCTGGACCCCTACCGGGACCTCGACGGCGCCGTACCCCCCGCCCGTCTGGACGCCGACGAGGCCGAGGCGTGGCAGCGGTTGTTCGACGAGGCGGCCGGAATCCTGGCCGCGGGCGGTGCCGCGGGGCCGCCCGGGCGGCTCGACCCCTGCGTGATCCGGGCCGTCGTGCCCTGGGAGCGGACCAGCCCCAGCCCGGAGCCGCCCCCCGACGTCCGCGTGTCCGCCTCCAGCGGCGACTCCTACGGCGCGATGGTCATCGCCCGCCCCTCCTGCGCGGCGTCGCTCGCCGAGGCGATGGTCCACGAGTTCCAGCACAGCAAGCTCGCCGCCCTCGTCCATCTCTTCCCCCTGCTCGACGACGACCGCGCCGAGCGCTTCTACGCCCCCTGGCGACCCGACCCGCGGCATCTCACCGGACTGCTGCACGGCGCGTACGCCTTCACCGGCGTGGCCGGTTTCTGGCGGGACCACCTGGCCGACCGGGAGCACGCCGAGCCGGCCGCGTACCACTTCGCGCTGCGCCGCATCCAGGCACGGCTCGTCGTCCGCACCCTCCTGACCAGCGGCCGGCTCACCCCGGCCGGGCACGGCCTGGTCGGCGGGCTCGCCCGGACCCTGGACGGCTGGCTGCGCGAGCCCGTGGACCCCGCCGCGCTCGCCCGGGCCCGCACGGCAGCCGCCCTGCACCGCACGGAGTGGCGGCTGCGCAACGTGGCCCCGCCGGAACCAGACGGCGGCCTTCCCGCGAGGGAAGCGCCCGGCACCGGCGGCGACCTCCGTCTCCGCCCCGATCGCACTCCCTGGCCCGACACCCGCACCCACGCCTTCGCCGCCCGCCCCGCCGCCCCCCGTATCCCCGACGAACACCTCGCCGCCGGTGATGCCGCCGCTGCGCTCGACGGGTACGCCGAGGCGCTGGACCGCGAGCCCGGGGACCCGCACACGCTCGCCGGATGGATCGTCGCCCGCGCGTCGCTGGACCGGGGCCGGGCCGCCCGCCGGCTGCTGGCGCGGCCCGAGCTGGCGTGGACCGCGGCGGGCGGGTCGTCGACCGGTATCGATCGGAACTCTGTTCGTCCGGCAGAGGGGTGAACCCCCGCTCGGATGGTCAGGATGGAGGCATGACCTACCATGTCGACTCCGAGGCCGGGCGGCTGCGCCGCGTCATCCTGCATCGGCCCGATCTCGAGCTCAAAAGGCTCACCCCCAGCAACAAGGACGCCCTCCTCTTCGACGACGTGCTCTGGGTGCGCAGGGCGCGCGCCGAGCACGACGGATTCGCCGACGTCCTGCGCGACCGGGGAGTCGCCGTCCATCTGTTCGGTGACCTGCTCACGGAGACGCTGGCGATCCCGGCGGCCCGCTCGCTCGTCCTCGACCGCGTCTTCGACGAGAAGGAGTACGGACCGCTGGCCACCGACCACCTCCGCGCGGCGTTCGAGACGCTGCCCGCGCAGGAGCTGGCCGAGGCCCTGGTCGGCGGCATGACCAAGCGGGAGTTCCTGGACGCCCACCCGGAACCTACCTCCGTGCGCTTCCACGCCATGGAACTCGACGACTTCCTGCTCGGGCCGCTGCCCAACCACCTCTTCACCCGCGACACCTCCGCGTGGATCTACGACGGCGTCGCCATCAACGCGATGCGCTGGCCCGCCCGGCAGCGCGAGACCGTGCACTTCGAGGCGATCTACCGCCACCACCCGCTGTTCCGCCAGGAGTCGTTCAACGTCTGGTCCGAGGGTCAGGCCGACTACCCGTCCACCATCGAGGGCGGGGACCTGCTGGTGATCGGCAACGGGGCGGTGCTGATCGGCATGAGCGAGCGCACCACCCCGCAGGCCGTGGAGATGCTCGCGCACAAGCTGTTCGCGGCCGGTTCCGCCGAGACGATCGTGGCCCTGGACATGCCGAAGCGACGCGCGTTCATGCACCTCGACACGGTGATGACGATGATCGACGGCGACACCTTCACGCAGTACGCGGGCCTCGGCATGCTCCGCTCGTACACCATCGAGCCGGGCGTCGGGGACAAGGAACTGAAGGTCACCGACCATCCGCCGGAGCACATGCACCGCGCGATCGCCGCCGCGCTCGGGCTGAGCGAGATCCGGGTGCTGACCGCCACCCAGGACGTGCACGCGGCCGAGCGCGAGCAGTGGGACGACGGCTGCAACGTGCTCGCCGTCGAACCCGGCGTGGTCGTCGCCTACGAGCGCAACTCCACCACCAACACGCACCTGCGCAAGCAGGGCATCGAGGTGATCGAGATCCCCGGCAGCGAGCTGGGCAGGGGCAGGGGCGGGCCGCGCTGCATGAGCTGTCCGGTCGAACGGGACGCCGTCTAGGCGGCCTGTCACCCACGTCACCCGACACTGGTCGCATAGAAATTCAAGGGCTCGTATAGAATTCCAGCCGACCCTGTCCCTGCACCTCCTGGAGCGCCCCCATGGCGACAGTCCCGACCGCCCTCGCCGGCCGCCACTTCCTCAAGGAGCTGGACTTCACCGAGCAGGAGTTCCTCGGTCTGCTCGACCTGGCCGCGGAGCTGAAGGCCGCCAAGAAGGGCGGGACGGAACAGCAGTACCTGCGGGGCCGGAACATCGCGCTGATCTTCGAGAAGCCCTCGACCCGCACCCGTTGCTCGTTCGAGGTCGCCGCCGCCGACCAGGGTGCCTCCACCACCTACATCGATCCGAGCGGCTCGCACATCGGCAAGAAGGAGTCGGCCAAGGACACCGCCCGGGTGCTCGGCCGGCTGTACGACGCGATCGAGTTCCGCGGGGACGCCCAGTCCACCGTGGAGACGCTGGCCGAGTACGCCGGGGTGCCCGTCTACAACGGCCTGACCGACGACTGGCACCCCACCCAGATGCTGGCCGACGTGCTCACCATGACCGAGCACGGCGCCAGGCCGCCGAGGGAGATCGCCTTCGCCTATCTCGGCGACGCCCGCTTCAACATGGGCAACTCCTACCTCGTCACCGCCGCCCTGCTGGGCATGGACGTGCGCATCGTCGCCCCGAAGACCTACTGGCCCGCCCAGGAGATCGTCGACCGCGCCCGTGAGCTCGCCGTGTCCAGCGGGGCCCGCATCACGCTCACCGAGGAGATCGCCGAGGGGGTCGCGGGCGTCGACTTCGTGGCCACCGACGTCTGGGTCTCCATGGGGGAGCCCAAGGAGGTCTGGGACGAGCGGATCGCCGCCCTCGCGCCGTACGCGGTGACCATGGACGTCCTGCGCGCCAGCGGCAACCCGGACGTCAAGTTCCTGCACTGCCTGCCGGCCTTCCACGACCTGGGCACCAAGGTCGGCCGCGAGGTGTACGAGGCACACGGCCTGGAGTCGCTGGAGGTGACCGACGAGGTGTTCGAGTCGGCGCACTCGGTCGTCTTCGACGAGGCCGAGAACCGCATGCACACCATCAAGGCGGTCCTGGTCGCGACCCTCGCCTGACCGGTTCCTCAGGCCGGGCGGCGCTGGCGCGGCAGCACCGGCAGCCGGAACCACACCGCCTTGCCGGACTCCGTCGGGCGGTGACCGCACGACGAGCTCAGGGCGCGGATCAGCAGCAGTCCACGCCCGTGCTCCTGCCAGGGGTCCGGCACGGCGGGTGCCGGGCGGGTGAGATCGCCGGGTGGCACCGGATCCGCGTCGTGCACCTCGACCTGGCAGCCCGTCGGCAGCAGCTTCATCACCAGCTCTATCGGGGCGCTGCCGGACGTGTGCTCCACGGCGTTCGCCACCAGCTCCGCGGTCAGCAACTCCGCCGTGTCGGTGTCGGGGGAGTGCTCCAGCTCGGCCAGGGCCGTGCGGACCAGTGCGCGGGCCACGGGCACGGCCGCGGTCGTGTGCGGCAGCGCGACGCGCCAGGAGGCGGAGGCGGGCGGGCGTTCGTGCAAGGCGGGTCCGTTCATGGAGCAGGCTGTCCTGCTGTCAACAGGGAATCGTACGACGCGCCCGGCGAGGCCCGTCGAGCGGGCGCCGCCGGAACCCTCGTCGGGCACCGTCCGGAGCGTCCGGCCCCGGCAACGGGCGGCCTACCCGGGTCCACGCCCCGCCTCCCGCGCCGGCTCCGGTCGTTACGCGGATGTCGACGAGCCGTGACGGCCGTGACGGCGCCGGGCCGGGCGGCGAGGCGGCGCGGCGCGCCCCCGGGATCGCGATGGGCGGCCCCGTGGGATGGCGACGTGGCGGTCCCCCGGGCTCGCGGCGCGGTGCGCCCTGCGGGATCGGTGTGGTGCGCCCCGTGGGATCGCGGCGAGGCAGCCCCGTGGGATCGCGGCGGTGGAATGTGCCGGACCGCGGCCCCGCTGCCTATTGCGCTCTCGTGACGACAGTCATGAATCGGTGATAGCTTCGTGGGGTAGAGCTCAGTGAGCCGCGCAGTGCCCGCCCGAGGAGGCCGCCCTCATGAGTCCCTTCACCGGCTCCGCCGCCCGCACCGCCCGCTGGGAGCACCTGCGCGTCGATCTCGACGACGGCGTCGCCACCGTCACCCTCGCCCGCCCCGAGAAGCTGAACGCGCTCACCTTCGGCGCCTACGCCGATCTGCGCGACCTGCTTGCCGAGCTGTCCCGGGAGCGAGCGGTACGGGCCCTGGTGCTGGCCGGGGAGGGGCGCGGCTTCTGCTCGGGCGGGGACGTGGACGAGATCATCGGCGCGACCCTGTCCATGGACACCGCCCAGCTCCTCGACTTCAACCGGATGACCGGACAGGTGGTGCGCGCGGTGCGGGAGTGCCCGTTTCCGGTGATCGCCGCGGTGCACGGCGTGGCGGCCGGCGCCGGCGCGGTCCTCGCGCTGGCCGCGGACTTCCGGGTCGCCGACCCCACCACGCGCTTCGCCTTCCTCTTCACCCGCGTCGGCCTGTCCGGCGGTGACATGGGCGCGGCCTACCTGCTGCCGCGGGTGGTCGGCCTCGGCCACGCCACCCGGCTGCTGATGCTCGGCGAGCCGGTCCGCGCCCCGGAAGCCGAGCGCATCGGCCTGATCAGCGAACTCGCCGACGAGGGCGGCGCCGGCGAGGCCGCCCGCGCCCTGGCCCGCCGGCTGGCCGACGGACCCGCCCTGGCCCACGCCCAGACCAAGGCCCTGCTCACGGCCGAACTGGACATGCCACTGTCGACGGCGATCGAACTGGACGCCTCCACCCAGGCCCTGCTGATGAACGGCGAGGACTACGCGGAGTTCCACGCGGCCTTCACCGAGAAGCGGCCCCCGAAATGGAGGGGGCGATGAGTGCGCCGGCCCCAGCGGCGCGGGGCGCCGCGCGACCGGCCACGGACGACCGGCGGCCGCGGGCCACGACGGGCCACCCCCGGCGCATCGCGGTCATCGGCGGAGGCCCCGGCGGTCTCTACGCCGCCGCCCTCCTCAAGCGCCTCGACCCCGGCCGCGAGATCACCGTCTGGGAACGCAACGCCCCGGACGACACCTTCGGCTTCGGCGTGGTCCTCTCCGACGAGACCCTCGGCGGCATCGAGCACGCCGACCCCGACGTCTACCGCGCCCTCCAGCGCCACTTCGTCCGCTGGGACGACATCGACATCGTCCACCAGGGCGTGCGCCAGACCTCCACGGGACACGGCTTCGCCGCCCTCGGCCGGCGCACCCTGCTGGAGATCCTGCACGCGCGCTGCCGGACCCTCGGTGTCGACCTGCGCTTCCGCGCCGAGGCCCCGGACCCGGCGCGGCTGGCGCAGACGTACGACCTGGTCGTAGCCGCCGACGGCGTGCACAGCACCACCCGCGCGGCCTTCGCGGACGTGTTCCGGCCCCACGTCACCGGCCACCGCTGCCGGTACATCTGGCTGGCCGCCGACTTCGCCTTCGACGCCTTCCGGTTCGAGATCGCCGAGACCGAGCACGGCGTCGTGCAACTGCACGGCTACCCCTATGCGGCCGACGCCTCGACCGTCATCGTCGAGATGCGCGAGGAGGTGTGGCGTGCCGCCGGCCTCGACGCACTCGGCGGGAGCGAGTCGGTCGAGCGCTGCGCCAAGATCTTCGCCGACGCCCTCGTCGGGCGCCCGCTGAAGTCCAACAAGTCGGCCTGGACCACCTTCCGCACGGTCGTCTGCGAACGCTGGTCGCACGGCAACCTCGTCCTCCTCGGCGATGCCGCCCACACCGCCCACTTCTCCATCGGCTCCGGCACCAAGCTCGCCGTCGAGGACGCCCTGGCCCTCGCCGCCTGCCTCCACGAACAGCCCGACCTCCGGGCCGCCCTGACCGCCTACGAGGCGGAGCGGCGACCGGTCGTCGCCTCCACCCAGCGCGCGGCGCGGGCCAGTCTGGAATGGTTCGAGAACCTGGACCTGTACCTGGACCAGCCGCCCCGGCGGTTCGCCTTCAACCTGCTCACCCGCAGCCGCCGCGTCACCCACGACAACCTGCGGCTGCGCGACCCCCGCTTCACCGAGGCGGTGGAGCGGGAGTCCGGCTGCCCGCCCGGCACCCCGCCGATGTTCACCCCGTTCCGGCTGCGCGGCCTGACCCTGCGCAACCGGGTCGTCGTCTCGCCCATGGACATGTACTCGGCGGTCGACGGCGTCCCCGGCGACTTCCACCTCGTCCACCTGGGTGCCCGGGCGCTGGGCGGGGCCGGGCTGGTGATGACCGAGATGGTGTGCGTCAGCGAGCAGGGCCGCATCACGCCCGGCTGCGCCGGTCTCTACACCGGCCGGCAGGCCGAGGCATGGCGGCGGATCACCGAGTTCGTGCACACCCGGGCGCCCGGCACGGCGATCGGCGTGCAGCTCGGTCACAGCGGCCGCAAGGGCTCGACCAGACTGATGTGGGAGGGAATGGACGAGCCCCTGAAGGACGGCAACTGGCCCCTCGTGGCAGCCTCTCCGCTGCCCTACAAACCCGGCAGCCAGACCCCGCGCCAACTCTCTCGCGCCCAACTGACGGACATACGCGAGCAGTTCACCGCCGCCGCCCGGCGGGCCGGGCGAGCCGGGTTCGACCTGCTCGAACTGCACTGTGCCCACGGCTACCTGCTCTCCGGTTTCCTCTCCCCGCTGACCAACCGCCGTACCGACGCCTACGGCGGATCGCCGGAGAAACGGCTCCGCTTCCCGCTGGAGGTGTTCGACGCGGTGCGCGAGGTGTGGCCCGGGGACCGGCCCATGACCGTCCGCATCTCCGCCACCGACTGGGCCGAGGGGGGCACCACCGCCGAGGAGGCGGTGGAGATGGCCCGCGCCTTCGCCGCGCACGGCGCCGACGCCGTCGACGTGTCGACCGGACAGGTCGTGGCCGAGGAGCGGCCGGAGTTCGGGCGGTCGTACCAGACACCGTTCGCCGACCGCATCCGCCGGCTGGTGGGCGTGCCGGTGATCGCCGTCGGCGCCATCTTCTCCTGGGACGACGTCAACTCGCTGATTCTGGCAGGACGCGCGGACCTGTGCGCGCTGGCCCGCCCGCACCTCTACGACCCGCACTGGACGCTGCACGCGGCGGCCGAGCAGGGCTACGACGGACCGGGAGCGGTCTGGCCGGCCCCCTACCGGGCGGGCAGCAGACGCCCGCGGACCGGTCGCACGGACGCGCCCAAACCCCGGCTCACCCTCGGGACGTGAACCGGTCCGGCGTCGCGGTCGTGGTCCCGCCCGACGGGCCGGGGCGGTCCGGTCACACCCCGACGAACGCGGCCCCCGCGTCGTGCAGCCGCTCGTGCAGCCCGCGGAAGACGGCCGCCGAGCGGGCGCCCGGCCAGTTCCCGGGGAGCAGCCGGGCGGGCAGGCCGGGGTCGGCGTACGGGAGGTGGCGCCAGGAGTCCAGGGCGAGGAGGTAGTCGCGGTACGCCTCCTCGGCAGGGGTGTCCGCCCGCCGCTCCCAGGCGTGCAGCACCCGCTCGTGGCGGTCCAGGAAGGCCTCGTGCTCCTTGGCGATCCCGGCCAGGTCCCACCATCGGGCGACCGCGTCCGCGGTGGGCGTGTAGCCGAGGTGCTCACCGCGGAAGAACTCCACGTACCCGTCGAGGCGCAGCCGTTGCAGGGTGTGCCGGGTCTCCTCGTAGAGCCGCGCGGGCGCGACCCACACGCCGGGGGCGGCGGTGCCGAAGCCGAGGTCGGACAGCCGGGAGCGCAGCACGTGCCGCTTCTGCCGCTCGGACTCCGGCACGGAGAACACGGCGAGCACCCAGCCCTCGTCCTCGGGCGGCTCGCCGGCGTAGATGCGGCGGTCGCCGTCCTCCAGCAACTGACGGGCGTCCCGGGACAGTTCGTAACCGGCCGCGCCCCGGTCGGTGCGGGCCGGGACGAGCAGCCCGCGCCGCTTGAGCCGGGAGACCGAGGAGCGCACGGACGGGGCGTCCACGCCGACCGCGGCCAGCAGCCGGATCAGCTCGGCGACGGGCACGGGGCCCGGCACGAAGCGGCCGTACGCGCCGTAGAGCGTGATGATCAAAGACCTCGGAGCGTGCTGCGCTTGCTGGTCGGACACGTTGATCATCTTAGGTCGTGCGGTCGGGATCCGTTTCCCGGCCTCCCCGCGGACCGCCGGGACCCGTGGTCGCGTCACGCAGCCGGAACCGCTGGAGCTTGCCGGTGGCCGTGCGCGGCAGCGCCTCCATGAAGACGATTTCGCGGGGGCACTTGTACGGCGCGAGCTCCGACTTCACGAAGGCGCGCAGGGCGTCGGCGTCGCGTGCGGCGCCCCGGGCGACGACGTACGCCACCACCACCTGTCCCCGTGCCTCGTCGGGCCGCCCCACGACGGCGGCTTCGACCACGTCCGGATGGCGCAGCAGGGCGTCCTCGACCTCGGGGCCGGCGATGTTGTACCCGGCCGAGATGATCATGTCGTCGGCGCGGCCCACGTACCGGAAGTAGCCGTCGGGCTCCCGGACGTAGGTGTCGCCGGTGATGTTCCAGCCGCCGCGCACGTACTCCCGCTGGCGCGGGTCGGCGAGATAGCGGCAGCCGACCGGTCCGCGCACCGCGAGCAGCCCCGGCTCCCCGTCGGGCACCGGCGTGCCGTCGGCGTCCTGCACCCGTGCCTGCCAGCCGGGTACCGGCACGCCCGTGGTCCCCGGCCGGATGTCCTCGTCGGCCGCCGAGACGAAGATGTGCAGCAGTTCGGTGGCGCCGATGCCGTTGATGATGCGCAGCCCCGTCCGCTCGTGCCAGGCCCGCCAGGTGGCCACCGGAAGGTTCTCGCCGGCGGAGACGCAGCGGCGCAGGCAGGAGACGTCGTGGGCGTCGAGCGCGCCGAGCATCGCCCGGTAGGCCGTGGGCGCCGTGAACAGCACCGACACCCGGTGCTCGGCGATCGCGGGCAACAGCTGGGCGGGACCCGCCTGTTCGAGCAGCAGCGCGCTCGCGCCCGCCCGCAGCGGGAAGACGACGAGTCCGCCGAGGCCGAAGGTGAAGCCGAGCGGCGGGCTGCCCGCGAACACGTCGTCGGCGCGCGGCCGCAGGACGTGCCGGGAGAAGGTGTCCGCGATCGCCAGGACGTCCCGGTGGAAGTGCATGCAGCCCTTGGGCCGCCCGGTGGTGCCCGAGGTGAAGGCGATCAGCGCCACGTCGTCGGCCGCAGTGTCCACGGCGTCGTACGGGGTGCCGGGCGCCGGGCGGCGCAGCAGGTCGTCGGGGGAGTCACCGCCGTACGTGGTGATCCGCAGCCCGGGGACCTCGGCCCTGGCGAGGTCGTCGACCGAGCGGATGTCGCACAGGGCGTGGGAGACCCGGGCGATCGCGCAGACGGTGCTCAGTTCGTGCGGGCGCGCCTGCGCCAGCACGGTGACCGCGACCGCGCCCGCCTTGAGCACCGCCAGCCAGCACGCGGCCAGCCCCGGTGTGGTGGGCCCGCGCAGCAGCACCCGGTTGCCGGGGACGACGCCGAGCTCGCCGGTGAGGACGTGCGCCAGCCGGTCGACACGGGCGCGCAGGTCGCCGTAGGTCCAGCTGTCGCCGTCGGGCGTGCGGAAGGCGGGGCGGTCGCCGGGCGGGCCGTGCAGCAGCGCGGCGGCGCAGTTCATCCGGTCGGGGTAGTCCAGCTCCGGCAGGTCGAAGCGGAGCTCGGGCCACTGGCCGGGTGGCGGGAGATGATCGCGGGCGAAGGTGTCGACGTGGGCGGTGCCCCGTGGATTCATGACGATTCGCCCCCTTGGCGTGGTGGGCTCGCATCAGGAGCGTATCGTGTTGGTGACGACAGTCAACGGTCCGCGATAACCTCGGCAGTGGCCCAGCGGGGCGGAGAAGGGACCGGCGATGACCGCATTCTCGCTCGAACCGGCACAACTCGCCTGGTGTGCAGAGCTGCGCACGCTGGCCGCCGAACGGCTGCGCCCGCTCGCCGACAAGGGGGAACCGGGCCGGGTCGACCGCCCCCTGGTCGCCGAACTCGGTGCCCTCGGCCTGCTGCCCCGCCTGTTCACCTCCGGCGCCCTCGACCTGTGCCTGATGCGCGAGTCCCTCGCCTACGCCTGCACCGAGGCGGAGACCGCGCTCGCCCTCCAGGGACTCGGCGCCCATCCCGTGCATGCCCACGGAACCCCCGCACAGCGCGCCCGCTGGCTGCCCCGGGTGGGTGACGGCAGCGCGGTGGCGGCCTTCGCACTGAGCGAGCCGGGGGCCGGCTCGGACGCGGCGGCGCTGTCCCTCACCGCTCACCCGGACGGCCCCGGGCGCTGGCGGCTGACCGGCGAGAAGCGCTGGATCTCCAATGCGCCCGAGGCCGACTTCTACACGGTGTTCGCCCGCACCACCCCGGGCGCCGGTGCCCGGGGCGTCACCGCCTTCCTCGTGCCCGCCGACCGCCCCGGCCTCACCGGCACCGCCCTGGACATGCTCTCCCCGCACCCCATCGGGTCCCTCGCCCTCGACTCCGTGCCGGTGACCGCCGTCGACGTCGTCGGCGAGGTGGACGAGGGCTTCCGGGTCGCCATGGACACCCTCAACCTGTTCCGTGCCAGCGTCGGCGCCTTCGCCGTCGGCATGGCGCAGGCGGCCCTGGACGCGACCCTCCGGCACACCGCCGGGCGGGAGGCCTTCGGCGGCAGGCTGAAGGATCTCCAGGCCGTCTCCCACCAGGTCGCCGAGATGGCCCTGCGCACCGAGGCGGCCCGGCTGATGGTGTACGCGGCGGCCACGGCGTACGACGCGGGCGCCGACGACGTCCCCCAGCGCGCCGCCATGGCCAAGCTGCTGGCCACCGAGACCGCCCAGTACGTGGTCGACCGGGCCGTCCAGCTCCACGGCGCACGCGCCCTGCAACGCGGACACCTGTTGGAACACCTCTACCGCGAGGTCCGCGCGCCCCGGATCTACGAGGGGGCGAGCGAGGTGCAACGAAGCATCATCGCCAAGGAGTTGTACAAGGGCCTGGAGGACCGGTGACCACCGAGCGCGTCAACCCGCCCGACCTGTCCCCGCCGGCCGGTTTCTCGCACGCCGTCGTCGCCACCGGCAGCCGTGTGGTGTTCCTGGCCGGTCAGACCGCCCTCGACGCCGACGGCGGGGTCACCGGGGACACGCTGCCCGAGCAGTTCGAGCGGGCCCTCGCCAATCTGCTGGCCGCCCTGCGCGCGGCCGGCGGCACCCCGGCCGACCTGGCCCGCGTCACCGTCTACGCCACCGACGTGGCCGCGTACCGCGCCCACGCCCGTGAACTGGGCCGGGTGTGGCGCGAGTTGGCGGGCTTCGACTACCCGGCGATGGCCGTCGTGGAGGTCGTCCGGCTGTGGGACGAACGGGCGTTGCTGGAGCTGGACGGATTCGCGGTGCTGCCCTGAGCCCACGCGGATAGCCTTGCCGCATGCCGGACATCGAGCTGAGCGCGGGGACCGTCGAGTACGAGGACACCGGAGGGGACGGCCCGGTCGTGGTGCTGCTGCACGGACTGGTGCACGATTCCTCCGTCTGGCGGAAGGTCGTCGAGCAACTCCGGCACGACCACCGGCTGATCGCGCCCACCCTGCCCTACGGCTCCCACCGCAGGCCGATGACCCGGCCGCCCACGCCCGACCTGGTCAACGAGCTGATCCCGGAGTTCCTGGAGCGGCTCGACCTGCGCGACGTCACCCTCGTCGAGAGCGACTGCGGACGCGCCCAGACCGTCGCGGCCCGGCACCCCGAGCGACTGGCACGGCTGGTGCTGATCTCCTGCGAGGCGTTCGACAACTACCCGCCGGGGCTGCCCGGCAAGATGATCGGTCTCGCGTGCAGGGTGCCCGGCGGGATCCCGCTCATGGTCCGTGCCCTGGGCCTGAAACCGCTGCGCCGGCTGCCGGTCGGCATCGGGGCGCTCACCAAGCGCCCCGTGCCGGACGAGATCGTCGACCGCTGGCTGCGCCCCCTGCGCACCGACCCGGCTGTCCGGCGCGACTTCCGGCACTACAACACCCACGTACGGCGCACCGAACTGCTCGAAGCCGCCCAGGGCCTGCGCCGCTTCGACCGGCCCGCGCTGGTCGTCTGGGCGACCGAGGACCTGATGATGCCCCGTGACCACGGCGTTCGGCTGGCCGAGCTGCTTCCGCGGGGCCGGCTGGTCGAGATCGGCGACTCGCGGACCCTGATCGCCGAGGACCGGCCGCAGCGGCTCGCCTCGCTGCTGCGGTGGTTCGTCGCCGAGAACTGATCCGCCGCGGCGGGCGTCAGGCCGGGACCACGAGCAGGGCGGCGGGCGCGCGGTGCGGGGCGACCACCCGGCCGTCGGGCAGCAGCTCGCCGGTGTCGTCGAAGACGATCGCGCCGTCGCACAGCAGCCTCCAGCCCTGCTCGGGGTGCGCGGCGACCACGTGCGGGGCGGGGGACTCGGTCCGGGGGCACGAAGGCTGGTGGGCACACATGGCGTACCTCCACATGGGGTGGGACGTCCGGATGGCCGTCGTACGAGGGGTCCGTACGAAGGACGCGTGCGAAGGCTTCGCACGCAAGGTCGTACGAAGGGTTCCGGTCGGATGTTCAGGTGAACGGTTCGTACAGACGGACCATGCTCCTCGGCGGGCAGTGATCGGAACGGCGCGCCGCGAAACGTGACAGTTCCCGGACCTCCCCGGGACGGTTCCCCGACGGCCGGTGCCGACTCGTCGCCGGAAGGTGAGGCCACGCCGCGGAGCCGCCCCGCCGGGCACCGGCGGAGGCCCGGCCCGCGACCCGAACGGGCCGGTTCGTGTCCGCTCCTCCGCGATCCCGGGCCCGACCGGGGGCGCTCGGGGAACCGGCCCCGTCCTCGGCCTGCCGCTGCCCGACTTCCACGCTGGTCGAGCACGGAGACGTGACGTGGTCCGGGACCGACGGCACGGGGCCGTGCGACGGTCCCGCGCCCGCCGGGGCCTCCGCGTGGGGTGCCGGGCCTGACGGCCGCCCCGGTTCCGGTGCGGTGCCGGAAGCCGGGAGGGCGGCCGGCGCCGGTCCTGCCGCGTCGGGCATGGACCGGTGCCCGGCGGGTTCGCCACTCTGCCCCCACGGCCCGTGTCCGTCTCACCGTGGTGCGCGTCGCCGTCCCCCGCCTCCTCCTCCTCGACGCCCTTGCCGTGCTGCTGGAGCAGGCGGAGGGCTCCCGTGCGCGGGCGGGGCGGTGCTGCTTCCGGACGGGCGGCCGGTATCGCCTGCGGATCCAGCGGGTCATGAACGACGCCGAACTCGCCGCCGTCCTCGACGACCACTACACGGCCGAGGCGCAGACCCTCACCACCGGCGCCGGGGCCAACCTGCTCGAGCTCGCCGAGCTGCGCGGCACGCTCACCCCCGAACGGGCCGCCCGCTGGGCCGAAATGCAGGCCGCCACGTGCGCACCCGCACGCTCGCCGGCCCGGACGACGACGCCCTCACCCGCGCGATCGCCGCGCTCGCCCTCCTGGGCGACCGCATTGCGGCCGTCGAGTCGGCCATCACCCGCGTGGCCGATCCCCGGCCGCCGGCCGGTCCGGCGGCGCGCCAGGCCCACCGGCCGACCCGGGCGGCGGAAGGCGGGACGGTGGACGAGGGCCCCGGCGGGACGGCGTGTCCGCACCTCACCCCGCGCCGTTCGCCACCGCCACCGCCGCCAGCTCCTCCGGAGTACGGGGAGCCGGAACGTCCTCCGGCAACAATCCCCGGGACTGCAGCAGTTGTCCGACCGCCACGCCCCACGGCAGGGTCAGTCCCGCCTCCCGCAGGAGGTCCGTGCGGGCCAGCATCTCGTCCGCCGGACCGGTGCGCGCGCCGGAGGGGGTGAGCAGGGCCGCGTCGTCGGCCCAGCGCAGGGCGAGGTCCACGTCGTGGGTGGCCATCACCACGGTGGTGCCGTTGCGGCGCAGCCCGTCGAGGGTGGCGAGCAGCCTCTCCTGGCCGTCCGGATCGAGGCCCGCGGTGGGCTCGTCCAGGATCAGCACGCGGGGCCGCATGGCGACGGCGCCCGCGATCGCGGTCCGCTTGCGCTGCCCGTAGGACAGCAGGTGCGTGGGCCGGTCGGCGAGCGCGGCGATGTCCAGGGCGTCCAGTGCCTCCGCCACCCGGGCGCGCACCTCCGCATCGGACAGGCCGAGGTTCAGCGGCCCGAACGACACGTCCTGTCCGACGGACGCGGCGAACAACTGGTCGTCCGGGTCCTGCACCACCAGCTGCACGGTCGTCCGCAGCCGGGTCAGCCCCTTGCGGTCGTAGCGCACGGGGCTGCCCTCTACGGCCAACTCGCCGGTGTGCGGCTGCAGTCCGCCGCTGAGCAGTCGCATCAGCGTCGTCTTGCCGCTGCCGTTGCGGCCCAGCAGGGCGAGCGCACGCCCCTCGCGCACCTCGAAGTCGAGGCCGGTGAGCACGGCCGGGCCGTCCTCGTACGCGAAGGACGCGCCCCGCAGGGCGACCAGCACGGGGTTGCTCATGACAGCGGCCTTTCCAGTACGAGGGTGAGGGCGGCGAGCGTCGCCAGCAGCGCGACGCTCGCGGCGGTGAAGCGGACGGACACCCGGGCCTCGGGCACCAGCACGCGCAGGGTGCCGTCGTAGCCGCGCCCGGCGAGCCCGGTCTGGAGCCGCTGGGCCCGGTCGAAGGACCGGACGAACGCGGTCGCGCCGAGCCCCGCGAGGGAACGCCAGGTCGCGGCACGGGTGGTGTGCCCGAGCCGGGCCGCCTGCGCCTCCCGGACCCGGCGCACCGAGTCCAGGAGCAGGAAGCTCATCCGGTAGGTCACGAGGGCCACGTCGACGAGCGGAGCGGGCACCCCGGCGCGGACCAGGCGCGGCAGCAGGTCCGACATGGGGGTGGTGAACGCGAACAGCAGCACGCCGAGCGAGGCGGCGGAGGTGCGCAGCAGCAGCTCACCGGCGCGCAGCGGACCGTCGTCGGCCACGGAGACGAAGCCGCCGGACCCGCCCACCTGGACGAGCAGCGTCAGCGCTCCGGTGACGCAGAAGCCCAAGGGCACCCGGTACGCCCGCCACAGCCGCCGGCCGGGCACCCCCGCCGGGCCGAGCAGCACGGCGAGCGCCGCGACCAGCACCAGCGCGGCACCGGGCCAGGGGGGCAACGAGATGGCGAGCACGGTGAGCCCCAGGCCGAGCACGGCCTTGTCCACGGGATGACGGCGACGCCAGCGGCTGCTGTGCGCCGCCGCGTCCATCGGCAGCACGGCGCCTCAGTCCCTGGACCCGGACGGGGCGCCGTCCGCCCCGTCGGCGGGCGGGACGCCGGCTCCGGAACCGGTCCGCTGCTCCTCACCCGTGCGGGGGCCGCTCCCGGGGGCCCGGGTGCCGTCCGCCGGAGTGGCGGGCGCGGCACTGCTCGGGTGGCTCGTCGCCCTGCTGCCGCCCGTTCCGGGGCCCGCCGTGGTGGAGTTCGAGTCGTCGACGACCGTCAAGGCACCACCCGTGCCCGTGCCCGTGTCGGCGGCCGGGCCGGCGCCCGTCGCCCTCGCGCCGCCGCCGGCCGTGCGGCTGCCCGCGCCGACGACCGCCTGCTCCGCGCCGTCGGTTCCCGAGCCGTGCGTCTGCGAGGCGTCCGCGTCCGGCCCCGGGACCGAGGCGTCCGTGACCGCCCCGCCCGCGGCCGCCGCGTCCTGCGCACCGGCCGCCGCCCGTTCCCGCTCGCGCAGTTCCCCCTGCCGACGCCCCCGTCGCAGGCCGAAGTAGTACGCCAGCACGCCCGAACCGATCGCCGCCTGGAGGGAGAACAGGCCCGACTCGATCTCGCCGGACGGGGGTTCGTACAGGGGCGAGAACCAGGGCTCGTAATCCGGCTCCATCTCGGTGATCGCCGTCTCGGCCTCGCCGTCCGCGCCCGTGAACGGCTCCTCCTTGTGGTCGCCGAGACCGAGGGCCAGGGGCAGCACGGCGAGCGCGACCACGGCGAGCAGCAGCAGCGCGTTGATCCTCGCGTTGCGCCTCATCGGGTCACCGCCTCGCTCGTGGCCGGCGACTTCTTCTCCGCGGCCAGCACCCCGAGCCGCGTCAGGTCCCCCTTGCTCGACTGCACGAGCATGCGCATCACCAGGACGGTCAGCAGTCCCTCGCTCACCGCGAGCGGGATCTGCGTGAAGGCGAAGATGGAGCCGAACTTGCCGAGCGCGCCCAGGAATCCGCTGGCCGGGTCGGGGAAGGCGAGCGCCAGCTGCACGCTGGTCACGCAGTACGTCGACAGGTCCGCCAGGAACGCGCCGGCGAACACCGCGGCCATCAGCGGCGCGCCGAGGCGGCGCAGCAGCCGGTAGACGCCGTACCCGGCCCACGGGCCGACGACGGCCATCGAGAAGACGTTGGCGCCCAGCGTGGTCAGCCCGCCGTGGGCGAGCAGCAGAGCCTGGAAGAGCAGGGTGATGGTGCCCAGCACCGCCATGACCGGCGGCCGGAACAGGACGGCGCCCAGGCCCGTGCCGGTGGGGTGGGAGCAACTGCCGGTGACGGAGGGCAGCTTCAGTGCCGACAGCACGAACGTGAACGCGCCCGAGGCGCCCAGCAACAGTGTGCTCTCGGGGTGTTCCCTCACCTCACGGACGAGTGAGCGGGCTCCGTGGACGACGAACGGCGCCGACGCGACGCCCCAGGCGACCGCGTGGGCGGGCGGTAGAAAACCCTCGGCTATGTGCATGGCTCAGCAGACCCTCTCCAGCACCTCGTGGATGGACGACGCGCCTTGGCCGGTCTCCTGGCTGACGGGTACCACCGCCCGTGCTCCGCCTTCCCGGGTCCGTGAGGACCCAGTGGCTGCCCGCGAGGGCCGGAACCGGACTTCCCGATCACAGTGGCGAGGGCCGCACCGGCATCACACCGGATTTCCCGTCACCAAGGCGTGGTGACAGTAGTGCCCGTTCGGGGCCGGTGACAAGCGGCCACCAGGGGCGCGCGGACGGCACCCGGCGGCTCACACCCCGGCGCACACCTGCGGACTTGACATCGCTCCCACGGCACTGCCGGGCAGGAAGAGGACGAGGTGGGGGTCACCGGGAGAAGGTTGTTGCAACTAATATGCAACAACAAATCGAAAGCAACTGTAGTGCGACAGAGATGTGAGGCCCCATGACGACCCGACGCATACGAGGCGCCGCCGTGCTGGCGGCGACCGCGGTGACGGTCACCGCCTGCTCGGCCCCGGGGGTCACCGCCGAAGGCGCCGCGTCCGCCGGTTCCGTCGTGATCGGGGTCGCCTCCGAGCCGGACACCCTCAGCCCGCTGCTCGGCTACGGCAAGGACGGCAACTCCAAGCTCTTCGACGGACTGCTCGCCCGGGACGCCCGCGGGAAACTGCGACCGGCGCTGGCGAAGGAGCTGCCCGACATCACCGACGGCGGCCGCACCTACACCTACAGGCTGCGCACGGGCGTCAGGTTCAGCGACGGCGAACCCCTCACCGCCGAGGACGTCGTCTTCACGTACCGCACGGTGCTGGACGACCGGACCAACAACGCCGCCAAGAGCGAACTGGACGCCATCGAGGACGTACGGGCGGACGGCGACCGCACGGTCGTCTTCCGGCTCAGGTACCCCTACGCCGCCTTCGCCGCGCGCACGGTGCTGCCCGTCGTCCCCGAGCACGTGGCCGGGGGACAGGACCCCGACACCGGCTCCTTCAACACCGAGCCGATCGGCACCGGACCCTACGTCCTCACCGGCTGGCGCAAGGGCGAGAAACTCACCTTCGAGGCCAATCCGGACTACTGGGGCGGCGCCCCCAAGGTGAAAAAGCTCACGATGGCGATCGTCGCCGACGACGACGTCCGCGCCACCCGGCTGCGCTCCGGCGACCTCGACGGCGCCGTCCTGCCGCCCAACCTCGCCGCCACCTTCAAGAGCGACGACGACAGGAAGACGTACCGGGCGAGGTCGTACGACTTCCGCGCCGTCACCCTGCCCACGCGCAACCCCGTCACCGGCGACACCGCGATCCGCCGCGCGCTCGACCTGGCCATGGACCGCGAGGCCATGGCCGACACGATCCTCGACGGGGCCGGCCGCCCCGCCTACGGCCCGCTGCCCCTCGACGACCCCTGGTACGCCGAGGGCATCGAACGCCCACGCGACCTCGCCCGGGCCAGGTCCCTCCTCGACGCGGCCGGCTGGAGGCCCGGCGCGGACGGCGTCCGCGTCAAGGACGGCCGCCGGGCGGCGTTCACCCTCCACTACCCCGCCGGCGACAGGATCCGCCAGGACCACGCACTCGCCTACGCCTCCGACGCGAAGCGGGCCGGCATCGACGTGCGCGTCGAGAGCGGCACCTGGGAGGTCATCGAACCCCGGATGGAGCACGACGCCGTCCTCGCCGGGTTCGGCACCGCGGGAGACCCCGACTTCGGCCTCCACACCCTGCTGCACTCCTCCCTCGCCGGCGACGGCTTCAACAACATGGCGCGCTACGCCAACCCGGCCGTCGACAAGGCCCTCGACACCGGCCGCCGCAGCCAGGACCCCGAGAAGCGCCGGGCCGCCTACGACACCCTCCAGCGGGAGCTGGTGAAGGACCCGGGCTACACCTTCCTCACCCACATCGACCACCTCTACGTCCTCGCCGACCGCTGGGACGGCCTCACCACGCAGACCGAGCCGCACGAGCACGGCTTCGCCAGTGGCCCCTGGTGGAACGTCGAGGACTGGCGGCCGAAGAAGTGAGGCCCCTGCCCCGGCGAGCGATGGCACGCCTCGTGGCACGGCGGGCGCTGGCCGCCGTGCCGGTGCTGCTCGTCGTCACCTTCGGCGCGTTCGCCCTCGCCGCCGCCTCCCCCTTCGACCCCGTCAGGGCCTACGCGGGCACCGCCGCCCTCGGCGCGGACCGGGAGACCCTGGACCGGCTGCGGGAGAACCTCGGCGTGGACCGGCCGTTCGCCGTGCGCTGGTGGGACTGGCTCACCTCCGCGCTCACCGGCGACCTCGGCCGTTCGAGCGTGATGCGGCAGCCGGTGGCCGACGTGATCGGCGAACGGCTGGTGTGGTCGGTGCTGTTGTGCGCCGTCGCATTCACCGCCGCCGTGGCCCTCGGTACGCTGCTCGGCGTCCTCGCGGCCCGCCGCCCCGGTTCCCCGCTCGACCGCACGGTCACCTCGCTCGCGTACGCGCTCGAGGCGGCGCCCGTCTTCTGGATCGCGCTGCTCGCCATCTGGCTGTTCGCCCTGCGCCTGGACGTCCTCCCGGCCGGCGGCCTCAGCGACACCGCCGGCGAACGGGTCACCCCGGGCCGGGTGACGAGCCACCTCGTCCTGCCCGCCGGGGTCCTCGCCGTCTCCCAGCTGCCCTGGTTCACGCTCTACGTCCGTCAGGGCGTCGGCGACGCACTCGCCGAGGACCCGGTGCGCGGCGCCCGGGCGCGCGGCCTGAGCGAACGCACCGTGCTGCTCGGCCACGCGCTGCGCAGCGGACTGCTGCCCGTCCTCACCCTGAGCGGCTCCCGCGTGCCCGAACTCATCACCGGTGCACTGCTGGTGGAGACCGTCTTCAGCTGGCCCGGTATCGCGGCGGCCACCGTGGAGGCGGCCACCGCGGTCGACTTTCCGCTCCTGGCCGCGCTGACGACACTCGCCACGGCCGCCGTGCTCGCCGGAAACCTGCTCGCGGACCTGCTCTACGGGCTGATCGATCCGAGGGTGGAACTCAGTGAGATGTGACCTGCCATGACCGACCGCACAGCCCACACCACAGTCGGAACCACCACGGCCGGGGCCACGGCGGACGCCACGGCCGGCACCGTGTGGCGGGGGCACGGCACCGGCCGCCGCTCCACCCACACCCTCCGGCTGCGCACGTCCGCAACCCTGCTCGCCGTCACCGTCCTGGCGGTGCTGCTGGTCCCGCCGCTGGTCCCGCTCGACCAGCAGGCCGTCGACCTGGCCGCGAAGCTCCGGCCCCCCGGTGGGGCCCACCCCTTCGGCACCGACGGCGTCGGCCGCGACCTGCTGCTGCGCTGCGTGTACGGCCTGCGGGTGTCCCTGCTGGTCGGTGTGGTGGCGGCGCTCACGGCGACCGTCATCGGCACCGCCGTGGGAGCCGCCGCCGGGGCGCTCGGCGGCCGGGCCGACCGCGCGATCATGCGGCTGGTCGACACGGTGTCGTCCGTCCCGCACCTCCTCCTCGGCATCTTCGTCGTCGCGATGTTCCGCCCGGGTGTCTGGCCGGTCGTCGTCTCGGTCGCGCTCACCCACTGGCTGTCCACCGCCCGCATCGTCCGCGCCGAGATCCTGTCGCTGCGCTCCCGCCCGTACATCGACGCGGCCGTCGCCGCAGGCGCCTCGCGGTGGCGGGTGGCCGTGCGCCACCTGCTGCCCGGGGTCCTGCCCCACGCCGGACTCGCCGCCGTGCTGATGGTGCCGCACGCCATGTGGCACGAGTCGGCCCTGTCCTTCCTCGGTCTGGGCCTGCCCGCCCACACGGCCAGCCTCGGGATCCTCGTCCAGGATGCCCGCGGCTCCCTGCTGGCGGGCCAGTGGTGGCCGACCCTCTTTCCCGGCCTGTTCCTGATCGTCCCCACCCTCGCCGTCGCCGGCCTCGCCGGAGTCTGGCGCGAACGAATCAGTCCCCGTCACCGATCGGAGGTGACACGGTGAGCGAGCGATTCCCACGGCCTGCGGGTCCGCGCCGACCGGCCCGCCGTCCCGGTCTGCCCGCCGTGCCCGCGACGGCGGCCGTCACCGGACTCGGCGCTGCCCGGCCCGTCGTTCCGGTGCTCGCCATTTCCGGGATGCGGTGCGAGGCGGCCGTTCCCCGCCGCCGATCGGGGGTGACGCCGTGAGCGAGCGATCTCCCGTGGTGGCGGGTCCGCGCCGACCGGCCCGCCGTCCCGGTCTGCCCGCCGTGCCCGCGACGGCGGCCGTCACCGAACTCGCCGCTGCCCGGCCCGTGGTTCGCGTGTTCGCCGGCTCCGGGATGCGGCGCGAGACGGCTGTACGCCACCACCGACCGGAGGTGACGCCGTGAGCGAGCGATCTCCCGTGCTGTCGGTGCGCGGACTGTCGGTGCGTTTCATGATGCCCGGCGGGGAAGCGGTCGCGGCCGTCACCGACGTCCACTTCGACGTGGCGCCCGGCGAGTGCCTCGCCCTGGTCGGCGAGAGCGGCTGCGGCAAGTCCGTGCTCGCCTCCGCCCTGCTCGGCCTGCTCCCCGCCAACGCCCGGACGGCCGGAACCGCCCTGCTGGGCGACCACCTCGACCTGCTCCACGCCGACGAACGCACCCTCGCCCGCACGGTGCGGGGCCGCCGCATCGGCCTCGTCCCCCAGAGCCCGGCTGCCCATCTCACCCCCGTGCGCACCGTCCGCTCCCAACTGGGGGAGACGGTCGCCGAACTCACCGGTGTCCGGGGGCGTGCGGCCCTGCGCGCCGCCGCCGAGGCGGCCGCCGCACGCGCCGCGTTCCCGTCGGACCACCTCGACCGCCACCCGCACGAACTCTCCGGCGGCCTGGCCCAACGCGCCGCCACCGCCCTGGCCCTGGCCGGGGACGCGCCCCTGCTGCTGGCCGACGAACCCACGACCGGGCTCGACCGAGACCTGGTGGACCGCACGGCCGACGAACTGCGCCGCCACGTGGACGCCGACGGCGGTGGCCACGCACTGCTGATGATCACCCACGACCTGAACGCCGCAGAACGCATTGCCGACCGGGTCGCCGTCATGTACGCGGGGCGCCTCGTCGAACTCACCGACGCGAACGCCTTCTTCGGCGCGCCCGGCCCCCGCCACCCGTACAGCCGCGGGCTGCTCGCCGCCCTCCCCGAGCGTGCCTTCACGCCCGTTCCCGGGATGCCCCCCGAACTCGGCGCCCTTCCCGAGGGCTGCGCCTTCGCGCCCCGCTGCGAACGGGCGACGGACATCTGCCGCGCCGTGCTCCCCCCGCCGAGGGAGGGCTTCGCCTGCCACCACCCCGCCTCCGTCCCCTGGCCGGAGGACGCCCGTGCTTGAGCTGCGCGCCATCACCGCCGGATACGACCGCCGCGCCCCCGTCGTACGGAACGCATCCCTCGCCGTCGCCCCCGGTGAGGCCGTCGGTCTGCTCGGGCCCAGCGGCTGCGGCAAGTCCACCCTCGCCCGGGTGGCCGCGCTGTTGCACCGTCCCGACGCCGGCATCCTGCTCATCGACGGCACACCCGTACGCCACTGGCGCCATCGCGCACCGCGCGGCCTGCGCATCTCCCTCGGCGTCGTCTTCCAGCAGCCCCGCCTCGCCGCGGACCCCCGGCTGCGCCTCACCGACCTCATCGCCGAACCCCTGCGTGCCACGGGCCGTCGGGGAGAGAGCGCGGACCGCGTCGCCGAACTCGCGGACATGGTCGGTCTGACGGCGGATCTGCTCACCCGAGGCCCGCACGAGGTCAGCGACGGCCAGCTGCAACGCGCCTGCCTGGCCCGGGCGCTGGTGCTGCGCCCGCGCCTGCTGATCTGCGACGAGATGACCGCGATGCTCGACGCGTCGACGACGGCCGCGCTGGTCCGGGCCGTGGAGGACTACCGCGCGGGGACGGGGGCAGCCCTGCTGGCCGTGGGCCACGACCGCACCCTGCTGACCCGCTGGTGCGACCGGACGGTCCACTGGGAGACGGTGACGGCCGCCGAGGAGAGGGCGGCCACGGCGCCGCGGCCGGTCGGGGCCGGAGTGAACACGTAGGCGCGGCGTCGGCCGGTGCGCGGCGCCGGGCCCCCGCCCGGTTCCGGCCGCCCCGGCGGTCAGCCCTCCGTACCTCCGGCGTCCTCGTCCTCGCGCTCGCCCTCGGCCTGCGACGGTGTCGTCTGCTGCGCGGGCGGGTCCGGCTGCTCGCTCTGCGGGGCGCCCTGCTCCCGCTCGCCTTCCGCCTGGGACGGCGTCTGCTCGCTCATGAGGATCTCCCTGGTCTTCGGTGTTCTCTTCGTGTGTGCCGGCCGGTCGGCCGGGGCGCGCGGACCGCGGCCGAACGGGGTCCGGTCAGCCCGAAGTACCCCGGTGGCCGTCCTCCATGTGGCGCGGGGCCTCCTTCCCGCGGGCCGCGACGCCCCGGACGGCCGTGAGCGGGCCGTGGGTGCGGGCGAGCACGCCGGGGCGGGGCGCCGGCGGGGCACCGCTGCCCGCCCGAGCAGCGGTGGACACCGGCCGGACGGCGCCGCCGGCGCCCGGCCGGCACCTGCTCGGCGAGCGGCGGGCGGCGAGCGGCCGGCGGTGACTGCGACAGCACCGCGGAACCGGTGGCCGATCGGGTGCCTGCCGGCCGGGGCGGGGTCAGCTCTCGGCGTCGGCCTCGGTGAGCGAGGCGAGGGCGGCGTCGAGACGGCGGGTGGCCTCCTCGGCGACGGATCGCAGGGCGTCGAGCTCGGTGAGCGCGACCATCGTGTTCGGGTCGAGGGCCTGCACGGCGGTGCGGTCGCCGTCGGTGCGGACGACCACGTTGCACGGCAGCAGCAGGCCGATGGAGCGGTCGGCGTCCAGGGCGCGGTGGGCGAGGGGCGGGTTGCAGGCGCCGAGGATCACGTAGTCCTCCATCTCGAGGTCCAGCTTGGCCTTGAGCGTGGCGGTGACGTCGATCTCGGTCAGGATGCCGAAGCCCTGGGCGGCGAGGGCGTCGCGGGTGCGGGCGACGGCGGTGACGAAGTCGGTGTCGAGGTGCACGGTGCGGTCGTAGCGCATGAGCGGCCTTTCCAGGTGTTCGCCCGGCCGGGTACGGGTGTCCCGTCCGGGGCGCGGTACACGGGAGGTGTTCCGCGGCAGGCCAGGGATTCCCCTGGCCGGGAAATACCCCCCAGGGTATGGTTGCTACGGTGGATCGTATACCCCGAGGGGTAATTGCTCACCGAAGGGAGTACCTCGTGTTCTTCGTCGACACGATCGAGGTGCCGGGGCTCGGCAACCGCAGCTATCTGGCGGGCGGCGAGCGGACGGCGGTGGCGGTCGACCCGCCCCGGGACATCGACCGGGTGATCGCGGCGGCGGCCCGGCGCGGAGTGCGGATCTCGTACGTCGTCGAGACGCACGTGCACAACGACTACGTCACCGGCGGCCTGGAGCTGGCCCGGGTGGCGGGCGCCGCCTACCTGGTGCCCGCGGGCGCCCGCGTCTCCTTCGAGCGGGTGCCGGTGCACGACGGCGACCGCACGGACGTCGACGCCGCGGCGGGGCTGAGCCTGCGTGCGCTCGCGACGCCCGGCCACACCCCGCACCACACCTCCTACGTCCTGGAGGAGAACGGCACGGCCGTCGCGGTGTTCACCGGCGGTTCCCTGCTGATCGGCACCGTCGGCCGCCCCGACCTGGTCGAGCCGCGGCTGACCGAGGACCTCGCCCGGGCGCAGCACGCCTCCGCGCACCGGCTGGCCGACGAGCTGCCCGAGGAGACGGTGGTACTGCCCACCCACGGCTTCGGCAGCTTCTGCTCCTCCTCCCAGGCCGAGGGCGGCAGCACCACGATCGGCAAGGAGAAGGGCGCCAATGAGGCCCTCACCCGGGACGTCGACACCTTCGTCGCCGATCTGCTGGCCGCGCTGGACGACATCCCCGCCTACTACGCGCACATGGGACCGGTGAACGCCCAGGGCCCCGGGCCCGTGGACCTGACCCCGCCCGCCGTGGCCGACGCCGAGGAGATCGCCGCCCGGCTGGCCGCGGGGGAGTGGGTGGTGGACCTGCGCAACCGCGTCGCCTTCGCGGCCGGGCACGTCTCCGGCTCGTTCAACTTCGAGGCCGAGGGACAGCTCGCCACGTACCTGGCCTGGCTGATCCCCTGGGGCAAGCCGGTCACGCTGCTCGCGGAATCCCCCGAGCAGCTGGCCGCTGCTCAGCGCGAGCTGGTCCGCGTGGGCATCGACCGCCCGGCCGCCGCCGCCACCGGTGGACCGGCCGACTGGGTGCGCGACGGCGAGGAGCCCGTCTCCTTCCCGCGGGCCACCTTCGCCGATCTGGCCCGGCGGCGCCCGGAGGGTGGCGTCGTCGTCCTGGACGTCCGCCGTGACGCGGAACGAGCGGACGGACACGTCGAGGGCTCGGTGCACATCCCGGTCCACGCGCTGCCCCGCCGTATCGACGAGGTCCCCGCGGGCGAGGTATGGGTGCACTGCGCCGGCGGAATGCGGGCCGCCATCGCCGCATCCGTGTTGCACGCCACGGGCCGCGACGTGGTGGCCGTGGACGACGCCTTCGACGCGGCAGCCCGGGCCGGACTGACCGTCCGCAAGCCGTGAGGGGCCGGACGCCGCGGCGGCCGCCGGGCCCCGCGCACCCCGACGGCACACAGGAACGAGAGACCGAGATGAACATCTTCCGCCGGGCCCGGACCGGTCCGGGCCGCGTGACCGCGCAGGAGGCGGCCGTGCGCACCGGTCACCGCAACGAGGCCGGAGCCGGTGACGCCCTGCTGCTCGACGTCCGGGAGTCCTACGAGTGGCAGGCCGGACACGCCCCGGGAGCCGTCCACCTGCCCCTGTCCGCCCTGGTCGCGGGCGCCGGGCTGCCCGAGCGGGCGCAGGCCCGGCCGCTGGTCGTGATCTGCCGTTCGGGCCATCGCTCCCGGCATGCCGCCGAACTGCTCGCCGCCCGCGGGGCCGAGGCCGTCGACGTGATCGGCGGCATGCTCGACTGGGCGGGGGCGGGGCTGCCGGTGGTCGACTCGCGCGGCGGGACCGGGACCGTCGCGTGAGTGCTCTGGTCCTCGCCCTGACCGCCGGGGCCGTCATCGGCCTGGCGCTCGGTGCCCTCGGAGGCGGTGGCAGCGTGCTGGCCGTCCCGTCCCTGATCTACCCGCTCGGTTTCAGTCCCGTCGCGGCCACCACCGCGAGTCTGGTCATCGTCGCCGTCACCTCGGCCACCGCCCTGCCGGCCCATGCCCGCGACGGTCACGTGCGATGGCGTACGGGCCTGCTGTTCGCGGCGGCCGGGACCGGTCCGGCGATGCTCGGCGGCGCGGTCGCCGGCCTCCTCCCGGGAGCCGTGCTGACGGCGGCCTTCGCAGGAGTGGCCGCCGTCGCCGCCGTCCGCATGCTGCGGCACCGCCCGCCCGCGGACACCGTCGTGTCCGTGCGTCCGGGCCGGGCCGCGGCCGCGGGGGCGGGGCTGGGCGCCGTCACCGGTGTCCTCGGCGTCGGGGGCGGCTTCCTCGCCGTGCCGGCACTCGTGGGCGTCCTCGGCATGCGGATGCGGACGGCGGTGGGCACGAGCCTGCTGGTCATCACCGTGAACTCGGTGGCCGCGCTGGCGACGCGGGCCGGAACGGTCGACTCCCTCGACTGGGCGGTCGTCGGACCGTTCGTCGCGGCCGCGGTCCTCGGTGCCTGGGACGGCAAACGGCTGGCCGCGAAGGTCTCCGGGCCCACGCTCCAGCGGGTCTTCGCCCTGGTGCTGCTGGCCGTGGCCGCCTTCATGCTGATCGACGCGGTGGTCTGATGCGCCCGAGCACTCCCGCCCGGACGGCTCCCCCGCCCGCGGCGCTCACGCCAGGGACAGGAACAGCCTCTCCAGACGCGCGCGGATCTGCTCGCCGTCCTCGCCGTTCGTGCCGCCGGACTCGATGTCCGCCACACACTGCTGCAGGCCCGTCGCGATGATCGCGAAACCTGCCCGGTCGAGCGCGCGGGAGGCGGCGGCGAGCTGGGTGACGACGTCCTCGCAGTCCCGCCCCTCCTCGATCATCCGGATGACACCGGAGATCTGACCCTGCGCCCGGCGCAGCCGGTTCAGCACGGCCTTCAGGTCCGCACCCTTCAGCTCCAGTTCCACGATCACTCCTCTGCAATACCCCTAGGGGTACAGTACGTCCTGGTTCGGGACGGCGTCGACCATTAAGGATCACACCTGCCATGAGCAACTCCCCCGCCCCCACCGTCCTCGGCACCGGCCAGGCGCACACCAGGCTGCACGAACTCACCGTCGTCGACGTGCGCACGCCCGCCGAATACGCCTCCGGCCACCTGCCCGGCGCCGTGAACGTCCCGCTGGACCACATCCGGCGGGCGCTGCCCGAGATCCGGCACGCCGCCGGGCGGGGCGACCTGCTCGTCGTGTGCGCCTCCGGGGCCCGCTCGGAGAACGCCTGCAAGCTGCTGGCCGAGCACGGCATCCCCACCGCCACGCTGGCCGGCGGCACCGGCGCCTGGGCCGCCGAGGGGCACGATCTGCACCGTCCCGCCGCATGCGACACCCGCGCGGGGTGGAGCATGGAACGCCAGGTGCGCTTCACCGCCGGGACGCTGGTCCTGCTCGGCCTCGTGCTCGGTCTGCTCGTGCACCCGGCCTTCCAGTTCCTCTCGGCCGGCATCGCGGCCGGCCTGGTGTTCTCCGCCCTGACGAACACCTGCGGCATGGCGGTGGTCCTCGGCAGGCTGCCCCACAACCGGCCCCGTGCGGCCGACCTCGACACCGCGCTCGCCGCTCTGCGCGGCCGCTGAGATCCGCCCGGCCGCGCGACCCCGGGCACCCGCTCGATGCGGGTGCCCGGGGTCGCGCGGGTGCTCCACCCGGTCCGGACGCGCCGGGTCGCGGCCCTGCCACGTGCTCAGGGCTCCAGTTCGATGCCGACCTCGGGCGGCTGGTGGAGGGTGTTGTGCACGGTGCAGTGCGAGGCCACGGCCAGCAGGGCCGCCCGGCGCTGCTCGGGAAGCTCCGGGGGCGGCACGATCACCAGGCGCACGGAGGTGACGCGGGCCGGGCGGTCGGTCGCCATGGTGAACTCCGTGCGGACCCGCAGTCCGGCGCGGGGCAGCCCGTGGCGGTGGAGATAGCGGCCGGCGTAGAAGGCGACGCAGGTGGCCAGCGACGCGGCGAACAGTTCGGTGGGGGTGGGCGCGGTGTCCGTGCCGCCCGAGTCGGCGGGCTGGTCGACCCGGAACCGGTGGCCGCGGACGTCCACGGTGTAGGCGTCCCGGTCCGCGTGGACCACCTCGAGCCGGTGCGGCTCGGCGTCCCGGGGACGGTTCGGTTCGTGGGTGTGTGCTGCGGTACCGGTCATGGCCGGAGCCCTTCTCGTCGGTGTTGCCTCGCCCTCCCAGTCGACCGCGGGGCGACGCGCCGCGCGAGGGGCGGACGGGGTGCGACGGGGCCCGCTCGGCCCTCGCGCGGGAGGCGTCGAACAGATACCCTGCGGGGTATCTGGCCGAGTGTCCCGCGGGGATACGGCTGCGTCGGACCCGCACGGTGCCCTCGGAAACCCGGACCGGCTCGGTGCTCACCTCCCGGCGGACGAGGCGTTTTCGCAAGCCGCTCCGCACGCAGGTGCGTTGACCACCTGACGCATCGTCATGCGGCACCGCGCCGCAACTCCTGCTGCTCGAGGGCCCGGTGGGGCAGGGGATGCCGCGACACCCGGCGCTCAACCATCGCCGCACGCCGGTGACGCAGGCCGTGTCGCGCCGTTCGGGCGGCCCGCGCGCTCACCTGTTCGTGGGGTTGGACCCGGTGACTCTGGCGTATCGAAACCGCCCGTGCGCTTACTGGTGATACCGACCGGGGCCGCCCATCTCCTGTCGGGGACGACGGTACGTGATGCCCGGCATCCGTCACCGCCGACAGCGGCCGCCGGAATCGGGGGAACGAGTGGCGGCCGTGACCATCCTCGATCCCCTCTGGAGGGCCACATCCATGCCTGCCACCATAACCTTGGTCACCACGTCGCCGAATCCGTCGGTCTTCGGCCAGCCGGTCACCCTGAAGGCGACCGTCATCCCGATCGGAGCGGGAACGCCGACGGGCACGGTCACCTTCACCGTCGGCGGCGGACCGGCCGTGACGGCGCCCGTCGTGGGCGGTACGGCGACCGCGACCGTCGACGACCTGCCCGTCGGCACGCACCCGGTCACCGCCACGTACAGCGGTGACGCATCCTTCACCCCGTCGACCGGCACCACCCTGCAGGCCGTCATCCAGGCGACCACCCGGACGAAGGTGACCTCCTCGCCGGATCCCTCGGCCTACGGCCAGCCGGTCACGATCACGGCGACGGTGACGCCGGTCCCGCCCGGGGAGGGCACGCCGACGGGCACCGTCATCTTCGTCATCGGCGGAGGGCCGACGCTGACGGCACCGCTGGTGAACGGAACGGCCACGGTCACCGTCAACCTGCTGAGCGTCGGCCCGCACGCCATCACCGCGATCTACGGCGGCGACGCCACCTACCTGCCGTCCTTCGGGACGGACCGGCACACCGTGCAGAGCAAGGCGCTCACCACCACGACGGTGACGTCCTCACCGGATCCCTCGGTGGTGGGTCAGCCGGTCACCTTCACGGCCACCGTGGCGCCGGACCTCCCGCAGCTGGGCACGCCCACCGGCACCGTGACCTTCTCCTTCGGGGACGGTTCGGCGCCGGTCACCGTGCCCCTCGTGGGAGGCGTGGCCACCGTGAGCCACACCTACACCGATGCCACCGGCAGCCCGTACACCGTCACCGCCGCCTACAGTGGCAACTCCAACTTCAAGCCCTCCACCGGCACCGACACCCAGACCGTGCAGCCGGCGGACACGACCACGACCGTGGTCTCCTCGCCGGATCCGTCGGTGGTGGGCCAGCCGGTGACCTTCACCGCGACGGTGTCGCCGGTGGCCCCGGGCGCCGGGACCCCCACGGGAACGGTCACCTTCACCTTCGGGGACGGTTCGGCGCCCCAGACGGTGCCTCTGGCCGGTGGCACCGCCACGGTCACCCACGCCTACACCACGACCACCGGCAGCCCCTTCACGGTGACCGCCGCCTACAGCGGTGACGGGAGCTTCACCGCGTCGCAGGGCACCGACACCCAGACCGTCGGCGTCTCGGACACGACCACGACCGTGGTCTCCTCGCCCGATCCGTCGGTGGTGGGCCAGCCGGTGACCTTCACCGCGACGGTGGCTCCGGTGGCCCCGGGCGCCGGAACGCCGACGGGTACCGTCGTCTTCGACTTCGGCGACGGTTCGCCGGCCCAGAGCGGAACCCTGGTGGACGGCACGGCGACGGTGACCCACGCCTACACCTCCGCCGGCGGCAGTCCGTTCACCGTGACCGCCACCTACGCCGGAAACGGTGACTTCACCGGCTCCTCCGGCACCGACACCCACACCGTCGACCCCTCGGCCACCACCACCACGGTCACCACCGCACCGGACCCGTCGGCGGTCGGCCAGGAGGTCACGGTCACCGCGACCGTGGCACCGGTCGCGCCCGGAAGCGGCACACCCACGGGGAACGTCACCATCGACTTCGGTGACGGCAGCCCCGCCGTGACGGTGAGCCTCGCCGGCGGGACGGCGTCGGTGACGCACACCTACACCTCGACGAGCGGCACTCCGTACGTGGTGTCGGCGACCTATGGCGGTGACGCGGACTTCGCGGGTTCGTCGGGTTCGGACACGCAGACGGTGAATGCTGCGGCGACGGAGGTGACGCTGGCGTCGGCTCCGGATCCGTCGGTGGTGGGGGAGCCGGTGACGTTCACGGCGTCGGTGGCCGCGGTGGCTCCGGGCGCGGGTTCGCCGACCGGTGCGGTCACGTTCGACTTCGGTGACGGCAGTGCTCCGCAGACGGTGCCGGTCGCGGGGGGTACGGCGTCGGTGACGCACACGTACACCAGTGCCTCGGGCAGTCCGTACACGGCCACGGCGACCTATGGCGGTGACGCGGACTTCGCGGGTTCGTCGGGTTCGGACACGCAGACGGTGAATGCTGCGGCGACGGAGGTGACGCTGGCGTCGGCTCCGGATCCGTCGGTGGTGGGGGAGCCGGTGACGTTCACGGCGTCGGTGGCCGCGGTGGCTCCGGGCGCGGGTTCGCCGACCGGTGCGGTCACGTTCGACTTCGGTGACGGCAGTGCTCCGCAGACCGTGCCGGTCGCGGGGGGTACGGCGTCGGTGACGCACACGTACATCAGTGCCTCGGGCAGTCCGTACACGGCCACGGCGACCTATGGCGGTGACGCGGACTTCGCGGGTTCGTCGGGTTCGGACACGCAGACGGTGAATGCTGCGGCGACGGAGGTGACGCTGGCGTCGGCTCCGGATCCGTCGGTGGTGGGGGAGCCGGTGACGTTCACGGCGTCGGTGGCCGCGGTGGCTCCGGGCGCGGGTTCGCCGACCGGTGCGGTCACGTTCGACTTCGGTGACGGCAGTGCTCCGCAGACGGTGCCGGTCGCGGGGGGTACGGCGTCGGTGACGCACACGTACATCAGTGCCTCGGGCAGTCCGTACACGGCCACGGCGACCTATGGAGGTGACGCGGACTTCACGGGCTCGTCGGGAACCGACACCCAGACCGTCGAAGCGGCCGGAACCACCACCACGGTCTCCACCGGCCCCGACCCCTCGGTGGTCGGCCAGCCGGTCGACATCACGGTGACGGTCGCCTCCGTGGCGCCCGGTGGCGGAACACCGACCGGAGACGTGATCGTCACCTTCGGTGACGGATCACCCGCCGAGACCGTGACGCTCGCCGGCGGGACGGCGACGCTCACCCACACCTACAACAGCACCGTGGGCAGCCCGTACACCGTCATCGCCACCTACGCCGGGAACACCGACTTCGACGCCTCCACCGGCTCCGACAGCCAGGCCGTGGACATCGCCCAGACGACCACCACGGTCACGTCGGCGCCCGACCCGTCCGTCTTCGGTGAACCGGTCACCATCAGTGCCACCGTGGCACCCACCGCGCCCGGAGCGGGCACTCCCGGCGGAACGGTGTTCTTCTCGGTCAGCGGCGGACCGGCGCTCAGCGCACCCCTGGTCGGCGGCACCGCCACGGTCGTCACCGACGCCATCGCCGTGGGCACCCGGACCGTCACCGCCACCTACGGCGGCAGCACCGACTTCGGCCCGTCCGAGGGCATCGACACCCACACCGTGAACCAGGCGTCGACGACGACCGAAGTGACGTCGGCGCCCGACCCGTCCCCGGTCGGCGTGCAGGTGACGGCCACGGCCGCGGTCACCTCGACCCCTCCCGGCGCGGGCACCCCGACCGGCACCGTCACCTTCGACTTCGGCGACGGCTCCGCACCGGTCTCCGCGGGCGTCGTGGGCGGCACGGCCACGGCGACCCACACCTACGCCACCACGGCCGGCAGCCCCTACACCATCACCGCCACCTACGGCGGGGACGGCAGCTTCACCGGCTCCTCGGACACCGACTCCCAGACGGTCGGAGCCGTGGACACCACGACCACCGTGACGTCGGCGCCGGATCCGTCGGTGGTGGGCGAGTCGGTGGCGGTGACCGCCACGGTCGCCGCGGACAACCCCGGGGCGGGGTCTCCGACGGGGACCGTGACATTCGACTTCGGCGACGGCAGCCCGGCCGCGACGGGGACCCTGGTGGGCGGTACGGCCACGGTCACCCACACCTACGCCACCACGGCCGGCAGCCCCTACACCATCACCGTCGGCTACGTCGGCAACGGGGACTTCAACTCCTCCACCGGCACCGACACCCAGACGGTGAACCAGGCCGCGACCACCCTCGGGGTGACGTCGGCCCCGGATCCGTCGGTGGTGGGCGAGTCGGTGACGGTGACCGCCACGGTGGCCGCCGACAGCCCCGGCGCGGGCACCCCGACCGGCACCGTCACCTTCGACTTCGGCGACGGCAGCCCGGCCGCGACGGGGACCCTGGTGGGCGGTACGGCCACGGTCACCCACGCCTACACCGGCGCCGCCGGCAGCCCCTACACCCTCACCGCGACCTACGGCGGGGACGCCGACTTCGCCGCTGCGTCGGGCTCGGACACCCAGACGGTGAACCAGGCCACGACCACGGCCACGGTGACGTCCGCTCCGGACCCGTCGGTGGTGGGCGAGACGGTGACGGTGACCGCCACGGTGGCCGCCGACAGCCCCGGCGCGGGCACCCCGACCGGCACCGTCACCATCGACTTCGGCGACGGCAGCCCGGCCGTCACCGAGGCCCTCACCGGCGGCACCGCGACCACGACGCACGTCTACACGGACGTGACGGGCAGCCCGTACACCATCGGCGTCTCGTACGGCGGTGACGCCGACTTCGCCGGAGACACCGCGACGGACACCCAGACGGTGAACCAGGCCGCGACCACCCTCGGGGTGACGTCGGCCCCGGATCCGTCGGTGGTGGGCGAGTCGGTGACGGTGACCGCGACGGTGGCCGCGGACAGCCCCGGCGCGGGCACCCCGACCGGCACCGTCACCTTCGACTTCGGCGACGGGTCGGGCACGGTCTCCGCGACCGTGGCGGGGGGACTGGCCACGGCCACCCACGTCTACACGGACGCGGCGGGCAGCCCGTACACCATCGGTGCGACCTACGGCGGCGACGCCAACTTCGCCGGAGACACCGCGACGGACACCCAGACGGTGAACCAGGCCGCGACCACCCTGGCGGTGGCCTCGGGTCCGGATCCGTCGGTGGAGGGCGAACCGGTGACGGTGACCGCCACGGTGGCCGCCGACAGCCCCGGCGGGGGCACCCCCACCGGGACCGTCACCTTCGATTTCGGCGACGGCAGCGGGACCGTCACCGAGACCGTCACCGGAGGAATCGCGACGACCACCCACGCGTACGCGGACGACGCCGGTAGCCCGTACACCATCACCGCGAGCTACGGCGGCGACGCGAACTACACCGGGGACACCGCGACGGACACCCAGGTGGTGGGCCCGGTCGTGTAGCAGCCGTTCCGGAGCACCCGGTCCGGCCCGGAGGAGCCGGAGGAGCGGACAGCGCCGCGCCCCTCACCGATCCGCACCGTGCGGTCGGTGAGGGGCGCGGCGGCACGTGACCGTCCGTGCGCCCGGTCCGCACGCGCCGCGACAGGCGGCCGGTGCGTGCCGGTGTGGTGCCGGTGTGTGGCATGGTCACGGCATGCTGCTCTCGGCGCAGACGAGGTCCGTGACCGCCCGGGGGCCGCCCGCAGCCAGAGCGGCCCGCTGCCGGTCCGCGCCCGTTCCGTTCTGCAGCAGCCGGTGGATCAAGGCGGTGACCTGCCGGGAGGTGCCCGCCGCGTCGAGCGCGGGAGCGACGTACCGCTGGAGTTCGTACAGCACGTCACCGGCACGGCGCCGGTTGCCGACGGGGTCGATCAGGGCGTCGCTCAGACCGTGACGGGCGGCGTGCCACATGGATGCCTGCAGCAGTTCGGGGGCGCAGTCGGGCACGGGTACTTCGGCCGTCGTCTCCTGGATGGCGGTGACCACCAGGGCCTGGACGATGCCCGCGAGCATGACCGCGTCGTCCGCGTGCAGCTGGACGTCCATGCACCGCACCTCGACGGTGGGGTACCGGTCCGAGAGGCGTGCCAGCCAGTACAGCTGTCCGGTGTCGGAGATCAGACCGCTGTCGAGCAGATGCCGCACGCGCCGGTCGTGGTCGGCGACGTCGTGGAAGTACGGGGGAACGCCGCTGACCGGCCAGCGGCTGAAGATCACGGTGCGCCAGCTGGCGAAGCCGGTGTCGTGACCGTCCCAGAGCGGAGAGTTGGCCGACATGGCCGTCAGGGTCGGCAACCACACCCTGATCCGGTTCAGGACCTGTACGCCCGTCTCCCTGCTGGGCACGGCGACGTGCACGTGCATGCCGTTGACCAGCTGCTCCGCCACCAACTGGGGCGCCTGGGTGAGCATGGCCCGGTAACGGGCCTTGTCGGTGACCGCCACGGGGTGACCGTGGCGCAGCGGGGGCGTCCCGCAGGCCGCGATCCGGCAGCCGTGCGCCTCGGCGGCCGCCCCGATCGCGTGACGCAGCCGCAGCAGGTGCCCGCCGGCCTCGTCCGGAGTGGCACAGACCGGCGTGGCCACCTCGACCTGTGCCTGGAGCAGCTCGTACTGCACCTCCTGGTCGGACACCAGACGCGCCAGACCCGACGCGTCGCGCACCTTGTCGGCCAGGGGGACCGGCAGACCCGTGACCGGGTCGAGCAGCAGGTACTCCTCTTCCACACCGATCGTCGTCATCGGGCACCCTCGTTCTGCCCCGTCGCCGGGACCGGATCGCGACACGCCGGGGTGGACGCTCGCGGTGCCCCGAGTTGCCGCCGCCACGAGGTCACAAACACCGGCCGGTCCGTGCGCGTGGATGAGCACCGCCGTGTTCTGGCCGGCGTCGGTGAACAGCAGATCCACCGGGTCCGCCCGTCGCCCCGCACGCCGATTCCCCGGAGGCCGAGTCCCGCGCGTCACGCGAGGTCGAGTTCCGCCCAGACCGACTTGCCCGGCGCGCCCTCGCGACGGGCGACCCCCCACCGCGTGGCCGGCCCGGCGACGATCAGCAGACCCCGGCCGGACTCCGCGTCGCCGGGCGGCCCCGCTTCGGAGAGGACGGGGACGCGCTCGGTCCGGGTGTCGGTGACCTCGACGCGCACGGTGCCGGTGCCGTGGGTCACCCGGACGTGGAGTCCCGTCCGGCGACGTGCCCGTGACGTACGGCGTTGGCCACCAGCTCGGCGGTGATCAAGGTGAAGGTGTCGTTGATCCGGCCGCCGTACGGGTGCCCCCACGCGTCGAGCCGGTGGGAGACAAGTCTGCGGGCGAGGCGCGCGCCGCGCCGGGAGGAGGTGAAGGCCATCGCGAACTCGTGGCCGTGGCGAACGGGTTCGGCCTCGGCGCCGGGGGCGTGCATCCGTGGGGTGGAGATGGGGCTGTTCATGTGGCTCACGGTGCCGGTGTCGTCCTAGCGTGCTGCTGGGCAGGGGACGGGCGCGCAGGCTCGTGCACATCTTCGATACCGCCGGTGAGCGCTTCACCAAGCTGGAGGACACCGACGCGCTGCGGTACGTGCGGACCGCCCGCACCTTCGTCTTCGTACTTGACCCGTTGTCGGTGGCCGCGTTCTGGCAGGGGTTGTCCGCCGAGCGACAAGCCCACATGGATCGCTCCCTCGCCTCTCCGGTCGATCCGGAACTCGTCTTCAACCAGAGTGCGCAGACGATGAAGCGCATGAACGGCGCCCTCACTCAGTCCCGGCTCGCGGTGGCCGTCAGCAAGTACGACCTGCTGCGACGGCAGCCGCTGCTGGGTGAACACCGGCCGGACGACAGCCAGTCCACCCGGGCCTGGCTCGTCGATGTGCTGGGGCTGGGCAATTTGGCGCGCGCCATGGAGATGGAGTGTCGTGAGGTGCGCTTCTTCTTCGCGGCGCTGCTCATCGCCGAGGGCGCGCAGGTGGACGGCAGTATCGCCCCGCTGGTCGACTGGTGTCTCGGGTCCGGCCGTTACGACGCCACGACGTCCGCCGACCGGGCGCCCCAGCGGTGAGGTGACAGCGATCACCGCCCGGTGTGTACGAAGGCCGCCCAGGACGCGATGTCCGACTGATCGTGGCTGCGGAGTTGGGCACGCATCCGCCCGGGCATGGCCACCGGCGGTTTCTGACGGCCCACCATGCACAGCTGCGCGGTCCGCAGGGCGTCCGCGGGTGCCAGGCCCTCCTCCTTGAGGAAGTGGTGGAACATGAACATCAGCACCGAGGTCGCGTCGTCCGGCACGCTCCAGGTCGCACTGACCACCGACCGGACCCGGCCGGCCAGCAGTGTGGTGCTCAGGCTGAACGCCTCGTCGTAGCCGCGCCCGGACCGGCCGCTGCTGCACGCGGCCAGGACGGCGAGCGCGATGCCGCGGTCGGGTCCGGTGCCCAGGGTCCGCACCAGCCGCTCGGCGGCGAGGTGTTCTCCTCGGTCGAGCAGCAGGTAGGAACTGTCTCGTGCCGAAGTCGTCTGCTCGACGATTCCGTGGCAGGCCAGGTGCATCATGGTGCCGCCGTCGGGATCGGCGAGCCAGCGCAGCACCTCGTCGCGGGTGCCCGATCCTTCCTGACTGAGCTCTCCGTCGGGGAGCCTGCCGACGTATCGTGCGTCCGGATAGAAGCAGTCCTTGATCGCCAGCGCTTCGAGGCGTGCGGCGGGGAGGTCCCTCGCTTTTCCGGCGGGGTCGGGGTCGCCGACCACCAGTCCCGTCGCGGTGAGGGGCACCGGAGCGTGCCAGGCCGACTCGCACAACAGCCGGGCGGACGGCGCGTAGGAGAAGACGACGCGTTCCATGGCGTAGCGCCACGTCCCGTCCGTCGACCTGGTGCGCGCCGCGTGCCACGGCACTCGGGCCAGTTCCCGTACGGGAATCAGCACCAGTCGCGCCGGGCGGTCCGCGGGCAGGTTCAGATGGCGCTCGACGAGCGGTCCGATCGCGGCCTCCCACGCCCACTCGCAGATGTCCTCGAGCGCCTGCGGGGCCCTGGCCCGTGCCCCCAGCAGAGCGCTGTCACGGGTGCGCGCATCCCCGCCCTCCATGCCCTGAGCGGCGTCGAAGAGGAACGCTTCGAACTCTGACATGCCGTTGTCGTTCAACTTCGGCAGCAGGAACCAGGTCGGGGGTGCGTCGGCCGGGATCACGACAGCGGCTCCGTTGAGCTCGTCACCCGGTACCAAGTAGACGAGCGCGTCCGCGCCGAGCGAACGCAGGGCGGCCCTCGTCTCGTGGGGCTGCGGCGGGTCGAGCAGCCGGGTCGTGCCCTTGGCCGGACTGGCCTTCGGCGAGCCGTCGGCCGTCAGCTCGACACCCGCCAGCGCGCCGACGACCCGGCGTCGCAGCTCACCCGGGATGTCGTCCGGTGTGTGACTCCGCTGTGCCCGGGCCCATTCCTCGGCGAGGGCCGGGGCGCCCTCGGCGGTGAGCCGGGCCTCGATGTCACGGGTCTCGGCGGTGGCGTAGAGGATCAGACCGCGGCCCGCGTCCAGGGCGGTGGCGGCGCCTTCCGGATCATGGTCCATCAGGCACAGTCGCGCCGTGTCCAGGGCGTCGCCGGCCGCGTCGCGTGCGGTGGCCTGCATCTCGTCGGGCGTCGACTGCAGCAGCACGCTCCACGCGTGCCCGCGCAGCCCGCTCAGCGCCGTCGAGCGGCCCAGCTCATGGCGGCCGGCGAGCCGATAGGCGTGGGCCAGCGGCATGACGGTCGTGGTCCACAGCGCATGGGTGCTGGACTCGGCCTGCCGCCAGGCCTGTTCGAGCAGTTCGGTGCCGGTCTTGAGGTCGTGCCGGTCGCCGGTCATCTCAACCCGGCGCAGGTGCGCGACCCCGGCGAACATCAGGTAGTACGTGCGTCGCGGGTCGTGTTCCGTGGCGACGGACAGAGCCTCGGTGAGGTGGCGCACCGCGCTGTCCACCGACTGCGGGGTGTCCGTGGCCAGTTCGGCGGTGCCGAGCTGGGACAGCCTGAGGGCGCGTTCGTTGTCCGGGATGCCGACCTGGTCGGCCATCTCCCTGAACATGCGCAGATGGTCATCGCCTGCCGCGTTCACGAACTGGGCACGGCGCGCGCCCCCACCGCCCGTGCCGTTCGGCTGGAGCATCTCCAGAAAAGGGACGAGCTGGTTCCACACCTCGTCCACCGCCATCCGCAGCGGATCGCCCACAGGCAGCCGGAGGGCGCCCTCGCGCAGTTCCTCCAGCTTCTCCATGGCTCCCGCGGGGTCTCCACGCACGGCCTTGGCGCTGGCCTCCTGCAGCAGTGCCATCACCTTGCCGCGGTCGAACAACGGTGACCGGGGATCCAGGCCGTCTGCGAACGCGCGGACGTCTTCGGCCAGGCGCTGGGCTGCCGCCGGATCCATGTCGTCCTGGATGACCAGTTGCTGCAGTCCCCTCCGCGCCGCGTCGACCAGGCCGGCCTGGGGCTGGGTGTCGCCGACGATCCGTGCGTACCGCTCCAGCTCCTTCAGCGCGGCGCGCGGACGGTATCCCGGCCGGCTCTCCTGCCAGGCCACGAGCAGGTCCGCGGCCCGCAGCGCGGCGGAGGTCACGGGCCATTCCGGAAGCGGGGACGCGTCCGTGTCGGCGATGTCCACGAGAACCATCGCGCGGGGCATGCGCGTCGACCCCAGGAGCGTGCCCGACCTGATGAGGGCGGTCGCCAGTACGGCAGCCAGTTTGGCCCGGCCGGGCAGCTCCACCGGCAGGTCGTCGAAGTCGTCGAGGGCTCCGTCGATGTCCGTGGGGTCCTTAATGATCGCGTCGTAACGGGTGGCCCGCATCCAGCAGCGCGCGAACAGCCAGGGCACGCGGTCGTGCGGGCCGGCCATCTCGATGGCCTGAGTGGTACGTGCGATGACCATGGCCAGCGTGTCCGCCGACGCCGTGTCACTCATGCCGGCTCCTTTGCCGATAGAGATCAGAACACACTTGAACGAATCAGCCTTCGGCCACGGAGCGCATCGCGCGTACCCACGCGATGGCGGCGAAGTTCTTGGCCGCGATCTCGATTTCCACCTTCTCGAAACCGACGGCCGACAGTCCCTCGTAACCGGTGTCGACGAGGTCCTGGTAGAGCGTGTCCGAGAAGGCGGTCACCAGGTCGTAGTCGGGGGACTCCGCCAGAATGCGGCGTACGGGGCCGGAGTCGAGTACGCGGAAGAGGGCAACCACGGCGGAGCCCGCGTATCCGCTGTCGGCCTCGTGCACGATGCCCTGGTGCAGACTGGCCCGCATCCGCACACTGCCCGGCTTGCGCCCCGAACTCTCCTTTCCGGCAACGGATTTGGTCGCGGACGCTCGTGCGTTGGCCGCTGCCAGGCCCGCTGTGAGTGCGGCCAGGAGTCCGGGTACAACCCTGGCCTCCTCGACACCCGGTTCCAGGACGAGGAGGTAGCCGTCGCCCTGGGCCTGCCTACCGCAGCGCTCCCAGACGACTCCGGCCCGCTCGCAGGCCGTGCGCAGGGTGCGCAGCAGCACTCGCTGCAACCAGACCATGTTGGCGTTGTCACGGGTGCTGTACTTCTCGATGTCCACCGCAAGACACAGTCGCCGAAACCCCGGGGGCATCTCCTCGTCGTCCGGCTCCCATTCATCGGACTTCGGCATCTCGTACTCGTACGGGGCCAGAGCCCAGGCCGCGGGCAAGGTCCCCGGCCGCGCGAGCGGGGTGACCGCTGTCCACATGTCCGCCGCCCTCATACGGAACGGCGTCTCGCAGCGTGTCTCGGCCGCCCGGCGCAGCAGGGTGCCACCGAGCACCGGCTGCACGGTCGTCGCGCTGAGACTGATCCGGCCGGTTACCGCCGTCGAGGACGCCGGCATCCGCACCACGGCCTGTGCCCACCGCCCGTCGGGTCGGAGCACACCGCCGCGTCCCGGGGCCCGGAAAGTCCAGCGGAGCCGCTGTCTGCCAAGCCCGAACACGGAGATCTCCGTTCCGTCGGCGGCGACGGTGCCCGGAGCAGGGTCCAGGCTCAGCGCGTACAGACCCTCGGCCAGGTCGATGATGAGGGTGACCTGTTCGTAGTGGCGTCCGTCGGGCAACTCCTCCAGATCGAACGGGAAGCAGACCAGGAACTCACGGTCCCTGTCCGCTGACGCGCGGCGGCAGCCCGGGTCCTCCAGGGCGTAGGCGAGCGGTCGGCCGAGGGACACACCGCCGATCCGGTCGTGGACGGACGGCCCTCCTCCCTTGGGAACCACTCCGTCGAGGGCGACGAGATCCTGCGTGGCGAGCACGTCACTCCACACCTCCCCATCGTCACCGCCGTCGTCGTCCGCATCCGTGTACGCCGTGTCGTCCCGCATTCGTCCGGTCCCCCTCGTGTGCGTGCCGTGCGCGTCCCGGTGCCGGCTCCGGTCAGCCGTCGAGTTCTGTCAGCAGGGCGGCCCGTCGCAGCCCGGCGACAGACAGGACGGTCGTCCGTCCGTAGCCGACCTGTATGACTCCCCGCCCGGCCAGTTCGCCGAGCGCGTGGTGCACTCTGCGCTCCCTGGCACCGACGAGTCCGGCGAGCTCCGCCTGGGTCAGCCGCGGTCCGACCAGCACGCCGCCGTGCTGTGGCTCCCCGTAGTCCTGGACCAGGTCGAGGAGAACCCTGGCGACCCGGGTCCCCACCGGACAGCCGCCGAAGTCGCCCCGGCGCCGCACCGACCACCTGTTCTTGCGCACCAGCATCCGGCTCACGGCCAGCGCCGCGGCCGGATTCCCGTCCAGGCATTCCAGGAAGTCGCGCTGGCCGATGCGTCGGGCGGTCACGGCCCCGGCAGCGGTGACGTTGGCCGACCTGGGCCGGTTGTCGAAGGTGGCGAACTCCCCGACCAGATCCCCGCCGATCCGGATGGCCAGCAGCGCGGTGTTCCCGTCATCCGCGGTCGTGGTGATCTTTGTGACACCGTCGAGCAGGAGCAGTACGAAAGTCTCCCGCAGGCCTTCGATCAGGAGGTGTTCGCCCGCCTCGTACGAGCGGGGTGTTCCCAGGGAGAGCAGGGCCTTGGCCACCTCCGGGGAACCGGCCAGTTCGGCCAGGAACGTGCCGTGCGGCCACGGGCCGACAGCTCCAGGGTCCTCCGCTCGCCTCTCTGACATCACGGCACCTCTCCAGAAAACCTTGCTTTCTGCGGCATTGGCGACGTATCGCATCGTATCCGCCGAGCAGCGAACAGCCTCTCCTTTCGCCCAAGTTGGGCGACGGAGGTGACCTTCGGATCCGCTGTGGACCCAGGTGCGGCATTCCGCGTCCGCATTCCGCAGTGCTGCGGAGAGGCTGTCACCGCGGTTGCCGCACCCTGGCTGTTCGGGGGACAGCGCGGGGGCCCGGCCCGTCACTGACAGCCGGGTCCCCGTCGCTCGCGGCCCCGATGCGCGGCGGACGGCCGACGGGATCACGCGTCGGCCTGCCGGGGCCGGGGCAGCGCGTCGGCGTGCACGGTCCACACCCGGTAGTGGAATTCCTCGCCCCCGTCCATCTGCTGGTCGCGCGCTCCGTCCCAGACCTCCTGGAGCAGTGCGCCAAGAGCGGGGGCGGTCAGGTGCGCGGACCGGTCGCGGGCCTCCCGCGAGGCGAGTGCGCTGAGGTCCATCCGGCGGTCGCCGACGATCAGGTGGATCGTCTCGGGGCGCGGGCCCCGCTCGGGTACGTCCCCGGGCCAGTACACCCGCACAGGGGCGGTCGCGCGGTGGGTGTGGGGCTCCGTGCGGTAGCCACTGGGCTGGTCGTTGGTCACCAGTGCCGTGCGGCCGCTGAGTCCGACCCCTAGCACCCAGAAATACAGCGGCGTGCCGGCGCGGTTGTGCACCGTGACCCGGTAGAGGTCGCCGTCGTACAAGCGCTCGCCCATGGGTCTGATCACACGCCAGCCGCCGTACCCCGTGGACCGCCGGGTCTCGAACAGGACGTCCGGTCCGGCGTCGAGACGGCTCGAGTCCTGCGGGTCGCGCAGCCACCGCACGCGTTCGCCCCTGGCCAGCTCGTCCAGAAGCGCCATCACTGCGGAAGCATTGGAGTACGTCGGATCGGTCGGTCTGCGCACGGGCAGCCCCGCGCGGTCCAGCACCTCGGGCCTGCCGTCGCGGACGCGCACGACAGCGAAGGCCGCGTTCGCCTCGAGGGTCTCCGCCAGGCGCGGTGAGCGCACGAGTTCCTCACGCAGTGCGTCGGCGAACGGGCCGACGGCGTCGATCAGCACCTGTCGACGGTCGTGCACCCGTACGGCGAGCGCGTACGAGCCCGGCGGCACCAGCGCGCTGGACAGTTCGTCCCCCTGTGGCCGAAACGAGGTCCGCCTGGCGCGCAGCACCGCATCGCCCCCGCGCATCTCCTCCACGGTCGCCGGCACCGATGTCTCCCGGCCCCCGTCCTGCGCAGTGTCGTCGGGGAACACCATCCTGACCTCGTCCTCGGGACCGAGTCCGAACAGGGCCCCGCCCGGGATACGGAACCGGCCCTCCCGCCGCAGCAGGGGAAGTCGCTCCGGCTCGGCGGGCTCCTCCAGGGAGAACGGCAGCCTCCCTGAGGGCCCGCCCGCATCGGGCCACTGAAGCACCTGCTGCTGCTTGATCCGGTCGCGGGCCCGGGCCACCAGCGTGGTCCAGGGGACCGGACGGGCCACGGAGGCGTCGAGCAGGTCAGCGAGGGCCGCGGTGAACACCCCCTGCCGACCGGACCCGGGCCGGAGTTCGGCCTCGTACGCCGAGCCGTGCTGCTCGCACGCCGTCAGCCGTACGACGTTCGGTACCAGCGGGTCGTCCGAACCGGCCAGGAGGGCCGCGCGTGCGAGTCCCGCGTCCGGGGGCACGCGGGGCAGTCGTACGGACTTCAGCGCCCACCGGCCCGATTCGTACGCCGCCTCCCGTACCGCTCCGCCCGAGTGACAGGAGTCCAGGACACAGGTGATGTTGCGCGTGACCGCGGAGAGCGCGCGTACGGCGGCGGTGAGCTCCTCCGCGAGGTAACCGCGGAAGTCGGTCGAGCTGCTCTCGTCCATGTCGACGGGTACCAGGTACTGCAGCCCGTCCGACAGCCCGCCGTGCCCCGAGTAGTAGATGACCACCCCGTCACCCGGCCGGACGACACTGCGCAGCCTGGCCATGCCCTCCGTGATGCCCGAGTACCGGGCCCGCCTCCCGGTACGGACGTCGAGGTCGGTGAACCCGCGATCCGCGAGGACACGGCGCATCAGCTCGACGTCGGCGTGCACGCCGCTCAGTCCGTAGGTCTGGGCGCCGATCAATACAGCTCTCAGGGTCATTTCACACCCCCACGTGGATGAAGGGCGCCCAGTGGTACGGGTGCCGCCCGGCCACGGCCGGGCGCCGCACCGGCTCGCTGTCCCGCGACGACCCGAAGTGTTCGCGCGGGGGCCATGAGCGGGCGCGGGCCCGAGGACCCGGGGCGACCCCGGCCCGGCGCGCGAGCAGGTGGAACTCTTCGTCCCGTTCCGCGCCGGACAACCCGCGCACCTCGCGTTGAGCCAGGGCCAGTGCGTCGCCTACATGAGCGGTCTGGTGGCGGACCAGGTGCCGGTACATCCTGGTGATCACCAGGCATCCGACGCTGTCGTCCACCGGCCAGAGCGACACCACCGTATGCCGGGCACCGGTGATCAGGGCGGCCCTGGTCAGCCCCAGGACGTCGCCGCCCGAGGTGGCCCTGCCACGCCCGGTGTCGCAGGCGGACAGCACGAGCAGTTGCGGGTCGTGGACGACGGACAGGAGGTCGGCGAGGCCGAGGGAGTCCTCGCCGGCCAGAGGCAAGCGGCTGCGGTTCGGCGCGAGTTCGTCGACCAGACCATGAGTGGCGAGGTGCAGCACGTCGTGACCGGGGGCTGCCTCCATCACCTCGGCGCGGGTCGCCCCGACGTCCGTCAGCAGTTGGCTGCGAGGCAGCAGGCGGGCGATCTCGGCGGTCTCGACAGCAGTGCCGGGAAGTGCCGGCAGCCCCTGGCGGGGATCGCTCGCGGGAGCACCGACCAAGAGGGCCCCGAGTTCGCTCCAGGGCCGGTCCGGGCGCTGCGAGCGGCGCCGCGTGAGCTCGGCAGCGGCGGGCAGGTACGACACTTCGTGGGTGGCACCGAGGACGTCATCGTTCCAGGGCAGCACGTGGAACGGCAGCAGGGCGAGCGTCGCGGGCGGCACCACGATCACACGCCGGCACTCCCGGAGCGGCGCCGCGAAGGGCCGTAGCAGCCAAAGGGTGAGTTGGCGACCGTCGGCTTCCCCGCGGTCGCCGCCCACGGCCGCGGCGCACCAGTCGCGGTACCGGCGGGCGGTCGCCACCACGTGGTGGGCGAGCTTCCGATGACCGGGCGGTCCCGTCACCGGCTCGACCAGCAGCCTGTCGCGGGTCATGGCCCAGCCGACCAGCGAGTCGTCGTGGAGGTGGTGGGCGAGCAGCACGGTGTCAGGGGGCAGTGCCTCGGCAATGGCCGCCGCGTCAGGCACCACGTCGCCGACGACGGGGTTGAGAGCCGACGGAACCCGCATCCGTACGACCGCCTCGGCAGTGCTCAGCGCCTGGTTCGCGGCCTCGATACGCGTCCGCCGCCGGGCCAACGTCGTCTCGGCACCCCCGGACAGCCGCTCTCCGGCCGTCTCCGCCCGGTCGTCGTGCGCACCGACGGTCTCACGGCGGATGACACCCATGTGTTCCTCGAACTCCGCGGCCCAGCGGGCCTCGGCTGCCAGCCAGTTCCTGACGGCTGTACGGTCCTCACGGTCCGATCCCGCGGCATCGAGGGCGCGGACAGCGCTGAGGAACCCCGCCCGGACGCGCTCGGCCTGTGTGAAGGCGGCGGCTGCCGCGTCCTCGCCACCGGGCAGCAGCAAGGAGAGGACGGCTGCGTGGTGGAGCCCGGCCGGCACCGGGTCATCGGCGAAGGAGGCACGCAGCGTGTCTCTGGCCAGCCTGCGACGGTGCTCCTCGTACCCGGCGAGCCCGCGCAGCGCCTGGTCGGCGGCGTCCTCGTAGGAGCCCTCGGCCAGTGCCAGGTCGGCGCGCAGGGCGGCGCCTTCCCAGGAGTGGTCCACGTCGGGACCGATGACGCCGATCAGCGGAACATGCCTGCGCGCCCGCTCGGGGCTGCCCAGCCGTACCCACAGGTTGGCCGCCTGGACGGGGGAGAGCCGTGGCTCGACGACTCCGGCCTCGGCACGGGCCGTTTCCCACCGGCCCAACTCCGCGAGAGCGGCGCAGCGCACCAGGCTGCGGAGGACCTCGTGCGGGATCTGCCCGGCCCGGACAGCCGCCTGGTCGGCGAGCCGGTCCGCCTCCTCCTCCAGCCCCGCCGAACGTGACCGCCGGGACCGGAACAGGGCCTCCTGGGCCGGACAGGTCGCCAGATCGGAACGGAGACCTTCGAAGGCCTGGGCCAGCGGGCCGTCCGCCAGAGGACCGGTGCCTGCCACATGGAGTCCGCCGAGGCCGAGGGCGAGTTCGATGCGTGAGCTCGCGGCGGCCATCAGGTCGGGATCCCCCATGGTGGAGGCCTGCTGATGGAAGAGCTGGGCGCTGCGGATGACGCCGAGGCAGTGGGCGAGGTCGGGCGGTTCCCCCAGGTCGGTGTGGCGCCGAACGTGTGCGAGGTGGTCCCGCTGCTCCAGGTCACAGGTGACGACCGTGGCCAACCGGTGCCGCGCCGCCGCATAGGTGCCCGGCATCGGCGGGGCGCCTGTGTCCGCGGTGTCACCGTCCCGGTCCGGGGTCAGCAGTCGGGCCAGAGACGTGGCACGGCCGCTGCGCACCAGATACCCCTGCGCGCTCCAGGACTCAGCCCTGGCCTGGACGAGCTGGGCCAGCCCCCGCGCCCATGACGTGCTGCCGACCGTGCCGGCCCAGTCCCCCACGGTCGCCGCCACCTCGGCCTCCGCCGCGGATTCGGTGTCGGTGGCGATCAGGTCCAGAAGCTGGTGGACCCGGAGCAGCGCCGCGCAGGCTCCGTCGCCGGCCGTCACCGCCGCGGTGAGCGACGCGGCCATGGTCGCGCGGCAGGCCTCCGTTTCGCCGCGCAGTCGGTGGACGTGCGCGAGACGCAGCAGCGCCGCGGCTCGTCCGCGCTGCGAGTCCGCCGCCTGGTAGGCGGCTTCTGCGCGTTGGTACCGCTCGGCGGCCAGGGTGAGTCCCGGCGTGGTCGGCGGGACCGGCGGGACGACGCACTGCTCCGCCGAGCCCGGAGGACCGAGTTCCCAGTCGCCCCTGAACAGTTCGGCCAGACCGGTCGGGGCCGGGCGCCGGGCGGCGTACCGGAGTCCGGCGCGCAGCAGCGAGGTGGCCGCCTGTCGATCCCCTGCCCTCATACGCAGATCCGCCGCGAGCAGGAGATGGCAGGCCGCGGACTCCGCATGACCGGCTTCGGCGATCGGCTCGTACAGGTCGTCGAACCACTTCAGCGGTTCATCGATGCCCTTCGAGAGGTTCCACTCCGCGCCTTCGGTCCGCGCCCCGTAACGGTCGGCTCGTTCACGTGCGGCCTCGCCCGTCGTCGCCTGCCCCAGTGTCATCCGCGCGGACAGGAGGACGGGAACGCACTGTCCGGCCAGGTGCGCGCACAGCCGCAGCCGCTCGTCGGCGACGGGCCCGGATACCGTGGTCACGGCCTCGGTCTGTGGCGGGACGAGGTACCCGCCGGGAAGCCAGTCCGTGTCCATGGCGAGCGCGGCGGCCTGTATCGCGCGAGTCAGTGCGTGCGATGTGGGCGACATCCCGTCCAGGACGGCCAGAGCCCTCTTCGGCTCCCCGGCGGAGAGGGCGGCCGCCGCCGCGAACCAGGTGTCGAAGAGCGCTCGGTCCGGTCCGGCGGCTGCGCCTGACGTGCCGGCCGCGGAGCCGCTGCTCCCGTGCTCGATCCGGATCGCGGCGGGATCGACGCCTCGCACCTCGACGAGCAGCAGTGCAACCAGCTGATCGACGCGGAATCCGTCCCCCGTGCCTGCTGCCTCTCCCTTGAGTATCTCGGCCATGGTGTCCCCCCTCGCAGCCACCCGGACATCGACAGTAACGGCGTAAAACAGGAATGCGCCAGGCCTGTTTTGTCGAAGTCGAGAAGAGGAAATTTTCGATCCGCCATCCGGTCGATTGTGAACAATTTTTGGCAAGGCGGCAGGTGGACCAACGAGCAGTGTCGCGAGAGGGGTTAGGTTGACAGTACGAAACAATGGCCCCATCCCGGCGGGCTTCGGGTCGCTGCGAAATGCCGTTCTCCAGGGGTATCACGGTCCGTACCGGTCGATTCGGCAACGCTACTGGATTTCGGCAGGGGGCCCGGTGGAACGGCGGCAGGCAGGCGTCGGCAGCAGGAGTCGACGCGCCTTGTGCCCGTCGCGGCGCACCCAGTTCCGCATCCGTTCCTCGGTGAACTGCGCCGTGCACGCGGCGGAGTCCGTACGAGTTCGTCGAACGGGAATTCCTGGAGCGGCCATGCCGCGAAGTCGCGGATCCCTCCAGTCGAAGCATGAAGGCACCGAGCGGGCCGCGCCGGAAGCCGGAACGCCGAGAAATTCGCCGATTACCCCTACGAGCCCTCGGTCACGCGGAACTCGCCGCCCGGGTCAGCCACCGCCAATACCGCGAACGCCGCTCGCGTCGAGGGCTTCCTCGATCCGCCTCGCGCACCCCTTCTTGACCAGGTAGTGGCGGCCCTGCTGCCGGCCGACGAGCGCGCCAAGACACTGCACGGCGTCTACGAGGACCTCTTCAAGGTCCGGTCACTGGAGCGGGGCATCCCGGGCGTGGGCGCCGTCGGCAACGCCCTGCCCGGTTCATGACGCCTCTGCCACCCCGGTCCCGGCGAGGCCGTACCAGTAGCGGGCCTCGCCTTCGTCGCCCTCGGCGGACGCCACATCGCCGAGCAGGGCCAGGACCGCCGCCGGAAGCGGATGGGGTGCGGGAGCCGGGGGCACGGACACCGCGGGGGCCACCGACGCCGTAGCCGGACCCGGGGCGACCTCCGCGGGACCGTCCTCTTCGGACACCTCCGGCACCCACACCTCCCGGGCGCGTTCTCGCTGCCCCATATCGACCAGCAGCGCCGCGAAGTGGTAGCGCGCCGTCGACTCGGTCTCCGGGTCGCCGCAGGCGATGGCCTCCTCGAACCAGGAGTACGCCTCCTCGGGCCTGTTGTCCGTCACCAGTACCTGCGCCAGCAGGAGCAGCGCCTGCGGGCGGTGTTCGGTGTCCGCGGAGCGGGCCAGCGGCAGCAGTGTCTCCTCGGCCTGCCGCAGCAGTCGCATCCGGAACAGCGTGCTGCCCAGATAGCGCCGGGCGAGCGGCTCGACCTCCGGATCCCCGGTGGCCAGGGCGTCGGACAGCAGCCGTCGGGCCTCCTCGAAGTCGTTGTTCGAACGGCGTAAGACGCCGAGCAGGGCGCCTGCCCTCGGCGCGGTCTCCGCGGTGCCCACCCCCAGCGCGCCCTCCAGGAGGTCTCCGGCGGCCTGGAGCTCACCGATCTCCAGCAGGTGCTCGCCCATGCCGAGATAGGCCACGGCGATGGCCTCGGAGTCGCCCGAACGTTCCACGCCGAGAAGCAGTTCCTCCGCCGCGTCCTGGTCGCCCTCGCGCAGCAGCATGACGCACAGATAGGCGCGGGCGGCCTCGGTGACGTCCGTCGGGCGGTCCTCGACGACAGACCGCAGCAGCTCCCGGGCTTCGTCCAGCTCGCCGTCCTCGATCAGGAATTTCGCCAGCTGGAACCGGGCCATCTGCGCCACCGGGGCCTCACCGGTCCGCCCGGCCTCGCGCAGGTGACCGAGGCCCTCGGCCCGCCGTCCGGCATGCACATGGACCATCCCGAGCAGCGTGGTCGCCCAGGCCACGGCGGTGGCGTTGGCGGACTCGGCGACCACCCGCAGCAAACTCTCCGCGCGGGTGAACTGCTCGTTGTCGGCGAGCAGCAGGGCCAGGTCGATGCGGCCGATCAGCGACCACTCCTCATGGCCGGAGTCGATCGCGACCCGGTAGGCGTGTTCCGCCTCCGCCGACCGGCCCGCACCGGCGAGCAGGTCGCCCAGCAGGTCGGCCGCTCGCGGCCCCTGCTCCGGATGGTCCGACTCCATCACCTGCGTCAGCAGCTCCCGGGCCCCGGCCGTGCCGTCCTCCCCGGCCGCCAGCAGGGAGGCCAGGTTGATCCGGGCGATCCATGTCCACTCCCGGTGCCCCGAGTCGATCGCCACCCGGTAGGCCTCCTCGGCCTCAGTCGGCAGACCGGCCAGGGCGAGGAGTTCGCCGAGGAGGTCGGCCGCTCGCGGCACCTGCTCGGGGTGCCCCGAGCGGATCACCTCCGTCAGCAACTCCCGTACCGGGTCCATGTCGTCCGACTCGGCGGCCAGCACCACCGCGAGGTCGACGCGGGCCGTGTGCGACCAGTCCGGGTGCCCGGACTCCACCGCGGGCTCCAGCCACTCGCGGGCGGCCGGGCCGTCCTCCCGCGCGGTGTACCACTCGCCGAGGACGCAGGCCGCGCGCGGCCCCTGATCAGGGTGGCCCAGCTCCGTCACCTCACGCAGCAGGGGCAACGCCGTTTCGGCATCGCCCTGTTGCAGCAGTGCGATGCCGAGGGCGACCTGGGCGGTCGGTACCAGCAGCGGGTGCCCGGAGCGCAGCACGGCCTCGAACATCCGCTGGGCCTCGGCGAAGCGCCCTTGGAGGAGGTACAGCTCGCCGAGCCCCGACCGGGCGTGCGGGGTGGCATGGTATCCGCCGCTGTCCACGGCCGACTTCAGCAGTTCCTCGGCCCGATCGAGCCGGCCCTGGTGGGCATAGATGCCGCCGAGTCCCACCGATGCGAGGGCGGTGATCTGTCCGGCGATCGACTCGCTCAGGGCCCGGGACAGCGCCCATGGCTGCTCCGTGGGTTCCGCCGAGCCGCCCCGGGCGGCGGTGCCGCGCTTGCCAAGTGCCCGGCCCGAGTCGCGTCCCGCGCGTACTCCGGGTGAGGCGCCGGTCAGGACGCGGACCAGCTGGGTCTGGGCGAGCGGCGTCACCTCCGTGTCCCCGGCGGCCAGTACAGCCTCAAGGAGCCGCTCGGCCCGCTCGGCCTCGCCCTGTGCCGCCAGCAGCCGGGCGAGGCCGACCTGTGCCATCTGCGACACCTGCGGATCGCGGGAGGCGACGGCGGTTTCCAGCAGTGCCCGGGCTCGCGCGCGCTCGCCGGTCACCATGAGGACCCCAGCCAGGTCGAGTTGGGCCAGCGGGACGACGTCCTCGACGCCGGAGTCGGCCGCCCGGCCCAGCAGGTCCGCCGCCGCCTCGAAGTCGTTCTGGTACAGGCGCATCTCGCCGAGCATCAGCGAGGCCCGGGCCGCGCCGTCCCGGTCGTCGGTGGTCCTCGCGACCTGCTGGAACATCCGCTCGGCGACCTCGGACTCCTCACGCGTCAGCGCGACGTAGGCGGTGCGGAGCAGTTCGCCGGGCGGCTGCCGTTCGGCGAGGTAGTGCCAGGCGAGCGGCGGCACCGCGGCGGAGGGGTCGTCCGAACGGGTGTCCAGGTACTCGGACAAATAGGGGGAAGCGGCGTAAGCGGGCACCTCGCCGGAGACGCGGTGCAGCAGGGCGATGCTGCCGGCGACGGGCTCCCGCGCCCACGCCAGCCCGGTCCGGTAGAGCGTGTCGTCGGTGTCGGACTGGGGGTCGTGCGCGCTGAGGTAGGCGTCGAAGAGTTCGCGCAGCGCGGCCTCCGGCACCGCCTCCGTCATGCCCATCCGCAGCCAGTCCGTGGCCGCCTTCACCAGCGCCCAGCCGGCCGGGCAGCTCTCGGCGCCGTCGTCGAATCGCTGCTCCAGCGCGGGCGCGGCCACCATCAGTTCGCCGATGCCGCGGGCGGTGAAGTCCTCGCCGGGGTACAGACGCTGGGCGACGGTCTCGTCCACCGGCGTGAGTCGCGAGGGCAGTTCGACGGTGCGGGCCTTGCCCAGAACGGTACGGGAGACACGGCCGACGTCGTTCTCCATGGCGGTCAGCGTGGCCCGCTGCTTCGCCGGGATGGTGGCGACGACCGTGAGGGCCGGGAGCCGGCGGGCCAGCCGGTCGAGGATCTGCAGGTCGAGGCCGCCGGGCTGCAGGAAGCGGTGCAGGTCGTCCAGCCAGAGCACGCTGCGGTCCGGCCCGGTGGGCAGGTTGAGCCGGCTGAGGTCGTCGAGCACGCGCTGCTCCGGCTGATCGGGCCGCGGCACGATCAGCCGGGCGCCGGGCAGCGTGCGCCGCAACGCCTCATACAGGGTGCGGGACTTGCCGGCCTTGGAGCGGCCCGCGAGCACCACGAACCGGGCGTCGGCGAGGGCCGCGTCGAGTTCCCCGTCCTGTTGTCGCCGGGCCACGTAGGGCGCATCGTCCGGGCCGCTGCTGTACTTGGAGCGGGAGACGCCGATGTCGTACGGATCCACCTGGTCGACCCGGGGGATCTCGCCCTCCTCGGTCAGCGGGACCCACAGCAGGCTCTCCAGCCGGCCGCGCGTCTCCTCTGTCGTGGCGTCCCGTACGTGGGCGGCGAGCGGGGGCCAGTACCGGGCGAGGGCCTCGACCCGGATGGCGTAGGCGGTGCGCCGGTCGACCTTGCCCACGGAGTCGCGGGCGACCAGGATCCCGACGACACCCTGGCTGTTCATGTCCCACAACGGCGCACCGGAGAAGCCCTGTTCGAGCGCCCAGCCCGCGTGCGGGCTCGCCTCGACCTGCAGTCGGTCGTCGCCGGCCTGGCCGATGATCTCGCCCCGGGCGTAGACGCCCTCACGGGGATGCTCCTTGGGATACCCGTACGCCCGGAAGCGGTGGTCCCAGGTACCGGGGTCCGTGGTGCGCAGCGGTGCGGGCGCGGCGCCGGCGGGGGCAGGCCCAGCCAGTTCGAGGACGGCGATGTCACCGGTGTCGTGTCCGCCGGCCGGGTGCCAGCCCTCGGGTACGACGGTGGCGGCGATCGGGTCGTGGTGCCGGGCGAACTGGAACTGGACATAGACGGGATCCGTAGGGACGCCGGGTGCCGTGCCCGGCCGCACGACGTGCGCGCAGGTGAGGACTTGGCGGGGGGTGACCAGCAGGCCGGCGCCGACCGGGTTGTCGTCCCGGCCGCGGCGGATGCTCACTTGCCAAGGCGGGCGCTCCCAGGTGACGGACACCGCGTCACTCCGCCGGGTGCCGGTCGGTGCGGGACCAGTGGATCCTGACGCTGAAGTGCCCCTCCACGGCCGTCTTCGCGATCACCACGCCCGACTCCGCGTTGAGCTTCATCCCGAACTCGACCTCGTACTCGGCGGGTGCGAGGGCCTTGACGGATTCCACGACCGAGCGGAGGGCCGGGTGCACCGCGGCCAGCGCGTCCTCCAGCCGTCGGCTCGCCTGGACGACACCGCTCGGATCCCGGGCGATCAGCTCCAGCCCCGTGTCGTCCTCGTCCACCTCGATCAGGAGCGACGCTCCGTCAGGACCGCGGAACCGCACCAAATCGGCCATGAATCCCCCGAACTGCCACCGCCGGACGTTGTGCGTGAAGGATAGTGGTGCCCATACCGGCTGCGTGGGGATTTGGGCGATACGCCGACACCGGCCGAAACACGGACGGGGGCAGCGTGGAGGACAGCAGACGAGAGATCGCGGAGGCGCTGGCCGCCTCCGACACGACCGGCGCGGAGGCCGCCCTGCAGGTGTTGGGTCATGCGCTCCGGTGGGTCATCGCAGCACTGCGTGGGCTGGACGGGGGAGCGGGCGGCAGTGATGCCCTGGCGGCCTTGTTCGATCTGGACCTCGCTCTGGAGGCGGGCAGTGGTCTGCCGGATGTACTGCCGGGACTGCTGGCCGCGGCCCGGCCCGGCGACCAAGGAGCGCCCTATACCGAGGAGTTGACCCGGCGACTGACGGAGACCAGCGACCGGGTGCGGGCGGAGCGCGAGAGGCTGGAGAAGCTGACGGCCACGGAGGAAGCCCTGCGTGCCAGGCTCGCGGTCCACGAGGACCTGCGCCGACAGGTGGACGAACTGCGCCGACTGGAGCGGCTGGTGGCCGCCCTGGACGGGCTGCGCGACCAGCAGCAGGTCGTGCAGGAGCGGCTGGTGGAGCTGCGCGGCCAGGACGCCGGAGTCGACGAGGCCCTGCGCACCAGCAGCGACGCCCTGGTTCGGCTCACCGAGGACCAGCTGGCGGTCCTTGCCCCGCAGACCCGGCAGACGCTGGAACGGGCCGCCACGGCGCAGCGGGCGCTGGCCGCTGCGGAACGCGAGTACCGGGCGAGCTCGGACGAACTCGCCGCCTGCCACGATCGGTTGGAGCGGATCCGGACGGACCGCGGCGGCCAGTTGGCCGCGTTGACCCGGCACGCGCAGGCTGACCGCGAGCTGGCGCACGCCCTGCGCGGGGCAGCGGGGCCCGACGGCGCGGCCCCCGCGACGGCCGAGGAGACGGTCACCCTGGAACAGGTGGCGACCGTCACCGAGGTCATCGAGCGGCGGCTGCGCGAGGCGGACGACGCACTGGGCCGGGTACTCGGACAGCGTGCGGGGCGGGACACCGACGGGCGCGTCACGGTCCCGCACGGCGGCGGGTGACCGGCGCGGCCGGTGGGCCGGTCGGACCCGGCACGTCCTCCGGCAGGAACACGGGATCGGCGGGCCGCAGAGCGAACCGGGCGGCCATCCGGCCCTCCATGGTCTCCAGCAGCCCGCGCACCGTACGGGCGTTGCCGAACGCGGCCGGGTCGGCCCGTCTGGTCGCCTCCAGCCAGCGCGCGGCCCGTTCGGTAACGCCCTCGCCCAGGGCGTAGCCCTCGGCGGCGGCCATCCGGCCCAGGATCTCCACCAGGTCGTCCGGTGCGTACTCGGGGAACGGCACCCGCTGCGTGAAGCGGGACGGCAGGCCCGAGTTGAAGGCCAGCAGACGCTCCATGTCCTCGGGATAGCCGGCGGCGATCACCACGAGCCGACCGCGCCGGTGTTCCATCTCGCGCAACAGTGTGTCGATCGCCTCGGCGCCGAAGCCGCCGAGTCCGCCGGTGTCGCGGGCCAGGCTGTAGGCCTCGTCGATGAAAAGCACACCGTCCAGCGCCTCCTGTACGGCCTTGCGTACCAGCGGCGCGGTCTGGCCGACGAAACTTGCCACCAGGTCGGCGCGGGTCACCTCGACGACGTGTCCCTTGCGCAGCAGGCCTAGCTCGCGGAACAGGTCCCCGGTCATCCGGGCCACGGTGGTCTTGCCCGTGCCGGGTGGCCCCGTGAACAGCATGTGCGGTGGAGTCGGCGCGCCCTTGTTGTGGGTCTGGCGCATCCGCAGCCGGTTGGCCAGGTTCTCCAGGACCGCGCGGACCGGGCCCAGTCCGACGTACGCGTCCAGTCCGGCGAGCAGGGCGGCCGGATCGGGTGCGGGCCCCGGAACGTGTGCCCGGTAGGCCTCGGGGATGTCCTCGGGGCGCACCGGTTCGGCGATGTCTCGGCGGTTGCGGTAGGACCAGCGTTTGTAGACGGCGTCGCCGAAGGTGCGCATGGACCGGGCGTTGGCGAAGTCCTCGCCCCGGGTGCGGTGCATTTCCGCGACGATCGCCCGTAGTTCGCTGGCCGTCTGCTCAGCGAGCCGCAGCCCGCGTTCCGCCAGGCGGATGTGGAGGATGTCCTGGAGGACCTCGGGAGTGTAGTCGGGGAAGTCCAGGATGTTGTCCTGCGGGAACCGGCTCGCCAGTCCCTCGTTGGACTTGAGGAACTCCTTCATCTTCTCCGGGTATCCGGCGACGATCACGACCAGTCGGCCGCGGTCGTCCTCCATGCGTTTCAGCAGGGTCTGGATCGCCTCGCCACCGAACCCGCCCAGCTGGTCGCTCAGTCCGTACGCCTCGTCGATGAACAGCACACCGTCCAGGGCACGGTCGATGGTCCGGTTGGTCAACGAGGCGGTCTGGCCGATGTATCCGCCCACAAGCTCGCTCATCTGCGGTTCTATGACATGGCCGCGGCTGAGCAGTCCGAGGTCGCGGTACATCTCGGCGACGAGCCGGGCCACCGTGGTCTTCCCCGTGCCCGGGTTGCCGGTGAACACCAAGTGCAGGGCGGGAGGTTCGGCCGCGGAGACCCGCCCCGCGGCGACGAGTTCCTCGCCGGACTCCACCTCGGCGCGCAGGTGCTCGAAGTGCTGCTTGACGGCCTCGAGGCCCGGCATGGCCTCCAGTCTCTCCCACGGTGTGCGGGCATCGCCACTCACCGCGCCGAGCCACCGGCGTACCGATTCCCTGTCCAACGGACTGTTCCGACTCGCCAGTTGACCGAGACGGGCCTCCCAGGTCCGCGCCTTGACGGGTTGCCCGGCCATGGCCTTGACGATGGGGTCGAACTCCCGCCAGTCGGCGATGCGCAAGCCTTCGCGCAACCGCACATGGTGCACGAGCCGTTCCAGTTCGGCGGCCTGGGGATGCCCGATCCGGAAGGTGCCGCCGCGTCCGGGCGCGGCCCGCTGTTCGTGCACGAAGGTCTCCAGGAGCGGGAAGTCCCCGCGTCCGCGCACCCACTCCTCCACGTCGTCCAGTCCGGTCCTGCGGAAGACCAGGATCCACAGATTACGCTCATTGCCGTCGTGGGCCCAGCGCTCCATGACACCCGCCAGCTGCCGTGGCGCCCTGGTGTGCCGCAGGGTCTCCTCGGCGTGCGAGAACACGACGGCGGTCCGGGGCCCGTTCTGGCGGAGGTAGCCGATCAGGGTGCTGACGCCGAACGGATCGGAGAAGCCGGTCGAGGGGGCCGCCGGACGTCCCGCCTCCGCCCCGCCCGCGCTGTCGGGCTGTGCGGCCGGACGGGGGGCGAAGTCCCGTACCAGCAGCCTGCCGAGCGGGCCCTGGAGCTGCGGGTGCCGCATGGCGCGCGGCCCCGCCGGGCGGGCTTCGGCGGCCGGGGCCGCCCGGCGGCGGGAAAGGTCGCGGGAGCCCTGGTCCCGGTAGTAGAGCGGCTGGTCCAGGGTGCTGAAGACGATCCGCTCGTAGCCCTCCGCCCGCAGCAGCCGCCAGAGCGCGTGCTCGAACTCGCACACCTGGTAGGCGTCGTCCACGAAGTGGTCGCCCACACCGGGGCCGTAGACGATGGTGAACGGTTCGCCGCCGCGCAGGGCGGCCGGGTCCATCCGTTCCGTCGACGGCATCGGCGGTGCGGTCACTCGGCCGCCTTCTTCCCCCACTGCCCCTGTTCGGTCGGCAGCGGAGCGGGCTGGGGACTGCTCCGGCGGGCGGACGGGCGCAGGGCGGGGTCCGGGACGCCGGGCTCGGTCTCCGGCGCGGAGGCCCGGAGCCCCTCCGCCGCCAGTGCCTCCTGGACGGCCTGGGCACGGTCCATCAGGTCGGCCTCGGCCGTGGTGTCGTGGTCGTAGGACAGCACCCTGATCACGCACTGGTCCGAGTCCCGCTCGGCCTGCGAGACGCCCACCACGATCTCGTTGCCGTTCGCGTCGTTGCGGAGCTTGGCGAAGTAGGCGCCGCGTTCGTCGCTTTCGTACTCGCCCTCCACCAGGTCGTAATAGGCATGTGCGGTGAGGGTCTGGGCCACCGCGTCGGCCAGGTTGACCCGGATCTGCGAGGACAGCTGACGCATGCCGGCCCGTTCCACGGTGTCGCCCAGTTCCTGTTCGAGCCGGGTGGCCTCATGGTCGCGCAGGTCGTGCAGGGCGTCGGCGTCCGTCCCCTCGTCGCGGGCCCGGGCCAGGGCCCGGACGGCCTCCTGGCGCAGGCCGTCCAGTTCGCCCTCCGACCAGTACACGACGTCCAGCCGGTAACCGGCCAGGGCCTCGCCGTCCGGTCCGATGACGGGCCGCTCCTCGTTGCCCTCAATCAGTTTCTCCACCCGTACGAGGGCCTCGACCGCCTCCGTCTGGGTCGAGCAGCGCTCCAGTTCCCGCTGCGTGATGTCGACCCGCAGATCGCTCAGGGAGTGGAAGGTTTCCTGAACGACGGCGAGGGCTGCGTCGAAGCGGCCTTCCGCCAGGTTGTGTTCCGCGGTGGTGAGCCGCCCGGTCAGCCGGGCCAGATCGCCCGGGGCGTACCGCTCGTGCGGCAGGGTGTCGCCGATCAGTCCGGCCATCGTCCGGGCGTCCGCCAGCCAGGCGCGCACCATCTCCGCGGCGTGGACCCGGTCCGCCTTCATGGCGTCGATCTCCTGGGCCAGCGCGGCCATCTCGGCACGCCGCTGAGCCCTCTCGGCGGCGATCGCCTGCCGGTTCTCCGCCTGCTGCCGGGCCAGCTCGTGCCGGGTCTCGGCCTGGATCCGCCCCGCGGTCTCGTCCAGTGTCCGGTGCAGCTCGGCCGCCTGCTGCTGGAGTCTGCGCGTGGTATCGGCCTCCAGCCGCCGGGTCTGTTCGCTGAGCGAGCGGACCGCCTCCTCGTGCCGGCGCTGCCGCTCCTGCACCCCGGCGAAGGTCCGGTCGATGTCCGCACGGGTCTGCGTGCGGACGTCATCGATCAGCCGAGGGATGTTGCGCTGCACCTCTTTCAGCTGCTGCGCCTTGCGCTGGATGCGGTACCACTCCGACTCGTCGACCTGAATGCGCTTCCTACCACTCATTGGGGTGTCCTTCCTGGGGTTGTACGGGCGCGGACGGCGTCTACCGCCGTGTCGAACGCGTTCAGCAGACCCGTCGGTGGCACCCCGATGAGCAGGGCCTCAGGTCCGCTGACGGCGATCTCGGCGGTGCGGGGGCCCTGACCGAAGTCGTATCCGCAGTCCGCCAGTCGTGAAGTGAGGTGGTGAATGCGCTGGTTGGAGCTGCCGCGCAGGCCACGTCCATCGTTCAGTGCGGCGACGTACAGGCCGTCGACGAGGACGTCGACCGCGGAGAGCAGGGCCGTTACCCCGGGCGAGGGAGGCCGGAGGCGCAGCTGTTCCAGGCGGTGTCCGGTGAAGCAGATGACGGAGACGTCCCTGATTTCCTGGGCCGCGCGGACCAGTTCGGCAAGTCCCGCGGCCTGTCCCATAGGTTCGCCGCCGGAGAGCGTGAGCCCGCACACCCGGGGATCGGCGAGCAACTCGGCGGCCAGCTCGTCGGGTCGGGAGTGCCGGGCGGGCCGGTCCGGGATCCAGTCCGGCGAAATGCAGCCGGCACAGTGGAACGGACAGCCCTGTACCCACACTACGGACCGTACGCCGGGCCCGAGGGCCTCGGTGCCGACGTGGGAGGCCGCGATGTTGAGCGCCGGGGCGTTCACAACGGCCGTCCGTCCAGCGGAACGCGGCTGTCCGCCCGCTGTTCGGGCACATGGGTGAAGGACACGCCGCCCACGACGACGTGGCCGCCGGGTCCGCAGGTCGCCCCGCTCCACCGGTCCGCGGATCCGTCCGGTGTGTAGCGGATGAGCAGGTCGACCTGCGGGCCGCGGTCGGTCGCCCGGCGTCGTCCGCGTACCGAGCCCTGGCCGCCGAGGATCCGCGGACGCAGCGCGACCCGACGGCCGGACAGTGCGATCCGGTCGGGCAGTTGCCCGCCGAACACCGGCTCCATCAGCAGCTCGCCGCGCAGCCGGGGGCGGTGTGTGCGCCGCCACGCCAGCCAGAGGACCAGCAGCACGGCCAGGAGACCGGCGCCGAGGGCGGGCAGCAGCACCGCGGAACCCACCGTGGCCCGCAACGGCAAGGGCGTTCCCGTGACCCGGACCTCACGCGGCACCTTCAGCGCCACATCCGGTGCGAGCACCCGCTCCCAGTCCGAGGTCACCCGACCTGACAGCTTGAGCCAGACCGCGCTGTCCTCGGTGCGGCGGTACGGCAGTAGACCGGCCGACAGCTTTCCGTGCAGCCGTACCGGAATGGTTTTGGACCGGCCGGGTTCCAGGGTCATGGTGGACGGCACCCCGGTGACCCGCAGGGGCTGCCCGGTCACCGAGACGCTCAGGTCGTGCACGCTCAGCGGGACATGCCGGGTCGCCGACCGGAGCGTGATGGTCGCGGCGACCGAGCCGCCGGTGATGTCCTGGCGGGCGTTCGGGCCCCAGGTCGCGGTGATGCCCTTGCCGACGTCGTCCGCGAGCAGCAGCCGCGCCTTGCGGGCCTGTGTCCCGGTGCCCGCCCGTTCCAGATAGCCGCTCAGGTCCTGGATGCTGTCCGGGCGCAGCACGGTGGTGTTGTCGACGACGTCCCCGAGCAGGTCGGCCCCGGTGGCCCCGGTGCCCAACGGCAGGGCGTAGCCGGCCAGTTCCGTGTGGGCCGCCAAGGCCTGGGCCCGCCGGTGCAGTGCGGCCCACATGGAGCCCGTGGACTTGGGATAGGCGGAGCCCGCCGGCGGATGGTGCACTCCGTCGGTGATCAGCACGACGGAGGCGATCTCGGAGGCGTCAGGCCGATCCAGTTCGCCGAGCGCGCTGTTCAGGGCCGCCCCGATGTCGGTCTCGCCTTCAGGGTCGGGGAACTTGGGCAGCCGGGTCATGATGGCGTCGGTGTCGCCGGCCGAGCCGATGTAGCGGGGCTCGGGACGGGAGTCGAAGGTGAACAGCGCCACGTGGTCCTTGGCGGACAGCCCGTCCAGGAACGGGCGCAGCGTGGAGCGTACGGTGTCGTACTTGCCGTCGTGCGCCATTGACCCCGACGTGTCCACCAGCACGACGTAGTCGGCCGGTTGGTCGCCGAGGCCGAGAGCCCGGTGGATCTCGGCGCGGGACGGCGCGGTGTCGGCTGTCGCCGCGGGCGCGCTGAACGGCACGAGTGCCAGGACCGCCGCGGTCACCACGGCGGCGCGGGCACACTGGGCGAACCGCCGGGCGCGTCCGGCGGCAGGCTGCCGGGCCACGTCCGACGGCCCGGTGGCGGATGACATCACGATCGAGCTCCCTCGATGTCGGTCGGCAGGGCGCCGAGCGGATATTCGCCGGGCGTTCCCGAACCCAGTGGGTGCAGTACGAGCAGGGCCTCGCCGTCCACGGCTAGGCGGACGCCCACGTGGAAGCGCGTGCCCTCGGCGGCGGCAGGGACCGTCAGGGTGCCGACCTGCACCGGACGGCCGTCCCGTGCGGCACGGACGTGGATGCGCACGGGGCGCCCGGCGGATGTGCCGACCGGCCTGGTCCGGATCCGTACGGGCCGGCCATCACTCTGCGCGAAGACCGTCGCGCCGCCCGGTTCCAGCGCTCCGGCGGGACTGATCAGCAGCTCCTCCCCACGGGGCACACCGTCGACCGTCCGGTGCGTGCCCACGAGGACGGCGTACGGATACCGGTCGGCGGGGTCGATCCGCCCGGCGGCTACGAGGGCCGCGCCAAAGGCGGCGGCGAGCGCGGGGTCCACGTTCCCCGGCAGCGCAAGCAGTTGCCCTTGCCGAGCGGTCAGCTGCCGTACCAGAGCTCCGAGCCGCGCCGCACCGCCCACGGCGACGACCGGGGGGCCCGGCTGCTCGCCCCGCGGCGCGTCGAGCGAGTCGAGCGCGGAGCCCAGCCCGGTGGTGAGCCGGTCCAGCGCCGGTCGCAGATCGCCCACGGTGATGTCCCGCCCGTCCGCCCGCCAGACCATCCGCTCGTCGTAACGCCCGGGATGCCGCGCACTGTGCGCCAGGGTGAGGTCGAGCCGCCGGTCCGCGCCGTCCTCGGCCCGGGCCGCGGCGAGCGCCGTCCGCCCGTTCTCGTCGTCGGGCAGCCCCACGGCGGTGAGCAGCGCCGTGTCGAACCCCGCACCGAAGCCGTCCACGGGCGCGTGGCGAGCGGAACCGGTCACCGCCACCGCGCCCGGGGCCAGAGCGCACCGGGACACCTCGGCCGCCGTGGCTCCCAGGTCGCACACCGTGTACAGGGGGCCGGTCGCCGCGTCGGCGTGGCGCAGCAGCGCCAGGACGGCATGCGGGGTGCCCAGGGCCCGCAGCCGGGGCAGCGGCTCGGTGCCATGCAGGGCGGTCAGTACGTCCGTGGCCCGGCGGGCGTGCGCGGCGCGGTCGTGCTGCGGTACGACCACCACCACCTGGTCGGGTGTGCCGTAGCGTTGGCGGTAGACGGCGTAGGCCGACCGCAGTGCGGCACCATGATGGCCGCCGACGCTCGCGGACGTGGGCAACCCTTCGCCGGGCACCGTGCCGGGCAGGTCGGCCAGCACGGGAGTGCCGTCCGGGGCGAGGTGGGCTACGCGAGTGTAGCGGGCGCCGGGATCGACGGCGATGGCGGTCGGGTGCATGGTCATCCTCTCCAGCCGTTCCACCAGATGGGGCGCCGCGGGCGGAGCCGCTGCCAGAAGCTTCTGCGTTGGCGGTGCTGCGGTGGACCCATCGGACGGGGTGGGATCGGCACCGACGGCGGCTGCGGCATGCCGGCCGGCGGCGATGCCGGCGCGGGAGCGGGCCGGTATGTGTAGCCCAGGGCCGAGATGGCCTGCTGGTGGCCGATGATCTCGTTACGGCTGAAGTGGGCCAGGTTCGCGCACAGACCCGCGTTGCCCTCGACCTGGGCGATGGCCGTGTACAGATCGTGGTGCGGGCCGTCCTGGGCGCCGCGCACGGCCCGCATGAGGTGGTAAGCGTCCGTTGGAGCGGACGCTGCCATGTAATCCGTGACCTCACCGAGCAGTTGGGGGGAGAACCCTCCGCCAGTGGACCCGCCGAGGATGGCTCGGGCCAGGTTCTCGTAGATCGGCACCTGTGCCTGGGCGGCCGCGCGGAAGTCGCACACCGGCCGGAGCCAACCGAGGTGGGGCCGGTGGCTCAACTCTGTCACCAGGTCGACGGGCAGATCGAGTTGGAGCCAGCGGCGGTAGTCGTCGGTCAGCCGTCGGTCCAGGGCGTTGCACACATAGGACGTGGAGCTCGCCCGGGCCGCCCTGAGGCGGTCGAGCACCTGCCACGAGCCCTGGTCCGGTTCCTCACCGAGCAGCGCCTCGATCGCGGTCACGAGCAGTCGGTCGTCCGGCTCGACACGCCTGATCAGCGCGGTGGCGTAGGCGTCCCGCGCGGTGGGGTTGCCGATCCGGCGCAGGCTCGGCAGCGACAAGGGGCCGCGGGTTGCTTCGGCCGCCTCGGCGATCACGGCACGCAGCAGGTCGACGTCCGCGGCGATGTCCGGCGCGAGGCCGATGTCACCGGGCGGGGCGAGCCGGTCGAGTTGCGACCGCATCTGCGACCGGCCTTCGCGGCTCCGCGCGATCTGCCGCAGCCTCTGCCACATGGGGACGACGACCTCCGGCCTGCGTTCGGCGGCAGCCACCTCCAGCGCGATCCACCAGGCGTCCTCGGATACTTCGAGGAACTCGGCGGCATCCTCGTCCGTGGCTCCTCCGGGGGGACTGCCACCGACCAGGAGCGCGGCGAACCGCAGCCACCCGGCCATCCCGGCGACGGTCTCACGCAGTACCCTTGTCGTCAGCCGGCGCAGCGGTGCCAGATCGCGAGTGGAGTCCCTGAGCAGCATGCGGAGCCAGGCGCGCCCGGCCTCGGGGGAGCGGATGACCAGGGCGTCGGCCTCGTCCGTGCGGCGGCCGAACCGCTGCTCCACCATGTAGACGAGGGTTCCGGTCCAGCCTAGATCCTGTGTGTGTCCCTCGACCAGGGCGGTGAAGAGACCCTCGAACGCATCCGGATGCCGCTCCTCCGCCGTGGTCATGAGACTGAGGAGGTCCTGCGCACGCCGGAAGGATTCCTGGGTCGCGCCGGTCAGCAGGACGGTCTCGGCCAGCAGGCGGGGAGTCAGCGGACTCCAGTACCGGTGCAGGAGTGTCTCGGCGGTGCATCCGGGCGCGCCGGACGCGTGCCCGGCCAGGAAGGACAGGATCAGCCGGAGGATCTCCTCGTTCAGACTCTGCACCGGGTGGAGCTCCAACACCCGCTGCACTTCGCTGAGTTCACCACGTCCCTGACGGAGGTCGGCGACGACCGAGTCGAGGAGGTCGACCTCGCGCAGCGTGCGCAGCGCCGTCGGCGCGTCGTGCGCGGGTAGGACGAGCGCGGCGCGCAGCAGATGCTCGACCAGTTCGGTGGTGGACTGCCGTTTCGCGCGCAGTCTCAGCAGCTCGTGAAGGTAGGTACGGGCCGTGCCGCCGCGGGGCTCGGGTGGATCGCCCGCCCCGAGCCGGACCTCGGTCTGACCGGTGCGGACCGCTGGCGCGAAGGCGAGCGCGATGTCGTGCTCGCCGTCGCCGGACCAGGTCGCCACGCTGAGCCAGGAACGGCAGCCGTACGGCAGGAGCGAGCAGACGGCGTCGAGGATGCGCACCCGCTCCCCGCCGTCGGGGAGCGCGGCACCGACCGGCGCGGTGACCGCCACCCGCTGCCGGTCCAGCAGCAGCGCGGCGACTCGGGCGGCCCACTCGAATCCCAACCGGTCCACCGTGCCGGCGAGTTCGTCGGCCGACGTCGGACGGACCAGGAGGGACACACCGGTCCCGTCGTCAGACTGCTCGCCGGGCTCCGCCAGGTCCAGCCCCGACCAGGTCAGGCCTGCCCCGGCGGCCTGCGCCCAGTCCAGCAGGAGCAGGCGCCAGGAGTAGCTGGGGGCGCCGGTGCCGTCCGTACTGCCGTCCCAGGTGGTCAGGACGGACGCGCACACCGGGCTCTCGTCGTTGCGTGCGCCGCCCAGAAACACCCTCCAGGGCAGGCCGTCGGCGGGGTTGCGTTTGTCGGGGACGCCGGTGGCGGCAGCGGTCCACAGATACTGTTCGGCCCGGTGCTCGGGCAGGCTTCCGGACAGCACCTGGTACCCCATGTGCCGCCCCGCGTGTTTGCCGAGGACCGACCAGTGGGCCTGGAGCCGCACGGCACCGAGGGCGTCGCTCACCGCCGCCTCCCCCGGCGTCCACCGCGGTCGGTGCGGATCCTGCGCTCCAGATCGGTCAGCGGTTCCAGGACGTTGATCGGTACGGGGGAGGTGCAGATCCGGGGCTGTCCGCCGACGGTGTCGACGTTGGCGTAGTTGCGGTAATCGAATATGTGCTGCGGGTTCAGCCGGAACCCGATCGCCGACGTCGCGTAGTACGTGATGCGGTCGGGGTGGAAGAAGTTCGCCAGTCCGTCGCGCACCAGCCGTGCGGTGGATCCCCGGAACTCGTCGCACAGCCACTGGAAGTAGGCCTGGCTCTGTTCCGCGGGGACCCGGGGCAGCTGTGAGCCGACGGAGTCCTGGGTGACCCAGCGGGCTTCCACGGAGGGCCGGAACACTTCCGGGTCGTCGAACTTGGCGACGCAGACCGACACATGGTGCGGCAGTCTGCCCCGGTGCAGTCCGCCGCTGTCCCGTACCCGGGTGCTCAGTTCGCTCAGCGTCGAGTAGAAGAAGGCCAGGCTCTCGCTGTCCTTCTCGGCGTCGCCGAGTGGATCGAAGAGGTAGATCAGCCCCTGGGACCTGGCGAGTTGATCGACGACCCGCTCGTGGTAGGGATGGCCCGGCTGGTAGGACTCGCCGGGCGCGTCCATGGTGTCGAGGACGAAGGCGGGTTCGCGGGACCGGCGCATCAGTCCCGACCCGGGTTCCTCGCCCTGGAATGCCCAGCTCATCGTGTTGAGGGCCAACGTGGCCTGCGGGAAGACCCGGTCACTGGCCAGGGAGTGCACGCTGTCGCTCAGGAACTTGCCGGCTTCGGGTGTCATGCCGCTCATCACCCAGTTGCCCTGCCCGTGCCGCTGGAACTGCATGGCGGCGATGGGCAGCGCGGCCAGATAGGTCGTCTTGCCCGCCCTCGGGGCGCCCCAGAGACCGATACGGACACTGTCCTGCGACGCGTCCTCGCCCTGTGGAGCCGTCGGGATGCGCAGGGGTGCGAGGTTGTCGTCCTGCAAGGGGGGCGCCGGCGGCCGGGGCGGGGCCTGTTGGACGGGGGCGGCCTCGGCCGACGCGACCACGGTCGGGGACCACGGCCGGTGCGCGGGCTGTGGTCCCGTGGCCGGTGCGGGGCCGGTGGGCTGTGGGGGGACCGGCGGCAGAGGCTTGGGGCTTAGCGAACCGCCCGCCGGAGCGCCGCCCGACGCCATGTCGTTGGGGTCGTAGTAGTCAGAGGACATGGGTTCTCCTCGAAGCGCGCGGTGGGTCACAGCAGGGGGGTGGCGAAGGCCAGTCGGCAGGGAGGGCCTTCCATGTGCCAGGACGGCACGAGGGTCCCGGCCACGTCGGCGGCCGAGTCGGTGTCCGGGCGGTACGAGCCGTCGGCGGATAGCTCGGCCCAGGCCGCGTCCGCGTAGCGCCGGGCCGCGGCGGCCGACCGAATCGACGGCTGGGGCTCGGCCACGGGATCGGCCCTGGTCATCACCCGGACTCCGGCGGCCCGCAGTTGACGCAGGGCCAGCTGCCAGTCGCGGCCCAGAGGGCAGGTCGGGACGCTGTCGTGCTGCTGGGGCCGCCCGGGCGGTCTGCGGGCAACGATCAGCAGGACACGGTGTACGTTCTCGCCGGCACCACGCGGCGAGGCGGCCAGAGGCACCACCGCGTCGAGCGCGTCCTCCAGCGAGGACGCCAGGTCCTGGGTGCGCTGTGTGTGCCGCCAGCCGGCGAGGGCCGCCGTCAGCACGGACGCCGGGCCCGCCGGCACCGGGGGTTCGAGCAGCCGGGGCCGGACGGTGTGGCTGTTCTCCCGGATGACGTGGTCGTAGTGGCCCACCGCGCCGACCCGCAAGCCGGGCCCGGTCGTGCCGTGGCGGGCGAGCGTGGCGACCAACTCGCGAGCGAAGGCCAGGCGTTCCTCGGTCTCCGCCCGGTCCGCACCACTCAGCTCGATCGTGAGGAAGAGTTCCAGCCGCGGGGGCCGGACCATCCGGTGGGGCAGGCCGCTGAGCAGCGCGGGTATGTCGACGGCGGCCCGCTGTTCCGGTACCGGTGCCGTCCCGGTACGGGGATCGGTGAGGGCGACCTCGCCGGGCCCGCGCAGCACGAACGTGAGCGTGGCTTGGTCCAGCGCGTCGACGGCGACCCGGTGCACGGTCAGTGGCTGGGCTCCGGTTCCGTCGGGGGCGGGTCTGCCGGCGAACACCGGCAGGTACAGCGGCTGTGTGATGCCGACCCCGCCGTGGACGGTGACCTGCGCGGTCGCCGTCTCGCCGCGCCGCAGTCTGGATCCCGCGGAGAACAGCACGTGGAGGTGCGTGCGCACCTTGCCGGTCTCCTGGTCGCAGCGGGCCAGCACCAGCGTGTGGTCGGCGAGCAGGGGAGCGGTGCGCAGAAGCTCCGCGACGGTGTCCTCGGTCGTGCTCTGCGGGGCCTCCTCGTCGCCGCGGCCCAGTTCCGCCCGCAGGGTGTATGTGTTCCGCACGGCGGCCGCGGCCCGCTCCAGCAGGACCCAGCCGGGGCGGGGCGTCAGCAGCAGCAGTGAGTGCTCGTACGAGGGGGGTATGTACGCCTTGAGCCAGTGGAGAACGGCGGCGTCGAATTCGCCCCGCGAGATGGGCGGCAAGGTGCCGATACCGCCGGCGAGCTGGAAACGACGGATTTCCGGATGAGGGTCGAGTGTGGGGGCCAGGGAACGCCAGTCGATGCTGCCTGCATCGGCCTGGTGGGGTAATCCTCCTTCTCCTAAGGTCACCTTGATCACATTCACGTTGTCCGGAGTGAATTCGATGAAGAGTAATTCCTTGACGCGATGCCCGAAAAGATCATCGAGATCGTCGTCGTATCTCTTCGAACATTCGTCCCGATGTTCGAACCGAAGTCGGTGGGAGGGCGCTCCCGGAGAATCCGGGGGACCGTCCGGCATCCACTCCCTGGGTCTGGGAGGGCCGCCCCGGATCACCGCCGCGAGCCGCTCGCCCGCGGCCTCGCCTGGTGCGCGGTCAGTCCGGCTCGACCGTCGCGCCGCTCCCACGTCCCACGTGTGACCGGCTGTGTCGAGGCCCGAGCGTGCCTGTTCGACGTCGCGTGGGGTCAGCTCCCCGAGGACTCTGTCGTCATACAGCTGCCATCGGCACACCGGACAGAACTCGTCTCCGTGCGTCGGAGTTCTGCATACAGGGCATACCTGATCACTGCGGGATTCCCCCATTGGCTGACTCCCCCGATATGGACGGCCGGCCATGCAAACGGACTGCCGTCCACCCCACTGTGCGCCGTGTCAGATCCCCACCCGAGCACGGTCGTTCGTCAGAGACCCTGGCCTCTGAAGTGCTTCATAATGACACACCCCGGAGGGAGTGCAAGACGCATTGGGACGGAATTGCGAAACGATCATTCCGTGGCCCCTGGACTTTCGGGGACCGGTAGGTGGCCGGGGAACTCGTGTTCCCATCAATCTTGACAGGTCCAATCCCGATGTCATTCAGGAGCTGGGTTCGACGCTCCGTTTCCGTCACGGCAGCTGCAAGTCTTGATCATTGAGGCGTCCGTGCAGGTCAGGATGGGAGGTGGCCGCAGACACGGGAACGGCCACCGTGATCATTGACGTGTGTGAAGACGATCAAGAACCAGGTGGCCGTGGAGGCCAAGATAGCCGAGCGGGTCTGGACGGCGGCGTTCGGGTCGTTGATGGCGGCGGTGGCCGTCTGTTTCCCGCGCCGGGACTCGCGGATGCTGGGCCGGGCGATGACGCAGGGCATGCTGATGGAGCTGGAGCGGCGCAACTGCTGGACTCTCGCCGAGGCGCTCGGGCACGACGGGCCGCACCGCCTCCAGCACTTCCTCTCGCGCGGCGCCTGGAACCATGACCTGGCCCGCGACCGTCTCGCCGCCTGGGTCGCGGCCACTCGCGTTGCACAAGGTGATGAAAAGCAGCGATGATCAATGGAAGGTTCCGCAAGTGTGTAACAGCAGGTCAGCAGGCACTTAGGAGTGTCGTGCCCCTCACCTCCTAGGGGCACGACACTCCTGCCGATCAGATGTCCCGGAAGATCTCGATCTGCGCCCCGATCGAGTTCAGGCGCTCCGCCAGGTCCTCGTAACCCCGATTGATGACGTACACGTTGCGCAGCACCGACGTGCCCTCCGCCGCCATCATGGCCAGCAGGACGACCACGGCCGGGCGCAGGGCCGGCGGGCACATCATCTCGGCGGCGCGCCAGCGGGTCGGCCCCTCGACCAGGACGCGGTGCGGGTCGAGCAACTGCAGGCGTCCGCCGAGGCGGTTGAGGTCGGTCAGGTAGATCGCGCGGTTGTCGTAGACCCAGTCGTGGATGAGGGTCTGGCCCTGCGCCACCGCCGCGATCGCCGCGAAGAACGGCACGTTGTCGATGTTCAGGCCCGGGAACGGCATCGGGTGGATCTTGTCGATCGGCGCCTCCAGCTTGGAGGGCCGCACGGTCAGGTCCACCAGCCGGGTACGGCCGTTGTCGGCGAAGTACTCGGGCGTGCGGTCGTGGTCGAGGCCCATCTCCTCGAGGACCGCCAACTCGATCTCCAGGAACTCGATCGGCACCCGTCGTACCGTCAGTTCCGACTCGGTGACGACGGCGGCCGCCAGCAGGCTCATCGCCTCGACCGGGTCCTCGGAGGGGGAGTAGTCCACGTCGACGTCGATGGTGGGTACCCCGTGCACGGTGAGCGTGGTGGTGCCGATGCCGTCGACCTTGACGCCCAGCGCCTCCAGGAAGAAGCACAGGTCCTGCACCATGTAGTTGGACGAGGCGTTGCGGATGACGGTCACGCCGTCGTGCCGGGCGGCGGCGAGCAGGGCGTTCTCGGTCACCGTGTCCCCGCGCTCGGTCAGCACGATCGGGCGGTCGGGGCTGACCGAGTGGTCGACCACCGCGTGGTACTGGCCCTCCGTCGCCGCGATGTCCAGGCCGAACCGGCGCAGCGCGATCATGTGCGGCTCGATGGTGCGCGTACCGAGGTCGCAGCCGCCGGCGTAGGGCAGCTTGAAGCGGTCCATGCGGTGCAGCAGCGGGCCGAGGAACATGATGATGGAGCGGGTGCGGCGGGCGGCGTCCGCGTCGATGGCCCCGAGGTCGAGCTCGGCCGGCGGCACGATCTCCAGGTCGACGCCGTCGTTGATCCACCGGGTGCGCACGCCGATGGAGCTCAGCACCTCGAGGAGGCGGTACACCTCCTCGATGCGGGCGACGCGGCGCAGCACGGTGCGCCCCTTGTTGAGCAGTGAGGCGCACAGCAGCGCCACGCACGCGTTCTTGCTCGTCTTCACGTCGATGGCGCCGGAGAGCCGGCGCCCGCCGACCACCCGCAGGTGCATCGGGCCGGCGTACCCCAGTGAGACGATCTCGCTGTCGAGCGCCTCGCCGATCCGGGCGATCATCTCAAGGCTGATGTTCTGGTTGCCGCGCTCGATGCGGTTGACGGCGCTCTGGCTGGTTCCGAGCGCCTCGGCGAGCTGCGCCTGAGTCCAGCCACGGTGCTGACGGGCGTCGCGGATGAGCTTGCCGATGCGTACGAGGTAGTCGTCTGCCATGGGGTTGAGGCTATCTCAGATATGAGATGGCACCTCTCGGGGGGTCCGTTCGGGTGACGCGGTGTCAGTGTCCCCTGGTGTGACGGGTGCGCCGCCACCCGAAAGGTCCGGGCAAATCAACCGATGTCGTACGACGTCCGGTGCTGCTGCGTGTGTACCGCGGCCCGTTCTTGCTGCCGGTGGTGAGGGACCAGGAGCGCTTGTTGATGTTCAGGCGCACTCCCGGCAGGATCCGAAAACTCTTGCGAAACGTGAGGGGCATCCCTGTCTCCTTTCGACGTCCGCCGTATGACCCCGTCTCAGCACGGTTACCCCGCACGGGCGTACTGATGGCAGAACAGCAGGGGTTCGCCGAAGGTGACCGCCGGGACGGGATCCGGGGTGTGCGCCGGTACGGCCGGGGCGAGGACGTACGGGTGACGCGTCACGGCGCCGTCCTCCTCGCGGACTTCGAGCACGCCGGGCCGAGGGCAGTGCCAGGTGAAGGGGGTGACGTCGTCACCGAACGCGTTGGCCAGGGTGGCCGTTCCGTGTCCGTCCTCGCGCAACTCCAGCTCGGACAGCTCCATGACGCCGTAGTCGAAGGGCTGGCTGCTCCAGCGTCCGACCAGTTCCTCGTCCAGCAGTGCGGCCTCCAGAGTTCGAGCATGCGGTGACAGGTATGGGATGACAAGCATGCGGTGATCCCCTGATGATCGCACCGGTCGGCCGACATGACGCACGCATGAGCGCATCCCGTCGACGAGCGGAGCTGTTCGGCGCGCAGGGCAGCAAGGAGCGTTCCGCGGTCACGCCACCGGGGGCGAACGGACGTTGCTGCTGGACGCGTCGGCGGCCCAGCGAGCCACGCTGGAGATGAAGTGCGCGGGGCTGGGGGACGACGTGGGGCTGCGGTCGGCCGAGCCGTCCGCGCTGTTCCTGATCGGCCTGGTGCGGCACCTGGCCGACGTGGAACGCAGGTGGTTCCGCCGGGTCCTGGCCGACCATGACGCGCCCGCCCTCTCCACCTCCCCGGACGACCCCGATGGCGACTTCGATGGCGCGGCCAATCATCCGGCGACGGTCGACGCGTCGTGGGCGTCATGGCGGGCGGAGGTGGCGTACGCCGAGCACTTCTGCACCGAAATCCCCCACCTCGACGTCGGGGGCCGGGACTCCTGGCGCGGCACGGTCTCCCTGCGCTGGGTCCTCATCCACATGATCGAGGAGTACGCCTGCCACAACGGCCACGCCGACCTCCTGCGCGAACGCGTCGACGGTGCGACCGGCATTGTGAGCAGGGGGTCCCGGACGCCAGGGCCCAGCCACCGGCTTCAGGTTCCGAGCGCGGCCACCGGCTCCGGTGCCAGGCTCGGCCACCGGCTCCAGTACCAGGCCCCAGGCTTCGCACGCACCTGCCGCCGGGGCCGGACATCATGCCCGGAACCCGTCCCGCGGCAGCAACCGGACCCGGTCCGCACACACACCCGTCGGGCGGGGGCGGGGCTCACGCGCGGGCACCGGCCGCCGGCCATCTCCGTGGAGCCGGGCCGCGGGCTCACGCCACCACCCGCCCCCGCAGGATGATGCGGCTCGGGTGGGCCCGTGCCGAGGGGGGGAGGGTCGGGTCGGTGTCGTAGGCGACGAGGTCGGCGGGGCCGCCGTCGGTCAGACCCGGCAGGCCGAGCCACGACCTGGCCGTCCAGGACGCCGCGCCCAGCGCCGTCTCGGGGGGCAGGCCCGCACGGGCCAGCCATTCCACCTCCGACATGACCGTTCCGCAGGGAAAACTGTCGGTGCCCGCCAGCACGGTCACGCCGGCCTCGTGCGCGGCCCGGACGGTGGGCAGCAGGGCGTCCCAGCCGGCCAGCCACCAGTCTCGGCGGCCACTCGGCTCCTCGGAGCGCCTCGCCCCGGCGCCGGCGCCGAAGACGGCGAGCGTCGGGACGAACGCGGTGCCCTGGGCGGCCATCCGGTCGATCAGCCCGGGATCCAGGTGCATGCCGTGCTCCAGGCTGTCGACGCCCGCCAGGACCGCGTTGCGGCTGCCCTCGGCGGTCTGGCAGTGCGCCGCCACCCGGCCGCCCGCCGCGTGCACGGCCCGGACGACGCCGGTGAGCACCTCCACGGACAGCGCCGGTTCGTCGTACCTCCAGTCGGCGACGACTTTGCACCAGCCCGAGGACGCTGTGGCCTCCTCGACCGCCGCCCGTGCCAGTTCGGCCTCGCTCACGTCCCGCCCGAAGCCGGGAAGGAAACGGCCGGGGGTGGCCAGCCAGCGTCCACCCGGGTGGACCCGGGGCAGCTCCGCGTCCTCGTGCACCCACCCCGGGATGCGGGCGGCCGACCCGGGTGTCCGGACCAGCAGCACACCGGCGTCGCGGTGGTCGGTGAGGTGCCGGCGCAGGGTGTCGTCGCTGAAGGGCGCGTCCAGGGCCTCGGTGCCCGGATGGGTGTGCACGTCGACCAGTCCGGGCAGCAGCCAGCCGCCGTCGACGACGGTCTCCGCGTCCGGCACCGGCTCGGTGCGCAGTCTGTCCTCGTCGATCCAGAAGGACCGCTCCTCCCGCTCCGGCAGTACGACGCCCCGCACCCGCAGCACCACGGCCCGCCCCCTCGAAGCGTTCGCCCTCACCGATTCCGACGTCGATCCGCTGATCGGCTGATCCATCGACCCACCGACCGACTGATCCCGCCGACGCACCGATCCGCCGACGCACCGACCCCTGGGACGCCCCGAGCGCACCGAAGGTTCACCGGACCGCCCGGAGGGCCGCGTCCACGGGCCGGGACACACGAAACCCGGGCATGACCATTCGGCGCCCGTGTACTAGAGTTATCTCGACATCGAGATATCTGCCGAGGTGCACCGCAGCCGCCACCCCGGTAAGGGTTACCTAACTTAGCCTTACCTCAGCGGATCGGTCCAGAGCCGTGGCGGCAGGATCGTGGTGATACGCGCACATCAATGAAGGAGACTGTCGTGTCGGCGAACAGCTTCGACGCCCGCAGCACGCTGCAGGTGGGCGACGAGTCGTACGAGATCTTCCGGTTGGACAAGGTCGAGGGCTTCGCGCGCCTTCCCTACAGCCTGAAGGTGCTGCTGGAGAACCTGCTCCGCACCGAGGACGGCGCGAACATCACCGCCGACCACATCCGCGCGCTCGGCTCCTGGGACTCCCAGGCCCAGCCGTCGCAGGAGATCCAGTTCACGCCGGCCCGCGTGATCATGCAGGACTTCACCGGCGTGCCCTGTGTCGTGGACCTCGCCACCATGCGCGAGGCCGTCAAGGAGCTGGGCGGCGACCCGGCGAAGATCAACCCGCTGGCCCCGGCCGAGCTGGTGATCGACCACTCCGTCATCGCCGACAAGTTCGGCAGCAACGACGCCTTCCAGCAGAACGTCGAGCTGGAGTACGGCCGCAACAAGGAGCGCTACCAGTTCCTGCGCTGGGGCCAGACCGCGTTCGACGAGTTCAAGGTCGTCCCGCCCGGCACCGGAATCGTCCACCAGGTGAACATCGAGCACCTGGCGCGCGTCGTGATGGTGCGCGACGGCAAGGCCTACCCGGACACCCTGGTCGGCACCGACTCGCACACCACCATGGTCAACGGCCTCGGCGTCCTCGGCTGGGGCGTCGGCGGCATCGAGGCCGAGGCCGCCATGCTCGGCCAGCCGGTCTCCATGCTGATCCCGCGCGTCGTCGGCTTCAAGCTGACCGGCGAGCTGCCCACCGGCACCACCGCCACCGACCTGGTGCTGACCATCACCGAGATGCTGCGCAAGCACGGTGTCGTCGGCAAGTTCGTCGAGTTCTACGGCGAGGGCGTGGCCGCCACCAGCCTCGCCAACCGCGCCACCATCGGCAACATGTCCCCGGAGTTCGGCTCCACCGCCGCGATCTTCCCGATCGACGACGAGACCCTGAACTACCTCAAGCTCACCGGCCGCAGCGAGCAGCAGGTCGCGCTCGTCGAGGCGTACGCCAAGGAGCAGGGCCTCTGGCTGGACCCGAAGGCCGAGCCGGACTTCTCCGAGAAGCTCGAGCTGGACCTCTCCACGGTCGTCCCGTCCATCGCCGGCCCGAAGCGCCCGCAGGACCGCATCGTCCTGGCCGAGGCCGCCCAGCAGTTCGCCAAGGACGTCCTCAACTACGTCGAGACGCCGACCGCGCAGGCCGGCACCGCCGCCTCCCCGGTGGACGAGGCGAGCGCCGAGTCCTTCCCGGCCTCCGACGCCCCGGCCTACGGCCACGAGGACAACGGCGCCGGCGCCCCGCATCACGCCGACGGCACCGGTGCCGCCGTCCCGTCGAACCCGGTCACCGTCACCGCCCCCGACGGCTCGACGTACGAGATCGACCACGGCGCGGTCACCGTCGCGGCCATCACCTCCTGCACCAACACCTCCAACCCGTACGTCATGGTCGCCGCCGCCCTGGTGGCCAAGAAGGCGGTCGAGAAGGGCCTGACCCGCAAGCCCTGGGTCAAGACCACCCTCGCCCCGGGTTCGAAGGTCGTCACCGACTACTTCGACAAGGCGGGCCTGACCCCGTACCTCGACAAGGTCGGCTTCAACCTGGTCGGTTACGGCTGCACCACCTGCATCGGCAACTCCGGCCCGCTGCCGGAGGAGGTCTCCAAGGCCGTCAACGACCACGACCTCGCCGTCACCTCGGTCCTCTCCGGCAACCGGAACTTCGAGGGCCGCATCAACCCCGACGTCAAGATGAACTACTTGGCGTCCCCGCCGCTGGTCGTCGCCTACGCGATCGCGGGCTCCATGAAGGTGGACATCACCAAGGACGCCCTCGGCACCGACCAGGACGGCAACCCCGTCCACCTCAAGGACATCTGGCCCTCCGAGGCCGAGGTCAACGACGTCGTCGCCAACGCCATCGGCGAGGACATGTTCTCCAAGTCCTACAGCGACGTCTTCGCGGGCGACGCCCAGTGGCAGGCGCTGCCGATCCCGACCGGCAACACCTTCGAGTGGGACCCGCAGTCCACCTACGTCCGCAAGCCCCCGTACTTCGAGGGCATGCAGATGGACCCCGCCCCGGTCGAGGACATCACCGGCGCCCGGGTGCTGGCCAAGCTGGGCGACTCGGTCACGACCGACCACATCTCCCCGGCCGGCGCCATCAAGGCCGACACCCCGGCCGGCAAGTACCTCACCGAGCACGGTGTGGAGCGTCGTGACTTCAACTCCTACGGCTCCCGCCGGGGCAACCACGAGGTCATGATCCGCGGCACGTTCGCCAACATCCGCCTGCGCAACGAGATCGCGCCGGGCACCGAGGGCGGCTACACCCGCGACTTCACCCAGGACGGCGGCCCGGTCTCCTTCATCTACGACGCCTCGCAGAACTACCAGGCCGCCGGCATCCCGCTGGTCGTCCTGGCCGGCAAGGAGTACGGCTCCGGCTCGTCCCGCGACTGGGCGGCCAAGGGCACCGCGCTCCTCGGCGTCAAGGCCGTCATCGCCGAGTCCTACGAGCGCATCCACCGCTCCAACCTCATCGGCATGGGCGTGCTCCCGCTCCAGTTCCCCGAAGGCGCCTCGGCGCAGTCCCTCGGCCTGACCGGCGAGGAGACCTTCTCCATCGCCGGCGTCACGGAGCTGAACGAGGGCCGCACCCCGCGCACGGTCAAGGTCACCACCGACACGGGCGTCGAGTTCGACGCGGTCGTCCGCATCGACACCCCTGGTGAGGCCGACTACTACCGCAACGGCGGCATCATGCAGTACGTGCTGCGCAACCTCATCCGCAACTGAGCGGAGAGGTAAGGCACGTGAGGGCCGCATCCCCGGCGACTGGGATGCGGCCCGCCGCCTTCGCGACACCGCCCCGCCTCCCGCCCCCGTTGTAGGCTGGGGACATCACCAAGTGACGGGGGTGGCGGTGAGTCGCGGCACGCAGCGGATGCAACTCGTCCTGGCCGGACGCGAGGACAGCGACCAGGAGGAGCTCGGCCGGCTGACCCTCCGGCTGCGCGAGCGGCTGCTCGAACTGGACGTCGACGACGTCGCGCTGGACCGCTCGGGCCATATCCCCGACGGTGCCAAGCCGGTGGACGCGATCGCCCTCGGTGCCCTCGTCGTGACCATGGCCCCCCTCGCGCTGCGATCGGTGCTGGGTCTCGTGCAGACCTGGATCGAGAACCGCCCGGTCCGCACGGTCAGCATCTCCCTCGGCGAGGACACCCTGGAACTGGAGGCGGTCTCCTCCGCCGACCAGCAGCGGCTCATCGACGCCTTCCTGGCCGCCCACACCCCGTCCCCCGAGGACGCCGACGACGCCACGGCCGGCACGCCGGAGGACTGAGGGAGCGACGACCGTGTCCGCAGGCCGCTTCGCCCTGCTCGTCGCGACGGGCCGCTACGACAGCCCGGACCTGAGGCGGTTGCGCTCGCCCGCCCACGACGCCCACGGACTGGCGCGGGTGCTCGAGGACCCGCGGATCGGCGACTTCGAGGTCGACATGGTCGTCGACGGCCGCCAGCACGAGGTCACCCGCGCCGTCGAGGGCTTCTTCCGGGACCGCCGTCGGGACGACCTGCTCCTGCTCCACCTGTCCTGCCACGGCATCAAGGACGACGACGGCGAACTGCACTTCGCCACCATCGACACCGACCGCGAACTGCTCGCCTCCACGTCCGTGCCCGCCGCCTTCCTGCACACCCAGATGCGCCGCTGCCGGGCGCGCTCGATCGTCCTGCTCCTCGACTGCTGCTACAGCGGCGCCTTCCTGCCCGGCGCCAAGGGCGACACCGCGGTCCACGTCAGGGACGGACTCGCCGGCCACGGCCGCGCGGTGCTCACCGCGACCAACCGCACCGAATACGCCTGGGAGGGCGAGCGGCTCGACGAACTCGACCCGAGGCCCTCCCGCTTCACCGGAGCCGTCATCAGCGGCCTCGCCTCGGGCGAGGCGGACCGCGACCGCGACGGCATGATCAGTGTGCACGACCTCTACGACCACGTGTACGAGTCGTTGCAGACCGGCGGGCCCGGCCAGCGCCCGCAGATGTGGGCCGAACTGGAGCACCGGGTCGTGATCGCGCGCTCGGTCCAGCACCCGCCCCCCACCGCGCCCCTGCCCGCGACGGACACCCGCCCCGGCCCCCCTCCCACCGTCCCCCGCCCCCCTCCTGCCGTCCCCCGCCCCGCCCCGTCCCGGGCGGCCACCCCCGCCCCGCCCGGGCCGCGCGGCGGCGACCGCTCGCACGGCATGCGCCTGCTGCTCCCGCTCACCGAGGCACTGACGGGGCTGTCGTGCATGGCCACCCCGCCGGGACGGGCCCAGTTCGCCACGGTGCTGGGGGAGGAGCTGGACCGCCGGGTCGACCTGCGCGGGGTCGGGCTGCGGGAGGACGTGGTGACGATCGTCCGCGCCGCGCTGAACCGCGAGGGCGGGCTGCGCACCCTGCTCTGGACGGTCGCCCTCTTCGAGGGGAGGCGGGCCGCGGTGGGCGTCCAGGATCTGCTGGACCCGGACGACCGCTCCCCGCACCCCCCGCCGTCGATGCGTCCGCTGCTGGAGCTGACCGACGGGCTGAGCGGGCTGCCGTGCGTGGCGGACGCCGCGGGCCGGACGCACTTCGCCGGGTTCCTGGCCGAGCAGCTGGACCGCCGGATCGACCTGCGGGGCGTCGGGCTGCGGGAGGACGTGGTGACGATCGTCCGCGCCGCGCTGGACGTGGAGCGCGGCGCCCACCTGCTGGTGCGCGTGGTCGAGGTCTTCGAGGGACCGAACGCCGCTGACGAGTTCGACCGCCTGGTCCTCGCGATCGGCTCCGGCACGGGACACTAGACCGCCCGTCGTCCCCGGCCCGGCCGCGGGGGCACGTCCTCGCCTTCGGGCCGGTCTACCACCGCGGCGCTCGGCGCTACCGTCCCTCCAGGACGGGACGGGAGCACTCCCATGGAGGACCCCGCCGTCGGAACGCTCCCGGCCCGTCCGCCCGCGGCGGCGCGCGCCCGCGTCACGCGGCGGCTGTGCTCACGCCACGCGGTGGCCGCGCCCACGTCACGCGGTGGCCGCGCCCGTGCCGCGGGCCGCGGCGATCAGGTCGGAGCGGCCCGAGCCGTCGTAGACGGAGATGTCCACCGACGCGCCCTCCGGGATGTCGAAGTCCTTCACCGTCACGTCCACGACCTCCGAGGTGCCCGGCGCCGCATGGGTGCCGAGGTCGTGGTACGAGCCGCCGTAGGAGTAGCCGATGGTCACCTCGAAGCCGTCGCCGTCGTTGCGCGTGTCGTAGACCCAGAGCTTCTCGTCGTAGGGGTGGAACTCCACCTTGCCGACGAACCAGCCCGACGCGTTCAGCTCCATCTTGACCGCGAGTCCGCCCGCGTCGTGCGCGAAGTACGTGCCGTCGAACGGGTCGGTGAGCGTGCCGCCGCTGCACGGGCAGGTGTCGGTGTCGCGGTAGTACGTGCTGACGGCCGGGTTCGGGCTGTACGCCTGGGCCGGTGCGGCGGCGCCGAAGAGCGCCGTTCCCGCCGCCAGTGCGGCGCCGGCGAGCAGTCCCGTGAGTCGTCTGCCGAGGTTCATCCCGCGTTCTCCCCCTGCCGTGGACGGCGCCGGCCCAAGGAGGCCGGCGGCGCGCCCATTGTGCTGCACGGGGCACGTGAGGGGGAGTCGGTGTGACGTGCGAAGGGCGGGTTCGCGCCACGCCCGAACCCGCCTCGCGGCGAACCGACATGACTGACGGTCAGCTCAGCAGTTCCACCTCCGTCAGCGTCGACTCGCCGGTCAGCACCAGCCGGTGGTGGCGGTGCGTCCCCGGCTCGCCGACCGAGAAGGCCCGGGTCTGCCGGTCCCAGCGGAAGGACTCCCCGCTGCGCCGGTCCAGGTCCGTCCACGTCGTGCCGTCGGCCGAGCCCTGGAGCACCCAGCCCGTGGGTGCCGCGGCGCGGTCACCGGACGTCAGGGTGTACTGCACCGCCCGGGTCGCGCCGCTGACGGGAAGCTCGACCGCCGTCACCCGGGCACCGGTCGCCGAGGTGTCGTCGAACAGGGCGCCCTCGCCCTCCAGCACGTCCGCGCGGGGCGTGGGCACCTTGTCGTCCCGGGTGATCGACACCGGCGCGGCGTCCTTGCCCGTGCCCCACGACGACGGGCGCGGTCCCATGTCGAACTCGAGGACCGCACCCTTGGCGATCAGCGAGTGCGGGAGCGAAGTGGAGTGCCAGGGACGGCCGTTGACCTTGAGACCCTGCACGTACACGTTCTTCGCACTGTTCCCGGGCGCCTCGACGACCAGCTTCCGGCCGTTCTCCAGGTGCACGGTCGCCTTCGTGAACAGCGGGGAGCCGATGGCGTACTCACCGCTGCCCATGACCAGCGGGTAGAAGCCGAGCGCGGAGAACAGGTACCAGGCGGACTGCTCGCCGTTGTCCTCGTCGCCGTGGTAGCCCTGGCCGATCTCGCTGCCGGTGTAGAGCCGCGACAACACCTCACGGACGTTCTTCTGGGCCTTCCACGGCTGCCCGGCCGCGTCGTACATGTAGATCGCGTGGTGGGCCACCTGGTTCGAGTGCCCGTACATGCCCATCCGCACGTCCCTGGCCTCGGTCATCTCGTGGATGACACCGCCGTAGGAGCCGGCGAACTGCGGGGAGGCCGTCTCCGGGGTGGAGAAGTACGTGTCCAGCTTGTCCGCGAGGCCGCCGCGGCCTCCGTAGAGGTTGGCCAGGCCCCGGCTGTCCTGCGGGGCGGTGAAGGCGTAGCCCCAGCCGTTGGTCTCGGTGTAGTCGTGCCCCCACACCCTCGGGTCGTACTTCGGCGACTCCACGCGCCAGTGGCCCGCCGCGTCGCGGCCCTGGAAGAAGCCGGCCTCGGAGTCGAACAGGTTGACGTAGTCCCGGGCGCGGTCGAGGAAGTACGCGGACTCCTCCTGGTAGCGCTTCTCGCCGGTCTTCCGGTACAGGGCCTCGCCCATCCTCGCGATGCCGTAGTCGTTGAGGCAGCCCTCCAGCGCCCAGGACAGGCCCTCGTGCGTCTCCGTGCCGGTGTAGCCGAGGAACGGCGAGGTCGCCATGCCCTTGCGGCCCACGCCGGAGGACGGGGGCACGACGGTGGCGTTCTTCACGGCCGCGTCGTAGGCCGCCTCCGCGTCGAAGTCCACGCCCTTGACGTAGGCGTCGGCGAAGGCCACGTCCGAGGAGGTGCCGGTCATCAGGTCGGCGTAACCGGGGGAGGACCAGCGGGAGGTCCAGCCGCCGTCCTTGTAGTGCTGCACGAACCCGTCGACCAGCTCACCGGCCTCGGACGGGGTCAGCAGGGAGTACGCCGGCCAGGTGGTGCGGTAGGTGTCCCAGAAGCCGTTGTTGACGTACACCTTGCCGTCGACGACCTCCGCGCCGGTGTGCGCGGGGGTGTCGGGCCGGGGCATCTTCGAGAACGGGGAGGCGTACTTGTAGGTGCCGTCGACCTTCTCGAAGCCCGAGTTCGGGTACAGGTACAGCCGGTACAGGCTGGAGTAGAGCGTGGTCAGCCGGTCCGGGGTGGCGCCCTCGACCTCGACCCTGCCGAGCAGCGCGTCCCACTGCCGCTGGGCGCTCCTCTTCACGGCCTCGAAGGAGCGGTCCTCGGGGATTTCCTGGCGCAGGTTGTCCTTGGCCTGGTCCACGCCGATCAGCGAGGTGGCGAGGCGCAGCGTGACCCGGCGGTCCTCGCCCGCGTCGAAGCGCAGGTGGCCCTTGACGCCGCTCGCGGAGCCCTCCGTGACCGGCTTGTCGAACTCGCCGTACACGAACAGCCGGGTCGCCCCCGTGGACAGCCCGGACTTCACGTCCGAGTAGCCGCTGAACGTGCCGCTCCGCTGGTCCAGTGTCAGGCCGGCCTGGTCGGTGACGTTGTCGAAGAGCACGCTCGCGTCGTCCCCGGGGAAGGTGAAGCGCAGGGCCGCCGCGTGGTCGGTGGGCGCCATCTCGGCCCTCAGGCCGTTCTCGAACCGCACCCCGTAGTAGTACGGCCGTGCGGTCTCGTTGTCGTGCCGGAAGGCCAGCTCCCGTGCCTCACGCCCGAGGTCCGGGGTGCCGGTGGCCACGGACGGCATCACCTGGAAGGTCTGCCGGTCACCCATCCAGGGGCTCGGCTCGTGGCTCGCGCTGAACGCCTGGATCGTCGGCAGGTTGTCCGCGTTGTTGCCGCGCGCGTAGTCGTACAGCCAGCTCAGCGAGCCCGCGTTGGTCACCGGCGTCCAGAAGTTGAAGCCGTGTGGCACCGCGGTCGCGGGGAAGTTGTTCCCGCGCGAGAAACCGCCGCTGGAGTGGGTGCCCCGCGTGGTCACCACGTAGTCGGACGGATGGGCCTTCGGCCGCTCGGGCGCCACCCGGCGCAGCGACACGTCGTCCAGCCAGCCCCGGAACCTCGCCGGACCCCCGGGGGAGTCGTAGGCCACCAGGATCCGGTCGACGGTCCTTCCGGCGGCCACCGAGCCGATCCGGGAGATCACGTTGTTCCACTGATTGACGTACAGGACCTTGGAGGCACCCTGCCCGCGCGGCGTCAGCGGGAAGCCGTGCAGGTCGGTGGCGTGCAGGTCGCTCAGGTACGTGCCGTCGGTGAAGGCCAGGTCCACGGAGACGTTCGTGGCGTCGTAGTCGAGGTCGCCGTCCGCCATCGACGGGAAGATCCGGTACGACAGTTGGGTGTTCCGCTCGACCGCCACGTCGACGTCGAAGACCTTGTTGTAGGAGTACGCCCGCCCGTCGGCGGGGTGGCGGCCGGCGTACCGCAGGGCACGCTTCCCGGTGAACCCGGCGCCCGCCTTCGCCGTCGGGGAACCGCTCGGGCCGCGGTCGACCAGGGAGAGCATGTCCTGCGGCACGGGAGCGTCGCTGCCGCCGGTGGAGAACCGGACGTCGGCGAGCTGGAGTATGCCGCCGCCGTGGTTCCTCGTGATCTCCAGACGGAAGTGCCGGTACTCGGCGACCGCGGAGGTGTCGATGTCGTACATCTTCGTCCGGAAGCGCTCCGGGAAGGACTCGCCCGCACGGCTGTCGAGAGTCGTCCACTCCTCGCCGTCGACCGAGCCCTTCAGGGTCCAGTCCTGCGGGTCGCGTTCGGCGTGGTCGTTGGCCGAGGTGAGCGCGTAGCGCACCGCCCTGACCGGTGCGTCCAGGGCGAACTCGGCCCAGCCGGTGGGCTGGAACGTCAGCCACTTGGTGCTCGGCTCGCCGTCGACGAGGTTCTCCTTCACCTCCCCGCCGCCGGTGTTCTCCGCACTGGCCCGTACGTCCGTGACGTGGTCGGTCACATCGCCGGGAATGCCGTTGCCGTTCCCGCCGTCGACTCCCGACGCCCGCTTCCGGCCGTCGGGAGCGGTGTCGACGGTGTTCACCCAGTCGGGGGCGGGGTCCCCGGACTCGAACGAGGAGGCGAACTCGCGGTCGGCCTTCACGGGTGCCGCGGGCAGCGCCACCGCGACGCCCTGGGACCCCGCGGCCAAAGCCAAGGCGGTCGCCGTGACGACCGCCGTTCCCCATCCGCGCCGAAGTCTGTGCCGAAGTCTGTGCCCAACCCTGTGCTGCATACGTGCGGACCCTCCCCGCGCCGGACAACGTTGTCAACCGCGATGCGCAAGGACCAGTAGTGGGTCAAGTGCCCAGTGCTGTCAAGAGTGTTGAGTGTGGCATTCCTGTTCGGCGGCGAGGAATTCTCCGCCGGGGAGCGTGTCGGCCGCCCGTATTTCCGCGAGGTCTCAACTCGGAAAAGACCCGCGGCGAACCTTGCATTCGATCTTGCTCCGCCGGCGGGAAGTGGACTATACCTGTCGGCACTCCGGGGCTTCTTCACGGCACCCGACCCTTACCGACGAGTTGTCGAAGAACGTCCCGCACCACCGGCGCGACCAGCGCCCGCCGCACTTCCTGCACGACCCAGCTTGACCCGAACGCGGTGCCGGGGAGGATCCGGTTCACCGCCTGAGTCCTGGAGAAGGCGAGGACTTGAGCATGGGATCCACTTCATTCGAGAACCCCGGCACCGACGGCACCGCCCCCGGCGGCCCCGTCACCCCTGGCGTCGGCCGCCGCGATCTGATCAAGCGGTCCGCCGCGCTCGGACTGGTCACCGTATCCGCGACGGGTTTCCTGTCCGCGTGTGCCAGCGGGGGCGGGGACGACGACTCCGGCGACAACGAGGGCAAGACCTCCGAGTCCAACCCGTTCGGCGTGAAGAAGGGCAGCAAACTCGACGTCGTCATCTTCAAGGGCGGTTACGGGGACGACTACGCCAAGGCCTGGGAGGCGAATTTCAAGAAAAAGTGGGGCGTCACCTCCGTCCACACCGGCACGCAGGAGATCACCGGCAAGCTCCAGCCGCGCTTCAACGCCGGGAACCCACCGGACATCGTCGACGACTCCGGCGCCCAGCAGATCCCGATCGACGTGCTGCACAAGAACGGCCAGCTCCTCGACCTCGCCGAGGTGCTGGACGCGCCGTCCGTCGACGACCCGTCGAAGAAGGTTCGCGACACCCTCGTCCCCGGCACGCTCGACTCGGGCATGCAGTCGGGCAAGGTCGTCGCCCTCAACTACATCTACACGGTGTGGGGCCTGTGGTACTCCGGGAAGCTCTTCGAGGAGAAGGGCTGGGAGCCGCCCAAGACCTGGGACGACTTCCTCGCCATCTGCAAGGACGCCAAGTCCCAGGGCATCGGCGGCCTCGCCCACCAGGGCAAGTACCCGTACTACATCAACGTCGCCATCATGGACCTGATCGCCAAGAAGGGCGGTCTGGACGCCATGAAGGCGATCGACAACCTCGACCCCAAGGCGTTCGTCGGCTCCGACGCGGCCCAGGAGGCCATCGAGGCCGTCTACGAGGTCGTGGAGAAGGGCTATCTGATGCCCGGTACGAACGGCCTGACCCACACCGAGTCGCAGACCCGCTGGAACGAGTACAGGGCCGCCTTCATCACCAGCGGCTCCTGGCTGGAGAACGAGCAGCTCAAGACGACGCCGGCGGACTTCGACATGAGGTTCCTGCCGATGCCGCTGCTGCCCGGCAGCGCGCTGCCGTTCGAGGCGATCCGGGCCGGTTCCGGCGAGCCCTTCATCATCCCCGCCAAGGCCGGGAACCTGCCCGCGGCCAAGGAGTTCATGCGGATGATGCTCTCCAAGGAGTGGTCGACCATCTTCGCCAAGGAGGCGAACTCCCTCACCATCCTCAAGGACGGCGTCGACTCGGGCGTCCGGCTGCGGCCGGGCACCCAGTCCACCGTCGAGGCGTCCAAGGCGGCCGGTGACAACACCTTCCGTTACCTGTACACCGAGTGGTACAGCGAGATGGGCACCGCCATCGAGAACGCCTCCAACGAGCTGATGGCCAGGCGCATTCAGCCGAAGGAGTGGCTGAAACGGGCCCAGGCCGCCGTCGACAAGCAGGCCAAGGACCCGGCCTCGAAGAAGAACCGCCGCGACTGATCCGGCTCGACCGACCGGATTCCGGGCCGGGAGGAATCCCGGCCCGGTACGGCCACACCCAGGGGCAGGAACGCCATGCGCAAAGGGCAGCACCGGTTCGTCGCGGGATTTCTCCTCGTCCCCGTGGCGCTCTATCTGATCTTCGTGATCTGGCCGTACATTCAGACGTTCGGTTATTCACTGACCGACTGGAAGGGCCAGTCGCAGACCTTCGAGTTCGTCGGCCTGGACAACTACGCCGCGTTGCTCGAGGACGACATCTTCATGGGAGCCATCTGGCACAACATCCTGTTCCTGGTGTTCATCCCGGTGATCACCATTCTGCTCGCCCTGTTCTTCGCCTTCATGCTGAACGCGGGCGGGCGCGGGCGGTCCGGAGGCGTCTCGGGGGTCGCCGGATCCAAGTACTACCGGGTGATCTATTTCTTTCCCCAGGTGCTCTCCCTGGCGATCATGGCGGTGCTCTTCGGCGCGGTGTACCGCAGCGACGGCGGCGGCATGCTCAACGGAGTCCTGATCAAGCTGGGCCTGGTCGACGAGGGCAGCCCGGTGGAATGGCTCAACGAGCCGAACATCGTGCTGTGGGCCCTGATCGCGGTGGTCGTCTGGCACGGCGTCGGTTTCTACCTGGTGCTGTTCTCCGCCGCCATGCAGTCCATTCCCCGGGACATCTACGAGGCCGCGCTGATCGACGGCGCGGGCCGCGCCCAGTCCTTCGTCCGCATCACACTGCCGCTGCTGTGGGACTCCGTGCAGACCGCCTGGGTCTACCTCGGCATCGCCGCGATGGACATGTTCATCCTCGTCTCCACCATGACCGCCGGTGACTACGGCGGCGGCCCCGACCACCACAGCGAGGTCATGTCGACCGTGATGATGCGCAACTTCCTGCTGTACGGCAGGAGCGGCTACGCCTGCGCCATGGGCGTGGTCATGCTGCTCCTCACCCTGATCGTGTCCGTGGTCATGCTGCGCGCCACCCGTCGCGAGCGCATCGAGTTCTGAGGCGGAGGGACGACGATGAGCGCACCCCTGAAGGAAACCACCCCCGCCGGCGGCTCCACCCCGCCCGCGCCGGCGGTCACCAAGACCTCCGTACGGTCCGGCGAGCGGCGCGGCGAAGGCGTCGTGCTGAACGTCTTCTCGCACGGCTTCCTCGCCCTCTGGGCCGTGATGATCCTGCTGCCGCTGCTGTGGCTGGTGCTCAGCTCCTTCAAGACCGACGCGCAGATCGGCGGCTCGGCCTTCGGCTGGCCGCAGAACTGGGACCCGGGCGTCTTCTCCCGCGCCTGGGAGAAGGGCATCGGGGACTACTTCCTGAACACCGTCGTCGTGCTGGTCTTCTCCGTGCCGCTGACCATGCTGTTCGGCTCGATGGCGGCGTACGTGCTGGCCCGCTACCGGTTCTGGGGCAACCGGTTCCTGTACTACTTCTTCGTGGCCGGCGCGATGTTCCCCGTGTTCCTGGCGCTGGTGCCGCTGTTCTTCATGGTCAAGCGGCTGGACATGCTGAACACCTACCAGGGCCTGGTCCTGGTCTACGTCGCCTACTCGATGCCGTTCACGGTGTTCTTCATGCACGCCTTCTTCCGGACCCTGCCCACGGCGGTCTTCGAGGCGGCCGTGCTCGACGGCGCCTCGCACACCCGGACCTTCTTCCAGGTGATGCTGCCCATGGCCAAGCCCGGGCTGCTCAGCGTCGGGATCTTCAACACGCTGGGCCAGTGGAACCAGTACATCCTGCCCACGGTGCTGATGCAGCCGCAGAGCGGCGACGACCCCGAGCGCTACCTGCTGACCCAGGGGCTCATCCAGCTCCAGCAGCAGCAGGGGTACGCCTCGGACCTTCCGGTGCTCTTCGCGGGTGTGACGATCGCCATGGTGCCCATGCTGGTCGTCTATCTGTCCTTCCAGCGCCAGGTGCAGGCCGGTCTGACCTCCGCCACCCTGAAGTAACGCAGGTGGGCCCGCGTTCTGTTGACCGCTGAGGTAACGCAGCGGAACCGCTCCCACACGCGCCGCTCCCGTCGCCGGGGGCGGCGTCCGTGTATGTGTCCGTGCACCCCGATGCGCCCCGAAACGGTTCAACCTCTTGACGGGAGGCAACCCGAACGGCTCAGCTTAGAGTTCACTAGTTGGACATTCACGGGGTCTCATCGAAGCGGCCCCGCGCGCAGGAGGTCGTCGTGGAGACTCCGGGGTCGCAGTCGTCGCTGCACCGAGCCAACCTGGAGCGGGTCGTCCGAGCAGTACGTCTTGCGGGTTCCCTCACGCAGGCAGAGATAGCGAGGACGACGGGCCTGTCGGCGGCGACGGTCTCCAACATCGTCCGGGAACTGAAGGACGGCGGGACGGTCGAGGTCACGCCCACGTCGGCAGGCGGCCGCCGGGCGCGCAGCGTGTCGCTCAGCGGGGACGCGGGCATCGTCATCGGCGTGGACTTCGGCCACACGCATTTGCGGGTCGCGGTCGGGAACCTCGCCCACCAGGTGCTCGCCGAGGAGTCCGAGCCACTGGACGTGGACGCCTCCTCGACGCAGGGTTTCGACCGGGCGGAACAGCTGGTCAACCGGCTGATCCAGGCGACCGGCGTGGACCGCGCCAAGATCACTGGAGTGGGCCTCGGTGTGCCGGGCCCGATCGACGTCGAGTCCGGGAGCCTCGGCTCGACCGCGATCCTGCCCGGCTGGACCGGCACCAAGCCCGCCGAGGAGCTGCGGGGGCGGCTCGGTGTGCCGGTGCACGTGGACAACGACGCCAACCTCGGCGCCCTGGGCGAGATGGTCTGGGGCAGCGGGCGCGGCGTGCGCGACCTGGCGTACATCAAGGTGGCGAGCGGCGTCGGTGCTGGTTTGGTGATAAACGGAAAAATCTACCGCGGCCCAGGGGGCACCGCGGGCGAAATCGGTCATATTACACTAGATGAATCCGGCCCCGTCTGCCGCTGTGGAAACCGCGGCTGTCTGGAGACCTTCGCGGCCGCCCGCTACGTGCTCCCGCTGCTCCAGTCCAGTCACGGCACCGATCTGACGATGGAAGGCGTCGTGCGGCTGGCCCGGGACGGAGACCCGGGCTGCCGTCGGGTGATCGCCGACGTCGGCCGCCACATCGGCAGTGGAGTGGCCAATCTCTGCAACCTGCTGAACCCGAGCCGAGTGGTCCTGGGCGGTGATCTCGCCGAGGCCGGCGAACTGGTGCTCGGGCCGATCCGGGAGTCCGTCAGCCGCTATGCGATCCCTAGCGCGGCGCGTCAACTGTCCGTTCTCCCCGGGGCACTTGGGGGTCGTGCGGAGGTGCTCGGAGCCCTCGCCCTCGCGCTGAGCGAGATGGGTGATTCGACGCTTTTGGACGGCACCGTCACCGGCTCTCCGGCGGTGGCCACCCCTGCCTTCACTTAGAGAACGGATGGCACCGTTGCCATCTCGTTAAGGATTTACTTCTTGACGTCGCACGTGTGGCCGAGTTGACTTCCAGCCACCTCGGCCGCAACGACGCGGCCTCGTCAGGGAGGTTTCTGAAGTGAACACGCGTATGCGTCGTGCCGCCGTTGCCATCGCCGCGGGTGCGATGGCCGTCTCGCTGGCCGCCTGTGGCAGCGCCAAGGAGTCGGGCGACAAGAAGGACACGGGCGGCACCGCCGCCAAGGGTGACGCCGTCAAGATCGGTCTGCTGCTGCCGGAGAACCAGACCGCTCGCTACGAGAAGTTCGACAAGCCGCTGATCGAGAAGAAGATCAAGGAGCTGACGAACAACAAGGGCGAGGTCGTCTACGCCAACGCCAAGCAGGACGCCAGCCTGCAGAACCAGCAGGTCGACACGATGGTGACCAACAAGGTCGACGTGCTCATCGTGGACGCGGTGGACTCCAAGGCCATCGCCGGCTCGGTGAAGAAGGCCAAGGACGCCGGCATCCCCGTCGTCGCCTACGACCGCCTGGCCGAGGGCCCGATCGACGCCTACACCTCGTTCGACAACGAGACGGTCGGCAAGACCCAGGGCGAGGCGCTCCTGAAGGCGCTGGGCGACAAGGCCAAGGACGGCCAGATCGTCATGATGAACGGGTCCTCCACCGACCCGAACGCCGCCCTGTTCAAGAAGGGCGCCCACTCCGTCCTCGACGGCAAGGTGAACATCGGCCGCGAGTACGACACCAAGGAGTGGAAGCCGGAGAACGCCAACGCCAACATGGAGGGCGCCATCTCCGCCCTCGGCAAGGACAAGATCATCGGCGTCTACTCCGCCAACGACGGCATGGCGGGCGGCATCATCACCGCCCTCAAGGCCGCCGGCATCGACGACATCCCGGTCACCGGCCAGGACGCCGAGCTCGCGGGTGTGCAGCGCATCGTCACCGGTGAGCAGTACATGAGCGTCTACAAGCCGTACGCTCCGGAGGCCGCCGCCGCCGCGGAGATGGCCGTCGCGCTCGCCCAGGGCAAGTCCCTGGACTCCGTCGCCAAGGACAAGGTCGACAGCCCCACCACCAAGGGAGTGCCGTCGGTCCTGGTCCCGGTCATCTCGCTGACCCAGGACAACATCAAGGACACCGTCGTCAAGGACGGCGTCTACACCGTGAACGAGATCTGCGCCGGCAAGTACAAGGCCGCCTGCGACAAGATCGGTCTCAAGTAAGCAGCTCACGGTCCCGCGAGTCGTATGGGAGTCCGCGGCGGATGTCCGCGCCGGACTCCCGTACGGGACCGACTGCCCCACGCTCCGCCGGCGCCCCGCACACACCAGCCCCGCAAGCTACGCGGGGCGCCGGACGGAACACCCCCCCGATAACTTCTGCACAACCTCCCGCCGGGTCAGGCGGCGAAGGAGATGGTTCACGTGTCCGCTACGCCCGTGCTGGCGTTGCGCGGGGTCTCCAAGCGGTTCGGTGCCGTCCAGGCGCTCACCGACGTAGAGCTTGAGGTCCACGCCGGTGAGGTGGTCGCCCTGGTCGGCGACAACGGTGCCGGAAAGTCCACGCTGGTCAAGACGATCGCCGGCGTGCATCCCATCGATGAGGGCGCCATCGAGTGGGAGGGCAGGTCCGTCCAGATCAGCAAGCCCCACGACGCCCAGAACCTGGGCATCGCGACGGTGTACCAGGACCTCGCGCTGTGCGACAACATCGATGTCGTCGGCAACCTCTACCTGGGCCGGGAGATCCGCAAGCGCGGCGTCCTCGACGAGGTGGAGATGGAGCGCCGCTCCCGCGAGCTGCTCGACACCCTGTCCATTCGGATCCCCAGCGTCCGCATCCCGATCGCCTCCCTCTCCGGCGGTCAGCGCCAGACGGTGGCCATCGCCCGTTCCATGCTGGGCGAGCCCAAGCTGGTCATCCTCGACGAGCCCACCGCCGCCCTCGGCGTCGAGCAGACCGCCCAGGTCCTCGACCTGGTCGAGCGGCTGCGCGAGCGCGGCCACGCGGTCATCCTCATCAGCCACAACATGGCCGACGTGAAGGCCGTCGCGGACAAGGTCGCCGTCCTGCGCCTCGGGCGCAACAACGGCGTCTTCGAGGTCAAGTCGACCTCGCAGGAAGAGATCATCTCCGCCATCACGGGCGCCACGGAGAACGCCGTGACCCGTCGTGCGGCGCGCACCAATGGGGAGATCAAGAAGTGAGTACCGAAAAGACCACCACGCCCGCCGAGGACCATGTCGTCGAGAACCCCGAGGCGGCCGCCGCAGCGGTCACGGTCGTCGACCCCCGGCTGCTGGTGCGCGAGCAGGGTCTCGCGGGCTATGTGACCGAGTTCAAGCGGAAGATGAAGTCCGGTGACCTGGGATCCATCCCGGTCGTCATCGGCCTCGCGGTCATCTGGGCCATCTTCACCAGCCTCAACTCCAACTTCCTGACCGCCGGCAACCTCTCCGACATGTCGGTCGCCATGGTCGGCACCGGCATGATCGCCGTCGGTATCGTCTTCGTCCTGCTGCTGGGCGAGATCGACCTGTCGGTCGGCTCGGTCAGCGGTGTCGCGGGCGCCACCTTCGCGGTCCTGAACGTCACCAACGGCATGAACGAGTGGCTCGCCTTCGTGCTCGCCATCCTCACCGGCACGGCCGCCGGCGCCCTCCACGGCTTCTTCTTCGCGAAGATCGGTGTCCCGGCGTTCGCCGTGACCCTGGCCGGCCTGCTGTTCTGGAACGGCTTCATGCTCCAGATCCTCGGCGACAACGGCACCATCAACCTCGACTCCGAGGGCGTGGTCGCCAAGCTGACCAGCTACTACTTCAGCGACGTGGCCGCAGCGTACGGCCTGGCCGTGGTGGTGACCGCCGGCTACTTCGTCGCCTCGTTCCTCGGCAACCGCCGCCGCGAGGCCGCCGGAGTGCCGTCCCGGCCGCTGAGCGAGACCATCGTGCGCACGGCGCTGCTCGCCGTGGTGGCGTTCGCCGTGGCGATCGTCTTCAACCAGTACAAGGGCCTGCCGCTGGCCGTCGTGATCTTCATCGGCGTCCTCCTGGTCACGGACTTCGTGCTGCGCCGCACCTCCTACGGCCGCAAGGTCTTCGCGCTCGGCGGCAGCGTCGAGGCCTCCCGCCGCGCCGGCATCAACGTGGCCATGGTCCGGATCTCGGTCTTCGCGATCGCCGGTACCTTCGCCGCTCTCGGCGGTCTCTTCATCGCCTCGAAGATCGCCTCCGCCAACCAGGGCGCCGGCGGTGGTGACCTGCTGATGAACGCCATCGCCGCCGCGGTGATCGGTGGCACGTCCCTCTTCGGCGGCCGCGGCCGCACGTGGAACGCGCTGCTCGGTGTCCTCGTGATCGTCTCGATCCAGTACGGCCTCGCCCTCGAGGGCATCGCCTCGCCGGTCCAGTACATGATCACCGGTGGTGTCCTGCTGGCGACCGTCGTCATCGACGCGGTCACCCGCAAGACGCAGAAGACGGCCGGCCGCGCCTAGCCGCACCGCCTTCCCAGACCTGTTGCCCGGTACCAATGGGGGTACCGGGCAACAGTCGTGTCGCGGGACGGGCCGATCGTGGACAGGGCCGATCGCGTGACGCACGACGCACCGCCCGGACTCCGCCCGCCGGAGCGGAACATTAGACTCGCTCAAGCCCGGCAAAGCTCGATCAGCTCTACTGCAAGGAGGCACGGGTGCCGCTGCTGACCCGCATCAGGGGACCGCGCGATCTGGACCGGCTCAGCCAGGAGGAGCTCGACCAGCTGGCCGGGGAGATCCGGACCTTCCTCGTCGACGCGGTCTCCAAGACCGGCGGACACCTCGGGCCCAACCTGGGCGTGGTGGAGCTCACCATCGCCCTGCACCGGGTCTTCGAGTCCCCCAAGGACAAGGTGCTGTGGGACACCGGCCACCAGTCCTACGTGCACAAGCTGCTCACCGGCCGGCAGGACTTCTCCCGGCTGAAGATGAAGGGCGGCCTGTCCGGCTACCCCTCGCAGGCCGAGTCCGAGCACGACGTCATCGAGAACAGCCACGCCTCCACCGTCCTCGGCTGGGCCGACGGCATCGCCAAGGCCAACCAGCTGATGAAACGCGACAGCCACGTCGTCGCGGTCATCGGCGACGGTGCCCTCACCGGCGGCATGGCCTGGGAGGCGCTCAACAACATCGCCGACGCCAAGGACCGCCCGCTCGTCATCGTCGTCAACGACAACGAGCGCTCCTACGCGCCCACCATCGGCGGCCTCGCCAACCACCTGGCGACCCTGCGCACCACCGACGGCTACGAGCGCTTCCTCGCCCGCACCAAGGAGGTCCTGGAGCGCACCCCGGTCGTCGGCCGCCCCCTCTACGACACCCTGCACGGTGCCAAGAAGGGCCTGAAGGACTTCATCGCCCCCCAGGGCATGTTCGAGGACCTCGGCCTGAAGTACGTCGGCCCCATCGACGGCCACGACATCGAGGCCCTGGAGTCCGCCCTGGCCCGCGCCAAGCGCTTCGGCGGCCCCGTGATCGTGCACTGCCTCACCGAGAAGGGCCGCGGCTACCAGCCCGCCCTGGCGGACGAGGCCGACCGCTTCCACGCCGTCGGCAAGATCCACCCCGACACCGGCCTGCCCATCGCCACCTCCGGCGCCGACTGGACCAGCGTCTTCGGCGACGAGATGGTCAGGCTGGGCGAGGAGCGCGAGGACGTCGTGGCGATCACCGCCGCCATGCTCCAGCCGGTCGGCCTCGACAAGTTCGCCAAGCGCTTCCCCGAGCGGGTCTACGACGTCGGCATCGCCGAGCAGCACGGCGCCGTCTCCGCGGCGGGCCTCGCCCACGCCGGCGTGCACCCCGTCTTCGCCGTGTACGCCACCTTCCTCAACCGCGCCTTCGACCAGGTCCTGATGGACGTGGCCCTGCACAAGTGCGGGGTGACCTTCGTGCTCGACCGGGCCGGCATCACCGGCACCGACGGCGCCTCCCACAACGGCATGTGGGACATGTCGATCCTTCAGGTCGTCCCCGGCCTGCGCCTGGCCGCCCCGCGCGACGCCGAGCAGGTCCGCGCCCAGCTCCGCGAGGCCGTCGCGGTCGAGGACGCCCCGACCGTGGTCCGCTTCTCCAAGGGCGCCGTCGGCCCCGCCGTGCCCTCCGTGGGCCGCGTGGGCGGCATGGACGTCCTGCGCGAGCCCGGCACCGACACCCCCGACGTGCTGCTGGTGTCCGTGGGCGCGCTGGCACCGATGTGCCTGGAGATCGCCGCGCTGCTGGACCGGCAGGGCATCTCCACCACCGTCGTCGACCCGCGCTGGGTCAAGCCCGTCGACGAGGCCATGGCCCCGCTGGCGGACAAGCACCGCGTCGTCGTCACCGTCGAGGACAACTCACGCGTGGGCGGCGTGGGCTCCGCGATCGCCCAGGCCCTGCGCGACGCCGGCGTCGACGTGCCGCTGCGCGACTTCGGCATCCCGCCGCGCTTCCTCGACCACGCCTCCCGGGCCGAGGTCATGGCGGAGATCGGGCTCACCGCGCCCGACATCGCCCGCCAGGTCACCGGCCTGGTGGCCAAGCTCGACGGCAGGTACGAGCGGTCCGCCGCCGACGCGGTCGACTCGGTGGAGCCGGCCCACGACTGAACGGACGCCCACGCGTCGCCCGGACGGGCCGCCCGTGCCACTGTGAGGAGTGGTGCGAGCGGCCCGTTCGCCTGAGCCGCCCGCGCCGGGGCATACGACCTACGCCCCTCTCGATGACGTCGAGGACGACAAGCGTGGGAGGTCTCCGTGAGCAGCAACCTCTTCCGGACGAAGAAGGTCGAGCAGTCCATCCTCGACACCGAGGAACCGGAGCATGCGCTCAGGAAGTCCCTGTCCGCGCTGGACCTGACCGTCTTCGGCGTCGGCGTCATCATCGGCACCGGCATCTTCGTCCTCACCGGCACGGTCGCGAAGAACAACGCCGGTCCCGCGGTGGCCCTGGCCTTCGTGGTGGCCGGTGTCGTCTGCGCGCTGGCCGCGCTGTGCTACGCCGAGTTCGCCTCCACCGTCCCGGTGGCGGGCTCCGCGTACACCTTCTCGTACGCCTCCCTGGGTGAGCTGCCCGCCTGGATCATCGGCTGGGACCTGGTCCTGGAGTTCGCGCTCGGCACGGCGGTGGTGGCCGTCGGCTGGTCCGGCTACATCCAGTCGCTGATGGGCAACGCGGACTGGGAGATGCCCGCCGCGCTGGGCAGCAGGCAGGGCGCCGACGGCTTCGGGTTCGACATCCTCGCCGCCGCCCTCGTGCTGGTGCTCACCGGCATCCTCGTCCTCGGCATGAAGCTGTCCGCCCGGGTCACCTCGGTGGTCGTCGCCATCAAGGTGACCGTCGTCCTCGTCGTGATCATCGCCGGCGCGTTCTTCATCACCGCCGACAACTACGACCCGTTCGTACCGAAGGCGCAGCCGGTGGAGGCGGGGGAGAGCCTCGACGCGCCGCTGATCCAGTTGCTCTTCGGCTGGGCACCGTCCAACTTCGGCGTGATGGGCATCTTCACCGCCGCCTCGGTGGTCTTCTTCGCCTTCATCGGCTTCGACATCGTCGCCACGGCCGCCGAGGAGACCAGGAACCCGCAGCGCGACATGCCCCGCGGCATCCTCGGCTCGCTGTTCATCTGTACCGCCCTGTACGTCGCGGTGTCGATCGTCGTCACCGGGATGCAGAACTACCGTGACCTGAGCGTGGACGCGCCGCTGGCCGACGCGTTCAAGGCGACCGGGCATCCCTGGTACGCGGGCTTCATCAGCTTCGGCGCCGCCGTCGGACTGACGACCGTCTGCATGATCCTCCTCCTCGGTCAGACACGCGTCTTCTTCGCGATGAGCCGCGACGGACTGCTGCCCCGGTTCTTCTCCCGGGTCCACCCCCGGTTCAGGACCCCGCACCGCCCGACCATCCTGCTCGGTGTCCTCATCGCGGTCCTCGCGGGCTTCACCCCACTGGAGGAACTCGCCGCGCTGGTCAACATCGGCACCCTGTTCGCCTTCGTGGTCGTCGCCATCAGCGTGATCATCCTCCGCAGGACCCGGCCCGACCTGCACCGTTCCTTCCGCACCCCGCTGGTGCCGTTCCTGCCCATCCTGTCGGTCGCGGCCTCGCTGTGGCTGATGCTCAACCTGCCCGCCGAGACCTGGGTCCGCTTCGCCATCTGGATGGCGATCGGCATCCTCGTGTACTTCCTCTACGGCAGGGGCCACAGCCGCCTGGGCCGCGGTGCCGAGACGCCCCCGGACGAGGTCATGAGGCCGTCGGGCCCGGGAGGGCGGTAGCGGCGCCGCCCCGGCCGCCCGCGGGCCGTCCTCAGCGCCGTACCGTTCGCGGACCCGCGACGTCCGCGCCCAGGGCCGTCACCCGGTCGCGCAGTTCCCGGTCCGCGGTGACCACCAGGACCGGGCGGGGACGGGCCTCGGTGACCAGGGCGACGACGTGGTCGTCGCCGTCGGCGGGGGCCGCCTCCACCCGGACGCCGGGGACCGGTGCCACGCCGCGGGCGGCACCCTCGACGACCATGACGATCTCCACGGGGCCGGTGTGCCCGGGCAGGCCGTCCGACGCCAGGCGGTCGCGCAGACGGCGAGCGGCGCCCGCGCGGTCCCGCCACCATCCGTCGGGTACCGAGCCGACGACGTTCGCGGCGTCGACGATCACGAGAAGGGCGGCGGTGTCGTTCATGCCGTCAGGGTCCCACGGCGGCCGCCGGGACAGGCCCGCGCCTGTCGCCGTGCCGGGGCCCCGATGCCGTCCGCGCAGGCGCCTGCATAGGGTGGGACGGTGAACGGCGACTGGCTCCTGCGCGGCCGCGACGGCCGCCTCACCGTCTACCTGACCTCGGACGACGCCGTCCTGTGCCGCGCGGAACTCGGTCCCCGCGGCCCCTGGGAACCACCCCGCAGGGTCGGCGGCCAACAGAAGCTGCACCCGGACCCGGCGGTCGGTCAGGGCGCGGACGGCTACGCCCACCTCGTCGCCTGGCGTCCCACCGTGTCCGGCGAATCGGGCCTGGTGCACTCCACCCACTTCCGGCCCCGCCTGGCCCCTCTGGACTGGAACCCCGTGGGCCACCCCGACAAGAAGGGCGAGCGCACCGGCACGCCGGCCGTCGCCGTCGACGCCCAGGGACGCGCGCACATCTTCGTCCGAGGCCGGGACGGCGCGGTGAGCATGCTGGCCCAGAGGGAGAAGGGCGGCTGGGACCCCTGGTGCAGGCTGGAGGGGACCGACGTGCGGGGCGAACTCGCCGCCGTCACAGGGGAGTCTGGCCGGGTCGAGCTGTACGAGGCCGTCCCCGGCGGGATCGCGCACTGGCGCCGCGAGGAGCCGGGCAAGCCGCCCGTGCGCACGGACTGCGTCGATGCGGAGGCCCGGCCGGGCACCCTCCGCGCGCTGGCGACCTCGGCGGGGCACACCACCGTCTACTTCACGGACGGGCGGGGCGAGTTGTGCGCCTGGCGGCCCGGCGACAAGCCGGTGGCCCTGCTCCCCGCGGCCGGCCCCGGCCCGGTGAGCGCGGTGCGCTGCGTCATCGAGGGCCACGACTGCACCGTTCTCGCCCAGCGATCGGCGAGCGGCCGGGTCGCCTTCGCCGCGTACCCCACGCAGGAGGAGTCGACCGGCGCCTGGTGGACCGAGTCCGGACCCCAACTGCCCGCCGACGCACGGGTGTCGCTGGCCCTGGACGAACACGGTCAGGTCGTCGCGGCCACCGTCTCCCCGTCCACCGGCCGGCTCCTCCTCACCCGCCGCAAGGACGAACCGGGCCTGGCACTGACGGCCTGGCAGGAGATCTGACGCTGCGTCGGCTCAGGGGGAGGGGAGCGTTGGCCGATCTCTTGCATCAGGAACTGCCGCCGCGTGCCGGTGACTTACGCGCCTCGTCCGGTATGGCCGTGTCGGTACGGAGCGCCTCCCACAGCCTGGACGCCCGCGGTTCGGCCGGCACCACGCGGTTGGGGTCGGCCCGGTCGTACTCCACCGGAAGCATGATCGTGTCCATCGTCGCCGGGTCGATGCCCTCGAGGCTCTGCCCCAACTCGGCCAGAGCACCGAGCGACGCCAGTTCCGAGTCGGTGGTCAGGGACTCGGTCAGCCGGTCGGCGATGCGGTACAGCTTCGCCGGACTCCCCAGCAGGTCCTGACGCTTGATCTCGGCGAGCAGCGCGCCCAGGAACTTCTGCTGCAGCTCGATGCGGCCCAGATCGCTGCCGTCGCCGTAACCGTGCCGAGTGCGGACGAACTCCAGCGCCTGCTCGCCGTCGAGGCGGTGCTCCCCGGCGTCCAGCCGCAGTCCCGAGGTGATGGGCCGGTCCAGTGCCACGGTCACTCCGCCGATCGCGTCGACGATCCCCTTGAACCCGGCGAAGTCCACCTCCACCAGATGGTCGACCCGGACGTCACTCATCTGTTCCACCGTCTTTACGGTGCACGCCGATCCGGCCCGCGCGTAGACGGAGTTGAACATCACCCGCCGCGCCGCCGGCACCACCGTGCCGTCCGTCCCCATGCACTCGGGACGGTCGACCAGGGTGTCCCGCGGGATGCTCACCGCGACCGCCTCGGTCCGCCCCTTGGCGATGTGCACGAGCAGCGCCGTGTCGGAACGCGCCCCGTCGACCCCGCCGCCGTCCCGTGCCGCGTCGGCCCCCGTCCGGGAGTCCGAGCCGAGCAGCAGCAGATTCAGCGCGTCGCCCGCCGCGGTCTCGCGCCGGGGGCGGTGGTCGTCGTCTCCCAGTGCCTTGCCCAGGTCGACCGCGTCCTCCTTGAGGTTGCCGTCGAGTCCCCGGTACAGCCACCAGGCCGTACCGCCCGCCGCGAGGAGCATCACCAGGAGCGCCGGCAGAACGATCCGGCGGGCCCTTCCGCGGGGGCGGGCGCGCCTGCGGCTGACGGACCGCCGGGCGGCGGGAAGTCGGGTGTGGCTCATGTCGCTCCGCTTCGGAAATGCAGGGGGAATTCCGTCCGCCGGGGAGTGATTCGACCCGGGGCGGATGTCCTCGGGGTGACGGGAGACACCCGAGCGACGCCAGGGGTTGTACCGATGTGTACGTGACAAGACGCACGGTGAGGTGACGTGGTTATAAAGTGATGATCCTGTTAGCCTCCTCCTCACTTGTTCGATTTACTCGGGTGGTCCAGTGCTGCCCGCGTCCCGGCCTACCGAGGGCCGCGCAACGGGGTTGGGGAATGGTGTCGTGAGCAGATCCTCCACGGTGGATCTTGTCGTTGTCGGACTCGGTTACGTGGGGCTGCCGTTGGCCCGCTCCGCCGCGGCCGCCGGATTGAAGGTGGTGGGTCTCGACCGCAGCCGCTCCGTCGTCGAGGGCCTGAACAGCGGCAGTTCGCATGTCGACGACATCACCGACGCAGAGGTCTCGGCGATGCTCGGCCAGGGCTTCACGGCGTCCGACCGTCCCGAGGTCATCGCCGACGCCGCCGCGGTCGTCATCTGCGTGCCCACCCCGCTCACCGAGTACGGCTCCCCGGACCTTGGCGCGGTGCACGCCGCAGTCGAGGACATCGCCGCCCACCTCGCCCCCGGCACCCTGGTGGTGCTCGAGTCCACGACGTACCCCGGGACCACCGAGGAGGTCGTACGGCCCCGACTGGAGGCCGGCGGCCTGAAGGTCGGTCAGGACTTCCACCTGGCGTTCTCGCCCGAGCGCATCGACCCGGGCAACGCCTCCTTCGGACTGGAGAACACCCCCAAGGTGGTCGGTGGCGTGACCGCCGACTGCACCAAGGCCGCCCGCGCCCTGTACGAACGCTTCGTGGCCCGCGTGGTCGAGGCCAAGGGCACCCGCGAGGCCGAGATGGCCAAGCTGCTGGAGAACACCTACCGGCACGTCAACATCGCCCTCGTCAACGAGATGTCGATGTTCTGCCGCGAAATCGGTGTCGACCTCTGGGACGCGATCCGCTGCGCCTCCACCAAGCCGTTCGGTTTCGCGCCGTTCTACCCCGGCCCCGGCGTCGGCGGACACTGCATCCCGATCGACCCCAACTACCTGTCCTACAAGGTGCGTTCACTGGGGATCCCGTTCCGCTTCGTGGAGCTGGCGCAGGAGATCAACCAGCGCATGCCCGTGCACGTGGTCAACCGCGCCGCCGATCTGCTCAATGAGGAGAGCAAGGCCGTGCGCGGCTCCCGCGTCCTGCTGCTCGGCGTCACCTACAAGCCGGACATCTCCGACCAGCGCGAGAGCCCGGCCATGGCGGTCGCCGAGAACCTGCTGGCCCGCGGCGCCGAACTCGTCTACTTCGACCCCCGGGTCGACGGCTGGACCGTCGACGGCTCCGCCGTCGAGCGCGCCGACGACTACCTGGCCGCCGCGGAGGCCGCGGACCTCACCATCCTGCTCCAGCCCCACCGGGAGATAGACCTGGGGCTGCTGGCCGACCGTGCCCGCAAGCTGTTCGACACCCGGGGCAAGTCCGCCGATCATCCCCGGGTGGTCAAGCTGTGACGACGGAGGACACGTACATACCCGGGGCCGTCGACTCCGACGGGCGTCGAGGGCACCGCAAGCGGCGGCACCTGAAGGTCTCGTACTTCTTCTTCATCGCCATCGCCGCGCTGATCGCCACCCGGCTCGACTCCGACTCGCTGCACCTGTATTCCATGGGCGCGATGGGTCTGCTGGCCCTGAAGATGTTCGGCGCCCTGTTCTACCGGCCCGCCAAGGCGGGCCGGGAGGAACTGGAGTACCTCGAGAGCTGCTGGGTCACCGCGGTCATCCCGATCTACAACGAGGACCCGGTGATGTTCGAGCAGGGCATGCGCTCCCTGCTCGCGCAGAGCCGGCTCCCCAACGAGATCCACATCATCGACGACTGCAGCGCCGACGCCGGCGGCATCCGGGCGGCGAAGAAACTGCGACCCGAGTTCGAGGCACGGGGCGTCAAGTACACCGTCAGCGTCCAGCCCGAGAACAAGGGCAAGCGCGAGGCGCTCGCGCTGGGCTTCGAGGCGGCGCCGTACTCGGACATCTTCCTGTGCGTCGACTCCGACACGGTGCTCTCCCGGGACACGGTACGTGAGCTGCTGCTGCCGCTGGCCGACGAGAAGATCATGGCCTCCACCGGCATGGTGCTGGCGCTCAACCACGACAGCAACGTCTTCACCCGCCTCCAGGACCTGCGTTACGGCAACTCCTTCCTCTTCGAGCGGGCCGCCTACTCGCGGCTGAAGTCCGTGCTGTGCTGCTGCGGCGCCCTGTCGGCGTACCGCGGCACGCTGGTGCGCAAGTACCTGCCGGACTTCCTCAACCAGCAGTTCCTGGGCAAGCCCGCCGTGTTCGGCGACGACCGCCGCATGACCAACTACTGCCTGATGGAAGGTCAGGTGGTCTTCCAGGAGACCGCCGTCGGCTACACCGCCGTTCCCGAGAAGCTGCCGCACTTCCTGCGCCAGCAGGTCCGCTGGAACAAGTCCTTCTTCCGCGAATCCCTGTGGGCCTTCCGGCACCAGAAGAAGTACCGGCCGGCCTTCTGGCTCACTTGCATGGAGCTCGGCCTGTGGCTGGTCTTCGGCACGGCGATGTTCTACTCCATGGTCATCCTGCCGATCATGCAGCCGACCCGGTTCCTCGACCACATCGGGGACTACGCGCTGTTCATGGTCCTCATGGGCTATCTCCGCAACGTCCGCTACCTCGACTTCCCGCGCCGCGGCATGGGCTTCGTCAAGCGGTTCGGCATGTTCCTGCTGGCCCCGCTGTACGGCCTGATCCAGCTGTTCCTGCTGACACCGCTGCGCTTCTACGCCCTGCTCACCCTGCACAAGGGCAGCTGGGGAACCCGCCAGGGCGGCGTCGAGGTGTCCGTGGCAGGTGACCACGAGGCCGATGTGACGGAAATCTTCGAGGAAGAGGATCCGTACTCCGACAAGAAGGTCACTGAGACGCTCCAGCTGATGCGCCTGGAGGGGGTCGCGCTGCGCACGCGGCCCCGGATGGCCACCATCCCCAGCCAGCCGCAGCCGCTGCCCGGCTACGACGAGCAGCACCACCAGAACGTGCCCCAGCAGCCCGTGAGCTGGGGCACGCCCGAGCCCGTCCAGGCCCCGGCCGGTCACGGCGGGCAGTGGGAGGGCGGCGGACAGCAGCAGTGGCAGGGCGGCGGCCAGGCCGACCCGTACCACCACCAGCAGCCGTACCCGCCGCAGCAGCAGTACCCGCAGCAGGGCCAGGGCGGCTACCACGACCCCAACTGGCCGCATCAGGGCGGCCAGGGCGGCGGCTGGTAGACGGACGGCGGCGAGAGCCGGAAAGGAAGGGGGGCGGCCGTGAGGCCGCCCCCCTTCCTCGTGCCCTTCCTCGTCGTGCCCGGCCTACTTGTAGTAGGCCATCGCCTCCTCGACGGTCACCACAGGGATGCCCCGGTCGGCGATCTGCTGCATCAGCGTGGTCAGGCCCGCCGTGCCGATCTCCGTGCTCATCGTCGGGGCACCCGGAACGATCTTGTGCAGACACAGGATCAGCCAGTCACCGTTCTGGGCGCAGCGGTCCAGCTTGCCGCCCGGGCCGGTCAGCTTCGTCAGCGCCGTACCACCGATGCCCGTACCGTCGTTGATGCCGGTCAGCGCCTTCAGGCGGTACGGCATCGCCGGGGCGAAGGACTCGATCGTCTCCGAGATGATCGACCGGGCGGTGGTGAAGTGCCGGCTCGCGATCAGGTCCACGGGGACGCCGTCGGACGTCTTCTGGAACGCCCCGTGCGGATAGGCGAAGTGCTCGCTGGTGAAGCCGTTGGAGACCAGCCACTCGCGCAGCTTGCGGAAGTCCTCGTCGGCCTGCTCCGCGGTGAGCTTGGGATAGCTGGCGGTGTGCACGGCGTTCGCGTAGGAGTGGCCGCCCATCTCCCAGCCGGAGAAGTTCTGCATCGAGCGCATCTGCTCGATCGTCAGAAAGCTCCCGGTGCCGATCGCGTCGGCGATGTTGTAGACCGTCCCGGGGAAGCCGAACGAGTCCATGATCGGCCGGGCCAGGTTGTGGACGGAGTTGTGGGAGTCGTCGAAGGTGATGGAGACGACGCCCTTGGGGAACACCTTGGCGGTGTCCGGGATCAGCTCGACGGCCTGGAGGCGGTACGTCACCGGACCGCCCGCGTTGTCGTACACGGCGAACGACATGTCGGTGAAGCCGGTCTTGGTCGACGGGCTGCCCGCGGCCGAGATCGAGTACGTGCCCGCCGCCCCGACGACGTCCGCCCACTGCAGGTGGACCGTCACCCACTCACCGGACTGGACGTAGTTGGCCGCGGTCTTGGAGTGCACGTGGACCGTCCACGTGAAGTAGTTCGCGAGGGAACCGCTGCCCAGGTAGAAGACGATCTTGGACAGGTTGGTGACGTCGTCGACCCGGAAGAGCAGCCGGATCATCTTGCCGCTCAGGTCCATCGCGGTCATCCGCGTCCTGCGCACGTACGACTGCTTGCCGGTGCCGTTGGTGGTCACGCTCACCGACTGCGTGCCGCGTACGAACTGCGTCTTGTCGTTCGGCTCGGACGACGCGGTGCCGGTGCCCCCGGCGGTCCAGCCGTGGGACGCCTGGAACTGCTGGGACCAGGTGGCCCGGCGGTTCTGGGGCCTGCGGCCCGACGGGGCGTAGGGCGGGGGCGTGACCAGCCCACCGATGGCTCCTTCGGCGGCCACCGGAGCCGTCTGCGGCTGTGCGGCAACGGTGCCCAGCCACGCCCCGCCGCCCGCCATGGCGACACCGCCCGCGCCGCCCATGAGCAGCGCTGAGCGCCGGCTCACCACGGGCTTGCCGTTCGAAGCGCCCTGGCCGTGCGCACTGGACCGCCTTTTCCTCACTCGGACCCCCGGACCGTGTCGAAGTAGTTCCTGCCCCTGTCGGTGAAGTCCCGGACCTGGGTCTCGACTTCCTCTGCCGACAGGGTTTCGTTCGCGTTGTAGTAAAGCCAGTCGACCTTCATGTCCCAGGCGCGCTCGCCCTCGAACGGCAGGTCCACGAACCAGTGGTTGAAGTTCACCGACATGTCCGCGCGCGGGACGTACTTCCCGCTGCTCACGAAGAGCTTCTTGCCGTCGAGCCAGTAGGCGACGACGCCGTCCTTCACCCGGATCATCATCGTGTGCCAGTCGTCGAGGCTCTTGTTCGTGGTGATGTAGACGCGGTCGTTCGTCTTGTGGTCGTGCCAGGTGACGGTGTCGAGCTTGGGACCTGGCCGGCCCCAGCCGCCGTTGGGCATGTACTCGTTGTCCAGCTCGCTGTACGTCGAGCCCTTGCCGCCGATGGTGTAGAAGGTCTGGTTGACGTGGTCGCCCTTGTCCCCGGTGGACGGCGCGTCGCTGAAGTGGATGCGGGCGGCGTAGGTCCCCTCGCGGAACTTGCTCGCGGCGGTGCCCAGGCTCGCCTGCTTCGTGCCCGCCTCGGTGCCGTCCGTGCTGGCGCGCAGTTGCAGCACCTGACCGCTGTTCAGCGCCTCCCCGTCGGCGGGGAAGGTGACGCCGTCGGCCGACCAGGTGTTCTCGATGCCGGGGCCGCCCTTGCTGGTGCGGACCAGCCAGCCGTGCTTGAACAGGGCGGGGTCCTTGGCACCGAGGTAGTCGAAGGTGTCGAACAGCACCCCTTCGGGGGCGGCGGGCAGCGGCTCGTGAGAGGCGGAGGTCTTCGCCCGGTCCTTGTCGTCGTGCGGCCCGGTGCCGTCCGGCTCCTCGCCCCAGGCGAGGACGCCCCGCCTGTAGGCGGTGACCTTCTTCGCCTCCTTGTAGCTGGTCATCTCGGCGTCGAAGGAGCGGTCGTCGGACTGCTGCAGCTTCTTGTGGTCGGTGCGGAAGAGCTGGACGTCGATGCCCTTGCTGTTGGCGCCGGGCTCGAGCGTCCCGGCCTTCTCCGTGAAGCGGAGCTCCAGATAGCGGTCGGCCGACTCCGTGGGCTTGTCCAACTCGACGACGCGACCGGCCAGGTTGGAGCAGCCGAAGGCGGCGTTCACGCAGTTGAAGGCGTACGCGGCGTCGTCGCCGGTGAAGTAGTAGCGGAGCGTGACGTCGCTGAGCGGCAGGGGCTTGTCGCTCTGGTTGAAGACCTCCAGCGATGGCTTGGCCACCGCCGTGTCTGCCGGGGTGCTGGTCCGGTACCGCACAAGGAGCTCGGGCGGATCCGGGTTCGCCGCCTTCCAGATGGGGTAGAGCGCCGTCGCACCGGCGCCGATCACGGCCACGAACAGCAGCAGCCTGATCTTGGGCCACACCCGACTGCGGGCAGGGCGGCGGCGGGTGGACGCCACGGGGACTCCTCAGCAGAACAGCAGAACGTTCTTGTACACAAGTGTTGGGATCGTGTGGAGATCCTATCGGGTACGGGTGTGACGAAAGGGGGTGGGTCACACGGATCGTTACCGTGCGACCCACCCCCTTCCGGGAGGGCCGGTTACGCCGGGACGCTCGCCACGCCCGGAGCCAGGAACCTCGTGCCGTTCACCCGCTCGGAGACGCCCTCACGGTCCAGGTACGGCGTGATGCCGCCCAGGTGGAAGGGCCAGCCGGCGCCCGTGATCAGGCACAGGTCGATGTCCTGCGCCTCGGCGACGACGCCCTCCTCGAGCATGAGCCCGATCTCCTGCGCCACCGCGTCCAGCACCCGGGCCCGCACCTGCTCCTCGGTGAGGACGGTGTCGCCCTGCTTGAGCAGCGCGGCGACCTCCGGGTCCAGCTCGGGCTTGCCGCTGTCGTAGACGTAGAAGCCGCGCTTGCCCGCCTCGACGACCGCCTTGAGGTTCGGGGAGACGGTGAAGCGGTCCGGGAACGCACGGTTGAGCGTCTCGGAGACGTGCAGGCCGATCGCCGGACCGACCAGTTCCAGCAGCACCAGCGGCGACATCGGCAGACCGAGCGGCTCGACCGCCTTCTCGGCGACCTCGACCGGGGTGCCCTCGTCGATGACGTTCTGGATCTCGCCCATGAAGCGGGTCAGGATGCGGTTCACGACGAACGCCGGGGCGTCCTTGACCAGGACCGCGGTCTTCTTCAACTTCTTGGCGACGCCGAACGCCGTGGCCAGCGAGGCGTCGTCGGTCTTCTCGCCGCGGACGATCTCCAGCAGCGGCAGCACCGCTACGGGGTTGAAGAAGTGGAAGCCGACGACCCGCTCGGGGTGCTTCAGCTTCGACGCCATCTCCGTCACGGAGAGCGAGGAGGTGTTGGTGGCGAGGATCGCGTGCGCCGGTGCGACCGCCTCGACCTCCGCGAACACCTGCTGCTTGACGCCCATCTCCTCGAAGACCGCTTCGATGACGAAGTCGGCGTCCGCGAAGCCCTCGGCCTTGTCCAGGACACCGGTCACCAGCGCCTTGAGGCGGTTGGCCTTGTCCTGGTTGATGCGGCCCTTGCCGAGCAGCTTGTCGATCTCGGCGTGGACGTAGCCCACGCCCTTGTCGATGCGCTCCTGGTCGATGTCGGTCAGCACGACCGGCACCTCGAGGCGGCGCAGGAACAGCAGCGCCAGCTGCGAGGCCATCAGACCGGCGCCCACGACACCGACCTTGGTGACCGGGCGGGCCAGGTTCTTGTCCGGGGCGCCCGCGGGGCGCTTGCCGCGCTTCTGCACCAGGTTGAACGCGTAGATTCCGGCGCGCAGTTCGCCACCCATGATCAGGTCGGCGAGCGCCTTGTCCTCGGCGTCGTAGCCCTGCTGGAGGTCGCCGTTCTTCGCGGCGGCGATGATGTCCAGGGCACGGTAGGCGGCCGGGGCGGCGCCATGCACCTTGGAGTCGGCGATGAAGCGGCCGCGCTCGACGGCCTGGTCCCAGCCCTCGCCGCGGTCGATGACCGGGCGCTCGATCTCGAGCTCGCCCTTGAGGACGGAGGCCGTCCAGATCAGCGACTGCTCGAGGAAGTCGGCACCCTCGAACAGCGCGTCGGCGATGCCGAGCTCGTAGACCTGCTTGCCCTTGAGCTGCTTGTTCTGGTTGAGGCTGTTCTCGATGATCACCGAGACGGCCTTGTCGGCGCCGATCAGGTTCGGCAGCAGCGTGCAGCCGCCCCAGCCGGGGACCAGGCCGAGGAAGACCTCGGGCAGGGAGAACGCCGGGATGGCCGCGGACACCGTGCGGTAGGTGCAGTGCAGGCCGACCTCGACGCCGCCGCCCATGGCCGCGCCGTTGTAGTAGGCGAACGTCGGGACCGCGAGGCCGGACAGACGCTTGAAGACGTCGTGGCCGCCCTTGCCGATGGCGTAGGCGTGGTCCCACTCCTTGAGGAGCTCGACGCCCTTGAGGTCGGCGCCGACCGCGAAGATGAACGGCTTGCCGGTGACGCCGACACCGACGATCTCGCCGTCCGCGGCCTCCTTCTCCACCTGGTCGATGGCGGCGTTGAGGTTCGCCAGCGACTGAGGGCCGAAGGTGGTCGGCTTGGTGTGGTCGAGCCCGTTGTCCAGGGTGATCAGGGCGAAACGGCCCGCGCCCAGGGGGAGGTCGAAGTGGCGCACGTGCGCCTGCGTGACGACCTCGTCCGGGAACAGCTCGGCCGCGCCCTTCAACAGCTCAGCGGTGGTGCTCACTTGTCCCCCTCGAAGTGCGGGTTCTCCCAGATGACCGTCGCGCCCATGCCGAAGCCGACGCACATGGTGGTCAGGCCGTAGCGGACGTGCGGCTGTTCCTCGAACTGGCGGGCCAGCTGCGTCATCAGGCGGACGCCGGAGGAGGCCAGCGGGTGGCCGAAGGCGATGGCGCCGCCGTACTGGTTGACGCGCTCGTCGTCGTCGGCGATCCCGTAGTGGTCAAGGAAGGCCAGCACCTGGACGGCGAAGGCCTCGTTGATCTCGAACAGGCCGATGTCGGAGATCGACAGACCCGCCTGCGCCAGAGCCTTCTCGGTGGCCGGGATCGGGCCGTACCCCATGACCTCCGGCTCCACACCGGTGAAGGCGTAGGAGACCAGGCGCATCTTGACCGGCAGCCCGTTCTCGCGGGCGAAGTCCTCGGAGGCGATGACCGAGGCGGTGGCGCCGTCGTTCAGACCGGCCGCGTTGCCCGCGGTGACCCGGCCGTGCACGCGGAACGGGGTCTTCAGACCGGCCAGGCTCTCCAGGGTGGTGCCCGGGCGCATCGGCTCGTCGGCGGTGACCAGGCCCCAGCCCGTCTCGCCGCCCTCGGGGTTGGTGCGGCGCACCGAGACCGGCACCAGGTCCTGCTGGATCTTGCCGTTGGCGTACGCCTTGGCGGCCTTCTCCTGCGAGCGCACGGCGTACTCGTCGGCGCGCAGCTTGGTGATCTGCGGGTAGCGGTCGTGCAGGTTCTCCGCGGTCATGCCCATGAACAGGGCGGACTGGTCGACCAGCTTCTCGGAGACGAACCGCGGGTTGGGGTCCACACCCTCGCCCATCGGGTGACGGCCCATGTGCTCGACACCGCCCGCGATGGCGACGTCGTACGCGCCGAAGGCGACGGAGCCGGCGACCGCGGTGACCGCGGTCAGGGCGCCGGCGCACATGCGGTCGATGGAGTAGCCCGGGACCGAGGTCGGCAGGCCCGCGAGGATGCCGGCGGTGCGGCCGATGGTCAGGCCCTGGTCACCGATCTGCGTGGTCGCGGCGATGGCCACCTCGTCGATCTTCTTGGGGTCGAGTCCGGGGTTGCGGCGCAGCAGCTCCCGGATCGCCTTCACGACGAGGTCGTCGGCACGGGTCTCGTGGTAGATGCCCTTGGGGCCCGCCTTGCCGAACGGGGTGCGGACGCCGTCGACGAAGACGACGTCCCTGACGGTACGAGGCACGATGGCTCTCCTCCAGGGTGCGGGATGGCACTGCTGCGGTGCGCTGAGCGCACGCTCAGCGCCCATGCTACTTATGAGTAACGTGGCTGCCCAGTCCCACGGCCGCGAGCGGCGAAGGTCACACCCGTGGCGGAGCCGTCGAGCCGCGCGGAGTCGGATCGGGAGGGGGCGCACCGGATGCGTACCCGCTCCCGCTGCGGACATGACGCGCCGTTCGACGGGCACCGCGCTCGGCCGGCGCGGCGCTCCGCGTGAGCGGCGCCCGGCTGCGTACGCGGACCTCGCGGATCTTGGCGCGATCTCGACGTCCTCGTTCCGCTTCACCGGCCGTACGCGGCGCACCGTCGGACCGTCCGCGGCGGGGGGCGTCCTGGTGCCGGCGATCAGGCGCCCTCTGCCGCGGCCAGCGCCGCGACCAGTACCGGCGTGACCTGCTCCACCTGCCAGGGCCGCGCCCCGAACCCCGTCAGCGCCGCGGCGACGGACTCCTCGTCGGCCGGCTTCGGCGGCTCCCAGCACACCCGGCGGACGGTGTCCGGCGTGATCAGGTTCTCCTGCGGCATGTTCAGCCGCTCGGCCAGTGCCGACACACCGGCCCGGGCGGCGGACAGCCGGGTCGCGGCGGCCGGGTCCTTGTCGGCCCACGCCCGCGGCGGCGGGGGGCCGGTCACCGGCTGCCCGGGCTGGGGCAGCTGGGACTCGCTCAGTGCCCTGGCCCGGTCGACCGCCGCCTGCCACTGCTCCAGCTGGCGGCGGCCCACCCGCTGCCCGAACCCGTTGAGCGCGGCGAGGGCGTGGGTGCCGGTGGGCAGGGCGAGGGCGGCCTCGACGATCGCCGCGTCCGAGAGCACCTTGCCGGGCGAGACGTCCCGGCGCCGGGCGATGCGGTCCCGGGTCTGCCACAGCTCCCGCACGACGGCCAGCTGCCGCCGCCGGCGCACCTTGTGCATGCCGGACGTGCGCCGCCAGGGGTCCTTGCGGGGCTCGGGCGGGGGCGCGGAGGCGATGGCGTCGAACTCCTGCCTGGCCCACTCCAGCTTGCCCTGCCGGTCCAGCTCCTTCTCCAGCGCGTCGCGCAGGTCGACCAGCAGCTCGACGTCGAGGGCGGCGTAGCGCAGCCAGGGCTCGGGCAGCGGGCGGGTGGACCAGTCGACGGCGGAGTGGCCCTTCTCCAGCACGAAGCCGAGGACGTTCTCGACCATCGCGCCGAGACCGACCCGCGGGAACCCGGCGAGGCGTCCGGCCAGCTCGGTGTCGAAGAGGCGGGTGGGCACCATGCCTATCTCGCGCAGACAGGGCAGGTCCTGGGTGGCGGCGTGCAGCACCCACTCCGCGCCGGACAGCGCCTCGCCCAGACCGGACAGGTCGGGACAGGCAACGGGGTCGATCAGCGCGGAGCCCGCTCCCTCGCGGCGCAGCTGGACGAGATAGGCGCTCTGGCCGTAGCGGTAGCCGGAGGCACGCTCGGCGTCCACGGCGACGGGGCCGGTGCCGGTGGCGAAGGCGGCGATCACCTCGGTGAGGGTGGCCTCGTCCGCGATCACGGGCGGAATGCCCTCACGCGGCTCCAGCAAGGGGGTCGGCGCCTCCGTAGCAGAAGATCCGCCGTCGTCCGGAGGAGCGCCTCCGGTGGTTCGCAGTGAACTGTCTGCTGCGGTGTCGTGGGCGTCGGTCACCTGTCAAGGGTATCCATGTCATGAAGGCGCCCGCCGACGGAACGTTCCGCCGACGGGCGCCCAGGGGTCGTAAACCAGTCAGAACGTGAAGGGACGGGGACGCGGGCCTGGAAGGGAGGTGAAGCGGGACCAGCGGTCGGTCCCGTCCACGGGCGGGTCGGTGAAGGAGGCGGGTGTCAGTGGATGATGCCGGTGCGCAGGGCGACGGCCACCATCCCGGCGCGGTCGCCGGTGCCGAGCTTGCGGGCAATGCGGGCGAGGTGGCTCTTGACGGTCAGTGCGGACAGGCCCATCGAGACGCCGATCGCCTTGTTCGACTGGCCCTCCGCCACCAGCCGCAGCACCTCGACCTCACGGCCGGACAGTTCGCGGTAGCCGCCCGGGTGGCTCGGAGCACCCGGGGGGCGGCGGTGGAGGCGCGCGGCGGCGGCACCGATGGGAGCGGCACCGGGACGGGTGGGGAGCCCGAGGTTGGTGCGGGTGCCGGTGACGACGTAGCCCTTGACTCCGCCCGCGAGCGCGTTGCGCACGGCGCCGATGTCGTCGGCCGCCGAAAGGGCGAGGCCGTTCGGCCAGCCCGCGGCGCGGGTCTCGGACAGGAGGGTGAGGCCGGAGCCGTCCGGCAGGTGGACTTCGGCGACGCAGATGTCTCGGGGGTTGCCGATGCGGGGACGAGCCTCCGCGACGGACGAGGCCTCGATCACATCGCGCACACCGAGCGCCCACAGGTGGCGGGTGACGGTGGAGCGGACGCGGGGGTCGGCCACGACCACCATGGCGGTCGGCTTGTTCGGGCGGTAGGCGACCAGGCTTGCGGGCTGCTCGAGGAGAACGGACACCAGGCCTCCTGGGGTGCGGGACGGGGCCGGCTCGTGGGGGTGAAGCCGGGACGAACCGTGCTTTCAAGGTCACAGTCGTCTTCGGCATCAAACCCGGTGTCCTTTAGGAAATGATCACGATCCGGTGAGTAACAATCCGTGCAATTCGGACACGCTGTCGATCATTCGAAGATCGAACGGTTTCGGTCCGCGTCGCAACACTTCCGAAAGTGGTCGTATCGACAAAGAGATCGGCACGGGTGACCGCCGGAGGCCCCACCGGCGAGGCTCAGCGCGACTGCGGTCCCCTGCGCTGCGGCAGCGTCACCACCGACGCGTCCCCCGGCGCGGCCGGCGGCAGCCCCGCGACCTGGGCCAGCAGATCGCACCAGGACATCAGGTGGGCGGCCGTGTCGGGTGCCCCGCCCAGCCCCTCCCGGGGCGTCCAGGAGGCACGGATCTCGATCTGCGAGGCCGACGGCCGCGAGGACAGCCCGCCGAAGTAGTGCGAGCCGGCGCGCGTGACCGTGCCGCTCGGCTCGCCGTAGCTCAGCCCGCGCGCCGCGAGGGCGCCGGTCAGCCAGGACCAGCACACGTCCGGCAGCAGCGGGTCCGCCGCCATCTCCGGCTCCAGCTCCGCCCGCACCAGTGTCACCAGCCGGAACGTGCCCCGCCAGGCGTCGTGCCCGGCCGGGTCGTAGAGCAGCACCAGTCGGCCGTCGGCCAGGTCCTGGTCGCCGTCGACGACGGCCGCCTCCAGCGCGTACGCGTGGGGCGCCAGCCGCTTGGGCGCGGGGGTGGCCTCCACCTCGATCTGCGGCCGCAGCCGCGCCCCCCTCAGCGCGTCGACGGCCGCCCGGAAGGGCAGCGGGGCCGTGCCCCCCTGCCCGAGGTCGTCCCCGGTGTCCTTCGGTTCGTCCATACCGCCAGCGCCGTCCGACAGTCGTCCCTGAGCCGCAGCCATGCGGGGAAGATTAAGGGGAACCGGCCCCCGCCGCAGGGAGGGACACCCGGGCGCCACCCCCTGTCCGGATCACGCCGCCGCGAACGCGCCACCCCGGGCGGCCTCGACGGGTCGCGTCCTGCGGCGGGCGGGTGCCGGTCCGGTGCCAAGGGCGGCGCGTGCGAGACTTGCCGACGTGAGTGCCAACGTGAGCCCAACGGGCAAGCAGCCGACAGCGACGTCCGACGCCGTCAAGGATTCCGCCTTCCTCAAGGCGTGCAGGCGCGAGCCCGTGCCGCACACGCCCGTGTGGTTCATGCGGCAGGCCGGGCGCTCACTGCCGGAGTACCGCAAGGTGCGCGAGGGCATCGGCATGCTCGAGTCCTGCATGCGGCCCGACCTGGTCACCGAGATCACGCTCCAGCCGGTGCGCCGCCACCACGTCGACGCGGCGATCTACTTCAGCGACATCGTCGTCCCGCTCAAGGCCATCGGCGTCGACCTCGACATCAAGCCGGGTGTCGGCCCGGTCGTCGAGCGGCCGATCCGCAGCCGTGCCGACCTCGCGCAGCTGCGCGACCTCAGCCCCGAGGACGTCTCCTACGTCACCGAGGCGATCGGCCTGCTCACCCGCGAGCTGGGCGCCACCCCGCTCATCGGCTTCGCCGGCGCCCCCTTCACCCTCGCCAGCTACCTCGTCGAGGGCGGCCCGTCCCGCACGTACGAGAACGCCAAGGCGATGATGTACGGCGACCCCGAGCTGTGGGCCGACCTGCTCGACCGTCTCGCGGACATCACGGCGGCGTTCCTGAAGGTGCAGATCGAGGCGGGCGCGAGCGCCGTCCAGCTGTTCGACTCCTGGGCCGGTGCCCTGGCCCCCGCCGACTACCGCCGCTCCGTACTGCCCGCCTCGGCGAAGGTCTTCGACGCGGTCGCGGGGTACGGCGTCCCGCGCATCCACTTCGGCGTCGGCACCGGCGAGCTGCTGCAGCTCATGGGCGAGGCCGGCGCGGACGTGGTCGGCGTCGACTGGCGCGTCCCGCTCGACGAGGCCGCCCGCCGCGTCGGCCCCGGCAAGGCGCTCCAGGGCAACCTCGACCCGACCGTGCTGTTCGCCACCCGCGAGGCCGTCGAGGCCAAGACCCGGGAGGTCCTTCGGGCGGCGGCGGGCCTGGAGGGCCATGTCTTCAACCTGGGCCACGGCGTCATGCCCTCCACCGACCCGGACGCGCTGACCCGCCTCGTGGAGTACGTCCACACGCACACCGCCCGCTGACTCACCAGGTGTGCCGGGGCCGAGCCCGCCTGCCGAACAGCAGCCCGCGCGGTTCCGGCGGCGGCGGTGTGCCCCGCCTGAGCGGCCAGGCGATCAGCATGCCGGTGAGGAAGCCCACGATGTGCGCCGCGTACGCCACCGTCCCGGCGTCGGTGACGCCCCCGCCGGACGAGTACACCGCCTGGAGCACGAACCACAGGCCCAGCACGATCCAGGCCGGCAGTCGCAGCGGCAGGAAGATCAGGAACGGCACGAGGACCCACACCCGGGCCTTCGGGTACAGCACCAGATAGGCGCCCAGCACCCCCGCGATCGCCCCCGACGCGCCGATCAGCGGGTCGCCCGAGCCGGCGTTGAGCAGCGCGAAGCCGTACGAGGCCGCGTAGCCGCAGACCAGGTAGAACAGCGCGAACGGCAGATGCCCCATGCGGTCCTCGATGTTGTTGCCGAAGATCCACAGGAAGAGCAGGTTGCCCAGCAGGTGCAGCCAGCCGCCGTGCAGGAACATGGCCGTCAGGACGCTCAGCTCGGGTGACTTGTCGTAGCCCGGCGGGCCGACCAGGCAGCCCGGCCCCTGCGGACCCACCCCGACGTCGCCCGTGGGCACCAGGCGCGGCATCCGGTGGTGGATCAGCTCCTGCGGCACCGCGGCATAGCGCTCCAGGAAGGCCTGGAGGTGGCACACGTCGGCCAGCCCCTCGCGGCCGGTCAGCGAGTCGGCCACGCCCGGGGTGAGGAGGAGGAAGACGACGAAGTTCGCGGCGAGCAGCGCGTACGTCACCCAAGGGGTGCGCCGCGCGGGGTTCACGTCATGGACCGGGATCACCACACCCCCCTTGTGCCCGTGGCGCGGACGGCGAATCCGCGAGGCGCTGAACACCGCCGTCCGGGCGCGCGTATCTCTCCTCAACCGCCCGCGGCGCGGGGAAGGGGTCGCGGGGCCGACGTGAGGACAGGCGATGAACGACCGAGTTGCTCCTGCGCTGCACGCGCTGCCCGACGGCGAGGCCGAGCTCCGGCTCGTGGTGCGCCTCCCCTGGGAGGACGTCGCCCGGCTGGGCCAGGAGGCGGGACGGCTCGCCACCCAGATGCAGCGGCCCGTGACGCTGGACGAGGCGGTGAGCCACCGGCTGCGCTCACCGCGCGCCTCCGCCGCGCACGCCAAGCCGGCCGGGGAGCAGCCGCCCCCGGTGCCGGCCAGCGCCTCCGTGTCCTCGCTGCCGTCGCGTCCCCCGTCCGAGCAGGCGCGTCAGGCCATCGAGAGGATCAACGGGTCCGCGTAGCGGGTCCGCGGGGCGGCCGCGCAGCGGCCGCCGCGGGCCGCGCGGGCGGTCCGCTCACCCGGCGCCGCGGACCTTCGCCGCCGCCTTGCGCGCCGCCACCAGGACCGGGTCCCAGACCGGGGAGAACGGCGGCGCGTACCCCAGGTCCAGGGCCGTCATCTGCTCCACCGTCATCCCGGCGGTCAGGGCGACCGCCGCGATGTCGACACGCTTGCCCGCGCCCTCCCGGCCGACGATCTGCACGCCGAGCAGCCGCCCCGTGCGCCGCTCGGCGAGCATCTTCACGGTCATGGGGGAGGCGTTCGGGTAGTAGCCCGCGCGGCTGGTCGACTCGACGGTGACGGACTCGAAGCGCAGGCCCACGCGGCGGGCGTCCTTCTCGCGCAGGCCGGTGCGCGCGATCTCCAGGTCGCAGACCTTGCTGACCGCCGTACCGACCACACCGGGGAACGTCGCGTAGTCGCCGCCGACGTTGGCGCCGATGACCTGGCCGTGCTTGTTGGCGTGCGTGCCGAGCGCGATGTGCCGCTCCTGCCCGGAGACCAGGTCCAGGACCTCCACGCAGTCGCCGCCCGCCCAGATGTTCTCGTGCCCGCGCACCCGCATCGACCGGTCGGTGAGCAGCCCCCCGTGCTGGCCCAGCGGCAGCCCCGCCGCCCGCGCGAGGGACGTCTCGGGCCGTACCCCGATGCCGAGCACCACGACGTCCGCCGGGAACCGCGCGTCCCGTGCGTCGACCGCCCGCACCCTGCCGTCGTCCCCGGTGAGCAGCCCGGTGACCTCCGTGTCGTTCACCATGGTGATGCCGAGGCCCTCCATGGCCCGGTGCACCAGCCGCCCCATGTCCGGGTCCAGGGTGGCCATGGGTTCCCTGCCGCGGTTGACGACCGTCACCTCGTAACCGCGGTTGATCATTGCCTCGGCCATCTCCACGCCGATGTAACCGGCCCCCACGACCACCGCGCGGCGCCCCCGCGTGCGCACCAGCGTGTCCATCAGCGCCTGGCCGTCGTCCAGGGTCTGCACCCCGTGCACCCCGGGCGCCTCCATGCCGGGCAGCTCCGGGCGGATCGGCCGCGCCCCGGTCGCGATCACGAGCTTGTCGTACGGCGTCCAGTACTCGTCGCCGGAAACGACGTCACGCGCGCGTACCCGCTGCTGGTCCACGTCGATCCCGGTGACCTCGGTGCGCAGCCGCACGTCGATGTCCCGCGCGCGGTGCTCCTCCGGCGTCCGGGCGATCAACTGCTCCCGCTCGGCGACGTCACCGCCCACCCAGTACGGGATGCCGCACGCCGAGTAGGACGTGAAGTGGCCGCGCTCGAACGCGACGATCTCCAGCTCGTCCGGGCTCCTCAGCCGGCGGGCCTGCGACGCCGCGGACATCCCCGCGGCGTCGCCGCCGATCACCACCAGGCGTTCGCCCCTGCCCCGCGCATCGCTCATGTTCATGCGAACACGCTACGGGGGACACCCACGGCCGGTTCCCGTCGCGCCTGCCGGGCCGGGGCCGCCCCGGAGCCACGACGTCACTCCTCGCCGCCCTCCCGGGTGCCGGCGGCGGGCCGCGGTGCCGAACGGGATGCAGAACCGGCCGCGGGCGAGGTCGCGGGCGGGGTCGCCGGGCGGGGGTAGGGCAGTATGCCGGGGGTGGTCACCGCGGGCGTGTGTTCCGCGCGGCGCGCCGTCCGCGGGCGGACGACCTTGAGCCACAGCAGGAGAAGCAGCGCGCCCACCACCGCGAACGGCAGCAGCGCGCCGAACGCCACCGCGAGCCAGCGCAGCATCGTCAGGAACGCCTCCCAGCCGCCCGCGAGCGCGTCCACGAACCCGGGCTCGTCGTCCCCGGTGTCCTTCTTCACCGCCGTCTCGGACAGCGACAGGGTGATGGTGGCCAGGCTCGTGCGGTCCTTCAGGGACGCCTGGCGGGCGAGCAGGGCCTCCAGGTCGGCCTGTCGGGTGCTCAGCTCCCCTTCCAGGGTGACCACGTCGCTGAGCTTGGTGGCGCGGTCCATCAGCTCCCGGATGCGGGCCACACTGGCGCGCTGCGTCGTGATCCGGCTCTCCACGTCGACCACCTGCTCGGTGACGTCCTCCGCCTTGGCATGGCGCTCGAGCAGCTTGCCCGTGCCCTCCAGACCGGCCAGGACCTCCTCGTACGCGGCGACGGGCACGCGCAGCACCACGCGCGTGTGCTCGTCTCCGTCGTCGTCCCGCGTGGTGGTCTCGGTGCCGACGTAGCCGCCCGCGTTCTCGGTGGTGGAGCGGGCCTCGGCCAGGGCCTTCGGCACATCCTCGACCCGCACGGTCAGCGAGGCGGTGCGGATGATGTGGCTCGCGGTGGTCCTGGGCGGCGCGGTGGCCCCGGCACCGTCCGCCGAGCCGCCCGGGGCGCCGTCCCTCGCACCGCCCTTGGCACCCTCCTTCGCGCCCTCCTGTCCGCCGGCCCTCCCGTTCGCCTGCGAGGCGGCCTTGTCGTCGGCGCTTCCGCCGCTGTCGTCCGCGCCGCCGCACCCCGTGACGGCGAGGGCCGTGGCCAGCAGGACCCCGGCCAGGGCGGGGCCGGTCCGTACGGATCGTCGTGTGCGCATGAGGAGTTCCCCCCGGGTGGTGACCATTGACGCTCCTACGACGCCGCGGGTGCGCGGGACGTTTGCCGGAAACGGTCCCGATGCGGTCACGGTAGGGACTCGCCAGGGCCACATGGCCCTGGCGGGACTGTCGGCGGCGTTTGAGAAGGTGGGGAGTATGAGCGGATCACGTACGGATGCCGGGCATGTCGTCGTCATCGGGGCCGGTGTCGCCGGGCTGGCGGCCGCGCACCGGCTGCTGGAGCGCGGGGCGCGGGTGACCGTGCTCGAGGCCTCGGACCGGGTCGGCGGCAAGCTGCTCTCCGGCGAGATCGAGGGCGTGCGCGTCGACCTCGGCGCCGAGTCGCTGCTGGCCCGCCGCCCGGAGGCGGTCACCCTCGCCCGCGAGGTCGGCCTCGCCGACCGGCTCCAGCCCCCGGCCACCACCACCGCCTCGCTGTGGACCCGCGGCGCCCTGCGCCCCATGCCCAAGGGCCATGTCATGGGCGTGCCCGGCAGTGCCGCCGCCCTCGCCGGCGTGCTGTCCGAGGAGGGTCTCGCCCGCATCGGGCGCGACGCCGAGCTGCCCCGCACCGAGGTGGGCGACGACGTGGCGGTCGGGGAGTACGTGGCGGCGCGCCTCGGCCGCGAGGTCGTCGACCGCCTCGTGGAGCCCCTGCTCGGCGGGGTGTACGCGGGCGACGCGTACCGCATCTCGATGCGCGCCGCCGTCCCGCAGCTCTTCCAGATCGCCCGCACGCACACCTCGCTGACCGAGGGCGTGCGCGAGATGCAGGCCCGGGCCGCCGCCGCGCAGCAGACCGGACCGGTCTTCATGGGCATCGAGGGCGGAGTGGGCACCCTCCCGCTCGCGGTCGCCGCATCGGTCCGCTCGCGCGGCGGGGAGGTCCGGACCCACACCCCGGTCACCGAGCTGCGCCGCGATGGCGGGGGCCGCGGGTGGCGCGTGGCCGCCGGGGACCGGCTGCTCGACGCCGACGCGGTCGTCGTCGCCGCCCCCGCCCCCGTCGCGGCGCGGCTGCTGCGCGCGGAGGCCCCCCGCGCCGCCGCCGAACTCGCCGGCGTCGAGTACGCCTCGATGGCGCTGATCACCCTCGCCTACCGCCGCGCGGAGACCGACCTGCCGGAGGGCAGCGGCTTCCTGGTTCCGCCGGTCGACGGCCACACCGTCAAGGCGTCCACCTTCGCCTCCCGCAAGTGGGCCTGGATCGCCGAGGAGAACCCCGACCTGATCGTCCTGCGCACCTCCGTGGGGCGCTACGGCGAGACGGAGATCCTCCGGAGCGACGACGCCGAACTGGTCGAGGTCTCCCGGCGCGACCTGAAGGCCGCCGTCGGGCTGGCCGCCACCCCCGTCGCCACCCGCGTCACCCGCTGGGACGACGGCCTGCCCCAGTACCCGGTCGGCCACCTGGCGCGCGTGGCCCGCGTGCGGGAGCACCTCGCCGGCCTCCCGGGGCTGGCCGTGTGCGGCGCGGCCTACGACGGCGTCGGCATTCCGGCCTGCATCGCCGGGGCGTACGCCGCCGTCGACCACATCCAGGACGACCTCCGCGCCCGGCGGGAGCCCACCACCGACCCGGTGCAGAGCCTCCGCGGCGGAGCGGGAGAATAAGGGACATGAGTGACGACGCCACCACCCCCGCCCCCGACCGGATCCCGAACAAGGGCAAGCTGGCCAAGGACCTCAACGAGGTCATCCGCTACACCCTCTGGTCCGTCTTCAAGCTGAAGGACGTGCTGCCCGAGGACCGCTCCGGGTACGCCGACGAGGTCCAGGAGCTGTTCGACCAGCTCGCCGCCAAGGACGTCACGATCCGCGGCACCTACGACCTGTCCGGTCTGCGCGCCGACGCCGACGTCATGATCTGGTGGCACGCCGAGACCAGCGACCAGCTCCAGGAGGCGTACAACCTCTTCCGCCGCACCAGGCTGGGCCGCGCGCTCGCCCCGGTGTGGTCGAACATGGCGCTGCACCGCCCCGCCGAGTTCAACCGCTCGCACATCCCCGCCTTCCTCGCCGACGAGACGCCCCGCGCGTACGTGAGCGTGTACCCCTTCGTCCGCTCCTACGACTGGTACCTGCTGCCCGACGAGGACCGCCGCCGCATGCTCGCCGACCACGGCAGGATGGCCCGCGGCTTCCCCGACGTGCGCGCCAACACGGTCGCCTCCTTCTCGCTGGGCGACTACGAGTGGATCCTCGCCTTCGAGGCCGACGAACTGCACCGCATCGTCGACCTCATGCGCCACCTGCGCGGGTCGGAGGCCCGGATGCACGTCCGCGAGGAGATCCCGTTCTTCACCGGCCGCCGCAAGGACCTCGCGGAGCTGGTGGCGGGCCTGGCCTGAGCTCAGGGCAGGGCCGGCGCGGCTGCTGCCCGCCCGGACGCCCGCCGCGGGGGCGTGGCCCTCGGCCCCGTTTCCGGGTGCGGCGCGCAGGACGCGCGCCGGCCCGGGACCGTGCCGTGGAGCAGATACGCCTCCACATGACCGTTCACGCAGGCGTTGGGCCCGCCCGCGATGCCGTGGCTGCCGGCGTCCCGCTCGGTCAGCAACGCCGATCCCGCGAGCCGGCGGTGCAGTTCCAGGGCGCCGCCGTACGGGCTCGCCGCGTCCCGCTCGGCCGCCAGGACCAGCGTCGGCGGCAGCTCGCCGAGCCCGGCGCGCACGTCCAGCGGCCGCTGCCGGGGCGCCGGCCAGTAGGCGCACGGCAGGATCGTCCAGGTGTTGTCCCAGGTCGTGAAGGGGGCCCGGCGGGCGAGCCGGGTGTTGTCCCGGTCCCACACCGTCCAGTCCGTCGGCCAGGGCGCGTCGTTGCACTGCACGGCGGTGTCGACCGCCCGCGCGTTCTCCGCCTCCGCCGCCGCCTCGGGCTCCCGGAGCGGTCCCGCCTGCTCGACCAGCGGCCGCGGATCGCCCGCGAGGTAGGCCGACAGGGCGTGCGCGCGGTGCGGCCAGAGGTCGTCGTAGTGAGCGGCGTCCAGCAGCGCCGTCCGCAACTGACCCGGCCCGACCGTCCCGCCCGCCGGTTCCTCCGCCAGCCGCGCCCTCGCCCGCTCGTAACCGCGCTGCACCTCGGCGGCCGTGCGGCCCAGCCCGTACACGGCGTGGTGCCGGGCCACCCACGCCCTGAAGTCCGCCCAGCGGTCCTCGAAGGCGGCCGACCGGTCGAGGTGGTTGCGGTACCAGATCCGCTCCGGATCCGGGTTCACCGCCGAGTCGAACACCATCCGCCGCACCTGCGCCGGGAACATCGTGGCGTACAGGGCCCCGACGTACGTGCCGTACGACGAGCCCAGGAAGGTCAGCCGTGGCTCGCCCAGCGCGGCGCGCAGGACGTCCAGGTCACGGGCGTTGTCGAGTGAGGTGTAGTGCCGCAGCGCGCCGCCGGCCCGCTCGGCGCAGCCGCGCGCGTACGCCTCGGCCCGCGCGATCCGGCGGTGCTTGTACGCCTGCGACGGGTGGACCGGAGCCGGGTCCGGTCCCTCGACGAACCGCCCGGGATCCACGCAGGACAGCGGCGCGGAGCGGCCCACCCCGCGCGGGGCGTAGCCGACGAGGTCGTAGGCCGCCGCGACGCGCTTCCACTCCGGGAGCAGGCCGAGGAGCGGGACGTACATGCCGGAGGCGCCCGGCCCGCCGGGGTGGTGGACCAGGACGCCCTGCCGGGGCACCTCGCGCGTGCCGTCGGCCGGGTCCTTCCCGGTGGCGCGCACCCGGCTGACGGTGAGGGCGATCTGCTCGCCGTGCGGGCGGGTGTAGTCGAGCGGGACCCGGACCGTGCCGCACCGCATGCTGCCGGGGAGGTCACGGGCGTCGGGGCACCTCCCGAACCGGATGCCCTCGGACGCGGCGCGCGCGGCGGCCACCGCGGTGCCGCGCAGCTCCGCCGCGCCGAGGGTGGTGGGGGCGGTCGGGGCGGTGCCGCCGGCCGGAGCGGCGGCCAGGGCGGTCACCAGCAGGGACCCGGCGGCCACGTGGACGGCGGCGGTTCTCATCGCGTATCCCTTCGGTGCACACGGCGGCGACACGAGGGATGTTCCGTTCGGGTGCGGGGGAAGGCAAGCACTGATCACCGGTGTCGGCGTCAGTGCCCCCGCACGCTCCCCGGCGCCCGCCCTACTGCTCGCCGCCGGGGCCGTGACGGTGCTCCTGGGGCTGCTCGCGGTGGTGCTCGCGGTGCGCGAAGGCCGCACGCAGGTCCGGTTCGCCGACGGCATGGACGCCGCGCACGGCCACGGAGGTGAGGTAGGACCGGTCGTCCCCCGTGCCCCCGGCGCCGCGGTGCAGGGCGCCCAGCAGCCGCTGGCCGGCCGGGGAGGCCCAGCGCGAGTACGGGTGGACCTCGATCCGCGCCATGGCCAGGCAGCTCAGCGCCAGGGTGAGCGGCAGCGCGAACCACAGGGCCACCAGGTGGCGCGGCACGTCCGGCGGAGCGGGCAGCAGCAGGGCGGCGGCGGCCAGCCCGACCACGGCGAGCGCGGCGAGCCGCACCTGGCGCACCGCCTCGGCGACCGTCGTGCCGGACGCCTCGTCTGGCACGGCGAGCCCGGCGCTGACCAGCCGGTCGGCTATCCCGCGCACGGCGTCGGCCGTCGCCGCGGCGGCCCGCACCGGAGCGATACGGGACTGGCCCTCGGGCCCGATGGCCCCGATGACCGACCGCTCCATCTCGTCCCGCCCGCGCGGATCGACCACGGTCGCCCAGCCGGTGCGGGCCAGCAGCAGCCGACGCTGGCGGGCCATCGCGACCAGGGTGACGTCGGCGACCCGTGCGGGCCCGCCGGACAGGAACGCGGCCTCGTACAGCGTCAGGTCCCGCCCCCGGCCGACCGCCGTGGGCGCGTCGTCGACGGCCGCGGCGCGGACGGAGGCCAGGCACAGCCGCGTGCACGCGATGCCGGCGACGGCCCAGGCAGGCAGCAGCAGGAGGACCCAGAACATGAGTTGTTTGTAAGTGACACGGTCGCGGGAGCACCATGCCCCGTTCATCATCCGGACCGAGTGTTGTGGGTATGTGACGTTCCGCTTGGCGGCCCGCCGGCCCCGTGCGCGCCCGGCTCAGCGCCGCAGCAGCGCCCGCCGGGTGGCCCGGGCCAGCCGCACGGCCGGTCTTGGCGACCGCGGCTTCGGTCCGGACCGCTCCAGCCACCAGGCCCGCAGCTCCCGCCGGACCCGTGCGTCCTGCGGCCGGCCGGACAGCAGCACCTGCTCGACGAAGTCGAGCGCGTCCCGGCGGTAACCCCCGGTCATCGGATGCGCCTGGGCGTACGCGAGGAAGGCGGGCCGGTATCCGTCGCCCAGCAGCTCCGGCAGCTCGGGCGCGACCTTGCCGACGACGTCCGCCCGCTTGGCGGCGAGCGCCCGTGCCTGCACCCTCATCCGTGCCCGGTCGAACCCCTCGGGCACGGGGGTGCCGGCGACGAGGGCGGACAGGAACGCGGTCTGGGCGAGGGCGAGCCGCTGCCGGGCGGGCCCGGTGGGGCGGGGCCCGGGTGCGGCGGGGCGCGGGTCGAGGGAGGGGACGCCGGATCCCCCCGCGGCGGGCGGCTCCGCCTCGGCCGCCGCCCGTCGCACCGCGCCCTTCTCGACCGCACCCCGGATCGCGCCCAACTCCCGCGCCAGCTCATCCTCTTCCGGGAAGTTCTCGTCGCGCTCCAGCAGCACCCCCGGCGGGCGGACGCGGGACGCGAGGTCGGTGAGGATGCCGAGGACCGGCTCGGGGACGGGGTGGGCGTGGCTGTCGTGCCACACGCCGTCGCGTTCGAAGCCACCGGCCACATGGACGTAGGCGATGGCCTCCAGGGGAAGTTCGGCGAGCGCCTCGGCCGGGTCCTCGCTGCGGTTGACGTGGTTGGTGTGCAGGTTGGCGACGTCGACGAGGAGCCGCACGCCGGTGCGGTCGGCCAGCTCGTACAGGAACTGCCCCTCGGTCATCTCCTCGCCGGGCCAGGAGATCAGCGCGGCGATGTTCTCGACGGCGAGGGGCACGGGCAGCGCGTCCTGGGCGATGCGGACGTTCTCGCACAGCACGTCGAGGGCGTCGCGGGTGCGCGGCACGGGCAGCAGGTGCCCGGCCTCCAGACGCGGGGAGGCGGTCAGCGCGCCGCCCGCGCGGACGAAGGCGATGTGCTCGGTGACCAACGGCGCGCCGAGTGCCGTGGCCCGCTCGGCCAGGGCGGCGAGCCGCCCCTCGTCGGGCCGCTCGGCGCCGCCCAGCCCCAGCGCGACGCCGTGCGGCACGACGGTCACCCCGCGCTCGCGCAGCCGCAGCAGGGACTCGGGGAGATGGCCGGGGCAGACGTTCTCGGCCACGACCTCCACCCAGTCGATCCCCGGCATCCGCTCCACGGCGTCCGCGATCTCCGGCCGCCATCCGATTCCCGTTCCCAGTCGCACCGTCGTCCCCTCCTCCACCCGGTCCTCGGCCCACCCGGCCCCCACCGGACGCCCCCTCGGACGTGACGGGGATATGACCCCGCGCCCGCCGCCCGAACCCCGGGCCGGGCTCCTTCAGAGCAACATTTGAGGTTCGGCGGGCCGGGGCGGTCCCGTGACCGGCCGCCCGGCCGTGTGCCCGGACGTACGTGCGCGGCGGCCCCGGCGTTCACCTGCGGCCCGGAGCCGCTTACGATCCGTCCGATCGGCGGGACACCGGGGACTCCGGATGGGCGCCGGCCGGCATCTGGGTGGGGGAATGGGAATCTTGCTCGGAGTTCTGCCGGCGGTCGGGTGCGCCGCGGCGGCGCTGGTGTGCCTGTGGATGACGTGGACGCTGCTCGGAAAGGGCGGGGATCCTCCTCGAAGCCCGGCGTGACATCGCGGGCAGCGCAACGGCGAGGGGTACGTGCGTCGCGGTCGGCGCGACGCGCCACACCTACCGTTTCGTGACACCGGACGGCACGACTCGCATCGCGTACATGGCACGCACCGGCAGTACCTGACGCGCCGAAGGCCGGATCCAACGCGCTCCTGCGCTACCGCAAGGACGATCCGAAGGTGGCCGCCACCTACCTCACGACCATGGTCGTGGTGCCGCTCGGCGGACTCATGACCCTCCTGCCGGCCGTCATGGGGGCCTGTGCCGCGGCGGTGGTCGCCTTCGTGCCCTACGCCGTGCCAGCGGGGTGAGGTGGTCCGGGTGGGGATGCGCGACGTCCGGGCGCCCGCGCCCGAGGTCCGGTGTGCAGGGCGCATCCGTGGACCACGCCGGCCGCTCGCGGTGGGGCGGGCGGGAATTCGCGTGCCCCGGGCGTCGGCCTGCCGCTACGGTGGGGGCGTCCAGGTGCGCAGGTTGCGGCTACTTCTCCTCTCAAGAGGGTGACGCGGGTTCGAATCCCGCCGCCGGCTCCGGCCGGTGTCGTCCAGTGGCCCAGGACACCACACGTCGCCGCCGCCGACTCTTTCTCTGGACACCTATCGCAGTGCCGGATGCTCCGCGACCACCGTGCAGGAGCCCGGGGCGATCTCCGTGAAGCCCGCGTCGCGGACGAGGGGGAGGCCGCTGGTGACGAGGGCTTCCCAGCGTGGCGGGGCCGCTGTGCGGACGGCGAGGGGGAAGCCTGCGTTCCGCCAGGCGTCGCGGTCGGTCTCCGACAGGGCCCACCAGGCGAGCTGGGCGGCGTGGCCCGCTTGGGCCATGGTCTTGCCTGCCGACATGCCCAGGTCGGGGTTGAGCCACAGCACCGGGGCCGCCGGCTCCGCAGGCGACGGCGGTTCGGGATCGTCGAGGTCCGTGCCGGAGACCTGGAGGCGGGCCAGGTCCTTGGGCCAGCCGTCCAGGGGGACCGGCGGGTAGACCCGCACCTGCGCCGACGCGCCGACGACCGTGATGCCGGGCAGGGCCTCGGCGCGGCGCCACTCCGCACCGCGTGCCCGGCGCACCACCTTGCGGATCCGCGCGTCCTGCCACTCCCGCATCGCCCGTGCCCACTCGCCCTCGCCCACCGACCGCTCGTCGGCCAGCATCAGCAGCACCGCACGTGCCGCCGTCTCCAGCGCGTCCGTGCGGGCGGGGGGCGCCGCCTTCTCGATGCGGACGACCAGGGGCAGCACGAATTGCGGTACCGCGTCGCGGGCGCTCGGGTGCGGGCGGAAGGGGTGGTCGGCGGTCGGCGTCTGCTCAGGAGTCACGGGAACAGTGTGCCAACCCGTCGTTCACCGCCGATCCGAAGCCGTCCAGCTCCGGCGGCCCCGAGCCGTTCAGCTCCCGGCCGGCCCCGACCGCCCAGCTCCCTGCCGGTCCCCCGCCTGTCCGGCGCCCTGCCCGGGCCGCCGACCGCGCCGTCAGCCCGAGCAGGCCGTGCGCTGGGCCTCCTGCCACTCGCAGGCGGGGCACAGGGTGATGCCCTTGTACGACTCCGGGTACTCCGTCGGCTCCCGGCACAGCACGCACTCCGCGTACGGCGGGCCGTCCGCCCCGGGCGGCCTGGTCGCGTCGATCAGGCAGTAGTCGTCCTCGCTCATGTGTCCAGCGTAGGACGGGCGGCGGCGCCGCGTTCAGCTCCGGCCGCCCGCCCTCGCGATCAGTTCCGAGACCTTGACGAACCGGTAGCCCTCGCGACGCAGCTCCGGCACGATCCGCCGCACCGCCCGCTCCGTCGCCGGGGCCGCGCTGCGCGTGCAGTGCAGGACGACCACGGAACCCGGCCGCACCCCGTCCAGCACCTGCCGGGCCACCGCGTCGGCGTCCGTGGCGAACGCGTCGCCGCCGACCACGTCCCACTGCACGGCCGTGACACCCGTCGGCGTCAGCGCCTTCAGCGCCCTGCGGTCGTAGCAGCCGCCGGGGAAGCGGAAGTACGGTTTGGCGTCCGGTACCCCGGCCCTGCGGAAGGCTGCGTACGCCCGTTCCACGTCCGCCCGCATCCGGTGGCCGGGCAGGGTCGGCAGGCCGTAGCAGCCGTCGGTGAACGCGTAGTGGCTGTAGGAGTGGTTGGCCACCTCGAAGAGCGGGTCCCGGCCGATGGAGCGGGCCTGGTCCGGGTACTCCTCGGCCCACCTCCCGGTCATGAAGACCGTGGCCGGCACCCTCAGCCTCCGCAGGGTGCCGATCAGGCGCGGATGGTCGAAGCGCTCGCCCGCCGCCGCCCGAGGGCCCTGGTCGGCGGTCATGTCGGCGTCGAAGGTCAGCGCGACGGTCCGGTCCGCGGCGGTGCGGGGGGCGCTCTCGAAGACGGGGGTCAGACCGGCCGGACCGGGAGCCAGCGTGGGCGGGCGCGACGCCGGAGCGGTGCGGGTGGGGGAGGGGGCTCCCGGGTGGGCGTGCTCGCCCGGGGGCCGGGCGGGCTGCGCGGTGGCGCAGGCGGTGAGGGCGGCGCCCAGGGCGCAGGCGGCGACTACTCGGCATACTGATGCGATCACCGCATGAAGGTATGGTGCGACAAGGGCCGTTTCGTCGCGCTTCGCGGGGGTGGGCGCTGCCCGTCACCCTCCCGGGCGGACCCGGCCCCGCACCCTCGCCTCCCGGTGTCTCAGATGTCCCGCTGCTCCAGCGGCCGTGTGGCCGGACCCTGGATCACCTTGCCGTCCGTGTCGAAGCGGGAGCCGTGGCAGGGGCACTCCCAGGCGCGCTCCGCCGCGTTGAAGTCGACCAGGCAGCCCAGGTGGGTGCAGCGCGCCGAGACCGCGTGCAGGGTGCCGTCGTCGTCCCGGTAGACCGCGAGCCGGCCGCCCCCGGCGCGGACCACGGCGCCCTCGCCGGGGGGCAGGGCCTCCACCGGCGGCGAGGGGCGCAGCCGGTCGCCGACGAAGTGCTTGGCGACCTTCGCCTGCGTGGCGAGGAACGACGGCGCCTCGCGCACGGCGGGACGCAGCCGGCGCGGGTCGTACAGCCCGCTCCACTCGCACTCCTCGCCGGTGATCTGCGCGGTGAGCAGCCGGCCGGCCATCATGCCGCCGCTCATGCCCCAGCCGGCGAAGCCGGTGGCGACGTACGCGTGCCGGGCGCCCTGGTGCAGGGGGCCCACCAGCGGCACGGTGTCCGTGGGGTCGTTGTCCTGGGTGGCCCAGGAGTGGGTGAGGTCCACCTCGGGGAAGTGCTCCCGGGCCCAGGCGGACAGGCGCTCGAAACGGGACCGGGTGTCCCCGGTGCCCGGCGTGAAGTGCTCCCCGGTGATCACCAGCAGACGCCGGGTGCCGTCCTCGCCGTAGGGCGCGGTGCGCACGGAGCGGGTGTTCTCGTCCGGGGTGATGTACATGCCGCCCGGGTCGCGGTCGGCGGGGATCGGCCCGGCGACGACAAGCTCCCGGCGCGGGGAGAGGCGGGTGAAGAGCAGGGCCCGGTCGAAGATGGGGTAGTGGGTCGCCACGACGACGTCCCGGGCGGTCACGGTGGCGCCGGTCGCCGTCGCCACACGACAGGGCTCGCCCTCGTCCAGGCCGAGGACAGTGGTGTCCTCGAAGACGCGTCCGCCGCGCGCGATCAGGTCGCGGGTCAGGGCCAGCAGGTACTTGCGGGGGTGGAACTGCGCCTGGCCGGTCACCTCCACCGCACCGGCCACCGGGAAGGGCAGGCCGGTCTCCGTCACGAACGAGGCCGGCAGACCGGCCTCGCGCGCGGCCTCCGCCTCGGCGCGCAGTTCGTCCACCCGGCTCGTGTCGCGCACGAACGTGTAGGCGCTGCGGCGTTCCCAGTCGCAGTCGATGCCGAGCTCGGCCACGACCTCGGCGGTGTGCTCGATCGCCTCGGACTGCGAACGGGCGTACAGGCGTGCGCCCTCACTGCCGCGGGTGCGGCGCAGCTTGTCGTAGATCAGCGTGTGCAGGGCGGTGATCTTCGCGGTGGTGTGGCCGGTGACGCCCGCCGCGATCCGGCCGGCCTCCAGTACCGCCACGCTCCTCCCGGCTCGCGTCAGCTCCCACGCCGTGCACAGGCCGGCGATCCCGCCGCCGATCACGGCCACGTCGGCCTCGATGTCCTCGGTCAGGGGGGCGTGCCGGCCGTCCGGAGCCGTCTCGAGCCAGTACGAGCCGCTGACCTGCTGCTTCTCCGTCATGGCAGCCGGGTACCCCGGTGCGCCGGCTTCAGTGACGGGACACCCGGACGGCCCTGTCCTGTTGCGCACGGGCACGGGCAGGGATAACGTACAACCAAATGGTTGTAGATGGATCGACCGACGAGACCGTCGACCGGCTGTTCCACGCCCTGGCCGACACGACGCGCCGCGACATACTCCGCCGTTGCGTACGGGGCGAGTTGTCCGTGTCGCGGCTGGCCGAGGCGTATCCGATGAGCTTCGCCGCGGTGCAGAAGCACGTCACGGTGCTGGAGCGGGCCGGTCTGGTCACCAAGCGGCGACGCGGACGGGAGCAGCTCGTGCGTACCGACCCCGATGCGGTGGGCCGCGCGCGGCAGGCCCTCGACGAACTGGAGACGGCCTGGCGGGCGCGGGTGGACCGGATGTCCGGTCTGCTCGCCGGCGACGCCGGAGCCGAGGAGAACGACCCGACGAAAGGACCGGACGAATGACTGTCACCCGTGTGGACAAGGACGTCGACAACCTCACGCTCACCCTGATCGCCGACTTCACCGCCCCGGTGGAACGGGTGTGGCAGCTGTGGGCCGACCCGCGGAAGCTGGAGCGCTGGTGGGGGCCGCCGAGCTACCCGGCGACCTTCGAGGAGCACGACCTGACGCCCGGTGGCGAGGTCAGGTACTTCATGACCGGCCCCGAGGGCGAGAAGTTCGGCGGGTGGTGGCGGGTCACCTCGGTCGCGCCGCCGACCTCGCTGGAGTTCACCGACGGCTTCTCGGACCAGGACGGCAAGCCGAACGCCGAGATGCCGACCACGGCGGTACGGATGACCCTCACCCGGCACGACGGCGGCACCCGGATGGAACTGCGCTCGGTCTTCGACACCCGGGAGCAGATGGACCAGCTCGCGGAGATGGGCATGGTCGAGGGGCTCAGCGCGGCGGTCGGCCAGATGGACGCCCTGCTGGCGGGCTGACCCCGCGGCGACGCGCGGCCGGGGACGGCGGGTGCCGCATCCGCCGTCCCCGGCCGCTGCCGTGCGGTTACCTGCGCCAGGGGCCCGTCACCGCGAACGTCGTCCCGGGCGTGTAGCAGTTGACGTACATCGTGCGGCCGTCCGGCGAGAAGGTGACCCCGGCGAACTCGCCCCACTCCGGCTGCTCGTCGGTGCCGATGTTCTGACGATTGCGGGCCAGGGCGTACACGTCGCCGTGCCGGGTCACGCCGTAGACGTGCTGGGCGCCGTCACCGTCCTCGCAGACCATCAGGCCGCCGCTCGGCGCCAGGCAGATGTTGTCCGGGGACTCGCCGGGCAGCCGGACGTCCGTGTCCGGGCCGAAGACGACCACCAGGGTGAGCCGTCGGCGGTCCGGGTCGTACCGCCAGATCTGCCCGTAGTGGTCGCCCGCCGACCCCTCCGCGCTGCGGGCGAAGGACGAGACGAAGTACACGGAGCGCCCACCCCAGTAGCAGCCCTCCAGCTTCTGCGCGTGCGTGATGCCCCGGGGGCCGAAGTCCTGGAGCCGGATCGGGGTCCCGACGGCCAGCGGGTCCGGAACGTCCACCCATTCGATGCCGTCGAAGCGGGCCCCCGTCTCCTGGATCGAGGACAGGTCCGGCACCCCCGGCACCCGCATCGCCTGGAGCCGGCCGCCCGCGCGCAGCGAACCGGTGCCGCCCAGCGGCTTGTCGGGCAGGAACCGGTAGAACAGGCCGAAGGGCCGCTGGAAGGCGTCCTCGGTCTCGTAGACCACCCCCCGCCTCGGGTCGACGGCGATCGCCTCGTGCTGGAAGCGGCCCATCGCGGTCAGCGGTACGGCGCCGGTGCGGCGCGGGTCGGCGCCGTCGACCTCGAAGATGAAGCCGTGGTCCTTGGCGTAGCCGGCGGTGCCCGCCTTGTCCTCAGTCTCCTCGCAGGTCAGCCAGGTGCCCCACGGGGTGGGCCCACCCGCGCAGTTGACGGCCGTACCGGCGATCGCGACCCGCTCCGCAAGCACCCGGCCGCGGGCGTCCAGGGTCAGCGCGGTGCAGCCGCCCTTGCCGGCCGGGTCGTAGGTCAGGCCCTCGACCGCGGGCACCGGGATCCTGCCGGTGGCGCGGTTCTCGTGGTTGCGGACGAGGTGGACCCGGCCGTGTCGGCCGGCGAAGGCGGCCATGCCGTCGTGGTTGGAGGGGACGGGGCCCTCGCCGGAGCTCATCGGCTCGCCCTCGCGGGAGAGCACCCGGTAGCGGAAACCCCGCGGCAGGTCGAGCAGGCCGTCGGGGTCGGGGATCAGAGGGCCGTAGCCGCCGTGCCCGAGGGCCTCGGTTGCGGCGGCGGTGCCGGTGAAGAGTTCGGACAGGGCGCCGCTGAACGCGATGCCGACGCCGAGGGCGCCGGACCGGGCGAGCAGCTGACGCCGTGTCGTCGAGGCGGCGGACGGGAAGCCGGCGGCGGAGCCAGAGGGAGACGGGGTCGTCGAGCCGGTTTCTGACATGGGGAAACCTTCCTGCTGGCGGACAGGAACCGTGACCCCGCTGTGTCTATCACCTGCCGTCGGCCGCGGGAACCACGCGCGTAGCACGTGTCACGCGACGGGTGCGGGCCCAGTGGCTTCCTGGCGGTCCTCCGGGAGCGCCGGCTCCTCGCGTGCCCGGTGGTCCTCCGATGGAGCCCGACCTTCGCCTACCTGGCGGTCCTCCGCGGGAGCCGCCTCCCGCCCTCGGGGCCTGTCCTCCACCGCCGGTGCCGGCTGCTGCGCCGGCTGCTGTGCGGCGCGTTCCAGGAACCGCAGCAGCTCCACCGGGAAGGGCAGCACGAGCGTGGAGTTCTTCTCGGCGGCGACCGCCACCACCGTCTGGAGCAGCCGCAGTTGCAGCGCCGACGGCGTGTCCGCCATCTGCTGGGCCGCCTCGGCCAGCTTCCTGGACGCCTGGAGTTCGGCGTCGGCGTTGATGACCCGGGCCCGGCGCTCACGGTCCGCCTCGGCCTGGCGGGCCATCGACCGCTTCATCGTGTCGGGCAGGGACACGTCCTTGATCTCGACACGGTCGATCTGCACGCCCCAGCCGATCGCCGGACTGTCGATCATCAGCTCCAGGCCCTGGTTGAGCTTCTCCCGGTTGGAGAGCAGGTCGTCGAGGTCGCTCTTGCCGATGATCGAGCGCAGTGAGGTCTGCGCCATCTGCGAGACCGCGAAGCGGTAGTCCTCGACGTTGACGATCGCCGCGGAGGCGTCCACGACCTTGAAGTAGACGACGGCGTCGACCCGCACCGTCACGTTGTCCCGGGTGATGCCCTCCTGGGCCGGCACCGGCATCGTGACGATCTGCAGGTTGACCTTCCGTATCCGGTCCACGAACGGCACGATCAGCGTGAACCCGGGCCTGCGCACGTCGCCGTGCAGCCGGCCGAGCCGGAAGACCACCCCGCGCTCGTACTGCTTGACGATCCGCGCCGCCGCGGCGAGGTAGGCGGTTACCGCGGCACCGGTCGCGACGGCCGCCGTGAGCAGCTCCTCGACCATGACGACCTCCCGTCCAGAGGTCTGTTCCGGACCCTTCCACCCGCTCCTGCAACGATATGCCCGGCGTCCGGTCCGGGGCCATGCCCCGGACCGGACGCGGCGGCTACGGGGTGGACGTGACCGGCCGCTCGGGATCCGGTGCCCCGGGTCCCGAGCCGTGGGTGACCCGCACCGGTGGTGTGCCCGCGGCACCGTGGCGCTCGGCCCAGGTCTCCAGGGCCGTGCGGCAGGCGTGGTCGAGGTGGTGGACGCCGGACAGGTCCAGCTCGACCGGGCGGTCCTCGGGCAGGGACTCCAGGGTGTCGAGGATCCGCGGCAGCCGAAGGAAGGTCGCGTTGCCCGACAGGTACACCTGGATGGGGCCCGCGCCCTTGTCTATGACCTCCAGCTTTGCGTGCGAGGCCTCCCAGGCGGTCTTGACCACCGACAGGGCGAGCCCGATCAGGACGCCCTCGAACATGTTCACCGCGACGATCGACACGGCGGTGATCACGAGAATCAGCGCCTCGCCCCGGTGCGCCCGCCACAGCCCCGCGATCCCGCGGAAGGGGATCAGCTTCCAGCCCGCGTGGACCAGGATGCCGGCCAGCGCGGGCAGCGGGACCAGCGCCAGCGCGGAGGGCAGCAGCGCCGCGAACAGCAGCAGCCAGACCCCGTGCAGGACCCGGGACGCCTTGGTGCGGGCCCCCGCGCGCACGTTGGCCGAGCTGCGCACGATGACGGCGGTCATCGGCAGCGCGCCGAGCACCCCGCAGACCGTGTTGCCCGCGCCCTGCGCCATCAGCTCCCTGTCGTACCGGGTGCGCGGGCCGTCGTGCAGCCGGTCCACGGCGGCGGCGCTGAACAGACTCTCCGCGGAGGCGATCAGGGTGAAGGCGAGGATTGTGCCGATGAGCCCGACGTCCGCCAGGGTGCCGAAGGCGTCGGCGCCGGGCGGCTGGATCGCGCCCGTCAGGCCCCGCACCTCCACCGTGGCGACGGGCAGGGCGAAGGCGAGCGTGACGGCGGTCGAGAGCAGCACCGCCGCGAGCGCACCGGGCACGGCCCGTGCCGCCGAGGGCATCCACCGCCACAGCACCAGCACCGCCACGGTGCCCGCGCCCACGGCGAGCGAGACGAGGGCCTCGGTGCTGCTCAGCGCGTCCACCACCGCCCCGGGCAGCCCGAGGATCTTGTCGAGGCCGGAGGCGGGCGCCTCGAGACCGGCCGCCGCGTACAGCTGGCCCGCGATGATCACCAGACCGATACCGGCCAGCATGCCCTCGACCACCGAGACCGATATGGCGCGGAACCAGCGCCCGAGCCGCAGCGCGCCCAGGACCAGCTGGAGCACGCCGGTGCCCAGCACGATCACGCCGAGCGCCGGCAGCCCGTACGCCGAGACCGCCTCGAAGACCAGTACGGTCATGCCGGCGGCCGGGCCGGACACCTGGAGGCTGCTGCCCGGCAGCAGTCCGGTCACCAGGCCGCCCACGATGCCGGTGACCAGGCCGAGTTCGGCCGGGACGCCGGAGGCGACGGCGACGCCCACGCACAGCGGCACCGCGACGAGGAACACGACCAGGGAGGCGGCGACGTCCTGCCGCAGATGGGGGAACCTGCGCACGGCCGCGCTCACAGCGCCTCGAACGTGTCGGTCTGCACGCGGTGTTCGCGCACGGCCCCGGTGTGCACCTCGTAGTACCAGCCGCGCAGCCGCAGCCGGCCGGAGTCCAGCCGGCTCCCGACGCACGGGTAGGAGCGCAGCCGCAGCAACTGGGCCAGGACGTGGTGCTGCACGGCCTGCGCGCACGTGGGGTCCGTCGCGTCGGCCGTGGCCGGCTCACCGGCCGCGTGCGCCAGCCAGTCGCGTACGGCGGGCACGGCGTCGAGGTCGTCGCCGCGCACCAGCGCGCCGATGGCCCCGCAGTGGGAGTGGCCGCAGACCACGATGTCCCGCACGCCGAGGACCTCCACGGCATACTCGACGGTGGCCGCCTCCGCGCTGGGGCGCCCGGGGTCGTGGGGCGGGACGATGTTGCCCGCGGTGCGCAGCTCGAAGAGCTCGCCGGGCCGGGCGCCCGTGATCAGGGTCGGCACGACCCGGGAGTCGGAGCAGGTGATGAACAGGACGTCGGGGGACTGGCCCTCGGCGAGGCGGGCGAACTCCTCAGGGCGCCGGCCGAAGCCGCGGGCGTTGTCGATGAGGGGTTGCATGGGCTGTTTCCTCCTGGCGCGCCGTGGGGAGCGCGTCGGACGGGCATGGCAGACGGGGGGAGCGCGGATTCCGCGTCGAGCCCTGGCCCTTGCCTGACGCGTCGTATACGCGGTTGCGAAGACGCGCCGGGTGCGAACAGTTGAAGAATCGGTAAAGCGGCGGCAAGGGCGGAGCGAGGGACCGGGATCGCCGGACCTTGGAACACGCGTTCCCCACCGGGTGGTTCGCACCTGTGGGTATGTCAATGGTTGGTCAACGGTTGGTCAAGAAACACGTTAACCCTGCAAAGGGCTTTGCAGGGTCAACTTCGCGTCTCGGGGCGCAGGACGCCTGAAAAGCGGAGGTGGTGTGGCGTGAACCGGCCGCTGGGCGTGCGGTATTCGGTCGGGTGTCCGAAACCCCGTCAGCTAGTCCCGGTGAGCCTGCCCGCGTCCCGGGCCAGGGCGGTGAGCCGCGAGATCGCCCGGAAGTACTTCTTCCGGTAGCCGCCGTTGAGCATCTCCTCGCTGAACAGTCGGTCGAACGGCTCGCCCGAGGCGAACACGGGCACCTCGCGGTCGTAGAGCCGGTCGGCGAGGACGACGAGCCGCAGGGCCGTCGACTGGTCCGGCACCGGCCGCACCCCGGTCAGGCACACCGCGCGGATCCCGTCGGTCAGGGCGCCGTAGCGGCTGGGGTGCACCTTGGCGAGGTGGTCGAGCAGGTCGGGGAACGCGTCGAGCGAGGCGCCCTCGGTGCTGTGCGCCGTCTTGGTCACCAGCTCGTCGGGGTGCGGCGGCGGCGCCTCGGGCAGACCCCGGTGGCGGTAGTCCTCGCCGTCGATGCGCAGGGCGCGGAAGTGGGCCGACAGGCCCTGGATCTCGCGCAGGAAGTCGGCGGCGGCGAACCGGCCCTCGCCGAGCCTGCCCGGCAGCGTGTTGGAGGTGGCGGCGAGCGCGACACCGGCCTCGACCAGCTTGCCGAGCAGGGTGGAGACCAGCACGGTGTCGCCCGGATCGTCCAGCTCGAACTCGTCGATGCACAGCAGACGGTGGCCCGAGAGGGTCTTCACCGTCTGCTGGAAGCCGAGAGCGCCCACCAGGTTGGTGAGCTCCACGAAGGTGCCGAACGCCTTGAGCTCCGGCTCGGCCGGGGTGGCGTGCCACAGCGACGCCAGCAGGTGGGTCTTGCCGACGCCGTAACCGCCGTCGAGGTAGACGCCGCGCGGGCCCGACGGGGCCTTCTTCGGCGCCTTGCCGAGGCCGAACAGCCGGCGCCTGCCCGAGCCGCCGTCCGGTGCGCCGCCCAGGCCCGCCGCGAAGCCCTCGAGGACGCGCACGGCCTCGGTCTGGCTCGGTCGGCCGGGGTCCGGTATGTAGGTGTCGAAGCGCACCGCGTCGAACCGCGGCGGCGGCACCATCTCCGCGACCAGGTGGTCCGCGGGGACGTGCGGCTCGCGGGCGCACAGGGACAGCGGGGCCGCGTCGGCTGTGGGGCCGCGGTGGGCGGTGGAGGAGGACGACACGCTTACCCATGCTACGGGGCGTGGAACACTGCTCGGCATGCGACGCCTGTTCCCTGTGACCCACGAAACAGCAGATCCCGCCGGTGAGGCGCCCGGTTCCACCGGGGACGGACGGGAGTGGAGCCTGGCCGAGCTGGCCGCCGCCTACGCCTATCCGGAGCCGGGCCCCGGGGGCCGCGAGCCGTGGCTGCGGGCCAACATGGTGTCCACCCTCGACGGCGCCGCCCAGCACGAGGGCCGCTCCCAGCCCATCTCCTGCCCCGCCGACATGCGGATCTTCGGCACACTGCGGGCGCTGGCGGACGTCGTGGTCGTGGGCGCGCAGACGGTGCGTCAGGAGGGCTACCGCCCGGCACGCGCGCGTGCCGAGTTCGCGGCGGCCCGGGAGGCCGCCGGGCAGGGCCCGGCGCCCGCGATCGCGGTGGTCTCCGCGAGCCTGGACCTGGATTTCTCCTTGCCGCTGTTCACCTCCCCCCCGGTGCCCACCCTCGTCCTGACGGGCGCGACGGCCGATCGCGGGCGGATCGCCGCCGCCGAGCGGGCGGGCGCCCGCGTGGTGACCGCCGGGGAAGGGGCCGGCGTGGACCCCGCGCGCGCGGTGCGGGCCCTCGCGGAGCTGGGGCACACCCGGCTGCTCACGGAGGGCGGACCACGGCTGCTCGGGCAGATGATCGCCGCCGGGGTGCTCGACGAGATCTGCCTGACCGTCTCGCCGATGCTCACCGCCGGTGACGCCCAGCGCATCGCCGATGGACCCTCAGTGACAATTCCGCGCCGTTTTTCGCTGATGTCGATGTTGGAGGAGAACGGCTTCCTCTTCACGCGGTACCGGCGGTCCTGACCCGATCGCCCGGCGCCGACCGTCCGGCCCGGTCTGTCCGGCCGGAGGGACCGGCCCGTTCGGCCCGTACGGGAGCATCCGGAAACGGGTTCGATGGTTACCGCTGGTCCGGTAATCGGCGGAATCTTCGGTTCCGCTTAGCCCGCCGAAGGGCACACTGGATCCGGCAGTGCCCGTGCGAACACGGGGCAGGATGGTTTCCGCAGGGCTCGGCTCGGCCTGCGGAGGAGAGAGGGCCCGAGGGCCCTCGAAGAGAAGGGGCGCCTGGTGTTCACAAGCGTACTGATGATCGAGAAGGCACTGACGTCCGCCGACGTGGAGTTCCTCACCACGTTGCACGGCGACGAGCCGGTCTCCTTCCACGTGCTGCTCCAGCCGCGCGGCGAACAGGCGGACCGGCTGCTGCGGGCCATCGACGACGTCGCCCTCGGCGAGCTCGACGAGGCCGTCCGCGAGGGCGAGACCCCCGAGGGCGAGGAGGCCAGGAGCGTGGGCGAACAGGCCCTGGACGTCTCCCTCCGGGCCCTGCGCGCCTCCGGCGACGAGGCCGAGGGCCGACTCGTCGAGGACCACCCGCTGGACGCGCTCCGGGCCATGGTCGAGGAGGTCGACGCGGACGAGGTCATCGTGCTGACCGACCCCCACTACGTGGAGGAGTTCTTCCACCGGGACTGGGCCTCCCGGGCCCGGCACAAGGTGGGAGTGCCGGTGCTGAAACTGTTCTCGCACAGCAAGGCATAGGCTGGGGCGGCGCCTTCCCGCGAGGGCGCGAAGACCGTCGTCCCGATCGCCGCACCACTGGGAGAAACACGTATGGCACCCGGCCTTCCCCCCGCCATGGACCGACCGCACTTCCTCGGCATCGGCGGCGCCGGAATGTCGGGCATCGCCAAGATCCTCGCCCAGCGCGGGGCGAAGGTGGCCGGCAGCGACGCCAAGGACTCCGCGACCGCCGAGGCGCTGCGGGCGCTGGGCGCCACCGTGCACATCGGCCACGCGGCCGGGCACCTCGCCGAGGACGCCAGCTGCGTGGTCGTCTCCTCCGCGATCCGCCAGGACAACCCCGAGCTGGTCCGCGCCGCCGAGCTGGGCGTCCCGGTGGTCCACCGCTCCGACGCCCTCGCCGCCCTGATGGACGGCCTGCGGCCCATCGCGGTGGCCGGCACCCACGGCAAGACCACCACGACCTCCATGCTCGCCGTCGCCCTCACCGAGCTGGGCCGCGAGCCGTCGTACGCCATCGGCGGCGACCTGGACGCCCCCGGCTCCAACGCCCGGCACGGCGAGGGCGAGATCTTCGTCGCCGAGGCGGACGAGTCCGACCGCAGCTTCCACAAGTACGCGCCCGAGGTGGCGATCGTCCTCAACGTGGAGCTGGACCACCACGCCAACTACGCGTCGATCGAGGAGATCCACGAGTCCTTCGAGACGTTCGTCGGCCGGATCGTGCCCGGCGGCACCCTGGTGATCTCCGCCGACCAGGACGGCGCGCGGGAGCTGACCCGGCGCCTGCCCGGCACGGTGCGTACCGTGACCTACGGCGAGTCGGCGGACGCCGACGTGCGCGTGCTGTCGGTCGTCCCGCAGGGGCTCAGAAGCGAGGTGACCGTCGAACTGGACGGCTCCCCGCTCACCTTCACCGTGTCCGTCCCCGGCCGCCACTACGCGCACAACGCGGTGGCCGCACTGGCCGCGGGCGTCGCGCTGGGCGTCCCGGCCGCCGAACTGGCCCCGGCACTGGCCGCGTACACCGGGGTGAAGCGGCGCCTCCAGCTCAAGGGCGAGGCGGCGGGCGTCCAGGTGATCGACTCCTACGCCCACCACCCGACCGAGATGACGGCCGACCTCGAGGCGATGCGCGCCGCCGCCGGCGACGCCCGCATCCTCGTGGTCTTCCAGCCGCACCTGTTCTCCCGCACCCGGGAACTGGGCAAGGAGATGGGCCAGTCCCTCGCCCTGGCCGACGCCTCCGTCGTGCTCGACATCTACCCGGCCCGCGAGGACCCGATCCCCGGCGTGACCAGCGAGCTGATCATCGAGGCGGCCCGGGCGGCCGGCGCGGACGTGACGGCGGTGCACGACGCGGCGGACGTCCCCGAGGTGATCGCGGGAATGGCGGAACCCGGCGATCTCGTTCTCACCATGGGAGCGGGCGACGTCACCGACCTCGGCCCGCGCGTCCTGGACCGTCTGTCGAAGTAAGGGGCCCAGCTCATGCCGTACGACGTGGAGAAGCCGGACGAGCAGTGGCGCGCGGAGCTGTCGCCGTCCGAGTACGCCGTCCTGCGCCGGGCGGCCACGGAACCCGCCTTCACCGGCGAGTACACCGACACCAAGACCGAGGGCGTCTACTCCTGCCGCGCCTGCGGCGCCGAACTGTTCACCTCCGAGACCAAGTTCGAGTCGCACTGCGGCTGGCCGTCCTTCTACGACCCGAGGGACTCCGACGCGGTCGAACGGGTGGAGGACCGCTCCCACGGCATGGTCCGCACCGAGGTGCGCTGCGCCCGCTGCGGTTCCCACCTCGGGCACGTCTTCGAGGGCGAGGGCTACCCGACGCCCACCGACCAGCGCTACTGCATCAACAGCATCGCGCTGCGGCTGCGGCCCGCGCAGGGGTGAGGCGCGGGTCCGCACCGCTGAGCCGAACCGCCGACGGGCGCGCCCGTGCCCGTCGGCGGGACACCGAACGGCAACGGAAGCGGAGCGGCACCCACTAGCCTGCCGGGACCTGCGGCGAACCCGCCTGCTCCGGCCCCTGATGCCGGGGCCCGGGGAGGGGGGCCGTGGTCGCCCGGGGTATGACGTGGCTGGGGAGAATCACGTGCTGCCCGTGGTCCGTGGACGGGTCGTCGATGAGTTTCAGGACCAGTTCGCCGGCCTCGCGGCCGATGTCCCAGGGTGACTGCGCCACCGTGGACAGGTCGAACAGGTCGGCCACCGGGTGGTCGTCGAATCCCAGGACCGACATCTGCTCGGGCACGTCCATCCGGGTCGTGCGCAGGGCCCGGATGGCGGTGACGGCGACTTCGTCCTGTTGCGCGAAGACGGCGGTGGGCGGCTCGCGCAGGCTGAGCAGTTCGCCGAGTGCCTTGGCGGTGCCGCCCTTGTCGGCACAGGGTGTGGCGACGACGAGGTCGTCGTCGAGGGGCAGACCCGCTTCGGTGAGTGCCTGCCGGTAACCCAGCAGCCGCTCACTGGAGCTGAAGCAGAATCCGCTGGCGCCCGTGGCCCGGATGAAGGCGATCCTGCGGTGACCGAGGTTGAGCAGGTGCCGTGTGCCGTTGAGCGCCCCCGCCACATCGTCCACGTACACGCTGGGACGCCCGTCGACGTGCTGGCTGACGTAGATGACCGGCATCCCCAGGTCGTCGAGCCGTGCGCTCTCCTCGTCGGTGAGGTCGAAGGAGAACACCAGCAGTGCGTCGGCGTTGCGGCGGGCCGGGAGGCGCTCGAAGAAGGAAGCGCGCTCGGCCAGGTCGGGAATGACGTACAGGTTCAGTTCCAGCCCCGCCGCGCGCAGCAGGGGGCCGAGGGCTGACAGGGCCGAGCCCATGAACCACGAGTTCAGGGTGCAGACGAGCACCGCCACGGTCCCCGTCTTCCCGGTGACCAGGCTCGCCGCCTGCCGGGAGACCGCGAAGTCGAGTTCCCTGGCGGCCCGTTCGACCCGGGCACGGACTTCGGGGGACACCGTGGACAACCCGCGCAGGGTGCGCGAAACCGTGGACGTGGAGACCCCGGCCCGTTCGGCGACGTCAGCCATGGTGGGGTGTCGCTGAGCTGGTGGCATGGGCCGGACGGTAGCACAGGGGCCGACCGCGGCGCGTCATCGGTGACAGCGCTGTCAGCAGCGGCAATCCCATGCGAAAGCCCGGGATCCGGGCAGTGACTTCTGCGGATCTCCGGCATTACCGGCGCGTAACGCATTGACGTCCAGCAACGGCGCTTCTAGCGTGCAAGCGTTGTCCTGAGCGGTTCAAGTGCCCCCTCTTGCTTCTTCGAGAGCACCTTTGACCTGCACTTTCTTTCCAAGATGCGCTGTGACAACGCGGTCTTGGGCAGTAGAGCCATCCGGCGCCGACGCGGAAGGTCCCCTCCCGGGATCCGCGACGCCTCCGGTCCCGCACGACCAGGAGAGACAGTTGAAGACCAGGATCACCAGAACGTTCCAGTGCTCGGCCGTGCTCACCGCCGCCGGGCTCGTACTCGCGGCCTGCGGATCGTCCGGCGACAGTGGCCGGGAGCAGGCCGGAGCGGGCTCCTTCGAGGGCCGCGGACCCATCACGTACGCGGCGGGCAAGGACACCACGGGAACCCTGCAGCCGGTGCTCGACCGCTGGAACGAGCTCCACCCCGAGGAGAAGGTGACCCTCGTTCAGTTGCCGACCGACGCGGACGCCCAGCGGCAGCAGATGATCCAGAACGCGGAGACGAAGTCCGACGCCTACACGGTGCTGTCGCTGGACGTCGTGTGGACGTCGGAGTTCGCCGCCCACCAGTGGATCGACCGACTGCCGGAACAGCACTTCCCGCTGGGGAAGATGCTCAAGCCCGTGGTGGAGACCGCGAAGTACCGCGGAGGCCTCTACGCGGTCCCGGCCAGCTCCGACGGCGGAATGCTGTACTACCGCACCGACCTGCTGAAGAAGGCCGGCATAGCGGGTCCGCCGAAGACGTGGGCGCAGATGAAGGACGCCTGCGCCGAGGTGAGGAAGCTGCCCGAGGGCAAGGGCATGTCGTGCTACGCCGGGCAGTTCCAGAAGTACGAGGGCCTCACCGTGAACTTCGCCGAGGCCGTGAACTCCGCGGGCGGTGTGGTCACCGACGCCGACGGCACGCCCGACGTCGACACCCCCGCCGCCCGCAAGGGCCTGGACTTCCTCGCCGGATCCTTCAAGGACGGCACGATCGCCAGGGAAGGCATCACCTACCAGGAGGAGGACAGCCGTCAGGCGTTCCAGTCCGGCAAGCTGCTCTTCCTGCGGAACTGGCCGTACGTGTACTCCCTGGCGCAGAAGAGCAAGGTGGCCGGAAAGTTCGCGGTCGCCCCACTGCCCGGCCTGAACGGACCCGGTGCCTCCAGCCTGGGCGGCCACAACCTCGCCCTGTCGTCCTTCGCGAAGAACAAGGCGACGGCACTGGACTTCATGAAGTTCTTCAGCAGCGAGCAGACGACCCGGGCCTTCCTCGAGGACGCCTCTCTGGCGCCGCCGTACGCCGGTCTGTACGACGAGCCGGCGCTCGTGAAGCAGTACCCGTACCTGCCCGTCCTGAAGGAGTCCGTCCTGCGGGCCGTGCCGCGTCCTCGTGTCGTGCAGTACGGCGACGTCACGTCGGCGATGCAGCAGGAGGCATACGCCGCCCTGAACGGCACCAAGAGCACCGAACAGGCGCTGACGGACCTGCAGAAGGCCCTGAAGAACGCCATGGGGCAGTGAGGCGGGCCATGTCCGACACGAGGACACCGACCGGTACCGCGACTCGTCCACCCGGCGGCAGCACCGGCCGCCGGGCCGGGCGGACCACCGCACCGGCGGTCCGCCGCGCCGGGGCGGACCGCGCCACCGCCGGCTCCGGCCGCATGGCGGCGATACTCGTCTCTCCGACACTGCTGGTGCTGACGGTCGTCGTGCTCTACCCGACGATCATGGCACTGACCGAATCGCTGTACGGGCCCAAGGGGCTGGATCCCAGCACCGGCTTCATCCGCAGCACCGAGCCGTTCGTGGGGCTCGAGAACTACGCGGACATCCTGGGGGAGGCCGGCGGCCGGTTCTGGAACGCCTTCTGGAACACCACCTTCTTCACCGTCGTGACCGTCGCCCTGGAGACGGTGATCGGCGTGGGGATGGCACTGATCATGCACAAGGCGTTCAGGGGGCGGGCCGTGGTGCGGGCCGCCATCCTCATCCCCTGGGCGGTCCCCACCGCCATCTCCGGTCTGTTGTGGCGCTGGATCTTCAACAGCAACGGCATCGCCAACGGGCTGCTCGGCCACCAGATCCTGTGGACCACGGAGGGCTTCCAGGCCAAGGTCGCGGTCATTGTCGCCGAGGTGTGGAAGACCGCCCCGTTCGTCGGACTGCTGGTCCTGGCAGGTCTCCAGGTGATCGGCAAGGAGGTGTACGAGGCCGCCCGGCTCGACGGCGCCGGCCCGCAGCGTCAGTTCTGGCACGTCACCCTGCCGCTGGTGAAGCCGGCGCTGCTGGTGGCGATCCTGTTCCGCTGCATGGACGCCCTGCGCATGTTCGACCTGCCGTACATCCTCGTCGGCGCACAGAAGCACTCGGTGGAGACCCTGTCCATGCTCGCGCAGAACGAGGCGTCCAACGTCCGCTTCGGTCCCGCGTCCGCCTACGCGGTGCTCCTCTTCCTCTACGTCTTCCTGGTCGCGTTGGCCTTCGTCCGGCTGCTCGGCACCGATCTCGTCGGCGCCGGCGGGTCCCGGGACCGGCGCAGGGGACGAGGCGGGCTCCGCAGGGCCCTGTTCCCCGGTCGCCGGGAGGTGACGGCATGACCGTGTCGGCGAAGTGGCGCGGCCGGCTGCTGTACGCGGGCGTTGCCGCAGTGGTGGCCTACTGCCTGGCCCCCTTCTACTGGATGCTGGTCTCCAGCCTCCGGCCCGCTTCCGACCTCTTCGACATCTCGCTCGTCCCGTCCCGCGTCTCGTTCGGCAACTACCGGGCGGTGTTCGACCCCTCGCAGGGCTTCGCCCGTGCGTTGCTCAACAGCCTGATCGTCGCGGGCGTCACCACCGTGCTGGCACTGGTGCTGGCCACGTTCACCGCCTACGCGATGGCCCGTCTGGACTTCCGCTTCAAGCGGCTGATCCTCACCCTGATCATCGCCACGTCGATGTTCCCCGTCGTGTCGATCGTGGTTCCGCTGCTGAAGCTGTTCACTGACCTGGGATGGATCAACACCTACCAGGCCATGATCGTGCCGAGCATGTCCTTCGCGCTGCCCCTCGCGGTGTGGAACCTGACCGCCTTCTTCCGGCAGATGCCGGACGAACTGGAACACGCTGCCATGGTCGACGGCTGCACCCGTGGCCAGGCGTTCCGGAAGGTCATCGTCCCGCTCGCGGCGCCGGGCATCTTCACCACCGCGATCATCACCTTCATCGCCGCATGGAACGAGTTCCTCATCGCCCTGTCGATGACCAACAAGCCCGCCATGCAGACGGCACCGGTCGCCATCTCCAAGTTCACCGGGGCGACCACCTACGAGGTCCCCTTCGGCAGCCAGATGGCGGCCGGAGTCCTCGTGACCGTGCCCCTGGTGGTGATGGTGCTGCTCTTCCAGCGCCGTATCGTCGCCGGACTCACCGCCGGCGCAGCCAAATGAACCGGGCGGCCCTGCCGCCCCCCGCCCCTCCGCCGAAGGAGTACAGCATCAGCATGTCCGGTACCGCACCGTGGTGGCGCAGCGCCGTCATCTACCAGGTCTACATCCGCAGTTTCGCCGACGGGAACGGTGACGGCGTCGGCGACATCGCCGGCATCCGCTCGCGCCTGCCCTACCTGAAGGAACTCGGCGTCGACGCCATCTGGATCAACCCGTGGTACAAGTCGCCCATGGCGGACCACGGGTACGACGTGGCGGACTACCGGGAGATCGACCCCCTCTTCGGCACCCTGTCCGACGCCGAGCAACTGATCGAGGAGGCCCACCGGCACGGCATCCGTGTCATCCCGGACATCGTGCCCAACCACACCTCCGACCAGCACGCGTGGTTCCGGGCCGCGGTGGCGGCCGGCCCCGGCAGCCCGGAGCGGGAGCGCTACATCTTCCGCGCCGGCCGCGGGGCCGACGGGGACGAGCCGCCCAACGACTGGGTCTCCTGCTTCGGAGGGCCGGCCTGGACCCGGCTTCCCGACGGCGAGTGGTACCTGCACCTGTTCGCGCCGGAGCAGCCCGACCTCAACTGGGAGCATCCCGAGGTCCGGGCGGAGTTCGAGTCGGTTCTGCGGTTCTGGTTCGCGCGCGGTGTGGACGGCTTCCGCATCGACGTCGCACACGGACTCGTCAAGCACCCCGATCTGCCCGACCTGCCGCCCCTCCAGGGCCGCCCGAACGGGGGAGCGGGGCAGCGTGTGGAGCATCCGCACTGGGACCGCGACGAGGTCCACGACATCTACCGTGCCTGGCGCAAGGTGGCCGACGAGTTCCCCGGGGACCGGTCATTCGTCGCCGAGGCATGGGCCGACAGCCCGGAGCGGCTGGCCGCCTACGTTCGCGCCGGCGGCCTGCACACGGCCTTCAACTTCGACTTCCTGATGGCGAGCTGGGACGCGAAGGACCTGCGGTCGGTCATCGACGACTCCCTCGCCATGCTCGGCGGCGTCGGCGCACCGGCCACCTGGGTGCTCTCCAACCACGACGTCATGCGCCACCCCAGCCGCTACGGCCGCAGGACCGTCAAGCGGTGGGTGGCCAACGAACGCTACCGGCCGGAAGGAGCCGCCGACCTCGAACTGGGCACCCGGCGCGCCCGCGCCGCCGCCCTGCTGATGCTCGCCCTCCCCGGCGGTGCCTACATCTACCAGGGCGAGGAACTGGGCCTGCCGGAGGTCGAGGACCTCCCGGAGTCCGTGCTCCAGGACCCGGTCTGGGAACGCTCCGGGCACACCGACCGCGGCCGCGACGGATGCCGTGTGCCGATCCCCTGGTCCGGCCGATCCGCGCCGTACGGCTTCAGCCCCGAGGGCGCCACTGCCGCGCCCTGGCTGCCCCAGCCGGCCGACTGGGGCCGGCTCGGCGTGGAGGCGCAGACCGGCGTCGACAACTCCATGCTGGAGCTCTACCGGGCCGCCCTGCGGCTGCGCCGTGAGCACCCGGCACTCGGCGACGGCCCGCTGATCTGGCTGAACGCCCCCGATCGGGTCCTGTCCTTCCGCCGCGAGCCCGGCTTCGTCTGCGTGGTCAACCTCTCGGTCGAGCCGTGTCCGCTCCCCGAGCACACCTCGGTGCTGCTGGCCAGCGGACTCCTGCAGGACGGGGTCCTCGCTCCCGACCAGGCGGTCTGGCTCGCCGAGTAGCCACTCACCACGCACGAAGGCCGGCCCCGTCCGGTGCCGGGACCGGACGGGGCCCGCACCGCAGGGGCCGGACCGGCAAGCCGGACACGGCTCCCCAACCGAACGGACACCCCTGCCCATGCCCCAGCAGATCCGCCGCGTTCTCGTCCGGTCCCTCGACGACATCGTCATCGAGCACGTGCCCCCTCCGTCCCCCGGGGACGGCGAACTCCTGGTGCGCAGCAGCGTCGTCGGCGTGTGCGGCTCCGACATCCACGCCGCGGCCGGGCACCACCCCTTCATCGACCTGCCCTACCGCCCGGGCCACGAGGCGGTGGGAGTCGTGACTGCCACGGGGGGCGGAGTCGAGGGCTTCGCTCCCGGCGACCGGGTCGTCGTCGAGCCCAACCTCCACTGCGGCCGATGCGCCCCCTGCCGTTCCGGCCGTTACAACATCTGCCAGGACCTGAAGGTCTTCGGCTGCCAGACCCCCGGCGCGATGGCCGACCTGTTCACCCTTCCCGCCGACCGTGTCCACCGCGTGCCCGACGGCCTGACCGATCTGCAGGCCGCCCTCGTCGAACCGCTGGCCACGCCCATGCACGCCGTGGCCAAGGCCGGTGACCTCACCGGCCGCACCGTCGCCGTTCTCGGCGCCGGTCCCATCGGACTGCTCACTCTCGCTGCCGCCCGGCACGCGGGGGCGGCCCGGATCGTCGTGACCGACCTGCTGGAAGGCAAGCGGCACAGGGCGCTGCGCCTCGGCGCGGACGCGGCTCCACCTGCCGACGCCCCTGACCTCACCGCCCTGGCCCATGCGGCGCTCGGTGGTCCGGCCGACGTCGTCTTCGACTGTGTGGCCCGGGAGCAGTCCATGGCCCAGGGCACCGATCTGGTCGCCAAGGGCGGCCACATCGTCGTGGTCGGCGTGGGCACCGCAGGCACCACCCCGGTGCGTCTGGACCTGATCCAGGACCGGGAGATCCGCGTCGAGGGAAGCCTGATGTACACCACCGAGGACTACCGCGGCGCCATGGCGCTGATCGCGTCCGGCGCCGTGCGTGCCACGGACGTCGTCACGGCCACCTACCCGCTGGAAGAGGCCGCGAGGGCGTTCAGGGCGTCCCTCGACCCGGAGCAGGTCAAGGTGCTGGTCACCGTGGACGGTCCGTAGACACCGCCCCGGCGGGGACGCTCGAGTGCCTCGAGTGCCTTGAGACCCGCGAACGCGACGGCCCTCTCACCGGACACCGGCGCCTTACGAAACGAGGACGTCGGCGGCCCCGCCGTGCCACATGCGCGCCCGGGGGTGCGAGGCTGGCCGTATGGAGCAGCAACAGCCGCGGGCAGGGAGCGGGGCCAGGGTCCTCGTCGTCGACGACGACCCCACCGTCGCCGAGATCGTCACGGGTTACCTCGACCGGGCCGGATACGTCGTCGACCGGGCCGGTGACGGCCCCGACGCGCTCGCCCGGGCGGCGGCACACTGGCCCGACCTCGTCGTCCTCGACCTGATGCTGCCCGGCATGGACGGCCTGGAGGTGTGCCGCCGGATGCGCGGCCACGGACCCGTGCCGGTGATCATGCTCACCGCGCGGGGCGACGAGGACGACCGCATCCTCGGACTCGAGGTCGGCGCCGACGACTACGTCACCAAGCCCTTCAGCCCGCGTGAACTGGTGCTGCGCGTCGAGTCGGTACTGCGCCGCGCCCGGCCCCCCGCGACCGCGTCGGGCACCCTGCGGGCGGGCGGCCTCTCGGTCGACCCGGCGGCCCGCAGGGCCACCAAGAACGGTGCCGAACTCGCCCTGACCATTCGTGAGTTCGACCTCCTGGCGTTCCTGCTGAAGAACCCGGGGAGGGCCTATGCCCGGGAGGAGCTGATGCGCGAGGTGTGGGGCTGGGACTTCGGTGACCTGTCGACCGTCACCGTGCACGTCCGGCGTCTGCGCGGCAAGGTGGAGGACGACCCGGCGCGGCCCCGGCTCATCCAGACCGTGTGGGGCGTCGGCTACCGCTTCGACCCCTCCGCCGGTGAGGAGCGGCCATGAGCGACACCGTCCTCATCGCCCTGTTCGCCTTCGTCGGCGCCGCCGCGGCCGGGCTGCTCGGCGCGCTGGTGCTCATGCTGATCCGGCGGTGGTCCTTGACCGCGCACCTCGCGGTGGTCGCCGGCGTCGCCGTGACGGCGATGCTCGCGGGCACCCTGGCGGTGGCCGAGGCGATGTTCCTCTCGGCGCACGACCTGACCGTGGTGACGACGGTCGTCGCGATGGCCGCCGTCGTCTCCATGGCCACGGCGCTGCTGCTGGGCCGCTGGGTCGTCGCCCGCAGCCGGGACCTCACGCTCGCCGCGCGCTCCTTCGGCGACGGCGGGGACTTCGCCGCGCCGCACCTCCCGGCCACGGCGGAACTGGCGGCGCTGAGCCGCGAGTTGGAAGCCACCAGCGCCAAGCTTGCCGAGTCCCGGGACCGGGAGCGCGCCCTGGAGTCGTCCCGGCGTGAGCTCGTCGCCTGGATCTCCCACGATCTGCGCACCCCGCTCGCCGGCCTGCGGGCGATGGCGGAGGCGCTGGAGGACGGGGTGGCGACCGACCCCGACCGGTATCTCCAGCAGATCCGCACCGAGGTCGAGCGCCTCAACGACATGGTCGGCGACCTCTTCGAGCTCTCCCGTATCCACGCGGGCGCACTCACCCTGTCCCCGTCCCGCATGTCCCTGTACGACCTGGTCGGCGACGCCCTCGCGGGCGCCGACCCGCTGGCCCGTGAACACGGCGTACGGCTGGTCGGGGACCGGGTCGAGCCGGTGCCGGTGGAGGTGGACGGGCGGGAGATGAGCCGGGTGCTGGGCAACCTGCTGGTCAACGCCATCCGCCGGACCCCGGCCGACGGCACGGTCGCCGTCGCCGCGGAACGCTCTGACGAAGGCGTGGTGCTGTCCGTGACGGACGGCTGCGGCGGCATCCCCGAGGAGGACCTGCCCCGCGTCTTCGACACCGGCTGGCGCGGCACCCACGCCCGCACCCCACCGGCCGGCGCGGGCCTGGGCCTGGCCATCGTCCGCGGCATCGTGGAGGCCCACCGGGGCAGCGCCACGGTCCGCAACGTCACCGGCGGCTGCCGCTTCGAGGTGCGCCTGCCCACGGCGGGGAAGTGAGGGCACACCCTGCCGGAGCCCCGCGTCGCGAACCGGTCGGGCGCCTGAGGCGATGGGGCCGCGTGGATCCACGGTGCCTCGGGCGTCGCCGTACCGCGGCCCGGTGAGTGCGCCGGCGGCGCACCCTCGGGTCCGGTTCCCTCCGCGGGGAGGAAGCCGGACCCGGGTGCCGTGATGGACACTCCTCACGTGACCAGGTAGGCCCGGTGGACGGTCTGGGTCAGTGCTCCTCCCTTGGTGTCGGTGAGCAGAACCCGGAGGGAGACCGCGCCTGCTTTGGCAGGGCTCCTGACGGTCACGTACCGGCCGCTCTTCGTCGTGGTCACCTTCAGGGACTTCCAGGTCCGGCCGCTGTCGGACGACGCCTGGACAGTGATCTTCTTCAGACCCTTCCCGGCCGCCGCGCCCTGAACGGTGAACGGCACCTTCACGGACGTGCCCTTCTTCGCGGTGCTCGTCAGACCGAGGTCCGGTGCGAACCGCACGACCGAGGCGTTCACCCGGTGGTCACGCTGATCCGCCGGCCGCTCGGAGGTGAACGTCCACACGGCGGTCACCCGGGTGCTGGTCGCCGCCGTTCCCAGAGCGCGGTGGACGTCGGTGGTCAGCCGGTAGCCGGCCTTGGACGCGGGGACGGGGACCGCTTCACCGTACGGCGCGGACCTGGACTCCCAGATCTTCTTCCCGTCGCGGTACAGCGCCGTCCTCGCGGTGCCCTGGACCACGTCGCCCTGGTGATCCCGGCCGTCAGCGAACAGCGGGATCTGCGGGGTCAGGATGTCGCCGTTGCGCCAGATTCCGGTGTACGCCGCCCGCAGGGACGGCCCCGTGACCGCCGTGTCGAACCGCTCGCTGTAGCTCTTGCCCGGGGTGTACGCACGGGCCGGGGAGTAGTACGTCGCCTCGTGGCGCTGCTCGTGCACGTAGGAGCCGAAGTGCAGACTCCACCGCGCCCCGCTTCCGCCCAGGTACTCCACCGAGGTGCCCGGCAGCGACTGGGCGAAGGCCACCGATCCGAGGTACAGGCTGCCGACCGGGTCGGCCATCACGGTCAGTGTTCCGGTGCGACCGGTGACCGAAGTGCCCAGCCCGACGGTGACCTTGGCCAGTTGACGGGTCGTCACCTTCTGGCTCAGCCCGGTGTACATCGAGCCGGCGCGGCTCCACACCAGGCGGTAGTTGGTGAGCGTGGTGCCCTTCCTGGGGGCCTGCCACACCGCCGTGGCGCCGGCCGTCAGCACACTGTCGGGCAGCTTGGCACCCACGTGTGCCGTGCGGAAGCCCTTGAAGGAGGTCAGCCAGTGGCTCTGCTCGAACCACATGCCGTCCTTCTGGACCATGTAGCCCATGACCGCCGACTTCTGCGCGGCCCGTGCGTCGGGCACGGTGACGTCGACCGGCTTGGCCTTCCGTGCGTCGAGGGCGACCGTGGTGTCACGGTCGAGGTGCAACAGGGGCTGAGCCAGCCAGTCCAGACCGCTGATCTGCGCGCCGTCGGTCGTGGTGATCACGGTGTTCAGGGTGTAGTCGCCCTCCGGAAGGCGCAGCGTGACGGTGCCGTCCGACTCGTACGGCCACTCCCAGACACCCGTGCGGTGGGAGACGAGCGTGGTCGCGTAGTCGGCGGTGGCCTTGCCGCTGCGTGAGGTGTGCCTGAGCGTCAGGTCGTACATGTCGACCTCGCGGAGCACCGTGCCCGTGACCCGGACCGTTTGGCCGTCGTCCGCGGCGGCGGTGATCACGGAGGTCAGCGTGCCGTTGTCGGCCGGCCTGCTGGTGTCGGCGGTGACCGACGCCTCGGCCGTGCCGCCCGCGGGAACGGCCAACGTGGCCGGGCTGACGGAGAAGGTGCCGTGGGAGTCCGGGCTGCCGTCGAAGGTGTACTCCCTCACCGACAGGCGCAGGCTCACCGGCCGGTCGCCGTCATTGCGGTACGTGACCGTCCGGGTCACCGGCAGGTCGTCTTCGTGCGGTGCGGCCTGCGTGCCGAAATCGAGGGTGCCGGGAGAGGCGGTCAGCGTCTGCCGGACCGACTGCGCCGCGTCGACCCGTCCCGTGCCCTCTGCGGTCGGAGCCAGACCGGCGCCCTCCCTGGTGGACGCAGTGAGAACGGACTTGAGGTGGTCGGCCTGCCAGTCGGGGTGCTTCTGCGCCAGGAGCGCCGCCGCGCCCGCGACGTGCGGAGTGGCCATCGACGTGCCGCTGAGGGACGCATAGCCGTCCGGGCCGGGGTCGCCGATGACGCCGTGCGCAGCCCTGGCGGCGACGATGTCGACGCCCGGTGCTGTCAGGTCCGGCTTCAGCAGGCCGTCGGCGGTCGGTCCGCGGCTGGAGAAGCCGGCGAGCGCGTCGCTCTTGTCCACCGCGCCCACGGTCAGAGCGGAGGCGGCGCTGCCGGGGGTGCGGACGGTCCCGGAGGTCGGACCCTCGTTGCCGGCGGCGACCACGAACAGCACTCCCCTGTCGGCCGTCAGGGTGTTGACGGCCTGCTCCAGCGGGTCGATGCCCTGGGCGTCGAAGCCGCCGAGGCTCATGTTGATCACCTTTGCGCCTTCGTCGGCGGCCCACTGCATGCCCGCGACGATGCCGGACTCGGTGCCGTAGCCCTCGTCGTCGAGCACCTTGCCGTCGAGGATCCGGGCTCCCGGAGCCACACCCTTGTACCTGCCGTCCGCCTTCTCACCGGATCCGACGATGGTGGACGCGACGTGCGTACCGTGGCCGTGCCGGTCGACGGCATCCGCCGACGCACTGAAGTTCCGCTCGGCCACCTGCCGTCCGGCCAGGTCCGGGTGCGTGTCGTCGACTCCCGTGTCCAGCACGGCCACCTTCACACCGGTGCCGTCGTATCCGGCCTTCCACACGTCCGGCGCCCCGATCTGCGGCACGCTCCGGTCGAGCGCGGTGCGCACCGCACCATCGAGCCAGATCCTCCGTACGCCGGGGGCGGCCCGCAGCCGGCCGTCGCCGGTCTCCTCCGTGAGGGCCTGCCACACGTCCACCGCGTCACGCCGCGGCTGGGCGACCGTGTCGGCGCCGATGCCCGGCAGCTTCCTGCCGAACCTGCCGTCTGCCGCTCTCACTTCGTCCTTCGTGCCGGTCGCGGCTCCCTTGAAGGCGACGATCAGGGGAAGGGCGGCGCGGTGCGCGTCGTCGTACCCGTCCTCGAGCAGACGGGTGACATTGAGCAGGCGCCGGTCGAGTATCCCCGTGCGCAGGAGCGGGACGGCATCCTGCGGTACGACGTAGGTGTCTTCGCCGGTCCGTTGGACGGCGATCGGGACGTCGCGGCCCTTCCCCGGGCGCACGGTCGTCACTCGTCCCTCGGAGTCCACCCCGACCCGGTCACCCGTGACCAGGGTGATGGTGCGCGAGGCCGGGCTCGCCGACGGGGCGTCGGCACGTTCGTCTGCGGTGCCCCCCGGCGCCGTCACCAGAGCGGCGCCGAGCGCGGTCACGCAGAGGGCCGATAAACCCGTGTATCGGGCTGTACGCATTTCTCCCCCCTCAGTTGTTGGGGTGATGCGGAATGCCGCCCGGCACCGGGCGGCACGTGCCGTCCGCAGAAAGGGGGCGGAGCATCGCTTCTCACACAAGCAGGGAGGGACGGAAAACACCACAGTGGTTGCCATGGGACAGGCACTGAACAAGCCGGGCAGGGCCGAACGGCAGGGGGGCCAGGGCCGTTGTGCCCTGCTGGGGCTCCGGCCTGGAAATCCAGCACCGTTCCGCTTCCACATGAACCCGGCCGGGGGTGCGGCTTCCTCGAATTCCGGTGTCCTGAACTGCCTTCGCGAAAGCGGAAGTCGAGCCTTTCGGCCCTGAGGTGCAGGCTCCGGACGGCATGGATACGACGTGCAGCCGCCACCCCCTTGTTTTCCGGTCGGGTAATCCGGACGCGGAGGGCATGGGGCGGGGCGGTTCCGGGCGCGCCCGCCGAGGGACTGTGCGATCTCCGGTGGGCCCGCAGCCGTCCGGCGCGAGGGCGCGCCCCGGCACGGCGTGGAGACCGGTGTGTGTGCGTGTCGCGCTCCGGAGGGCCGGTCGGGGTGGCGTCTACACTCGACCGGCGGCAACGCGCGACCTCGGCCAGGAACCTCCGCCCACCGAAGGGTATTCGGCGTCTTGATACGGATCGACTCAGTCACGAAGCGGTACCCGGACGGCACGGTGGCGGTCGACCGGCTGTCGCTGGAGATCCCCGACCGCTCGATCACCGTCCTCGTCGGCCCCTCGGGCTGCGGCAAGACGACCACGCTCCGCCTGATCAACCGGATGGTCGAACCCACCGAGGGCACCGTCCTCCTCGACGGCGAGGACGTCCGGCGCCGCCCGGTGACCACGCTGCGCCGGTCCATGGGGTACGTCATCCAGAACGCCGGGCTCTTCCAGCACCGCACCGTGATCGACAACATCGCCACCGTGCCCCGCATGCTCGGCTGGGGCAGGCGCCGGGCCCGGGAGCGGGCGGCGGAGCTGATGGAACGAGTGGGTCTGGACAACTCGCTGGCCAAGCGCTACCCCTACCAGCTCTCCGGGGGTCAGCAGCAGCGGGTCGGCGTGGCACGGGCGTTGGCCGCGGACCCGCCGGTACTGCTGATGGACGAGCCCTTCTCGGCCGTCGACCCGGTGGTGCGCAAAGGCCTCCAGGAAGAACTGCTTCGTCTCCAGGACGAGTTGGGCAAGACCATCGTCTTCGTCACGCACGACATCGACGAGGCGATCATCCTGGGCACGATGGTCGCCGTGCTGCGCGAGGGCGGCCGGCTCGCCCAGTACGCGCCGCCCGCCGAACTGCTGGCCGACCCGGCGGACGCCTTCGTCGAGGACTTCCTCGGTACCGACCGCGGCATCCGGCGCCTGTCCTTCTTCCCCTCCGCCGGCCTGGAGTTGACCACCGACGCCGTGGTCCGGGCCGGCGCCGGAGCCGAACGCGTCGCCGCGGCCGACGCCCCGCACCTGCTGGTGACCGACGCGGAGGGCCGCCCGCTCGGCTGGGCCGCCCGGGACGAGCCGGGCGCGGCGGACCTCGGGACCGACCGGCTCCTGCCGTACGGGCGGTCGTTCGTGCCCGGCGTCGACTCCCTGAGGGTCGCCCTCGACTGCGCCGTGCTCTCACCCACCGGCTGGGCCGTCGCCGTCGACACGGGCGGCAGGGTGACCGGAGTCGTCTCCCAGCAGACCATCGCCGAGGCGATCCGCGCCGCGCACGCGCGGGGCCGCGCGGACCGGGCGGGAGTCGCCCCGTGAACGGCCTCTTCGACGTCCCCAGCGACCTCCAGCACAGCTACTTCGGCCTGATCGGCCTGCACGTGCGCGAGGCCCTGCTGCCGGTGGCCGCCGGACTGCTGCTCGCCCTGCCGCTCGCCCAGCTCTGCGTGCGGCTGCGCTGGCTCTACCCGCCGGTCATCGGCGTGACCACCGTCCTCTACGCCATCCCCTCGCTGGCCTTCTTCGTCGTCCTCATCGACTACACCGGCCAGACCGAACTCACCGTGATGATCCCGCTGGCCGTGTACAGCCTGGTGGTGCTGGTCCCGGCGATCGTCGACGCGGTGCGCTCGGTCCCCGAGGAGACCCTCGCCGCCGCCACCGCGATGGGCTTCGGCCCCGTACGGCGCTACCTCCAGGTGCAGTTGCCCATCGCCGCGCCCGCCGTCATCGCCGGCCTCAGGGTGGCCACGGCCTCCAGCATCTCCCTGGTCAGCATCGGGGCCCTGATCGGCAACCAGGGCGCCCTCGGCAATCTGCTCGCCGTCGCCCTGAAGTACGACCGGCCCGAACTCGCGGTCAAGTCCGTGATCGCGACGGCCCTGCTGGCGATCCTGTGCGACGCCCTCCTGGTCCTGCTGCGGGTGCTGCTGACCCCCTGGATGCCGCGCGGCGGGCCCGCCCGACGCACACCCGCCCCGCCCCGGGAACGCCCCGAACCGCGACAGGCGGCGGTCCGGTGAACGTCCTGAACTTCGTCAACGCCTTCTTCGGCGACAGCGCCCACTGGCACGGATACGACGGCATCCCCCGGCGCCTCCTCGAGCACGTGCGGTACTCGCTGCTGGCCCTCGTCCTCGCCGCGGCCGTCGGTCTGCCCGTCGGACTGCTCACCGGGCACACCGGACGCGGCGGGAACGCGCTTGCCCTCATCGCCACCGCCGCCCGCGCGCTGCCGAGTTTCGGCCTGCTGGTGCTGATGTTCGTGCTGCTGGACTTCGGTCTGCTGCCCGTGATGATCCCGCTGGTCGTCCTCGCGGTCCCGCCGATCCTGGTGACCACCTACGAGGCCGTCCGTTCCGTCGACCCGTCGCCGGTGGACGCGGCCCGGGGCATGGGCATGCACGAGCCCCGGATCCTCCTGCGGGTCGAACTGCCGGTGGCGCTCCCGCTGATCCTGAGCGGTCTGCGCTCGGCCGCCGTCCAGATCGTCTCGACGGCCACCATCGCCGCCTACGTCAGCCTCGGCGGGCTCGGCCGGTACATCGTCGACGGTCTCTACCAGCGCGACTACGAGAAGGTGGTCGGCGGCGCCACGCTGGTCGCCGCCCTGGCCCTGGTCACGCTCGCGGTGTTCTGGGCGGCGGGGAGGTTCGCGGTGTCCCCCGGGGTACGCCGGCGCTGACGGCCCGTCATGCACGAGACGACGCGACAACAAACCGTAATGAGGCCGTTCTTGACTCATCCAGGACGGCTGGATTGGATCGGTCAATGACTTCCAGCGTGCAGAGCAGCAGGTCCAGGGCGAAGCACACCGTCGCGGCCGCCGTCGTGTTCGCCGCCGCGGCGGCGCTGCTCGCCGGCTGCTCCTCCGACGACACCCCCGACAACCCGCTGGCGGGCGAGAAGGCGGACGCCGGCACCGTCGTCGTGGGCTCGAACAACTTCGCCGAGAGCACGCTGCTCGCCGACATCTACGGCGAGGCGCTGCGGGCCAAGGGCTTCAAGGTCACCTACAAGCACAACATCGGCAGCCGCGAGACCACCTACGGCCTGATGAAGAACGGCTCCATCACCGTCCTGCCGGAGTACAACGGCTCCCTGCTCGCCTACCTCGACCCCAAGGCCGAGCAGAAGTCCGCCGAGGCCGTGAACACCGCCGTGAAGGCCAGGCTCGACAAGAAGCTCACGATCCTCGACTCGTCCCCGGCCGAGAACAAGGACTCGGTGAGCGTCAACGCCGAGACCGCGAAGCAGTACGGCCTGACCTCCTCGTCCACCCTCGCCGACCTCAAGGACGCGGCACCGGAACTGGTGATCGGCGGATCGCCCGAGTTCCAGACCCGGCAGCAGGGCCTGAAGGGCCTGAAGGACGTCTACGGGCTGGAGTTCAAGTCGTTCAAGGCGCTGGACGCGGGCGGCCCGCTGACCCAGTCGGCGCTGTCGAAGAACACCGTGCAGGCCGCGGACGTCTTCACCACGGACCCGACCATCGTGAAGGAGAGGTTCCTCGTCCTGAAGGACCCGGAGAACCTGTTCGGCTTCGCCAACGTGACCCCGCTGGTTCACAAGGACGGTCTCTCCCAGGAGGGCGTCGACACGCTCGACGAGGTCTCCGCGAAGCTGGACACCAAGACCCTGCTCGACCTGGACGCCCAGGTGATGCTGGAGAAGAAGGACCCGCTGGAGGTCGCCAAGTCCTGGCTGAAGTCGGCCGGTCTGGACTGACCCCACCCACCGCGCCGGTGCGGACGGGCGTTCCTCACCGTGCCGGGGCGGCAGTCGCGATCAGCCGGTCGATCAGGGCGATCAGCACGTCCCGGCACGACTCCCGCTCGCGCGCGTCGCACAGCAGCACCGGCACCCCCGGCGGCAGCGCCAGCGCCTCCTGTATCTCCTCCGGGGGATACGGGTGCCTGCCGTGGAAACCGTTGACGCCCACGACGAACGGAATGCCCCGGCGCTCGAAGAAGTCGATCGCCGCGAAGCTCGACCGCGGCCGGCGCACGTCGACCAGGACCACCGCGCCCAGCGCGCCCAGGGCCAGGTCGTTCCACATGAACCAGAACCGCTGCTGACCCGGCGTACCGAACAGGTACAGCACGAGGTCGTCGGAGACGGTGATCCGCCCGAAGTCCAGGGCCACGGTGGTGGCCCGCTTCTCCGCGATGCCGTTCAGGTCGTCGACGTCCAGGCCCGCCATGGTCAGCGGCTCCTCGGTGCGCAGCGGCACGATCTCGCTCACCGAGCCGACCATGGTCGTCTTGCCCACGCCGAAGCCCCCGGCGATCAGGATCTTGACCGTGTCGGGTGCCGAACGCCCCACGGACGGGCGGACGGTGGGGTCAGAGCCGGCCAAGGCCGTCCCTCACTTTCTTCAGCAGGTCCAGGTCCGGGGTGGCGCGCGTGACGGGGTGCGGCGGGTGGACGATGATCCGGCCCGCCTCCAGGAGATCGCACAACATGATCACGACCACGCTGACCGGCAGGTCCAGTCGGGCGGCGAGCTCCGCCACGGCGACGGGCTCGGCACACATCCGCAGGATCCGCGTGTGCTCCGGCTGCGGGCGGCCGGCGGTCCGGGGCTGCGGATCGGCCGCCGTCACGGTGGTGATCAGGGTGAAGTCGGCGCGGCTGGGCCGGGTGCGCCCACCAATCAGGGCGAACGGTCGTACGAGCCGGCCCGCCGCATCGCCTCCGGTCACCTCACGCGCCGGGGCCGACGGGGCCGGCCGCGCCCCGCGGTGCCGCGCTGAGGTGCTCGCCGATCTTCTTCACCAGCATGTTCATCTGGTACGCCACCACGCCGACGTCCGCACCGGGGCCGGTGAGCACCACGAGATGGGCGCCGGGACCGGCCGAGGTGAGGACCAGGAAGCCGTTGGCCATCTCGATGAGCGCCTGGCGCACCGGGCCGCCGCGGAAATCCATGCTGACGCCCTTGCTGAGGCTCATCAGACCGGAGGCGGTCGCCGCGAGGCGCTCGGCGTCGTCGCGCAGGAAACCGGTGGACTTGCTCACCACCAGCCCGTCCTCGGAGAGCACCACGGCCTGGTTCACGTCGGCGACGCGCTCCACGAGTCCGGTCAGCAGCTGGTCCAGCTGGGTGTGCGTGGCGGGGGCGGGGCGTGTCATGGCGATGGTCCTTCGTCGGCGGTGGTGGTACTGCGGCTCGTGCTGGCTCGGCCAGTGGTGGTTCGGCCGGTGCTCAGGGGCCGGCGGTCTGGTGGGTCACTTCGGCGGGGTCGCAGGCGTCGGCGTCGCGGGCCCGGAGGGTGCCGCGCTGGAAGCCGGCCAGGGAGGAGGCGGCGCGTTCCGCGGTGAAGTCGTCGGGCGTACCGTCCCCGGGATCGGGCGCCGGTTCCTCACGCAGCTCGGCGGCCAGGCTGGTCTGGGGGACGCGGCGGGGGAGCGGGGCGAGGCCGTCACGCGGGCGGGCGGGTACGGCGGCGGACGGCGGGGCGGGGGCCGGGACGCCGGTGCCGTTGGGGGTGGTGGGCGAGGGCGCCGTGCGTGACGGACCGGTCCCTGACGGTTCGGTGTCCGACGGAGGGGTGTCCGAAGGGGCGGTCCCTGACGGTTCGGTGTCCGAAGGATCGGTCACGGCATGATCGGTACTCGCCTTGCCGCTGCCGTTGCAGGCGTTGGTCCCGGTGCTGGTCCCGGTGCCGGTCCCTCCGCCGTCCGCCGCGCCGTCCGCCGCGCCGCCCGCCGGGGCGACGGCCGCGCGCGGCCCGGCGGCCGCCGGCGTCGAAGCCTCCGCCGCGTCCCGGACCACCACGTCGTGCGGGATCAGCACGATCGCCGTCGTCCCGCCGTAGGGCGAGGGGCGCAGGGTGACGGTGATGCCGTGCCGGTGGGCGAGCTGGGAGATCACGAACATGCCGAGCCGGAGGTCGTCGGCCAGCGCCACCACGTCGAACTTCGGCGGCTGCGCCAACTGGGCGTTGAGGGACGCGTAGTCCTCCTCGGACATGCCGAGCCCCCGGTCCTCCACCTCGACGGCGAGGCCCTTGGCCACCATCGAGGCCCGCACCGCGACGGGGCTCGGCGCGGGGGAGTACAGCGTGGCGTTCTCGATCAGCTCGGCCAGCAGATGGATCACGTCGGCCACCGCGGGCGGCGCGAGGGCGACCTCCTCGTCCGTGTGCAGTTCCACCCGCCGGTACTCGGCCACTTCGCCGACGGCGCTGCGCAGGATGTCGACCAGTGCGACCGGCTCGCTCCAGGACCGGCCCGGCCGCTCCCCGCTGACGACGACCAGGTTCTCCTCGTAACGGCGCAACTGACTTGCCACGGAGTCCAGTTCGTACAGGCCCTTCAGCACATCGGGGTCGGTGTGCGTGCGTTCCAGCGTGTCGAGCTTGCTGAGCTGGAGGTTGACGAGGTTCTGGCTCTGCCGCGCGATGCCCAGAATGATCTTCTGGAACCCGCGCCGGGTGTCGGCGAGTTCGATCGCGGTGTGCACGGCGGTGCGCTGCGCATGATTGAACGCCCGGGCGACCTGGCCCAGTTCGTCGTGGCCGTAGTCCAGCAGCGTGGTCGCCGACTCCGCGTCGACCTTCTCGCCCCGCTCCAGCCGGGCCACCACGTCGGGCAGCCGCTCCTGCGCCAGGCCGAGGGTGGCCAGGCGCAGACCGCGCAGCCGACGGGACAACGAGCGGGTGATCCGCCAGGACATGCCCACGCACAGCAGCAGTGCGAGCAGTCCCCCGGTGCTCAGCGCGGCGGCGGTCAGCAGCAGGCCGCGGGCCTCGTCGGCGCTGCGGGTGAGCAGTTGGTCGGTCTGCTGCCGGATCATGGCGCTGTACTGGGCGGCGACCGTGTCCAGGGCGGCGTTCCACCGTTCGCGCGCGTCGGGTACGGGAATGTCGCCGCCCCCGTCCGCCGCGCGGGCCGCGAGCACCCGGTCCTCGATCTCCTGGAGCGTCCGCCACTCGGGGCTGCGCAGGATCCGCTCGGTCTGGGCCTTGGCAGTGCCCCGCAGGGACGGCACGATCTGGTCCTCCACCAGCCAGCGCCGGGTGCCGACCAGCTCCGCGAAGTCGGCCCAGGCCCGCTCGTCGAGGTGCCCCGAGGGCCAGGCGAGGGCGAGGCGCGCGTCCTCCTGGGAGACCAGCTCGGCCGCGTGCTCCAGCGCGACCAACGGGCCGGCCTGCGAGGTCAGGTCGCCGTCGTCGACCTGGGACAGCTCCTGGAAGGCGTGGATCTGGTCGTCGATGATCGAGGTGTACTGGTCGAGTGCCTGTCCGGCGGTGATGTCACCGGGGTCGTCGACCTGGTCCCGGTAGTACTCGAGGCTGCCCACCGAGCCGAGCACCGAGTACAGCCGGTCCGAGACCCGTGCGGGCGCCTCGGCGATCGCGTCCGCCTGCCGGACCAGCTTCGCCACCGCCGCGTCGGTCCGCTCCCGCTGCGCGTCGAGTTCCGCCCGGCGCTCCTCCTGCCGGCCCGCGTCCCCCGGGCCCGGCCGGGAGGCCAGCCACGCCGCCGACAGTCTGCGCTCCCGCTGGAGCGCGAGCGTCGCGTCGGTGCCCATCGCGCCGGTGGACCGGCTCAGCTGGGTCTGCGCACGCAGGTGCAGCCCCTCCGAGAACATCTGGATCGTCGTCACGCCCCACATGGCGGCGAGGGTGACGCCGGGCACCAGAGCCAGGAGCACCAGCGAAAGACGTATGGAGCCGAGACGGCGCCGGGCACCTGTCCGTGGAGACATCGTCGTCCTAGGGGCGGTCGGATCAGCGGGGGAGCGTGCGGGGTGACGGGAGGCGGGGGACGGGCGCGAGGGGTGGGTGCGTCCCGGGTTGCTCAGCAGGGGGTGCGCAGGATGGTATCCGTACGCGTCACCGTAGGGCCCGTGCGTGACCGAAAGTTTCGGACCCTTTCACCGGACCCGGCCGTCAGCGGGTGCCCCGGGCGGCGACCCGGGCGACCCGGGCCACGTTGGCCTTGGTGACGAACGCCGGCCCGGTGAGCACCGGGGCCACCCCGCCGCCGCTGACGTTGCCGTTGGTGCGGTACAGCCACAGCGCGTCCACCGCCAAGTAGCCCTGGAGGTAGGGCTGCTGGTCCACCGCGAACTGCACGTCGCCGTCGCGCACGGCCGCCACCAACTCCTCGTTGAGGTCGAAGGTGGCGACCCGGGCCCCGCTGTCCGCCTTCTCGGCGGCCTCCACCGCGGTGAGGGCGTACTGGGCGCCGTTGGTGACGACCTCGTCGATGGTCGGGTCCTGGCGCAGCCGGGCGGTGACGATGCCGGACACTGCCTCCATGTCGGTGCCGTCCACGTAGAGGTTCTCGGTCTGTCCGCCGAACGTCTTCTTCATCCCGGCGCACCGGGCCTCCAGGGCGACGTTGCCGCGTTCGTGGACGACGCACAGGGCGTGCTTCGCCTCCAGGGCGTTCAGCTTGTCGCCGACGGCCCGGCCCGCGAGGCCGTCGTCCTGGCCGAAGTACGCCGGCAGCCCCGCCGGTTTCCACGCGTCGATACCCGAGTTGAGCCCGACCACGGGGATGCCCGCGGCCCGGGCCTCGCCCACCGGTCCCTTCATCGCCTGGGGCTTGGCCAGGGTGACGGCGAGGCCGTCGACCTCGTCGCGGATCGCGTCCCGCACCAGCTCCGCCTGCCCCGCCTGGTCCGCGTCGCTGGCGTACGTCAGATCGATGCCGTCCTTCGCCGCCGCCGCCTCGGCCCCCTCGCGCACCAGGTCCCAGAACGCGTCGCCCTCACCCCCGTGGGTGACCAGGGCGACCCTCATCCGTCCGGCGCCCGCCCCGTCGGCGCCGGAGTCGTCGTCCGGGCCGAGGGCGGAGCAGCCGGTCAGGAGCAGACCGACGGCGGCCGCCAGGGCCGCGAGGCGGACGGATCTGCCGGAGGGCAAAAGCGCGGGAGGAGCGTTCATGCGGGTGCGGACCTCGCTGTGCGGCCGAGCAAGAGCAGGGGAGAGTGCGGCCCGCGGGGCGTGCGCCGACCGGGTGAACTCTCGCTGGCCCGGAGCCAATCGTGCGCGGCCACCGGTCGTCAAGTGACCGGCCACGGGAAGTGAGCTCTCGCTGCCGCATCGTGATGAAGCGTGAGCACACGGGGCTACGGGACACGGGTGGCTCAGCGCCGCCGTGCCCGCAGGGCCAGGGCGGCGCAGCCGGTCAGCGTCAGCAGCGCGGCGGCCCCGCCGGCGAGGAGTGGGGCGGAGGGACCGGAGGGTTCGGAGGCGGAGGCGACGGCGGTGCCATCCACTGCCGACGGGGCCGAACTTCCGCCAGCGGTACGTTTCTTGGCGTCCGGACGTGGCGAAGACCGTCCGCCGCGTGCGGACGCCTCGCGGGTCTTCTCGGTGGCCTCCCGCTCCGGGAACACCAGGTCCGAGCACGAGTAGTAGGTGTCCGGTGTGCTGCTGTTCCGCCAGACGGTGTAGAGCACGTGACGCCCCGTCCGGTCCTCGGGCAGTGTCACCCGGAAGCGGTACGCGCCGTCCGTGAGGGCCGGGTCCGTCACCTCGGCGAGGGGCCGCTCCGGCAGGTCGGACCAGGTGAGCGGCCGGCCCGGGTCGTAGCCGGGCCCGGTCAGGTAGAGGCGGAACGTGCCGGTGTGCGGGATGGTGGACGCGTACGTCATCGACAGCGTCCCGCCGGGCGCCACCCGGGTCGCCGGCCAGTCGGCGCGGGCGAGGTCGAGGCCACGGTAGCCGGGCAGGCCGCCGCTGCACAGCCGCCCGTCGGGGACCACCTGCCGGTCCCGGCCGTCGACGCCCGCGACCCGCAGGTCGTCCCAGGCCGCCAGCGGCGCGCCGTTGGCGGCGGTCGCCGCGCGGCACGCGTCGGAGTCCGCCCGCCCGCCGCCGGGCGAGCAGGCCACGACCCGGCTGACCGGATCCGTCGGTGCTCCGTGCGCCCACGCCGGTCCGGCCGCGCACAACAGAACGGGACCCACGAGGGCGGCGGCGAGCGCGATGCGGTGTCCGGTCATCCGTGACCTCTCCTGTGCCGTGGCGGGAACGGGATGCTATGAGTGCAGTACGGGAAAACCGCCCGGCCCGTTCACCCGGGTCCTTAACCGGGCACAGTGGTCCGTTCCCGGCCGCGGCCCGGTCATCGAGGGGTGTTTTCCGGCCGGATCGAGGGTTTCCCCGGTATCCCGCCGACCTGGCATTTGCCTATCGTTCGAGCGCAGTTGATCCACAGGCAACCCCGAACGGATCGCTGCCCCGCGCCTGGCCGGCCGATATGCCGCACATCGATTCACCCCGCCGCTTCGATGACGAAGCGAATCGACCCCCACTCCCCACTCCGCACCTTTCCGGAGTCACGGCACGAAAGGCACACCCTTGCGTACCCCCTCCCCGAACCCCCGGAACTCCTCGGCGAGACGGAAGCTGATATCCGCCGCCGCTCTGTCCGCCGCCCTGCTGACGGCCGCCTCCACTCAGGTCGCCGTCGCCGAGGAGTCCCCCACCGACGCGTCCGCCGTCCCCGCGGCCCGCACCGAGGCCGCGCCGGGGAGCCCGGCCGAGCGGCTGATCGTCGGCTACAGGTCGGGCGCCGCCGAGGCCGAGTCCAACAAGGCCGCCGCCGCGGACGCCGAGGCCAAGGGCAAGAGGACCGGCGAGGACGTGGACTTCCAGCGCCGTCTCGGCACCGGTGCAGCGCTCGTCGACCTCGGCGAGAACCTCAGCACGGCGGACGTCGCCGACGTGGTCGCCGAGTACAGCGCCGACCCGCAGGTCGCCTACGTGGTGCCGGACCGGCTGAACAAGCCCAAGCTGACCCCGAACGACACCGAGTACACCAAGCAGTGGGACCTGTTCGAGACCACCGCCGGCATGCGGGTGCCGGGTGCCTGGGACCTCGCCACCGGCGCCGGTGTCACCGTCGCCGTCATCGACACCGGTTATGTCGCCCACACCGACCTCGCCGCCAACGTCGTCGCCGGCTACGACTTCATCTCCGACACCGCGGTCGCCGTAGACGGCAACGGCCGTGACAGCAACCCTGCCGACCCGGGCGACTGGTACGCGGCGGGCGAGTGCGGCCAGTCCACCGGCAGCAACTCCTCCTGGCACGGAACCCACGTGGCGGGCACCATCGCCGCGGCCACCAACAACGGCAAGGGCGTCGCCGGCATCGCGTACAGCGCGAAGATCTCCCCGCTGCGCGTGCTCGGCAAGTGCGGCGGCTACGACTCGGACATCATCGACGCCATCACCTGGGCGTCCGGCGGCACCGTCTCCGGCGTGCCCGCCAACGCCAACGTCGCCAAGGTCATCAACATGAGCCTGGGCGGCAGCGGTTCCTGTTCGACCGCCACCCAGAGCGCCATCAATGCCGCCGTGAACCGCGGCACCACGGTCGTCGTCGCCGCGGGCAACGAGAACCAGAACGCCGCCAACTCCTCCCCGGCGAACTGCAACAACGTCATCACCGTCGCTGCCACCAACCGGGCCGGCGCCCGTGCCTCCTATTCCAACTACGGCACGGTCGTCGACATCGCCGCACCCGGCGGTGAGACCCGGACCAGCACGGCCAACGGCATCCTGTCCACGCTGAACTCCGGCACGCGGACGCCGTCGACCGAGAACTACGCCTACTACCAGGGCACCAGCATGGCCACCCCGCACATCGCGGGTCTCGCCGCGCTGATGGAGTCGGCCAACCCGGCCCTCACCCCGGCCCAGATCGAGTCGGCGATCAAGTCCAACGCCCGTGCGCTGCCCGGCACCTGCACCGGCGGCTGCGGCGCGGGTCTGGCGGACGCCGCCAAGACGGTGCAGGCCGTCAAGGGCGGTACGTCCACGGGCGGTTCCACCTACTCCAGCACCACCGCGGTGTCCATCCCGGACGCCGGATCGGCGGTCGAGTCCCCGATCACCGTCAGCGGCCGCAGCGGCTACGCGCCCTCGATCCTCCAGGTGGGCGTGGACATCACCCACACCTACCGCGGTGACCTGGTCGTCGACCTGGTGGCGCCGGACGGCTCGGTGTACCGCCTGAAGTCCGCCAGCAGCTCGGACTCCGCGGACAACGTCAACGCCACCTACACGGTGAACGCCTCGTCGGAACTCGCCAACGGCACCTGGAAGCTGCGGGTGCAGGACACGGCGGCGCAGGACACCGGCCGGATCAACGGCTGGAGCCTGACCTTCTGACGGCGGGCCCGACGGCCTGACCAGAGACGGCGATCGCCACAGACGGGCGGGTCGGCCGGTGCGGATGGGGCACCGGTCGGCCCGCCGTTCTCTTTTTCCCCCACACCTGCCACACTTAGATACCGGACGTGCTGTTTTCTTTCGAAGCGTGCGCTTGTTTTGCCGGATGTGCACCAACTCACAGGCGGGGCCGGGGAGGTGGGACAGCCGTACGGTGAGCTATCGTGTGCATCGGGTAAAAACAAACGGCATGACCCGTTCCTTTCCGGCTCAGGAGTTCAGTCGATGGCGAGGCAGGTACGCGCCGAACAGACCCGCGCGACGATCATCTCGGCCGCCGCCGACCTGTTCGACCGGCACGGTTACGAATCGACCAGTCTCAGCGACATCGTGGAACACGCACAGGTCACCAAGGGGGCCCTGTACTTCCACTTCGCGGCGAAGGAGGATCTGGCCCACGCCATCCTGGAGCTCCAGTCCGCCACCTGCCGACGGCTGGCCCGGGACACCGAGACGCGCGGCCACACCTCCCTCGAGGCGCTGATGCGGCTCACCTTCGGCATAGCCCGGCTGTCCGCCGAGGACCCCGTGCTGCGAGCCGGGCTGCGGCTCGCGACCGGTGGCATACGCCCGCGCCCACCGCTCAGCCACCCATTCACCGAGTGGCTGGACATCGTCACCGCCCGGCTCCTCGGCGCGGTGAAGGAGGCCGACGTCCACCCCGACGCCGACATCGACGTCGTCGCCCACTCCCTCGTCTGCTTCTTCGTCGGCACCCGCGTCGTGGGCCGCTCCCGCGAACCCGTCGCACGCCAGCCCCGCCGCACCGCCGAGATGTGGCAGATCCTCATCCGCGGTCTGGTCCCGGTCACCCGCCGCGCCCGCTACCTCAGCCTCGCGGCCCGACTCGAGCGGGAGATCGCCCCCGTCTGAGCACCGCCGCGCCGCCGACGCCGGCCGACTGACCGCAGCGCCCCGCGCGTTACGGTGAGCCGCATGCCCGACACCCCCACCGCCCCCCTGATCCTCGGCAACGAACCCGGCACCTTCCCCCACGGCGTGCTCGCCGAACGGCACCCCGCGATCATCCGGCGGGTGCGCGAGGACCTCCCGTTCGGACCGGAGCAGCGGCGCGCCCTCGACGCCCTGCTGGCGAGCTGCACCGGGGGCGTGATCGAACCCCTCCCCGCCGACGCGCACGACCGGGACCGCTGGGAGGGCTGGGGGATGGGCACGTACGCCGGACGGTCCTGGTACGACGTGCCCTGGCTGTGGTCCGAGAGCTGGCTCTACCGTCAACTGCTGCACGCCGTCGGCTACTTCACTCCCGGACCCTGGCAGGGCATCGACCCCTTCCGACCCGCCAAGCTCGCCGAACTCGGCTCCTCCACGACGGACGAGGAACTGGCCGCGCTCGACGACCTGGCCGACCGCCCCGCCGAGGAACAGGCCCGCGCCCTGCTGCACGGATCCCTGTGGGGCAACCGTGCCGACCTCGGCTTCCGCCTGTCCGCCGAGGGCACCACGACGGCCGCCCCCGTCCCGGCCCTCGTCGCCGACGACAGCGAGCGCCTGTGGCGGCTGCTCCGCACCGCGGGCACCGGCACGCTCTGCCTGGTCGCCGACAACGCCGGGCGCGAACTCGTGCCGGATCTGCTGCTCATCGCCCATCTGCTGGCCCACGGGCACATCGCCCGCGCGGTGCTGCACGTCAAGCCGTACCCGTACTACGTCTCCGACGCCACCACCGCCGACGTCCTCGACGCGGTGCGCCGGCTGACGGGAGCGAGGGGAGCGGCCGCGGAACACGGGCGCCGCCTGTGGACCGCCCTGACCGACGGCCGCCTCACGCTGCGCGCCCACCCCTTCTCCTGCTCGCCGCTGCCCTACGACCGGATGCCCGACGACCTGAGGGCCGACTTCGCCGCGGCCTCGCTCACCATGTTCAAGGGCGACCTCAACTACCGCCGCCTGGTGGGCGACCGGAGGTGGCCGCCGACCACGCCGTTCGCGGACGTCACCCGCTCCTTCCCCGGACCGGTCGCCGCCCTGCGCACCCTCAAGTCCGAGGTGATCACCGGGCTCACGCCGGACACCGAGGCGGCGCTCGTCGCGGCGGAGGAGCAGCGCTGGCGGGTCAGCGGGACGCACGCGCTCATCCAGGTCCGGTCGTAGCGGCTCCGAGTTCCCTTTCGCCCCCGGTTCACGCAATGGTGTGATCATGTCCGGGCGGACGGATGCGCCCGGTGGGCCACGGGCAGGACCCGGCCATGACGCAGCCGTTCGAACTCCCGCACTTCTACCTGCCGCATCCCGCGCGGCTCAACCCGCATGTCGACCGGGCCCGCGCCCACTCGACCGCGTGGGCGCGCGAGACGGGCATGCTGGAGGGCTCGGGAGTCTGGGAGCGGTCCGACCTCGACGCCCACGACTACGGCCTGCTCTGCGCCTACACCCACCCCGACTGCGACGGCGAGGCCCTCTGCCTCATCACCGACTGGTACGTGTGGGTCTTCTTCTTCGACGACCACTTCCTGGAGAAGTTCAAGCGCACAGGGGATCGCGCCGGGGGCAAGGCCCACCTGGACCGCCTGCCGCTGTTCATGCCGCTCGACCCGTCCGCGCCGGTACCGGAGCCGCGCAACCCGGTCGAGGCCGGCCTCGCCGACCTGTGGGCGCGCACCGTGCCGGCCATGTCCGCGCACTGGCGCCGCCGGTTCGCCGTCGCCACCGAACACCTCCTCAACGAGTCCCTGTGGGAGCTGTCCAACATCAACGAGGGGCGGATCGCCAACCCCGTCGAGTACATCGAGATGCGCCGCAAGGTGGGCGGTGCCCCCTGGTCGGCGGGCCTCGTGGAGTACGCGACCGCCGAGGTGCCCGCCGCCGTCACCGGGACCAGGCCACTGCGGGTGCTGATGGAGACGTTCTCCGACGCCGTGCACCTGCGCAACGACCTGTTCTCCTACCAGCGGGAGGTCCAGGACGAGGGGGAGAACAGCAACGGCGTGCTCGTCCTGGAGACCTTCTTCGGCTGCACCACCCAGGAGGCCGCCGACGTCGTCAACGACGTCCTCACCTCACGGCTCCACCAGTTCGAACACACCGCTTTCACCGAAGTGCCCGCGATCGCGCTGGAGAAGGGCCTCACCCCGGACGAGGTCGCGGCCGTCACGGCGTACGCGAAGGGACTCCAGGACTGGCAGTCCGGCGGCCACGAGTGGCATCTGCGCTCCAGCCGGTACATGAACGAGGGCGCCCGCCGGACCGTCCCGTGGGCGGGCCCGAGCGGCCCCGGGACCTCCGCCGCCGACGTGCGCGCCCTGCTCGCCGCGGCGGGCCACAGGGGGGCGTCGCCCACGCCGTCCGGGCAGTGGGGGAGGCTGCGCCCCCACACCCACGTGCCGTACCAGAAGGTCGGCCCGTCCCTGATCCCCGACATCCGCATGCCGTTCCCGCTCGAGCTCAGCCCGCACCTCGACACCGCCCGCGCCCGCCTGGTCGACTGGTGCCACCGGATGGGAGTCCTCGCCGAGGGCGTCTGGGACGAGGACAAGCTCGCCGCCTACGACCTCGCGCTGTGCTCGGCCGGACTCGACCCCGACGCCACACCGGAGGCGCTCGACCTCAGCGCCCGGTGGCTGGTCTTCGGCACCTACGGCGACGACTACTACCCGCTGGTGTTCGGCCACCGCCGCGACCTGGCCGCGGCCCGCCTGACCACCGCGCGGCTGTCGGACTGCATGCCGGTCGACGGCGAGGCGGCGCCGGTCCCGGCCAACGCCATGGAGCGCACCCTGACCGACCTGTGGGCGCGCACCACCGCGGCCATGACGCCCGGGCAGCGGACCACGCTGAAGGACGCGGTGAACGTCATGACCGAGAGCTGGCTGTGGGAGCTGTCCAACCAGATCCAGCACCGCGTCCCCGACCCGGTCGACTACCTGGAGATGCGCCGCCGCACCTTCGGCAGCGATCTCACCCTGAGCCTGTGCCGCATGGGGCACGGCCCGGCCGTCCCGCCCGAGGTCTACCGCAGCGGCCCGGTCCGCTCCCTGGAGAACGCGGCCGTCGACTTCGCCTGCCTGCTGAACGATGTCTTCTCGTACCAGAAGGAGATCGAGTACGAGGGCGAGATCCACAACGCGATCCTCGTCGTGCAGAACTTCTTCGGTTGCGACTACCCGAGGGCGCTCGGCGTCGTCCACGACCTGATGAGCCGCCGCCTACAACAGTTCGAGCACGTCGTCGAGCACGAACTGCCCGTGCTCCACGACGACTTCCGGCTCCCGGAGGAGGCACGCGCGATCATGCGGGAGTACGTGCACGATCTGCGGAACTGGATGGCCGGCATCCTCAACTGGCACCGCAGCGTGGACCGCTACAAGGCGGAGTGGCTCGCCCGCCGCGCCCACGGCTTCCTCCCGAACCGTCCGCCGGCCGTGCCTGTGCCCGGCTGACCCACCGTCCCGCGGGGCACGCTCACCGTCGCACCGACTCGCCCGTCGCCGCGCCGCGTGCTCCGCGGCGGCACCGGCGGGGGCCCGCACGGCCGGTGGGCGCGAGCCGTCCCAGCGCTGGCGCGGGTTGCGGCCACAGCTTCCGCCCGGCGCTGCGCCACGAGGGAACCGACCCGCGCGGCGTCCACCGTCCCGGCCGCCCGCCTGCCACGAAGGAGCCGCCCTGCCGCCGCTTCTCGCGGCGTGCCCGGGGCCCCGGGCACGCCGGCGGTCCGCCGCACCGTCGACCTCGCCCACTCCCTCGGCCCGCTCACCGAAGACCGCCCGGCGCACCGCGCGGATCCTGCACGGCTGGCCGCCTGTCCGGCGGGTGCGGCGGGCGCACGGGTGCGGTGCTGACCGGCCGGCCCCGAGAGCCACTCCTCACCCCGGCGACTCCGCGGATTTCCCTGCCGGGCGCCGGTCAGTCTCACTCGTTCGTGGCTCGTCGTCCCCGGGTGCATGGGGTAGCACTCCAGCCGGAGGCGATCATGGAACAGACTGCGCTGCGACCCAGGCCGATGCCGGGCAGGAGCCGGGAGGCCGGGACAAGCGGTGAGGCGAGGGGGAGCCGCGGGGGCGGCAGCGGAACCGGAGCCGCACAGCGCGCCACCCGGTCGCGGCCGCACGCCGCACGGCGGCGGGGCCGGCGGCTGATGTCCGTGCTGTTCGCGGCGCTCGCCGGGAGCCTTCTGGTGCTGTCCGGGGTGGGTCTGGGGGCGATGGGCGCCACGGTCGTCGGCGCCGGCGGCCTCGCCGAGTTGCGCCGGGAGGCGGGATCGTGGGGCGCCGTTCCCTCCGCCGGGCCGCAGCCCGCTCCGTCGCCGTCCGTCGCGGAGCGGTCCGGCGCGGCGTGGGCCCCCGTCGTGGCCAGGCTCGGCGCGGAGGTGGCGGACGACCGGAAACCGGGCGCTCTGGTGGTCGGTGTCCACATGCCCGGCCCGGCGTTCTCCGCGGGCCTGGTACGCGGTGACGTGCTCCTCGCCTTCGGCTCCGCCCGCGTCGGCTCGGCCGCCGACCTCGCCCGTGCCGTCGCCCGCGCCCGCCCCGGCCGGGAGGTGCGGCTGACGGTGCGCCACCGCGGCGGGGAACTCCGGAGGCTGACGGTCGTCCCCGGCGTCGTCGTCTGACCACCCCGCCGGACTCCGCGGCGCTCCGGGGCGGCTCCGGCGAACTCCCGAACCGGCTCGCGCCGCCCCCGTGCGACGGGCAGGATGCTGCCCGTAGCCACTCCGTCCGTCCTGGGAGGCCCGGATGACCGGCGAAACGCCCGAGTCCTTCACCGCCGACGACTACACGGCCCGCATGGAAGGCGCCGCGCGGCAGGCCGCCGACGCCGGGCTGGCCGGGCTGCTGGTGGCGCCCGGCCCGGACCTGACGTGGCTCACCGGGTACACGCCGACCGCGATCACCGAACGGCTCACTCTGCTGGTCCTCGCCCCCGGACGGGACCCCGTGCTCGTCGTCCCCACCCTGGAGGCCCCCGACGCCGAGCGGGCCCCCGGAGCCGCCGCGCTCACCCTGCGGGACTGGACCGACGGCAAGGACCCCTACGCCGCCACCGCCGCGCTCCTGGACACCGACGGCCGGTACGGCGTCAGCGACAACGCCTGGGCCATGCATCTGCTGGGCCTCCAGAGAACCCTCCCCGGCAGCTCCTACACCTCCCTCACCGAGGCCCTGCCGATGCTGCGCGCCGTCAAGGACACGGCCGAGCTGGAGCTCCTGGCCGCCGCCGGGGCCGCCGCGGACGCCGCGTTCGAGGAGATCCGGGGCGTCACCTTCGCGGGCCGCCGGGAGCGCGAGGTCGCCGACGATCTCGCCGCCCTGCTGCGGCGGTTCGGGCACTCCCAGGTCGACTTCACGATCGTCGCCTCCGGCCCGAACGGCGCCAACCCCCACCACGAGGCGGGCGAGCGCGTCATCGAACGCGGCGACATGGTCGTCCTCGACTTCGGCGGCCTGAAGGGCGGGTACGGCTCCGACACCTCCCGCACCGTCCACGTCGGCGAACCCACCGACGAGGAACGCCGGGTGCACGACCTGGTGCGCGAGGCGCAGGAGGCGGGATTCCGGGCGGTGCGCCCGGGGGCCGCCTGCCAGGACGTCGACCGGGCCGCCCGCGCGGTGATCGCGGACGCCGGGTACGGCGAGTACTTCGTCCACCGCACCGGACACGGCATCGGCGTCACCACCCACGAGCCGCCCTACATGATCGAGGGCGAGGAGCAGCCCCTCGTGCCGGGCATGTGCTTCTCCGTGGAACCCGGGGTCTATCTGCCGGGGCGGTTCGGCGTGCGGATCGAGGACATCGTCACCGTGACCGAGGACGGCGGGCGGCGTCTCAACAACACCGCGCGGAACCTGGTCATAGTGGACTGAGCGGCAACCGATGTCCCCGCAGAGCCTCCCGACGACAACGGCGCGACCATGACCCAGGCACCGACACCCACCGCGGACACCGTCCGCCGGCTGGTCCGCACCCTCCTGAAGGAGAAGAGGGGCGGCGCCGCCGGCCGGGACGGCAAGGAAGGCCCCCCGGACCCGGCCGGGCCAGGACCCGACGTCCGGCCGGTCACCGAGGGCCCCGGGCCCGACGCCTGGTGGGTCGGCAACCGCCACGTGCTGCGCCTCGCCCCCGACCGCGAGGCCACCGCCCGCCGACGGCGCGAAGTACGGCTGCGCGAGCTCGTACGCCCGCACGTGCCCGTCGCGCTGCCGGTCAGCGTGGCGCACGGCGAGTGGGCGCCCGGGCTGGCCTACACCCTGGACACCAGGGTGCCCGGCGGCTCGGCGGAGGAGCACGACGTCTCCGCCGTCGGCGAGGCCGACCTGGCCGGGCTGCTCGCGGGGCTGCGCGAGGTGCCGGTGCGGCAGGCCGAGAGCCTCGGCGTGCCCCTGGTCTCCCCACGCTCCCTCGAGGCGCTGCGCCGGGCGGCCGGGCAGGCCGCGGAACGGCTCGCCGCGGCCGACGAGTTCGACCCCCCGCGCCTGAAGCAGCTCACGCCCCCCGCGGCGGCCCAGCTCGCCGCCCAGCCCGGCTCGGCGGTGCTCGTCCACCACGGCCTCACCGGGGCGCACCTCGTGGTCGGCACCGACGGCCGGGTGCGCGGTGTGCTCGGCTGGGCCGACGCGGTGATCGGCGACCCGGCCGAGGACATCGCGGGCCTCGCCCTCGCCGTCGGTTCCCCGGCCGCCGTGCGCGCCGCCACCCTCGCCGGCTACGGCGCCCGCCCCTGTCTGCGCGGCCTCTGGCTGGCCCGCTGCGACGCGCTGGTCCACCTGGCCGACGCCCTCACGGGCCTCCCCGCACCCCGGCTGCCCCTGTTCCGCACCCGACTGCGCCGGGCCTGGGAACCGATCCTCCTGGAGCGCGTGACAGACCTGCGGGCCACGGGCCCGGACGACACGTTCTGACACCGACGCTCCCCGAGGCTTCCCGGAGCGCCCGCGAGCCCTGACCGGATTCAGTCCTGGAGCAGCACCACCGCCGACTCCCCGGGAACGGTCAGCACCCCGTCCTCCCCGGGAGCCTCCACGGGCTCCCACGCGGCCAGTACACGCACCCGGGGCACGCCCAGGGGGACGACGGCCGGTTCCGCGGCGAGGTTCACGGCGACCACGACGTCGCCGCGGCGGAAGGCGAGCCAGCGCCGGTCCTCGTCGTAGGCCACCTTGGTGTCGGCGAGGTCGGGGTCCGTGAGGTCCGGCTGCTCGTGGCGCAGGGCGGTCAGCCGGCGGTACCAGGCCAGCACGCGCGCGTGGGGCTCGCGTTCCGGCTCCGACCAGTCGAGACAGGAACGGTCCCGGGTGGCGGGGTCCTGCGGATCGGGCACGTCCTCCTCCGCCCAGCCGTGCGCCGCGAACTCCCTGCGCCTGCCGTCCCGCACTGCCTTGGCCAGCTCCGGATCGGTGTGGTCGGTGAAGAACTGCCAGGGCGTCCCCGCCGCCCACTCCTCGCCCATGAACAGCATCGGCGTGAAGGGCGCGGTCAGGGTGAGCGCGGCGGCGCAGGCCAGCAGTCCGGGGGACACGAGCGCCGAGAGGCGGTCGCCCTGGGCGCGGTTGCCGACCTGGTCGTGGGTCTGGCCGTAGCCGAGCAGCCGGTGACCGGCCACCCGGTTGCGGTCCAGGGGGCGGCCATGCCGTCGGCCCCGGAAACTGGAGTACGTGCCGTCGTGGAAGAAGCCGCCGGTCAGGGTCTTGGCGAGGGCCGCGAAGGGGGCTCGCGCGAAGTCCGCGTAGTAGCCCTGCGACTCACCGGTCAGCGCGGTGTGCAGCGCGTGGTGGAAGTCGTCGTTCCACTGGGCGTGCAGCCCGAACCCGCCCTCCTCGCGCGGCGTCACGATCCGGGGGTCGTTCAGATCCGACTCGGCGATCAGGAACAGCGGCCGGCCGGTGTCGGCGGCGAGCGAGTCCACCGCCGCCGACAGCTCCTCGAGGAAGTGGTACGCGCGCGTGTCCACCAGCGCGTGCACCGCGTCCAGCCGCAGCCCGTCGATCCGGTAGTCCCGCAGCCAGGCCAGTGCGCTCTCCACCAGGTACGCCCGCACCTCGTCCGAGCCCGGGGCGTCGAGGTTGACCGCCGCGCCCCACGGCGTGTGGTGGGTGTCCGTGAAGTACGGGCCGAACACCGGCAGGTAGTTCCCCGACGGGCCCAGGTGGTTGTGCACCACGTCGAGCACCACGCCCAGGCCGAGCGCGTGCGCGCGGTCGACGAACCGTTTCAGCCCCTCGGGCCCGCCGTACGGCTCGTGCACGGCCCACAGCGAGACGCCCTCGTACCCCCACCCGTGCCGGCCCGGGAAGGGGCACACCGGCATCAGCTCCACGTGCGTGACCCCCAGCTCGGCGAGGTGACCGAGCCGTTCGGCCGCCGCGTCGAAGGTGCCCTCGTGGGTGTACGTGCCCACGTGCAGCTCGTACAGCACCGCGCCGGGCAGGGGCCGGCCCGGCCACTCGGAGCGCCAGGCGTACCGCTCGTGGTCGACGACCGCGCTGAGCCCGTCCGGCCCGTCCGGCTGCCGGCGCGAGCGCGGGTCGGGCAGCATCGGCCCGTCGTCCAGGGCGAAGCCGTACCGGGAGCCGTCGTGCGCCTCGGCCTCCCCCCGCCACCACCCCTCGCGCTGCGGATCGCGCTCCAACGCGCGTGTGACGCCGTCGCACTCGAGCGTCACTCGGCCGGCCTGTGGTGCCCACACCTCGAACTGCACGGACGGTTCCCCTTCGTCTGCTCACCGTGATGTAGCGCGTCCATCGTGCGCCATGAGAGATCAATCCGCTTGTGAATCCTCCCTTTTGCGGCGGGTGTCGCCGGGCACACGCACGGGGCGGGCGTTCTCCCGTTTCCTGGACAGCCCGGCGGCGCTGACCGACAATCACCAGGGTGACGTCGTCCTTCGAGTACCCCACGCACCCCGCGAGGCTGTCCGACGCGGAGCGCGACAAGGCGCTCAAGGCGCTGCGCGACGGCGTGGCGACGGGCCGGCTGTCCCACGACACGTTCCTCCACCGCATGGAGCTCGCGCTGGCCGCCCGCCGCGCGGACGAGCTGGCGGTGCTCACGGCCGACCTGCCCACGGAGGGCCGCCTCTCGCGTCTGGTCCTCGGCACCGTCGAGGCCGTCTCCGGGTTCACCGTCCGGCTGCGCAGGGCCTGGCAGGCCGAGCGGTTGCCCAAGCTGCTGCTGCCCCACCCGGCGACCGGGCATCCCCTGCGCATAGGGCGCGATCCCGCGAGCGGGCTGCGCCTCAACCACGAGACGGTCTCCCGCGTGCACGCGGAGCTGCGCCGCCAGGGCGGCATGTGGATCCTGCGGGACCTCGGCTCCACCAACGGCACGACGGTCAACGGGCGCCGGGTGGTCGGCGCGGCCGTCGTCCGCGAGGGCGACCAGATCGGCTTCGGGCACATGATGTTCCGCCTGGCGGCGCGCTGAGGGCGACGGCTGCCGCGCCGGACCGGTGCGCACCGCTGCCGCCCATGAGCCGACGTGGCAGGGCGGGGCCGAGCACCCCCGCGCCGGACCGCCCGGCCACATCGCCGGGCGGTCGGGTGCGCTGCGCACCGCCGGGCCGTCGCACCAGCCGGCGCGGGCCGCCGACCACGACCCGGCGGGCACGCTGCCCGTGCCGGACCGGCTCCTCGGCGAGCGCTGCGCCGACCACCGCGACGGCTGCGGCGCCTGCCTCGATACCCGGCGTCCGCCGGGCCGGGTACCGGCGCGCGGCGTCCTCGCCGCCCGCGATCCGGCCGGGCGGCTCGGCGGCGCGTGCTCCCGTTCGGGTGAGCCGGGGTGGAGTGCGGGGGCCGCCGTGCCGATGCATCGGGCATGACGTACACCTCAGCGACAGCGGTACGGGGCGCGCTGCTGGCGGCGGTCGCCCTCCTCGCCTGCGCCGCACCCGCCCCGGCGGCCACGGACGGTGCCTCCGTACCGGACAACTGGCTCTTCCTCACGGTCGGTCCCGGTGAGACCCGGACCACCGACGCCCAGGGCATCCTGCTGCTGTGCGACGACCCGCCCCAGGGCCACTCGCGCGCCGCCGAGGCCTGCGCCGAGCTCGCCGCGACGGACGGGCGCATCGACGGCATCCCGACGAAGAACGACGTCTTCTGCCCGATGGTCCACGCCCCGGTGACCGCCCACGCGCGCGGCGAGTGGCGCGGGCGGCCCGTCGAGTACACACAGACCTTCCCGAACCGGTGCGTGATGGCGGCCCGGACCGGCGCGGTCTTCGCGCTGGACGGGGCGTAGCGCCCCCTCCGCCCGCGGGGGGACCGCTCAAGCCGCCCGCTCGCGGGCGTGCAGCGCCACCGCCACCACCGTGCGCGACTGGTGCTCGACCTGGTGCTCCACCGGCACCCAGCGGGCGCGGAAGCGTGCGGCGAAGGCGTCGCTCCACAGCGCGACCAGGCGTTCCAGACGCGCCGCGGCGTGCTCGTCGCTCTCCCGCAGCGCCCGCAGCGACATCGCCGCCGCCCGCAACGGCACCCGGCGCGCGAACGCGTCCACACTGCCGACGTAGGCACGGGTGCCGTCGGCGGGCGGCGTGCCGATCAGGTCGGCGGCCAGTCCCGGCACCAGCTCCAGTCCCCAGGTGGCCGCCCTCAGCAGGGGGCCCTCGGCCTCCCCGGGCCGGGGGCGTGCCTCCTCCAGCACGCGGCGCACCTCGGTCGCGTCCCGCAGCAGCCGGTGCGCGAGCCGCCGCATCTCCCTCGCCGGGGCCGGATGCGGCGCCGGGTCGTCGACCAGGTCGCTGGCCCACATCGGCACCTCGACCACCGCGGTCAGACCGCCGTACCGGTGGGTGCGGTACCAGGTGCTGTGCCGGGCGTCGTCCGGCAGGCTCGGATACGCCGGTCCCGCCTCGGGTGCGGGCATCACGTGCACGCCGGGCCCCGACGCAGGCCAGCCCGCCGCGTCCGAGGCGCCGGTCTCCACCGGGATGTGCAGCTGCGCCGCCGACTTGGCGAAGGGCTCGGCCAGACCCGGCACGTCCCGGGTGAGCTGCACCCAGCTGCCGCCCAGGTCGGTGCCGTGCAGCGACACCTGGAGGTAGGGGCGCAGTTCGTCGATGACGTCGGTCAGGGCCCGCGTCTCGGGCGGCAGCCGGTCGGGCGGCACCACCGACGGAGCCCACTCGGGCTGCTCGGGGGCCGCGGGACGGAAGAAGCCGAGGTGGTAGTCGTACAGGCTGCGCGGTGCGGGCGTCACGTGCAGGCTCGCCCCGTCCGGATCCGCGCAGAGCAGGAAGTGCCAGGACGTCCCGTCCCGCAGCGCCCGCTCCTCCAGCACCCGCCGGGCGAGCGCGAGCAGGGTGCCGCCGCCGGTCGGCTCGTTGGCGTGGGCGCCCGCGACCACCAGGACGGCCCGCCGGGCGCCGCCCACCGACAGCAGGTGCAGGGGCCTGCCCGCGCGGGAGAGCCCCACCTGCCGCAGCACGCACAGGCCGGGCCGGTCGGCGGCCAGCGCACGGGCGGAGCGGACCACTTCGGCCACCGTCGGATAGCGCAGCTCCGGCAGCGGACTCACCCCCCGTCACGCATCCGCCCGACTCCGCATCCGCAGTACCCCACGGCCACGAGGTGCTGTCAAGGGTGCGGCGGGGCAGCCCGGGGAGGCACCCGGGGGCACACACGACCGGGCCGGCGCGCGGCGCGCCCGCCGGAGTGCCGCGCGGGCCGTGCCCGCCGCGGTGCGGCGCCCTACGCGGTACGTCGGCGCCACTGCCGGTGCGGTCCGCGACGAGGCGGGACGGGGAAAACCTTCGTACCGCCGGGACCCGGAACACCTTTGTCGTGCGGGACCCGGAACTCCTTCCTCCCACTACCGGGACCCGGAACTCCTTCGTCCCGCCGCGACCCGGAACACCCCCGCCGGCCACGTTCGGGACCGCGGGACGGGGGTGGGCGTGGAGGGCGGTGTCGGACGGCAGGGCGTCGACGGCCGACGACCCGTCGGCCATCGACCCTCGACGAACCGTCTCCGCGACGTGCGGGCCGACCGGGTGCGCGCCCGGCACCCGTCCGTCACCCGCCTGGGCGACCACCTTCACCGGGCCACCCCGCCCGTGCGCCAGGCCCTTCACGGCCGCTGTCGGTCGCGGCGCGCCGACCTTCCTCGCACACCCCGTCTCACACCCCCGTGCGCGCCACCGCGCCGCGGTTCATGATCCGCCGACCCGCTCCAGCAGGGCCACCGGCAGCCGCTCGAAGAGCTCCGCCGCGTGTGCGCGCCCCGTGAATTGGCGCCCCGGTGTCAGCACGTCGTTCCAGCGGCCCGGTGGCAGCGCGAGCGTCGTCTCCCGCCAGCCGCCCGCCTCCGCCAGCCGCAGCGACAGCCGGGTCACCGCGGTGATCACCTGCCCGGAGCGCGCGAACGCCACGCAGTGCGCCGCCGCGGGCCCCTCGGCGGCCAGCGGGTCGTACGACGCCGTGTCGCCGAACGCGTCCGGCCGCCGCGCCCGCAGCACCAACGCGGCCCGCGTCACCGCCTCCTTGCCGCCTCCGCTCCAATTCCCGTCGTCCTCCCCGCCCTCCGCGCGGGCTGCGGCCGACCCGGCGGGGAAGGGCACCGCGCGCCGGTTGTCCGGGTCCACCAGCGCCCGGTACTCCCTCTCCGTGCCCTGGTAGACGTCGGGCACCCCGGGCATCGTCAGGTGGAGCAGGGCCGTGCCCAGCACGTTGGCCCGGATGTGCGGCTCCAGCTCGCGGCGGAAGGCCGCCACATGCCCGCCCGGCGCCCCGCAGGGCCCCGCCGACACGAACCGGGCCACCGCCTCCTCGTACGGCGGCTCCTGCTCGGTCCAGCTGGTGTAGAGCCCCGCCTCGCGCACGTGCTTCAGCAGGGCCCCCTGCACCCGCTCCTCCTGGGCCGGGCCCAGCCCGAACACCGTCTGCCAGGCCGCCCACGCCAGCTGTGCGTCCGGCACACCGTCGCCGGTGCGCGTGACCTCCGCCAGGACGTCCGCCCAGCGCCGCGGGCACTCGGTCAGCACGTGCAGCGCCGCACGCACGTCGGCGCTGCGCTTGGTGTCGTGGGTCGAGACGACCGTCCCGGTGGCCGGCCAGTCGCGCTGCACCCGGGTGCAGTACGCGTGGAACCGCTCCGGGGACACGGCCGGGCTGCCGGGGTCGCCGCCCACCTCGTTCGCCGACAGCAGCGGCACATAGCGGTAGAACGCCGTGTCCTCCACGGACTTGGCCCGCAGCGCCGACGCCGTCTGCGCAAACCGCGTACGGAACTCCACGTGCCCCGGCCCGTCGCCGTACCGCCCGAGGACCAGGTCCCGTACGACGTCCACCGCCCCGGCCTCCTCGGGCACGGCGAAGGCGAGCCTGGCCTCGTCCGCGGCCCCCTCGGTGACCACACCGGCCGCGTCGACGGAGGCGTAGGGCCGGTACACCTCGAGCCGGACCAGCAGCTCCTGGAGCGCGGTGCGCAGCGCCCAGGGCGCCCGGTCGCGCAGCGCGGGCTCCGGGGAGGTGGCGCACAGGCGGCTCGCCACGCGGGTCAGCCGGTCGACCTCGGTGGCCAGCTCGTGCGTGAGCACCTTGTAGGCGGCGCGCCGCGCGGTGGCCTCCCACTCGCCGCCCCGGTCCGTCTGCGGGGCGGCGAAGCGCCGGTACTGGCCGAGCAGCTCCCCGAAGCCGGCCGGGTCCGTGAACAGGCCGTCCACGTGCCGCAGGGCGTCGTAGCCGGTGGTGCCCGCGACCGGCCAGGAGGCGGGCAGCGGCTCGCCGTCGGAGAGGATCTTCTCCACCACCGTCCACCGCCCGCCGGTCGCCCCCTGCAGCCGCCGCAAGTAACCGTCGGGGTCGGCGAGCCCGTCGGGATGGTCCACGCGCAGCCCGTCGACCACGCCCTCGCGCAGCAGCGCGAGGATCTTGGCGTGGGTGGCGTCGAACACCTCCGGGTCCTCCACCCGCACCCCGATGAGCTCGGAGATGCTGAAGAACCGCCGGTAGTTGAGCTCGGTCCGGGCCAGCCGCCACCAGACGGGGCGGTACCACTGCGCGTCCAGCAGCTGCGGCAGCGGCAGCTCCTCGGTGCCCTCGCGCAGCGGGAAGGCGTGGTCGTAGTAGCGCAGCACGTCGCCGTCGGCCTCGAGCCGGCCGATCTCCGTGCCGAGCGGGCCGCCGAGCACCGGCAGCAGCACCTGGCCGCCCTGTGCCTCCCAGTCGATGTCGAACCACCGCGCGTGGGGCGAGGCGGGGCCCTCCCGCAGCACCTCCCACAGGGCGCGGTTGTGCCGCGGTGACATCGCCATGTGGTTGGGCACGATGTCCACGATCAGTCCGAGGCCGTGCTCCCGCGCGGTGCGGGACAGGGCCCGCAGCCCGTCCTCGCCGCCCAGCTCCTCGCGCACGCGCGTGGGGTCCGTCACGTCGTAGCCGTGCGCGGAGCCGGGCACGGCCTCCAGGACGGGGGACAGGTGCAGGTGGGAGACACCGAGCGAGGCCAGGTACGGCACGGCGGCCGCCGCGGCCCCGAACGGGAAGCCGGGTTGCAGTTGCAGCCGGTACGTGGCCGTGGGCACCACCGGGTCGGGTCGCTCAGGGGTCATGGAGACGTACGTACCCGCCCTGCCGCCTTTCGTGTCATCGCCGGGCCCGGCGGGGCCGCCCGTCGCCCGGACGGGTGGCCCCCGGATGCGGTCACACCGGCCGCTGGAGCACCGTCATGCTCCGGTCGGTCAGGGTCAGGCGGTCGCCGGCCCCGACCTTGGTGCCGGTGCCCGGCGGCACGCCGTCCGCGCGGGTGGTGTCGACCACCACCTGCCACTGGCGGCCGTGGTTGACCGGCACAAGGAACTCCATCGGCTCGGGTGAGGCGTTGAACATCAGCAGGAACGAGTCGTCCGTGATGCGCTCCCCGCGCTGGCCGGGCTCCGAGATCGCGTTGCCGTTGAGGAACACGGTCAGCGCGGAGGCCTGGGCGGAGTCCCAGTCCGCCTGCGTCATCTCGGCGCCCTCGGGGGTGAACCAGGCAATGTCGGACAGCTCGTCGTGGGTGCCCTCGACGGGCCGGCCGTGGAAGAAGCGGCGCCTGCGGAAGACCGGGTGGTCCTTGCGCAGCCACACCATCGCGCGGGTGAAGCGCAGCAACTGCCTCCGGGTGTCCTCCTCGGCGGAGTCCTCGCCGTCCTCGTCCGGCTCGGGCCAGTCCAGCCAGGCCAGCTCGTTGTCCTGGCAGTAGGCGTTGTTGTTGCCGTGCTGGGTGCGGGCGACCTCGTCGCCGTGGCTGATCATCGGCACGCCCTGGGACAGCATCAGCGTCGCGATGAAGTTCCGCATCTGCCGGGCGCGCAGCCGCAGCACCTCCGGGTCGTCGGTATCGCCCTCGACCCCGCAGTTCCAGGACCGGTTGTGGCTCTCGCCGTCGCGGTTGTCCTCGCCGTTGGCCTCGTTGTGCTTGTCGTTGTAGGACACCAGGTCGTGCAGCGTGAAGCCGTCGTGGCAGGTCACGAAGTTGATCGAGGCGAGCGGCCGGCGCCCGTCGTCCTGGTACAGGTCGGAGGAGCCGGTCAGCCGGGAGGCGAATTCCGCGAGAGCGCGCGGCTCGCCCCGCCACAGGTCGCGCACGGTGTCGCGGTACTTCCCGTTCCACTCGGTCCACAGCGGCGGGAAGTTGCCCACCTGGTAGCCGCCCTCGCCGACGTCCCACGGCTCGGCGATCAACTTGACCTGGGAGACCACCGGGTCCTGCTGCACCAGGTCGAAGAACGACGACAGCCGGTCCACCTCGTGGAACTGCCTGGCCAGGGTCGCGGCGAGGTCGAAGCGGAACCCGTCGACGTGCATCTCGGTGACCCAGTAGCGCAACGAGTCCATGATCAGCTGGAGCACGTGCGGGGACCGCATGAGCAGCGAGTTCCCGGTCCCTGTCGTGTCCATGTAGTAGCGGGGGTCGTCCGTCAGCCGGTAGTAGCGCGGGTTGTCCAGGCCCTTGAAGGAGAGCGTGGGGCCCAGGTGGTTGCCCTCGGCGGTGTGGTTGTAGACCACGTCGAGGATCACCTCGATGCCCGCCTCGTGCAGCGCCTTCACCGCCGACTTGAACTCCAGCACCTGCTGGCCGCGGTCGCCCCAGGACGCGTAGGCGTTGTGCGGGGCGAAGAAGCCGATCGTGTTGTAGCCCCAGTAGTTGTTCAGGCCCATGTCCACCAGGCGGTGGTCGTTCACGAACTGGTGCACGGGCATCAGCTCCAGCGCGGTCACCCCGAGCTCGGCCAGGTGCTCGATCACCGCCGGGTGCGCGAGGCCCGCGTAGGTGCCGCGCAGCTCCTCGGGCAGCCCCGGGTGGCGCATGGTGAGGCCCTTGACGTGCGCCTCGTAGATCACCGTGTGGTGGTACTCCGTGCGGGGGCGCCGGTCGTCGCCCCAGTCGAAGTAGGGGTTGACCACGACCGACGTCATCGTGTGCGGCGCCGAGTCCAGGTCGTTGCGCCTGTCGGGCGCGTCGAAGTGGTAGCCGTAGACCTCCTCGCCCCAGTCGATCGACCCGCTGATCGCACGCGCGTACGGGTCGAGCAGGAGTTTCGCGGAGTTGCAGCGCAGCCCGCGCTCGGGGGCGTACGGCCCGTGCACCCGGAAGCCGTAGCGCTGCCCGGGCATCACCCCGGGCACGTACGCGTGGCGCACGAACGCGTCGCTCTCGCGCAGCTCGATCGCCGTCTCGGAGCCGTCGTCGTGCAGCAGACACAGCTCTACTCGGTCCGCGGCCTCCGTGAAGACCGCGAAGTTGGTTCCGGCGCCGTCGTACGTGGCACCGAGCGGATACGCCTCGCCTGGCCAGACCTGCATGGATACGACTCTTTCAGGTGTGCGGCGCCGGTGGGGACGCCTTGGCTCCGAGTCTCCCCGAGTCTCCCCGAAAGTGCGGGAACCACCCCCGGACGCCTGCTCTTCTTCTGTGCACCGCTCGATAGGGAACATGTGTTCGCCTCAGGTGTCGTCCGCCGGGTGTGCCCGCCGTGGGTGGGGGACCGGCACAAGCACTACCCGGTGCGGCCGCTATGAATCCGCTCACTCGCGGGGGACCCTCCGGTGGGAACGGTGGTGAAGAAGGGGGAAGTTGGGGGACGACCCTGCCCATCGGGCTGCGTCGCGCACCGCTTGCGGAGTACTCTTCCTTGATCGTTGGGACGGGGATGCTCGGGGGAGCGGAAGGCGGTGCGCGGGTGGGCTCGGGAGGGCGGGAGCTGCCCCCTGGTGACGAGGGTCACGAGGGAAACTCCACGGATGTCCCGCCCGGCGCGGTGTCCCTGGCACGGCCGATGGACGCGGGCTCGATCGGCCCGGAACTGGACTGGGACGCCGACGCCTGGCGCGAGGTGCGCACCCGCGCCCAGCGGGCCGGCCGGGCCTACATCTGGCTGAACCTGGTCGAGCAGCGGCTGCGCGCCGTCGTGGCCGCCGTGCTGCGGCCGATCTACGAACCCGTGCACGGCGACGACTGGGTGGTCGCCGCCGCGGGTCCCGCCGGACAGGAGTGGGTGCAGCGCGCGGTCGCCGTCCGCGAGGTCAGCCGGCGCAAGGGCTACCTGCTCGACCCGGCCGACGACAACGTGCTGTCCTTCCTCACGCTGCCGCAGTTGCGGGAGCTGATGGTGCAGCACTGGCCGTGCTTCGAGCCGTACTTCGACGACCGCCGCGACGTCGAGCTCGCCCTGGACGAGCTGGAGGTGACCCGCAACGTCGTCTCCCGCAACCGGGCGCTGTCGGAAGCGGTGCTGAACCAGGCCGAGCGGGCCTCCGCGCGGCTGCTGGAGATGCTCGGCGCGGGCGGCGACGTCCCCTCCGCCCGCCGGCTGCCCGTGGACGCGGTCGAGGACCTGGTCGGCGACCGGTACGCCGACGTCGTCGCCGTCCACCCCGACCGGGTGCGACTGCTGCGCCAGTTCCCGGCCGAGGACATCTTCGGCGGTGCCCGGCGCCTGGACGCCCTCGGTATCGGCCTCAATCTGCTGGTGCAGAACTTCTCGGGGCGTCGGCTGGTGCGCCTGGCCGAGTCCGGCTGCCGGGTGCGGCTGCTGTTCCTCAACCCGGCCTCCAGCGCGGTCAAGCGCCGCGAGCGCGAACTCGGCATGAAGCGCGGGGAGCTGGGCCGCTCGGTGGAGATGAACATCCTTCACATGCGCCGCGTCCGCTCCCGGCTGCGCGACCCGGGAGCCTTCGAGATCCAGGTCTACGACGAGACCCCGCGCTGCACGGCCTACCTGGTCGACGGGGACGGGGCGGACGGCGTCGCCGTCGTGCAGAACTACCTGCGTCGCGCCCGGGGGATCGAGGCGCCGGTGCTGGTGTTGCGCAACGGGAACAAAGTGGTCAAACCGGGCGAGATCGAGGAGGGTGGACTGTTCCCCACCTACCGCGAGGAGTTCGAGCAGATGTGGTCGGATTCGCGGTCGGTGTCCTGAAAGCCCCTGATCCGCCAGGGTGTCGGGGCTGTCCCGGTCGGTGAGCGGAACGCGGTCCTCGGATTGTCAGTGGTGCGTGCGAAGGTGGGGACCACTGGGGGAACGCACCACACGGAATGGGGGGCAGCCCATGGGCTGGCATCGGGAGCTGCTGATCGGCTTCGACCTGGAGACGACGGGCACCGACCCGTGCGCGGCGCGCATCGTCACCGGCGCCGTGATCGAGGTCAGGGGCGGGGAGCCGATCGGTCGTCGTGAGTGGCTGGCCGACCCGGGCGTGCCGATCCCGGCGGACGCGGTCGCGGTGCACGGCATCAGCAGCGAGCGCGCCGCCACCGAGGGCAGACCGGCCGACCAGGTGGCCGACGCGATCGCCGGCGTCCTCACCGCCTACTGGAAGACCGGCGTGCCGGTGGTGGCGTACAACGCGGCCTTCGATCTGAGCCTGCTCTCCGCCGAGCTGCGGCGGTACGGCCTGCCGTCCCTGCGCGACCGCCTGGGCGGCACGGACCCGGCCCCGGTCATCGACCCGTACACGATCGACCGCTCCGTCGACCGCTACCGGCGCGGCAAGCGCAACCTCGAGGCGGTCTGCGCGGAGTACGGCGTCGTGCTGGACTCGGCCCACGACGCCACGGCGGACGCCCTGGCCGCGGCCCGGCTGGCCTGCGCGATAGCCGTCCGTCACCCCAAGGTCGCGGCCCTCGGCCCGGCGGAGCTGCACCGCCGGCAGATCCAGTGGCACGCCGCGTGGGCGGCGGACTTCCAGGACTTCCTGCGCCGCAAGGGCGACGCCACCGCCCGGATCGACGGTGCGTGGCCCCTGCGGGAACCGGCGGACGAGCGGGTCTGAGCACGGGCGCCCCCGCCGGGGCGGGCCCGGCCCACCGATCGGCGGCGGGAAGCGGATCCTCACCGGACGACCGGTGACCGACGCTCCGTCAGCAGATGAGCCCGACGCTCACCGGAGGCGGACGCCTCTTCGTCGCCCGGACTCGTACGGCAGGTCGGAGCCGATGGCAGCCGCCGACCGCGCGGGCGCGGGGGTCCGGTCAGAACGGGTACCAGCGGACCGTCTCGTCGCCCTCGCGCAGGGACGCCACCCGGCGTTCGAACTCCGCGCGGGCCTTCGGGTTCGTCGGGGCGTGCTGGGCGACCCAGGCGCAACTGGCGGTCTCCCGGGCGCCGCGCAGCACCGAGCAGCCCTCCCAGGCGCGCACGTCCCAGCCGTAGGTCTCGGTGAAGGAGGCGTACGCCTCGTCCGGCAGCCCGTAGCGGTCGTGGGACAGGGCGAGCACCACCAGGTCGTGCTCGCGCAGATCGGTGGAGAAGGTCTCCAGGTCCACGAGGACCGGGCCGTCGGGCCCGACGTGCACGTTCCGGGGCAGCGCGTCCCCGTGCACCGGCCCGGGCGTCAGATGGGGCGTCAGGGCGGCTGCGGCCGACGCGAGACAGTCGCGCCGCTCGCGCAGATACGCCGCGTCCGCCGGGTCGATCGCGTCGCCGGCGAGCCGCAGCCAGCGTTCCACGCCGCCCAGCAGATCGCGGGGCGGAAGCGCGAACGGGGCAGCGGGCAGCGCGTGGACGATCCTCAGCAGCGCGGCCAGGTCCCGCGGCTCGGCGGCCCGCACCGGATCGGGCAGCCGGTGCCACACCGTCACGGGGTGGCCCTCGACCAGCAGTGCCTCGGGCCCGGCCGCGCGCACCGCCGGTACGCCCTCCTCCGCCAGCCACCGCGCGATGCCCAGCTCGCGGCGGGCCCGGTCCAGCAACCCGGCGTCGCGGCCCACCTTGGCAACCAGGTCACCGGCGGTGAACACCGCGTTCTCCCCCAGGGCGAGCAGCCGCGCGTCCCGTGCCGCCGCACCGGGCAGCACGCCCGCCACGGCCAGCACGTCCCTCGCCCGCGCCTCGTCCATCCGCCCGCCTCCGTGTCCCGTCCGTGTGTGTCCGGGCCTGCCCGCGTCCGGGGCCTGCCCGCGTCCGGGCCGCGTCCCTGTCGGCATCGGCCCGGTCCGGTCCGGCCCGTCCGTCAGTCTCGCACCGCGGCCCGGGACGGCCCACGTCAGCCCCGTGCGCGACCGTCACTGGCCCGCCGGACCAGCCGGAGCGTGCGGCTCCCGGCCGTACGGCGGCCCGGGCCCGGTAAATACTTTGAGCGAGACGTATCGTCTCGCTCGCCTGGGGTCGGGGTCATGACCAGTCCCGCTCACATCGCGATGTTCTCCGACCGCCCGCCGGCTGAAGGAGATCCAGACCGGGACGGCCCGCGAGGGCGGCACCCGCAGGGGCGGCCGACCTGATCGAGGCGGAGCCGCCCGCCCGGCGGTGACCGCCGTGCGAGGGTCCCGGCGGAACACCGCCGGGACCCTCGCAAACGCGTGCCTCACCGGGTCAGACCGGCACCCGGTCATCCTCGTCGTCCCGTGCCTTCGGCGCCGCCACCGCCTCCGGCGACTCGTCGTGGGTCAGGTCGGGCATCCGGTGCAGCCACGTCGGCAGGTACCAGTTGCGCTCGCCCAGCAGCGCCATCACCGCGGGCAGCAGCACACCCCGGATGATCGTCGCGTCGATGAGCACCGCCGCCGCGAGGCCGACGCCCATCTGCTTCATCGACTGCATGGACAGCGTCCCGAAGATCGCGAACACGGCGACCATGATGACCGCGGCGCTGGTGACGACACCGGCCGTGGTGACCACGCCGTGCTGGATCGCGTCCCGCGTCGTGCGTCCCCGCAGGCGCGCCTCGCGGATACGGGACACCACGAACACGTGGTAGTCCATCGACAGGCCGAACAGGATCACGAAGAGGAACAGCGGCAGCCAGGTGATGATCGCGCCGACGCCCTCCGCGCCCACCAGGGACGCGCCCCAGCCGTGCTGGAAGACCGCCACGAGGATGCCGTACGCGGCGCCCACCGACAGCAGGTTCAGCACGATCGAGGTGATCGCGACGGTCAGCGAGCGGAAGGACAGCAGCATCAGCAGGAAGGCGAAGACCACCACGAAGGCGAACACCGGAACGACGGAGCCGACCAGTTGGTCGTTGAAGTCCTGCGAGCCGGCGACCTGCCCGGTGATCGGCGCCTCGACGCCGTCGACCGTGCCGAGCGTGGCCGGCCGCACCTCGTCACGCAGGATGTCCAGGCTCGCGCCCGCCCTGTCCTGGTCGGACCCGCCGACCAGCGGGACGTACACAAAGGCGATGTTCTCCTGGTCGTGCAGCTTGATCTCGACCGGGCCGCGCGAGGCGCCCGAACTGATCGCCCGCTCACGGAAGTCGGCGAGCGCGGACTTGACCTCGGGCGCGTTGATGTCCTCGGCCCTGACGACCACCTCGGCGGGCTCCGAGCCGCCCGGGAACGCCTCGTTGACCCGGTTGTACGTCTGCACGATCGGCAGCGAGTCGCCGAACTCCTGGTCCAGCGTGAGGTTCTGGGTCTTCATGCCGACCGCGGGCGCCGCGACCGCGAGCAGCGCGCCGGTCGCCACCACCACCGACAGCACCGGCCTGGCCAGCACCCGCTTCAGGACGGCCGTCCAGAACCGGCTGTCGTTGCCGCCGCCGGTGCGGCGCCGGCGCAGGAACGGCAGGCGGCCCTTCTCGACCCGCTCGCCCAGCAGCGAGAGCAGTGCGGGCAGCACGGTGACGGAACCGACCATGGCGACCGCCACGACCATCAGCGAGGCGAGACCCATCGCCTCGAACTCGGCGAGACCCGTGAACAGCATGCCCGCCATCGCCACGCACACCGTGACACCGGAGACGACGATCGCGCGGCCACTGGTCGCGGCGGCGATCCGCAGCGCGGTCTGCGCATCCCGGCCCGCCGCCCGCTCCTCCCGCTCACGGCGCAGATAGAAGAGGCAGTAGTCCACGCCGACGGCCAGACCGACCAGCAGCATCACGGAGTTGGCGGTCTCGCTCATCGGCTGGAGGTGGCTGACGAGGCCCATCAGACCCATCGTCGCCATGATCGCGGTGATCGCCAGCGCCACCGGCAGCAGCGCCGCCACCAGCGCGCCGAAAGCGATCAGCAGGATGCCGAGGGCCACCGGCACCGCGGAGTACTCGGCCTTCTTGAAGTCGTCGCCGAACGCGTCGTCGAACGTCTTCATCATGCTGGCGCCGCCGATCTCCTCGATCCGCAGCGACGTGTGGTCCTTCTGGACCTCCTCCACGGCCTTCAGCACCGGCTCGACCCGCTCGCCCGCGGTGTCCGCGTCGCCGCGCATGTCGAACTGGACCAGTGCGCTGCGCCCGTCCTTCGAGATCGTCCGGCTCTCGTACGGCGAGGACACGTCCGTGACCTCGCCGGTCCTCTCCACGGCCGCGACGACCGCGGTGACGGCCGACCGGAACTCGGCGTCGGTGGCCTTCCGGCCGTCGCCCTTCGCCTGGATCAGAACCGTCTCGCCGGCCGGCTCCTCGATCCCGGCGTCCTCGATGATGCGCGCGGCGGTGCGGGTCTCTCCCTTGAGCTGGTCGCTGTCGGCGACATCGACCCGGCCCGCGGCCGAACCCAGTCCCATCGCCAGCACCACGAACAGCACCCAGATGCCGACGGCCGCCCATCGGTGCCGGGCGCTCCAGCCACCGGCGCGGGCGGCGAGGCCCCGTACCCGCGAATCTCCGTTCCCCATGACGGGCTCGCTCCCTCGTGTGCGGCAGCGACCCCTGCCGCCACCTGTCGTTTCGAAGGTATGGGCCGGATAAACGCGTCTCGTCGTGCTGTCCGGTGAAGCTCGCGGGCCCGGACTCATCCCGTCGGCGCGCAGCCCCTCACTACTGGGGAGGACAGCGGGCCCTTACACCTATGGGGGCTCCTCAGGGCCGCTGATCAGGGTGCCCGCCCTGTTGACACACATTGTTGAATAAGTCACAGGTGCGTGTAGCGGTTGATCCGGGGGCAGCGCTTCCGCCAGAGTTTCGCGGAGTCCGTCGCGCGGACCCGGCCGTCGTGCCCACCCCCACGGGGCACGACGGCCGCCCTATGGTGTGCGCATGGTGACGACATACGCGGCGCTGCTGCGCGGCATCAACGTGGGCGGCAGCAAGAAGGTCCCGATGGCGGATCTGCGGGCGCTCATGGAGAGACTCGGCCATGCGCGCGTGCGCACGCACCTCCAGAGCGGCCAGGCGGTGTTCTCCTCGGACCACGGCGACGAGGAGTCCCTGGCGGCCGAACTCGCCGCGGCGATCGAGCGGCGCTTCGGCTTCGGGGTCGGCGTGATCGTGCGCGACCACGCCTATCTCCGGGCGGTCGTCGAGGCGTGCCCGTTCCCCGCCGCCGAGCTGGAGGCGAAGCAGCTGCACGTCACCTACTTCTCGGCGCCCGTCGACGCGGACCGCTTCGCGGAGATCGACCCGGCGACCCACCTGCCCGAGGAGTTCCGGCTGGGCGACCGCGCGCTGTACCTCTACGCGCCGAACGGCCTGGGCCGTTCCAAGCTCGCCGAGCAACTGGCCAGGCCCCGCGTCACCAAGGGCGTCGTCGCCACCACCCGCAACTGGAACACCGTCGTGAAACTCGTGGAGCTCACCGGTGACTGATCACACCCCCGCCGCGGACGCCGGCAACGGTCGTCGCCTGCTCTCCTCCCTCGCCGAGGAGCCCGCGTCGGCACCGGTCGGCAGGGTCGCGCGGACGCGGACCGTCCCGCTCGCGCCCGGTACCGTCCACCTGCGCCCGGTACCGTCCACCTGTCATGGGGAACCGACCACGACCGGCCGCCGCGCCCACCGCAGGTCGCTGTGGCGACGCACCGAGCGGGGCCGGCTCCTGTACTTCCCCCGGCGGACGCCCTTCCCCGGCCCGGCCGTCGAATTGGGCCACTGAAACAGCACGGAAGTGGCCCGGGACAGTGGGCCGCACCGCCTCTACGGTCGAGCGCATGACGAGCGCAACGCCCACCCGTGTCGACTGCTGGTTCGACCCCGCCTGCCCCTTCGCCTGGATCACCTCCCGCTGGCTGCTGGAGGTCGAGCACACCCGCCCGCTCGACCTGCGCTTCCACGTGATGAGCCTGTACCTGCACAACCTGGGCAACGACCTGCCCGACTGGTACCGGGACCTGGTCGACCGCTCCATCGGCCCGGTACGGGTCGCGGTCGCCGCCGCGGAACGCCACGGCGACAAGGTGCTGCGCGACCTGTACACCGCTCTCGGCTCGCGCATCCACGAGCGCGGCAACAAGGACTTCGACGCCGTGATCGCCGAGTCGCTCACCGAACTGGGCCTGCCCGCCGACCTCGCCGCCGCCGCGCACGACCCCGCTCACGACGAGGCGCTGCGCCGCAGCCACGAGGCGGGCGCCGAGAAGGACTCCGGCGCCTACGTGGGCACACCCACCCTCCACGTCGACGGGACGGTGTGGTTCGGGCCCGTCCTGCGGGCGATCCCGCGCGGCGACCGGGCGGCCGAGATCTTCGACAGCTTCCGCGTCCTGGCGGCCCACCCCGACTTCTTCGAGCTGAAGCGGACCCGCACGGGCGGGCTGTCCTACGACTGACTCCCGGGCCGGGGACGCCGTCAGGCCCCCACCGCCGCCAGCGCCGGCCGCAGTGCCTCGTCGTAGCGTTCCAGCAGGACCCGCGCCACCTCCGGGGACGGGCCCAGGACGTCGGCCAGGACGTCCGCCTCCGCCGCGCCGCGGGCGATGCGGTCGGGGAGGAAGCCGGGGGCCAGGACGTAGGGGGCGACGGCGACGCGTTCGCAGCCGAGGGCGCGGAGCTCGCGCACCGCCTGCTCGGTCGTGGGAAGGGATGCGGAGGCGAACGCAGGCCGCACGGCGCACCAACCGGTGTGCCGCCACTCCCGCGCGATGTCTGCGATCACTGCGATCGCCTCCGGGTCGGTGGACCCCGCCGAGGCCAGCACGACCCCGGTCGAGGACTTGTCGGCGGGCGTCAGGCCCGCCTCGTGCAGCCGGCGTTCCAGCGCCGCGAGCAGCAGCGGGGACGGGCCGAGGACGTCCGCCCGGCGGATGCGCAGCCGCGGCGGCGCGTCCGCCAGGACGGCCGGGATGTCGGCCTTGGCGTGGAAGGCACGGGTGAGCAGCAGGGGAAGGGCCACCACGTCGCGGACCCCCTCCGTCGCGAGCGACTCCAGCACCCCCTGCACCGACGGGACGTTGAAGTCCAGGAAGCCGGTCTCCACCCGCAGGTCCGGCCGCAGCGACCGGACCCGCCGCACCAGGGCGTGCACGGTCGCGGCGTGCCGCGGGTCGCGGCTGCCGTGGGCGACGACGAGAAGGACCGGTCGCTTCATGGTGCGCCTCAGCTCTTCACCAGCAGACCGCGGCTGCGCAGCACCCACCGCTCCAGCGGACTGAAGATCAGCAGGTCGATGGCGATGCCGACGATCAGGATGAGCAGGATGGCCTCGAAGACCATGGCCATGTCGCTGGCGTTGCGGCCGTTCTCCAGCAGCTGGCCGAGGCCCACGCCGAGGTCCGGAAAGGACGCGATGATCTCCGCGGCCATCAGCGAACGCCAGGAGAACGCCCAGCCCTGCTTCAGACCGGCGACGTAACCGGGCAGGGCGGCCGGGAGCACGATGTGCCAGGTGCCCTTCAGTCCCGTTGCGCCCAGCGTGCGTCCCGCCCGCAGGAACAGCGGCGGCACCTGGTCGACGCCGGAGACCAGGCCGTTGGCGATCGAGGGGACCGCGCCGAGCAGGATCACCGCGTACATCATCTGGTTGTTCAGGCCCAGCCAGATCACGGCCGGCGGCACCCAGGCGACCGAGGGCAGCGACTGCAGTCCGGACAGGATCGGCCCGATGGCCGCGCGCACGAACTTGACCCGCGCCACCAGCAGCCCCAGTGGGGTGCCGATCAGCAGGGCGAAGAAGAAGCCGAGCAGGCCGCGCGAGACGCTGGTCCAGATGTACCCCAGCAGCTCGCCCTCGAGCCAGGCCTGCCGCACGACGTCCCACACCGCACCCGGCGAGGGGAGCTTGGTCGGATCGTCGACGATCTCGAAAGAGACCAGTGCCTGCCACACGGCCAGCACCAGCGCGATGGCGAGGACGGGCGGCAGGATCTTCTCGGTGAAGGTCTGCCGGAACGGCGTGCGGCTCTGCTGCACCGTCTCCAGTGCGTCCAGGCCCGCCTCCAGGCCGGCGAGGTCGCCCCCGTCCTTGGCGGTCGTCTCAGTGCTGGCCATGACGGCGGATCTCCCCACGGAGTTCTTCGGTGATCTCGACGGACAGTTCCGCGACCGCGGTGTCCTCGATGCGGCGCGGATGCGGGATGCCGACCGTCCACTCCCGGGCGATCCGCCCGGGACGGGACGACAGCAGCACCACCCGCTGGGCGAGCCGCACCGCCTCGCGCACGTTGTGCGTGACGAACAGGACGGACAGCTGCGTCTCGCGCCAGATGCGGGTCAGCTCGTCGTGCAGCACGTCCCGCGTGATGGCGTCCAGCGCCGCGAACGGCTCGTCCATCAGCAGCAGCTTGCTCTCCTGGGCCAGCGCCCGGGCCAGCGCGACGCGCTGGCGCATGCCGCCGGACAGCTCGTGCACCCGCTTGCCGTACGCGCCCTTCAGCCGCACCAGTTCCAGCAGCTCCTCGGCGCGCGGGCGCCGCTCGGCCTTCGGAACGCCCCGCAGCTTCAGGGCCAGTTCGATGTTCTTGCCCGCGGTCAGCCACGGGAACAGCGCGTGCTCCTGGAACATCAGCGCCGGGCGGCCGTCCGTGGTGATCGCGCCGGCGCTCGGGCGGTCCAGGCCCGCCACCAGGTTGAGCAGCGTCGACTTGCCGCAGCCCGAGGCACCCAGGAGGGTGACGAACTCGCCGGGCGCGACGTCGAGGCTGATGTCGTCCAGCACGAGCTGCTGTCCGGCGGGGCCCGCGAACGACTTCGAGACGTGCTCGATCCGGGCGGCGTGCGTGGCCGCCTCGGTGCCGTCGGCGGCCTTGGCGAGGGTCGTGGCCATGGTCGTCACCTCCTGGGTAGGTTCGGGATCCGGCTTACTCGGCGCCGAGGCCGGCGTCGTCGACGGCAGGGGCGCCCTCGGCCTCGAGGACCTTGTTGAGGAGCGTGAGGTCGTAGATGCCCTTCAGGTCGGCCTGCTCGAGCAGACCCGCCTTGACGGCGTGCTGCGCCTGGGCGTCGAGGGTGGCGGCCAGCGGGTCGTCGGTGAACCGGATCGACTTCCACGCCGGGTCCAGCACCTCGGCGGGCAGCGCCTTGCCGGAGTCCGCCTCCAGCCGCTCGTTGGCGACGGCCCTGGCCTCCTCCGGATTGGCGTTGATCCACTTGTTGGTCTCGACGGACGCCCTCAGCACCGCCTCGACGGCCTTCGGGTGCTTCTCGAGGAACGCCTGCCGCACGATGATGTTCGTGATCACGAACTTGCCGTCCGGCCACAGCGATGCCTCGTCCAGCAGCACCTTGCCACCCTCGGCGACCAGCTTCGACGCGGTCGGCTCCGGCACCCAGGCGCCGTCGACCGAACCGGCCCGGTAGGCGTCCGGGGTCACCTTGTTGTCGCTGCGGACGACCGTCACATCGCCCTTGCCGCTCTGCGCGTCGACCTTCCAGCCCTGCCCGGCCGCCCAGTTGAGGAACGCCACGTCCTGCGTGTTGCCGTGCTGCGGCGTGGCGATCCGCTTGCCCTCGACGTCCTCGAGGGACTTCACCCTGTCCGGGTTCACCACGAGCTTCACGCCGCCGGAGGCCGAACCGCCGACGATACGCAGGTTCTTGCCGTCCGACCTGGTGTAGCCGTTGATGGCGGGCGACGGGCCGATGAAGCCGATGTCGATGGACCCGGCGTTGAGCGCCTCGATCTCCGAGGGCCCCGCGTTGAACACCGCGTAGTCGGCCCGGGTGCCGCCGAGCTCCTTCTGGAAGAAGCCCTTCTGGTTGCCCACCAGGGCGGTGCCGTGGGTCAGGTTGCCGAAGTAGCCGATCCTGACGGAGCCGAGTCCGTCGATCTTCTTCGCCCCGGCGGCGATCCTGGCGGTGTCGTCGTCCTTGGCCTGGGACCCGTAGCCGCAGGCGGCCAGGGCGAGCAGCGGAAGGACGGCTATGGCCGCGACGGTACGGCGCAGGGCGTTCGTGGCTGGCACGGGAGGTGTTCCTCTCGCAGGGCCCGGCGGTCACGGACTGTCAGGTCGTGGCCGGGAGATCGGCGGGTTTGCGTCTACGGCGGTGCGGGGTGAGGGCGCGCGAGCGGTGCGCGTACGTCAACGCGCACATCGGGCCACTCCGCCCTGCCCACTGCCCAGAGCCCCGCTGCCGACGCGACCGCCCTCCTTGGCGAACGTGGCGTAGAAGCCGGTGGAGTTCATGTTCAGAAGTCCCACCCGTCGTCCTCGGACTCGTCCTTGACCGGCTCCGGCGAGGCGAAGGACTCGCCGACCATGCCCGCGGTGAGTGTCGTGCCGTCGCTGGGGTCGATGAGGATGAACGAACCGGTGCGCCGCGAGTCCGCGTAGGAGTCGGCGGGCAGCGGTTCGGCGGTACGGATCTTCACCCGGCCGATGTCGTTGGCCACCAGCCGGCCCGGGTGCGGGTGCAGCGAGAGGTCGTCCAGCGTGAGCCGGGAGGGGATGTCCTTGACGATCGCCTTGACCGTGCGGGTGCCGTGCTTGAGCAGCACCCGGTGGCCGACGGTGAGCGGCTGGTCGGCGACATGGCAGACGGTGGCCTCGACGTCCTGCGTGGTCGTCGGGGCGTCCTTGGTCGGGACGATCAGGTCGCCGCGGGAGATGTCGATGTCGTCGGCCAGCAGCAGCGTCACCGACTGCGGCGTCCACGCGACGTCGACCGGCTCGCCCAGCAGGCCGATACCGGTGATGGTGGTCGTCCGGCCGGACGGCAGCACCGTCACCGGGTCGCCCACGCGGAAGGTGCCCGCGGCGATCTGGCCGGCGTAGCCCCGGTAGTCGGGGTGCTCGGCGCTCTGCGGGCGGATCACGTACTGCACCGGCAGGCGGGCGTGGCAGTGCGCCAGGTCGTGGCTGACCGGGACGGTCTCCAGGTGTTCCAGCACCGTCGCGCCGCCGTACCAGTCCATGTGCGCGGAGGGCTCCACCACGTTGTCGCCGGCGAGCGCCGAGATCGGGATCGCGGTGACCTCCGGGACGCCCAGCTCGGTCGCGTACGCGGTGAACTCCTCGGCGATCCGGGCGAAGACCTCCTCCCGGTAGTCGACCAGGTCCATCTTGTTCACGGCCAGCACGACGTGCGGGACACGCAGCAGCGCGGCGATGGCGGCGTGCCGGCGGGTCTGCTCGACGACGCCGTTGCGGGCGTCGACGAGGATCACGGTCAGCTCGGCCGTGGACGCCCCGGTGACCATGTTGCGCGTGTACTGCACGTGGCCGGGGGTGTCGGCCAGGATGAACCGGCGCCGCGGCGTGGCGAAGTAGCGGTAGGCCACGTCGATGGTGATGCCCTGCTCCCGCTCGGCCCGCAGGCCGTCGGTGAGCAGCGCCAGGTCGGGACCCTCCTGTCCGCGGCCGGCCGAGACCCGCTCCACGGCCTCCAGCTGGTCGGCGAGGACCGACTTGGAGTCGTGCAGCAGCCGGCCCACCAGGGTCGACTTGCCGTCGTCGACGGAACCGGCGGTGGCGAACCGCAGCAGGGTGGCCGAGAGCTCCCCGGTCGTGGTCGTGCTCATCTCTAGAAGTACCCCTCGCGCTTGCGGTCTTCCATCGCGGCCTCGGACAGCTTGTCGTCGGCGCGGGTGGCACCGCGCTCGGTGAGCCGGGAGGCGGCGATCTCGGTGATCACCTTCTCGATGGTGTCGGCGTCGGAGTCGACCGCGCCGGTGCAGGACATGTCGCCGACCGTGCGGTAGCGCACGAGCCGCTTCTCGACCGTCTCGCCGTCCTTCGGCCCGCCCCACTCACCGGCCGTGAGCCACATCCCGCCGCGCTTGAACACCTCGCGCTCGTGGGCGTAGTAGATCTCGGGCAGTTCGATGTTCTCGCGGGCGATGTACTGCCACACGTCCAGCTCGGTCCAGTTGGACAGCGGGAACACGCGGACGTGCTCACCGGGGGCGTGCCGGCCGTTGTAGAGGTTCCACAGCTCGGGGCGCTGGCGGCGCGGGTCCCACTGGGAGAACTCGTCCCGCAGCGAGAACACCCGCTCCTTGGCCCGGGCCTTCTCCTCGTCGCGGCGCCCGCCGCCGAACACCGCGTCGAACTTCTCGCTCTGGATCTTCTCCGTGAGCGGCAGCGTCTGGAGCGGGTTGCGGGTGCCGTCGGGGCGCTCCTTGAGGACGCCGCGGTCGATGTAGTCCTGCACGGAGGCCACGTGCAGGCGCAGGCCGTGCTTCGCCACCGTGCGGTCCCGGTACTCGATGACCTCGGGGAAGTTGTGCCCGGTGTCGACGTGGAGCAGCGAGAAGGGCACCGGGGCCGGCGTGAACGCCTTCAGGGCCAGGTGCAGCATGACGATGGAGTCCTTGCCGCCCGAGAAGAGGATCACCGGGTTCTCGAACTCGCCCGCCACCTCACGGAAGATGTGCACGGCCTCGGACTCGAGGGCGTCGAGGTGGGAGAGCGCGTACGGATTGCCGGTCTCCTCCGTGACGCTCGCGACGGTCGTCGTCATGCTGCACCCCTTTCGTTCTCCCCCGGACTCCGTCCGGGGGCACCCCCATCTCCGCCCGCGCGGCGCAGAGCCGCGGCCATCGTGGTCGTCTGTGGCTGAGTGGCCGCGCGCGCGTCGCTCACAGGACTCCCCTTTCGCTGAGCAGGGCGTGCACCGCCGCGGCGGACTCCTGCACGGTCTGGTTCTGGGATTCGATGCGCAGGTCGGGCGACTCGGGCTCCTCGTACGGGTCGTCGACCCCGGTGAGCCCCGTCAGCTCGCCCGCGGCCTGCTTGGCGTACAGGCCCTTCACGTCACGCTCGCTGCACACCTCGACCGGCGTCGCCACGTGCACCTCGAGGTAGGCCGTGCCGTTGGCCTGGTGCCGCTTGCGCACCGCCTCCCGGCTGTCGGTGTACGGCGCGATCACGGGGACGAGGGCCAGCACGCCGTTGCGGGCGAGCAGTTCGGCGACGAAGCCGATGCGCTGCACGTTGGTGTGCCGGTCCTCCCGGGTGAAGCCGAGGCCCGCCGAGATGAACTCGCGGATCTCGTCGCCGTCGAGCACCTCGACGCGGTGGCCCTTCTCCCGCAGCCGGCCGGCCAGCTCGTACGCGATGGTGGTCTTGCCGGCGCTCGGCAGACCCGTGAGCCAGACGGTGGCTCCGGTCACGTCAGTCTCCTGATTGGTCGTCATGGTCAGCCGTGCAGCCCGCACTCGGTCTTGGCGCGGCCCGCCCAGCGGCCGGCCCGGGCGTCCTCGCCCTCGAGGACCCGGCGGGTGCAGGGGGCGCAGCCGACGGAGGCGTAACCGTCCATCAGCAGCGGGTTGGTGAGTACGCCGTGCTCGGCGACGTAGGCGTCGACGTCGTCCTGGGTCCAGCGGGCGATCGGCGAGATCTTGACCTTGCGGCGCTTGTCGTCCCAGCCGACGACCGGGGTGTGGGCCCGGGTCGGGGACTCGTCGCGGCGCAGCCCGGTCGCCCAGGCCACGTAGCCCTTCAGGCCCTCCTGGAGCGGCTGCACCTTGCGCAGCCTGCAGCACAGGTCGGGGTCGCGGTCGTGCAGCTTCGGGCCGTACTCGGCGTCCTGCTCGGCCACGCTCTGCCGCGGGGTGAGGGTGATGACGTTGACGTCCATCACGGCCTCCACGGCGTCGCGGGTGCCGATGGTCTCCGGGAAGTGGTAGCCGGTGTCGAGGAAGACGACGTCGACGCCGGGCATGGCGCGGGAGGCGAGGTGGGCGACCACCGCGTCCTCCATCGAGGACGTCACGCAAAACCCCTTGCCGAAGGTCTCCGCGGCCCACGCGAGGATCTCCAGGGCGGAGGCGTCCTCCAGGTCGCGGCCCGCCCGCTCGGCCAGCGCCTTCAACTCCTCGGTGCTGCGGTCCTGCTGAGTTGCCGTCATATCCGGTCCCCTCCCGTTTCGGATCGCTCGAGCCCGCGGGCGAGCAACCCGAGGAACTTCAGCCGAAAGGCTCGGTTGCACGCGCCGCATTCCCAGGCGCCGTGGCCCTCCTCGCTCGGACGCAGGTCCTCGTCCCCGCAGTAGGGGCAGTAGAAGGGCGCTGCCCGCTCGCTCACGACAGGGCCTCCTCGGGGGCACGCGAGACCCAAGTGGCGAAACGCTCGCCCTCCTCACGCTCCGCCTGGAAGCGCTTGAGGACCCGCTCGATGTAGTCCGGCAGCTCGTCGGCGGTGACCTTCAGGCCGCGCACCTTGCGGCCGAAGCCCGCCTCCAGGCCGAGCGCGCCGCCCAGGTGCACCTGGTAGCCCTCGACCTGCTCGCCCCGGTCGTCGAGGACCAGCTGGCCCTTGAGACCGATGTCCGCCACCTGGATACGGGCGCAGGCGTTGGGGCAGCCGTTGAGGTTGATGGTGATCGGCTCGTCGAAGTCCGGGATGCGGCGCTCGAGTTCGTCGATCAGCGAGGCGCCTCGCGCCTTGGTCTCGACGATGGCGAGCTTGCAGAACTCGATGCCGGTGCAGGCCATGGTGCCGCGCCGGAACGGCGAGGGGCTGGCGGTGAGGTCCAGTGCCTCCAGCGCGTCGACCAGGGAGGCGACCTGGCTCTCCTCGACGTCGAGGATGATCATCTTCTGCTCGACGGTGGTGCGCACCCGGCCCGAGCCGTGTGCCTCCGCGAGGTCGGCGATCTTGGTGAGCGTGGTGCCGTCGACGCGGCCGACACGCGGGGCGAACCCGACGTAGTGGCGGCCGTCCTTCTGGCGGTGCACGCCGATGTGGTCGCGCCACTGCTGCACGGGCTGCTCGGGAGCCGGCCCGTCGGTCAGCCTGCGCCCCAGGTACTCGTCCTCCAGCACCTGGCGGAACTTCTCCGCGCCCCAGTCGGCGACCAGGAACTTCAGGCGGGCGCGGTTGCGCAGACGGCGGTAGCCGTAGTCGCGGAAGATCGACAGCACGCCCTCGTAGACGTCCGGGACGTCCTCCAGCGGCACCCAGGTGCCGAGGCGCACACCCAGCTTGGGGTTGGTGGACAGGCCACCGCCCACCCACAGGTCGAATCCCGGCCCGTGCTCGGGGTGGCGGACGCCGACGAACGCGACGTCGTTGATCTCGTGCACCACGTCCAGCGCCGGGGAGCCGGAGATGGCGGTCTTGAACTTGCGGGGCAGGTTCGAGTACGCCTTGTTGCCCAGGACGCGGCGCTTCATCTCCTCCAGCGCCGGGGTGCCGTCGATGATCTCGTCCTCGGCGATGCCCGCGACGGGGGAGCCGATCATCACGCGGGGGGTGTCACCGCAGGCGGTGACCGTGGACAGGCCCACGGCCTCCAGCCGGTCCCAGATCTCGGGCACGTCCTCGATGCGGATCCAGTGGTACTGGACATTCTGCCGGTCGGTGATGTCGGCGGTGCCGCGCGCGAACTCCTGCGAGATCTCGCCGATCACCCGGAGCTGCTGCGTCGTCAGCGCGCCGCCGTCGACGCGGACCCGCAGCATGAAGTACTCGTCGTCCAGCTCCTCGGGCTCCAGGACCGCGGTCTTGCCGCCGTCGATCCCGGGCTTGCGCTGGGTGTACAGGCCCCACCAGCGCATCCGGCCGCGCAGGTCGTTGGGGTCGATCGAGTCGAAACCGCGCTTGGAGTAGATCGTCTCAATGCGTGTCCGCACATTGAGACCGTCGTCGTCCTTCTTGAACTGCTCGTTGCCGTTGAGCGGGGTGAAGTGACCCGCGGCCCACTGACCCTCGCCGCGGTGACGGCTCACCTTGCGGCGGGGAGTCGCGGCAGCAGGGTTCTGCGGGGTGGCGGCCATGGTGAATACGTCCTTCGGGACAGCGATGGATGGTGTCGGCGCGCAGCGCCGTCGGTGCGGGGTGGTGGTCGGGTGGTGGGAGGGAGGCTCTCCACCTGCGCATATGGGCGCATGAACCTGCCTGCGCGTCGTTGCGCGGCATGGAAGCGGGGCGAGGCTCAGGAGGGGACGTCGGGCGCTGCTGGTGTGTTCTCAGCGCGCCGGACAGATGGCGCTGGACATGCGGCCGAGGTCGACGTGCCGCCGACTCACCAAGGCGATTCCAGTTCCAGGCATGGCGGAAGCGTGTCACGGCGATCTGGACACAGTCCAGCTTCATCCAGAATGTGGACACCCTTGTCTCGAAATGAGAGACAGGAGTGTCCTTGGTCACAAGGGGCGCGGACGGGGTTGTCCGTACTGGTCAGGCGAGGTAAGCACCCGGCCAGGGGCCCGGCGTGGCCACCTCGGGCTCTTCCTCGACCTTGGTGTCGAACAGCTTGAAGCCCCGGCGCCCGTAGTTGTCCATGGCGTGCTCGCCGTCCTTGCTGCACGTGTGCAGCCACACCCGCGTGGTCGGCTTCAGCCCGGGCCAGCGCTCCGCCAGGTCCCAGGCGCGGGCCGTGCCGTACGACAGCAGATGACCACCGATGCGCCGCCCCCGGAAGGCGGGCAGCAGCCCGAAGTAGACGATCTCGACGACCCCGTCGTCCTGCGGCTCCAGCTCCACGTACCCGGCCGGTGTCCCGCGGTCGTACGCGACCCAGGTCTCCACGCCGGGCCGGCCCAGGTACTGGAGCCACTGCGCGTACGTCCAGCCCAGACGGTCGGTCCAGCGGATGTCGCCGCCGACCGACGCGTACAGGAACCGGCTGAACTCGGGGGAGGGCACCTCGGAGCGGACGACCCGGACGTCCCCCTCGGGCGCGGCGGCCGGCAGGAGGTCGGTGGGCGCGGTCTGCTCCAGGGACCAGGTGGTCACGGGGATGGTGGTCATGCCGGACAGGGAACCATCCGGCACGGACATCTGTCGAACGCCTGATGGGGGTGGGGGAGCCTGTCGGGCGGCTAGCCGAGGGCGCGGTCGATCGAGGTCAGGGGCAGGACGAACAGCATCCGGCCGGACTGCGACCAGACCTCGCCGGTCTCCGGTACGTGGGACATTGATGCCGTCTGCCCGCTCCAGCAGCGGTGCGTGCCGTCCGCGCCGCAGCGGACGGGGAGGGACCCGTCGGTGTCCTGCCGCCACAGGGTGCCGTGCTGGTCCGGCGCCCCGACGGTGCGTCCGAGGTACCAGGCCGGGCCGTGGGCCAGCACACCGTGGACGTCGGTCAGTTTCGTCTCGTACACCGCGAGCGGTTCGGCCAGCCCCGAGGGGTCGGTGGCGAGCAGTCCTGAGCGGGCCGGATCGATGCTGAACGCGTACCGCCACAACCGGGTGGGCCGGTCGTCGTCGCCGGTCACCGAGTCGTGCGCGACGAGGCCGGCGGGGGTGGTGCCGCGGTCCAGGGAGAGGCCGGCCGGGTGCGGGAAGTCCGCGCCGGCCGGGCGGTAGGAGGCGACGGCGGGCAGCACGAACCGGGCTCCGGCCGCCGACCAGCCACCGGGCACCCTGCCCACCTCGGGGCGGGACACGGTGGCCCGCTGGACGCGGTCCAGGTCGTACACGTACAGCGCGCTGCCGTCCCCGCGGCCCGCGGTCACCAGCAGCTTGTCCTGGTACCGGACCATGCCGGACACGTCCGAGGCGAGCCCCCGGTAGTCGCGCCCGCCGTCGACGGGCACGGCCAGCAGGGCCCAGGCGTAGCGCAGGTCGCCGGGATCGTCGGCGTCCACGAAGGCGACGCGGGCGGGGCCGTCCGTCGTGCCGGGGCTCCAGCCGGACAGGATCACCCGGTGCGTGCCCCGGCGACCGGCGTCGTGCGCGTCCCCCGAGGCGGTGACCGCGCCCGGCCGCAGCCCGCCGGTGTCGGCGGCGTCCCAGCAGTACGCGCGGGTGGCCGCCGGCTCGACGGGCAGGCGGCGCCTGTCCTCGGCCGGGCAGGCCCGGGCGGCCCGCAGGGCGCCGTCGGTGTCGGCGAGCACGGACTCGACGCCCACGGGCCGGCCCATCCCCTCGGACAGCCGGTCGAGGGAGGCACGCGGTACGGGGTGCTCGGTGAGGCGCAGGGGCGCGGTCTCGGTGGACCGGGTGAGCGGCTTCAGCGCCCCGGGGTTGTCGGCGACGTCGGCCTGCGACGCGCTGATCATCGTGGCCGCTGCGGTGAGCGCGAGGGCGGTTCCGGCCAGCGCGGCGCGCAGCGCTCTGCCCCGCCTGCGCCGACGGTGTCTGCCCCGATGCTTCATGACGTCCTCCCGAGACGAGCCAACTGCGCCCAGTGATCCGTAGGTTGACCGTGGAGCAGGTGGGGTGGCCCGTATCGGGATGCTACGGCAGCGAACCCGGCCGGGGGACGAAGACCCCGCAAATATGCGGAATCCGCAGCCCCGAGTGGGTGTCGACGGGCACATGCGTATGAACCGGGGGCTGCGGACCCCCGTCCCCGCGGGCCCCGGCTGCCCACGGCGAAACCGCGGAGGGCCGGATCACGCCGCCACCCCGGCTGCCGCTGCCCCCGCGGGCGGTTCGGTCCGGTCTCTGCGGGCGACCCACCTCCTGCGGGCACCGCACCTGCCGCCTGGGTGCCGCACCTCCTGGGGGTGTCACACGCTTTGCCTGGGTGTCGCGATTCCTGCGGGCGTTGCACCTTTTGCGGGTGTCGCACGCTTTGCCTGGGTGTTGCACCTTCTGCGGGATTCGTACCCCCTGCCTGGGTGCTGCGCATCCTGCGGCGCCGCACCCGTGCCTGCGGCGCCGCACCCCCATCGGGCGTCCCACCCCTGCGGCGGCTCAGCCGTGCGGGACGGCTCGGTGTTTCCGGGCCGCGGCGCGTTGCCGGCGCAGCGCCGGGGCCGTGGAGTGGGGGAGGAGGTCCTCGGGGTTGTCGGGGAGGAGGACGTCGACCTCGGTGTTCTCGGGGAAGCGGTAGGGGCGGTGCTCCAGGTGGGGGCCGAGGTAGCGGCGGACGCGGGACATCTCCGCCCGGACCGTCACCGTGCGGGCCGGGTCGCCGAACATGTCCTCCGCCAGGCCCGCCGCGGTGCGGCCGCAACGGTGGACGGCCAGCAGGTACAGCAACTCCGCGTGCCGTGGGCTCAGTTCCCGGCTCCAGGAGCTCGATCCGTCCGCCACCTCCACCGACCAGCGGCGCGGCCCCCTCACATCCAGCACGATCCGCGTGGCGCCGGGCGGAACCGGCTCGTCCGCCGCCCGCACCAGCCAGCCCCCGGCCAGCGGCTCCAGTGAGCAGCGCCCCAGCCCCGGCAGCCGGCGCATCCCCGCCGACACCGACCCGGGCAGGGCCAGCCGGTTCGTGTACGGCATCCCGGTCACCGCGGCCGTCCACCCCTGCCGGTCCACCACCATGGCCCGCCCGTCGATCCGCGCCAGCACCGGCGCCGCCACCGCCCGCAACCGCTCCAGCGACTCCAGGTGCATCTCCCGCAGCCGGGCCTCCGCCAGCTTCGCCACCGAGTCGACCCACGCGAGCGTGGCCGGGTGCATCGTCTCCAGGGGCCCGCTCACGTCCACCACGCCGAGCAGTCGGCCGTCCCGGGGATCCGTGATGGGCGCGCCGGCACAGGTCCAGGTGGCGTGCGAGCGCACGAAGTGCTCCGAGGCGAAGACCTGCACCGGGCGGCGGGTCACCGCCGGCGTGCCCACCCCGTTCGTGCCGACGACGTCCTCGCGCCAGTCGGCGCCGATCTCGAAGCCCAGCCCGTCGGCCTTGCGCAGCACCGGCGTGCTGCCCTCCCGCCACAACACCCGGCCCTCTTCGTCGGCGACCACCATGATGTGGTGGGCGACGTCCGCGACCGACAGCAGCCCCTCCCGCAGCACCGGCAGCACATGCCGCAGCGCCGACGTCTCCCGCCGCCGCCGGACCTCCTCCGGGGACAGCAGTCCGCTGCGCAGCCCGCGATCCGGGTCGACGCCGTGACGCCGCATCCGCTGCCAGGATTCCTCGATCACCGGGCGCGGAGCCACCGGCGCCCGCTGCCCGGCGAGGGTGGCGGAGCGCACCTCGTCCAGCACCCGGGCCGCGCGCGACGTGTCGACGGCGGCCAGGTGCGCCACGTCCATCGGCGAGAGCGCCACTGGTCCTCCCCGAGACCGAAATCCGTTCTTGACTGCTGGTCTCATAGTGCCCGTTCGCCGCTGCCGGTGGCGCACAGTACGCACACAGTCAGCAGCAAGTTGCAACCCCCTGCAACCCTGGCGGAGCGTCCCGGAGTGTTTGAAACTTGTCCCACGCCGTCCCGAGCGGCGTTCAGTGGCTCGAACGGGCCAGTGCGGCGGGGGTGGTGCCGTGTCGGCGCAGCACCACCCCCGCGTCGCACCACCGGAGCCGGAGAACCGGGCCCCGCCCGGGGGAACCCGGCCCACCCCAGCACATCGAACGCTGCCCCGCGGGACCTGACCCGCCTCGGGACGCCGGACCCCGCCTCGGGACGTCGGACCCCGCCTCAGGGGCCGGGCCGCCTCTCAGGACACCGGCCGCGCCCGCTCCACGATCGACGCCAGGTCCAGCGTGTGCGGCAGCGTCCCGAAGGCCGCGCCCCCGTCCCCGCCCAGCCGCGCCGCGCAGAACGCGTCGGCCACCTCGGGCGGCGCGTGGCGCACCAGCAGGGAGCCCTGGAGCACCAGCGCGAGCCGTTCGACCAACCGCCGTGCCCGCCCCTCGGCACCCTCCAGGTCGGCCAGTTCGGTCAGCAGGTTCTTGATCGCCCCGTCCAGCCGGTGATCCGCCCCGCGGGCCTGCCCGACCTCCCTGAGGTACGCGTCCAGCGCGCCGGGCTCGCGGCGCAGGGCCCGCAGCACGTCCAGCGCCTGCACGTTGCCCGCTCCCTCCCAGATGGAGTTCAGCGGGGACTCGCGGACCAGCCGGGGCAGTCCCGACTCCTCCACGTACCCGTTGCCGCCCAGGCACTCCGCCGCCTCCACCGCGACCGGCGAGCACCGCTTGGTCACCCAGTACTTCGCCGCCGGCACCGCGATCCGCAGCAGCGCCCGCTCCTGCTCGCCCCCGTCGTCGTACGCCGCCGCGAGCCGCAGTGCCAGCGTGGTGGCCGCCTCCGACTCCAGCGCGAGGTCGGCCAGCACGTTGCGCATCAGCGGCTTGTCGACGAGCCTCCCGCCGAACGCCTCGCGGTAGCCGCAGTGGTGCACCGCCTGCGCCACCGCCTGGCGCATCAGCCCCGCGGAGCCCAGGACGCAGTCCAGCCGCGTGGCCGCCACCATCCCGATGATGCTGCGCACCCCGCGTCCCTCGTCCCCGACCCGGCGGGCCCAGGTGCCGGCGAACTCGACCTCCGCGGAGGCGTTGGACCGGTTGCCCAGCTTGTCCTTGAGCCGCTGCAGACGGAACACGTTCCGGGTGCCGTCCTCCAGCACGCGCGGCACCAGGAAACAGGTGAGCCCTCCCGGCGCCTGCGCCAGCACGAGGAACACGTCCGACATCGGCGCCGAGCAGAACCACTTGTGCCCGGTCAGCTCGTACGTCCCGTCCTCGGCCAGCGGCCGCGCGGACGTGGTGTTCGCCCGGACGTCGCTGCCCCCCTGCTTCTCGGTCATACCCATCCCGGCCAGCGCGCCGGCCTTCTCCCGGACGGGCCGCAGCCCCCGGTCGTAGATCTCCGACGTCAGCCGCGGCTCCCACTCGGCGGCGAGCGCCGGGTCCGTGCGCAGCGCCGGCACCGCCGCGTGCGTCATCGACAGCGGGCAGCAGTTGCCGGCGTCGACCTGTGTCCACACCTGGAACGCCGCCGCCCGCCGCACGTGCCCGCCCGGCCGCGTCCAGGCCCCCGTCAGCCCCGCGGCGACGCCCTTGCCGAGCAGCCGGTGCCAGGCGGGGTGGAAGTCGACCTCGTCGGCGCGGTTGCCGTAGCGGTCGTGGGTGCGCAGCCGCGGCGGGTTCTCGTTGGCCTGCGCCCCCCACTCCTGCACCTGGGCGGAGCCGGAGGTGCGCCCCAGCGCCGACAGCTCGGACAGACCTTCGTCCAGCACGTCGGGGGCCAGGTGCCGTTCGACCGCCTCCACCAGGGCCCGGTCGGCGCGGAACACGTCGTACTGCACGAGCGGGGGAGCCTGGTTGGTCACGGTGTGCGTGGTGCCTGCCATGTCTGCGAACCTACCCCGCGTACCGCCCCGCTCACTCGGAGGACCCGGCCGCCCCGCCCGGTCGGGGTCCCTCCCGGCGGAGTCGGCCTGTGGATGAGTGCCACCAGGCGCGACGGATACCTTTAGGGCGTGCAGCCAGCAAGTGAAACCCCCGATGCGCCCTCCGGCCGCCTCCACCGGGCCAGGGCCCTCTACCGGAACGTCTCCAAGCGCAGGACCGCCTGGCTGCTGCTCAAGGACACCGTGAACTCCTGCATGGAGTACCGCATCCTCGGTCTGGCCGCCGAGGCGGCGTTCTTCACACTGCTGTCGGTACCGCCGCTGCTGCTCAGCATGATCGGGCTGCTCGGCTACGTCGACGCCTGGACCGGCGCCGACACCATCCAGAGCCTCCAGCGCAACCTCCTCGAGGCGTCCCGCACGGTGCTGTCCGACCGGGGCGTGAAGGAGATCGCGGAGCCGATCCTGCACGACGTGATGAAAGGCGGCCGGCCCGACGTCATCTCCATCGGCTTCCTGTTCGCCCTGTGGTCGGGCTCCCGCGCGGTGAACGTCTTCATCGACACCATCACCGTGATGTACGGCCTCGACGGCGTCCGCGGCATCGTCAAGACCCGGCTGCTGGCCTTCCTGCTGTTCATAGTGGCCCTGCTGATCGGCTCGGTCGCGCTGCCGCTGATGGTGGCGGGGCCGGACGCGGTCGTCCGGATCGTCCCCTGGTCCACGACGGTCGTCCAGATCCTGTACTGGCCGGTCGTGATCCTACTGTCCATCGCCTTCCTGACCACGCTCTACCACGTCTCCGTACCCGTCCGCTCCCCGTGGATCGAGGACGTGCCGGGCGCGCTGGTGGCCCTCGCCATGTGGGTGCTCGGCAGCTTCCTGCTCCGCCTCTACCTGACCAACACGGTCGAGGGACCCACCATCTACGGTTCCCTGGCCGCGCCGGTCGCCGTGCTCCTGTGGATCGGTGTGTCCGCGTTCGCCGTGCTGGTGGGCGCCGCGGTCAACGCCGCCATCGACCGCGTCTGGCCGGCCGCGGCCACGGCGGCGGCCCGCGAGGCCAACGAACGGCTCCGCCAGGCCCAGGTCGCCGAGTACGTGGCCCGCGCCGCCGCGGCCGGGGAGGCCGACCCCGACATGCCCTCCGAGTTCCCCGAGCGCTGGTCCCGCTTCCTTCCCCCGGAGGACGTCACGGCCCGGCTGCGCACCCACGTGAGGACCACCCACCCGAGACACGGCGAGAGACCGCCGGAGGAGGAGAAGTAGCCCGCGGCTCCCGCCCGCGGCCCCGGCGTGCCGCGCGGCGGGCCCGCGTCCCGTGCGCTGTGGTGGCGCCTGCCGCGCCTGCCGCGCCTGCCGCGCCTGCCGCGCCTGCCGCGCCTGCCGCGCCTGCCGTGCCCGCCGTGCCCGCCCGCCCGCGGCCCGCTCCCGGTGCTCACGGCTTCCAGGTGCCCGCCGCGGCCTCCTCCCGTACGAAGTCCGTGAAGTCCCGCGGCTCGCGGCCCAGTACCTCCCGCACGCCGGGTTCCACGTGGGCGTTGCGGCCGTCGAGGAGGGTGGCGAACAGGTCGGTGAGGAACGCGGCCTCCTCCGGCGGTACGCCGAAGCCGGTCAGTGCCTCGCGGTAGTCGGCCGCCGGCACCGACCGGTACGTCAGCCCCAGCCCCGTCGCCGAGGCGATCTCCGCGACCGCATCCCCGAAGGTCAGCAGGCGGGGCCCGGTGACGGAGAGGACCTGTTTCGCGTACCGCTCCCCGGACGCCAGCGCCGTGACGACCACGTCGGCGATGTCCCGCACGTCCACGAACGGCTCGGGCACCTCACCGGCCGGGAAGACCAGGCCGCCCCGGCGCAGTTCCTCCACCAGGGGCCCCTCACTGAAGTTCTGCGCGAACCAGGCCGCCCGCACGACCGTCCAGTCGGCGCCGGACGCGCGCAGCGCCTCCTCGGTGGGCAGCGCCTGGTCCTCGCCCCGCGCGGACAGCAGCACCAGCCGCCGCACGCCGAGGCCCACGGCCTCCCGGGCGAGGTCCCCGACCGCCTCCGCGGTGCCCGGGGCTCCGACGTCGGCCGGGTGGACGAGGTAGGCGGCGTCGGCGCCGCGCAGGGTGCCGGCCCAGGTCGACCGGTCGGCCCAGTCGAACCCGGTGGCCCGGGACGCCGCCCGTACGGTCATCCCCGCCGCACCTGCGGCCCGCGCGACCCGGCTCCCGGTGCGCCCGGAGGCGCCGGTCACGACCACGGTCGTCTTCTCGTTGCTGTCCTGTGTCGTCATGCCGACGAGTCAACTCCCGTACGCGGCGGGGAACCATCGTCGAACGACTCACGCGCATAAGCCCGCGTCTACGCTGACCCCATGGACGCACTCACCGGTCTGCTGGAGGGCCCGCGCGCCCGCGGCGCCTTCATGATCCGGGCGTGCTTCGACCCACCGTGGGCCGTGCGCATCGAGGACCGCGCCCCGCTGACGGTGATGCTGCTCGTGCGCGGCGCGGCGTGGGTCGTGCCGGACGAGGGCGAGCGGCTGCGGCTGGGCCCCGGCGACCTGGCGATCGCGCGTGGCCCCGACCCGTACACGTGCGCCGACCACCCGGACACGGCACCGCAGGCGCTGATCCTGCCGGGTGGGGAGTGCAGCTATCCCGACGGGCGGCCGCTGAACGGCGTGATGGACCTGGGCGTCCGCACCTGGGGCGACCGGACGGACGGCGAGACGGTGGCGTTGATCGGCACGTACCAGATGCGCGGCGAGATCGGCGGCCGCCTGCTGCACGCGCTTCCGCCCCTGCTCTCCCTCACCGCGGACGTGTGGGACTGCCCGCTCACGCCGGTGCTCATGGAGGAGGTCGTGCGGGACGAGCCGGGACAGGAGATCGTCCTGGACCGGCTGCTGGACCTGCTGGTCATCGCCGCGCTGCGGGCGTGGTTCGCCCGCCCGGACGCGGAGGCGCCGGACTGGTACCGGGCGCTGGCGGATCCGGTCGTCGGCCGCGTGCTGCGCCTGATCCAGGACGACCCCGCCCACCCGTGGACGGTCGCCGCGCTCGCGGCCAAGGCCGGGGTGTCCCGGGCCGCTCTGGCCCGCCGCTTCACGGGCCTGGTCGGTGAGCCCCCGATGACCTACCTCACCGCCTGGCGCCTCGCCCTGGCCGCGGACCGCCTGCGCGACTCGGACGCCACGATCGCCGCGATCGCCCACCAGGTCGGCTACGGGAGCGCGTTCGCCCTGTCCACCGCCTTCAAACGGTCCTACGGGGTCAGCCCCCAGGACTGGCGTACGGGTGCGGTGCGCGGCGAGGAGACCTGACCGTAGACCTGACCGGCATCCCGTGCCGCGGCGTAGCCTGGCCGGTGTGTACAGGGAGTGGCCGTGCCGGGTGGACGGGGCCGTGGTGTGGGTGAAGTCGCCGGGCGGGGGCGGGCGGGTGCTGCCCGACGGGTGCATGGATCTGCTCTGGCACGAAGGGCGGCTGTTCGTGGCCGGGCCCGACACGCGGGCGTACGTCACCGAGGGGGCGGCGAGCGGGTGGGCGGGGGTCCGCTTCTTCCCCGGGACGGCGCCCGCGCTGCTGGGCGTACCGGCCCACGAGCTGCGGGACCGGCGGGTGGAACTGGCGGATCTCTGGCCGGCGGCGGAGGTGCGACGGCTGACCGGCCGGGTGAACGCGACGGGGGATCCGGCGCGGGGCCTGGAGGAACTGGCACTCCTCAGGGCGGCGGAGGCCGGAGCGGGCGACCCCCTGCCGCGGCGCGTCGTGGCCGCCCTCGACGGGGGACGGTCCGTGGCCGCCACCGCCGATGAACTCGGGCTTGGCGCACGCCAGTTGCATCGGCGGTCGCTCGCCGTCTTCGGGTACGGGCCGAAGACCCTCGCGCGCATCCTCCGGCTGCGCAGGGCCCTGGACCTGGCCCGGTCCGGTACCCCCTACGCGCAGACGGCCGCCCGTGCCGGCTACGCCGACCAGGCCCATCTCGCCCGGGAAGTCCGGGACCTGACCGGCCTGCCGCTGCGGGAACTGCTGGCCGGTGCCCGCCCCTAGGGCCGTCGGTACCTACTGCGGCGCGTACAGATCGATCCCGTTGCCGTCGGGGTCCAGGACCACGGCGTAGCGCTGGCCCCACACCGCGTCCCACGGCTTCAGTTCCCCGTGGGCGCCCGACGCGACCAGGTCCTCGTACAGCGCGTCCACGTCGCCCGGTCCGTCACAGCGCAGGGCCAGTGAGGTCCTGCCGCCGCCCGCCGGAGCCTCCCAGCCCGCGTGGAACGAGCGGACCACCTCCTCCGTGTCCAGCAACAACCGCATTCCGCCCGGCAGTTCTGCCTCCGCGTGCCCCTGCTCCTGCGCTCCCTCGGGGAACGGGAAGCCGAGGCGGCGGTAGAAGGCGACGGAAGCCGCCATGTCGGAGACGACCAGGCCGATGGCATCGAATCGCGCACTCATGCGGCCACCGTAGGGACGGTTCGGGCGTGCCGTCTTGAAGAAATCGGACAGTCGGGCCCGCCGCGTCCAGGATGCCTGGCGTCGGCCGGGTGCATTGGGTTGGATGGACGCATGATCCGTGCCGTGCGTGCCCTCGCCCCGTCCGTGCTGCTGCTCCCCGCCCTGTTGTTCGCCGCAGCCTGCGGGAGCGAGAAGGCGGATGCCGGGACAGCGCCCGCCGACGGGCCGGGCGCGGCCACCGCCGCCGAACTCACCGCCCGCGCACGGGCCCTCGGTGTGGACCCCGAGCTGGTCTATGTCACCACGGCGCCCGGGTTCACCCTGGCCCGGCAGTCCGTCGGTGTGCACGGCGCGGACGGGTTCTCCGCCACGTACGTCTCCGCACAGGGGGGACGGCAGCTGCGGTTGTCCGTCGACCGGGCCGGGCATTCCGGCGCGGGCTGCGGGGAGCCGACGGTCGTGTGCGTCGACAAGGGTGACCACGTCGTACGGGTGGCGGGCGACGGGGTTCCCGAGGACGTGCTGCGGGAGGCGGCGAAGAGCGTCCACCGTCCGTCCGGCGAGGAGATCGCCGAGCTCCTGCCGCCCGCGCATGCCGCACCGGACACTCCCGCCGGACCCTCTACCCCGGCCGAGCGCGGTGATCTCCCGCCCGTGGGCGACGGTGCCCCGAACAACGACGTGGGCGCCGGGGGCTGAGCCACCGGCCCCCGCCTCGCACAGGGTCCTGGTGGGGTCCCGGGGGAGGAGCAGGGATCGCGGGGCACGAGTGGGGATGCCGGGGCACGAGTGGGGATCGCGGCGGTCGGGCTCGTCGGCCGGCCGGCCGGCGGGCGTGCGTCACGCGTCGAAGGCGCGGCGGGCCGTCTCGATGTGGCCGAGGTAGGTGTGGGTCCAGTCGCACAGCGCGTCGACCGTGCGGCGCAGGGCCCGGCCCGGTTCGGTGAGGGTGTACTCGACGCGCGGCGGTACCGTCGGGTGCACCGTGCGCTCCACCAGGCCGTTGCGTTCCATCATCCGCAGGTTCTGGGTGAGCATCTTGTGGCTGATCCCCGCCACCTCCTTGCGCAGCTCGCCGAAGCGCAGGGTGCGCTCACCGAGCGCCTCGATGATCAGCAACGCCCACTTGTTGGCCACGTCGGAGAAGATCTCCCGCGCGAGCGAGTCCGCGCGCCGCAGGTGCTCGTCCGCGGGTGGGCCGTCGAACTGCCTGGTTCCCATCCGTTCCCCTGCCGGTGAAGGTGTCCTCTCGGACACTCTCCTATGGTTCACCAGTAACCACAAGAGAGCGCGGAACGGGGCGGAGGCCACCGGTCCACCGGCTCTCGTGCTCGCCGGACCGACCGGCCCGAAAAGGCTCCCCGTGGCCCCCGGGGACACTGGAGGGGACGCCGTCCGTGCCCGCGTCCGTGCCCCCGTGCACCCCCTGGTTCGGCCACGCCCCGCCCGACCGGCCCGGCCGCCCGACCGGCCGTGACGGCGTCGTGGCCGTCACGGACCTGGCGCGGAGCCGGTGGGGCGGCGGGCGGGCGGGTCAGATCTGCTGGTCGGTGACCCCCGCCGTGTCGAAGGTCGCCATGTCGCGCAGGGTGCGGGCGGCGGCCTGCACCAGGGGGAGGGCCAGCACGGCTCCGGTTCCCTCGCCCAGCCGCAGCTCCAGGTCGACCAGGGGACGCAGGCCCATGTGGTCCAGGGCCACGGTGTGGCCGGGCTCCACCGAGCGGTGTCCGGCCACGCAGGCGGCCAGGGCGTCCGGGGACAGGGCCAAGGCGACCAGGGCCGCCGACGAGGCGATCACGCCGTCCAGGATCACCGGGACGCGGCGGGCGGCGGCGCCCAGCACGAATCCGGCGATCGCGGCGTGCTCCAGGCCACCGACCGCCGCCACCACGCCCAGGGGGTCCCGCCGGTCCGGGCGGTGCAGGCCCAGTGCCCGGCGCACCACGGCCACCTTGTGCCGTCGGCCGGCCTCGTCGGTTCCCGCTCCGTGACCGGTGACGCGCTCAGGGTCCGCACCGGTGAACGCGGCGATCAGGGCCGCCGACGCGGTGGTGTTGCCGATGCCCATGTCGCCGGTGAGCAGGCAGCGGCAGCCGTCGTCGACGAGCGCCCCGGCCACCTCGATCCCGGCCTCGACGGCGCGGACCGCCTCCTCGTGGGTCATCGCCGGGACGCGGGTCATGTCCGCGGTTCCGCTGCGGATCCGTTGGCGGATCAGCCGTCCCGGGGCGGCGTCCAGGTCCGGCACCGGCGTGGCCACGCCGACGTCCACGACCACGACTCGGGCGCCGGTCTGGGCCGCCAGGACGTTCACGGCCGCGCCCGAGGCGAGGAAGTTGGCGACCATCTGGGCCGTCACCTCCTGCGGCCAGACGCTGACACCCTGGGCGTGCACACCGTGGTCGGCGGCGAACACGGCCACGGCGGCCGGTTCGGGCAGCGGCGGGGGACAGGTGCCGGCCAGTCCAGCCAACCGGACCGAGACGTCCTCCAGCAGCCCCAGCGAGCCGGGCGGCTTGGTCAGACGGGTCTGCCGGTGGCGGGCCGCGGCGAGGGCGCCGGGGTCGGCGGGGGCAATGGCGGCCAGGGTGGTTTCCAGCAGCCGGCCTGCATCGGGACCGGCGGTGCCGTCGACGGGGGCGACGGCGGGGGAACGGGTGGGATCGGTGCCGGGTGAGGGCATCACGGGAAAACCTTCCGCTGTCGGCGGTTCTCCACGCCGCCGGGACGGTCCGTGCCCGGGCGGGATCGAAGGTGCCTGGCTGCGGGACGGGCGGAATATCCTGGCTCCCGGATCTCGGCGGCCCGGCCGTCCCCACGGCACGGGCACCGGCGCCGGCTCCCGGCCTTCCCAGCGGCCGGCTCGCACCGGCTGCCAGTGGCCATCAGCGGGAGACAGCTCCCCGGTCACAGTGGCGGGCCCGCCCCGGACTTGGGCCATCGGGCCCGCACCGGAGTTCCTCCGCTTCCGTCGCCGCGATCTTGCCACATCCCGTCGGCGGGGAGCCACCCCGGGAGCCTGGGCGTGCCCGGCGGACCCGGTCGGAGGTGCGGGCCCCGGCTCGCACGACGCCGGCCGACGATCCCCGCGCCGACCTGCTCGGTCACCATCGGGTTACTCGGTCACCGAAAAGTGCGTCCTTCCATGTCAGCGCCCACTCTCCTACGGTTCCCAGGTAACCGGAAGAGAGCGAAGGAGGCCGACCCATGGCCGTCACCCTGATCGACCCGAGCGGGCTGCCGAAGATCGACGCCTACCGTCAGGTCTCGGTCGCGACCGGCTCCAAGCTGATCCACGTCGCCGGGCAGGTCGCCTGGGACGCCGACGGGACCACGGTCGGCGTGGGCGACCTCACCGCCCAGGTCGCGCGGTGCTACCTCAACGTCGGAACCGCCCTGGCCGGTGTGGGCGCGAGCTTCGACGACGTGGTGAAACTGATCGTCCACGTCGTCGACTGGACCCCCGACAAGATGCCCGCCTTCCTCGAGGGCGTCTCCCGGGCGGCCGCCGAGCTGGGCACCACGCCGGCCCCGCCGGGCACGCTGCTGGGCGTGGCGGCCCTCGACGTCCCCGAGCACCTGGTCGAGATCGAGGCCACCGCGGTCGTCGACTGAACGGGCGCGGCGGGCGGCCGTCGCCGGGGCCGTTTCGCGCGCGGTGCGGATCGGAATACCGACTCCATGGCGTGTTGCTCCTGTAGTACCGGCGAGTTCGCACGGGCCCGGCGACGGAGCACGGCGCGGTGAAGGGCTGGTGGCGATGACGACGAACCGGGCGACGAACCCCGTGGTCGGCACGCCGTACGGGGCGGTGCGCGGCCGGTGGGAGCGCGGTGTCGCGGTATTCCGCGGTATCCCCTACGCCGCCGCGCCCTTCGGCCCGGGCCGGTTCCGCCCGCCCGTGCCGCCGGAGCGGTGGGACGGCGTGCGCGACGCCCTCGTCTTCGGGCCGACCGCGCCGAAGCCGCCCTACTCCGACGCCTTCGCACAGTACCTGTCCGACCCGGTCGTACCCGGGGACGACTGCCTCAACCTCAACGTGTGGAGTCCCGACCCGGCCCCAGGCGCCCGCCTGCCCGTCCTGGTGTGGCTGCACGGCGGCGCCCTGACCCGGGGGTCCTCCGCGGTGCCGGTGTACGACGGGGGCACCTTCGCCCGCGACGGTGTGGTGTGCGTGTCGGTCAACTACCGTCTCGGCGTCGAGGGCTATGGGCTCTTCCCGGACGCGCCCGCCAACCCCGGCCTGCGCGACCAGTTCGCCGCCCTGCGCTGGGTCCACGACGCGATCACGGCCTTCGGCGGTGACCCCGGCCGGATCACCGTGGGCGGCCAGTCCGCCGGGGCCATCGGCACCGGCGCGCTCGTCGCCGCGCCGCAGGCCCGCGGGCTGGTCCGGCGGGCCGTCCTGCAGAGCGGGCCGCCGGAGACGACCGACCGGGACCGGGTGCGGCGGGTGGTGCGCCGCATGGCCAGCCGGCTCAAGGTCCCCGCCACCGCCGAGGCGTTCGCCGCCGTGGACCGGGCCCAGCTGCTGCGCGTCCAGGCCGAGGTCGGCCGGCTCGGCAGCCCCCTGCTCGGCGGGCCCGCCTTCGGCATCGTCGTCGACGGCGACCTCGTCCCGCGCGACCCCCTCGACGCCCTCGTCGACGGCGCCGCGCCCGGCGTCGACCTCCTCACCGGCTGGACCCGCGACGAGTACCGGTTGTGGCTGGTCCCGGGCGGGCTGGTGGACCGCGTGGACCGGCTCGGCGCGGTCGCCGTGGCCGGTGCGATGGCCCGCTGCCGCTGCGGCAGCGAGGTCCCGCGCGGCTACCGCGCGCTCAATCCCGAGGCCGGCACCGTCGAGATCGTCGGCCAGATGATCACCGACCACCTGCTGCGCATTCCGTTGCACCGCCTTGCCGACGGCCGCGAAGACGCCTCGTACGTCTACGAGTTCGCCTGGCCGTCCCAGCGGCCCGGGCTCGGTTCCTGCCACGCGCTGGAACTCGGGTTCGTCTTCGACAGCGGTGACACGCCCGAGTCCCGCAAGCTCGCGGGCGACGGCGCGCCGCCCGACCTGGCCGACGCGATGCACGGCGCGTGGGTGCGGTTCGTCTCCGACGGTGCGCCCGGGTGGGAGCGGTGGGGGGCCGACCGTCCCGTGCGCATCTTCGGTGAGGGTGCGCCGCGGGTCGTACACGGGCCGCGTGACCGTGAGCTGGCGTTGTGGGCGACGGCCGGCACGGTCGCGGAGCCGGCCGCGCCCGCGTCGGCGCCGGAACTCCGTTCGGTGATACGCCGGCTGCGCCGCAGTGGGGCTCTGCGCAGGCAGTGACGGAAACGCGGCCACGTCACGGGGGGCGCCGCGCCGGGGGTTTCCCGCCCATACCAACTCCCCTTCTCTCCTCAGCTGTTCCGCGTCGCGGAACGCGCTCCGTACCCGCCGCGCGCGGCGGGCGCGTCCGGCGCTCGTCGTACGCGTCGAGGTGTACGGCAGCGGGGGCGGCGTGCCGGCCGTGCCGCGGGTGGGGTCGGGAGCCAGGCGCGTGCGGGCGGATGCTGCTACCGGGGGCGGAGCCCGCGGGCACGTCGGGCGGAACGGAGCGGAGGCCCGGGCGAGATCGTGCGGTGCGCGTTGCGGGACCGGCGGGTGGCGGCCCTACGCGCCCCCGACCACCGCGGCGATCTCGGTGATCGTCCGCGGCCCCACCCGGCAGCAGCCGCCGATCAACCGGGCCCCGTCCCGCTGCCACCCGGCGACCCGCTCGGCGGAGAACGTGGGGCGGCCGGTCCAGGCGCGGGCCCCGGCGTCCCAGGTCTCGCCGCTGTTGGGGTAGACGACGACGGGTTTGCCGGTAACGCGGGCGGCGAGGGCGACGGCGTGGCCGGCGTCATCGGGGGCGCAGCAGTTGACGCCGACCGCGGTCACCTCGTCGGCGTCGGCGGCGAGCGCGAACGCCTCCTCGAGGGGTTGCCCGGCGCGGGTGCGCCCGCCGGTGACCGAGTAGGACAGCCAGGCCGGCACGCCGAGCCCGCGCAGGGCACCGAGCAGGGCCTTCGCCTCGTCGGTGTCGGGGACCGTCTCCAGGGCGAGCGCGTCGGGAGCGGCGGCGGCCAGCACCTCCATGCGGGGGCGGTGGAAGCGCTCCAGCTCGCCGACCGTCAGCCCGTACCGGCCCCGGTACTCGGAGCCGTCCGCGAGCATCGCCCCGTAGGGACCCACGGAGGCGGCGACCCACAGCGGGCGCGCCGCCCCGGCCCTGCGGGCGGCCTCGCGGGCGCACTCGACGCTGAGCGCGAGCAGCTCGGCGGCCCGAGCACGGCCGGTGCGGCGCCTGGCGAAGCCCTCGAAGGTGGCCTGGTAGCTCGCGGTGATGGCGACGTCCGCGCCCGCCCGGAAGTAGGCGAGGTGGGCCTCGGTGACCGCCTCGGGGTCCTCGGCGAGCAGCCGGGCCGACCACAGCTCGTCGCTCAGGTCGTGCCCGGCCGAGGCGAGCTGGTTGGACAGGCCGCCGTCGAGGACGACCGTGCCGTCCGCGAGCGCGTCGGCGAGGGCGGGGGCGGTGCGCATGACGACGACGGTAGTCGAGGCGCCTCGGCCGCGCGTTCGCCACGGAAGGCTGGCAACCTGAGGGGAGACCACTGCGCCGCGTGGTCGGGAAGGCGGTGGAGCATGTGCCGTTGGCTCGCCTACTCGGGCACTCCGATCCTGCTCGAGAGCATCCTGTACCGGCCGGTGCACTCACTGATCGACCAGAGCCTGCACTCCCGGCTCGGGGTCGAGACGACCAACGGCGACGGGTTCGGCGTCGGCTGGTTCGGGTCGCACAAGGACACCCCCGCGGTGGTCCGGGACATCGGTCCGGCCTGGAGCAACCGCAATCTGCGGGAGATCGCCGGGCACGTCCGCTCGCCGCTGTTCTTCGCCCACATCCGGGCCTCCACGGGCAGTGCCGTGCAGCAGACCAACTGCCATCCCTTCCGCCATGGGAAGTGGATGTGGATGCACAACGGGGCGATTGCCGAGTTCCACCGCCTGCGGCGCCACCTCGTCCTGGCCGTCGACCCGGAGCTCTTCCCCTCCATGGAGGGGTCCACGGATTCGGAGCTGATGTTCTACCTGGCGCTCACCTTCGGTCTGGCGGAGGACCCGCCCGGCGCGGTCGCGCAGATGGCGGGCCTGGTGGAGCGGAGCGGCCGGGAGCACGGGGTGGAGTTCCCGTTGCAGATGACGGTCGCGGTGACCGACGGGCAGCGGCTGTGGGCCTTCCGCTACTCCAGCGAGCGGCACTCGCGCTCGCTCTTCTACAGCACACGCGTGGAGACCCTGCGCTCCCTGCATCCGGACGTGGCGTTCCTGAACGAGATCTCCGACGAGACCCGCCTCATCGTGTCCGAACCCCTGGGTGACCTGCCCGGCGCCTGGAACGAGGTGCCCGAGGGCATGTACGGGGTCGTCCAGCCGGGGACGGACGTCCTGCTGCCCTTCGCCCCCCGCGCGGCCTGACCGTCACGGCGGACCCCGCCGGTTCGTCCTGCCCCGGTGACCTCCCCGGTCTCCTGCCTTGCCTCCTGTTCGTCATCAAATGGCGTTCGCATTATCGAACATGTGAGCCATGTTCACCTCCCACCCGAGAGGCAGTCCGCAAGAGCCGCGCCGCCGACCCGGGCGAGCCTTCCGCCCGCGGACTGCTGCTTCGGGAGATCGACGGCGACCCGCTGCACGACCCCAACCGCCACACCCGCGTCCAGAAGCTCGGCCGGAAGCCCGACGGCACACCCCACTTCGGCGTCCCGTGGTCGGCGGCGCCGCGGCGGAGGGCGCGCGGTGATCCGTCGGCTCCGGGGGAGCGGTGGTGGCCCCGCGCCTCACCCTGTCGGCCGCCCCCGGCGCACGCGGCGGCCCGTCCGGTGCCCACGGGCGCGCCCGGGCCCGCTCACCGCCCCCCACCGCCCCGCCGCTTCGACCTGCGCCGGCGCCTACGACGTCCACGTCCTGCTCGGCGGCGAGCCTCTCCGTCGGCGGCTCCGCGCCCGCCCTGGCCGCGATCCGGGCCACCCCGGCCCGGCAGTCCCGGCGGATCCTCCTCGTCGGCGGCTCCGCCGTCTGCGACCAGCCCGCCGACCCCTACGCGAGCTGGGGCCGACAGGTGCCGCGGTATCCGCGCAAGGGCCTGTGCGTGGCCAACCACGCCGACTCCGGCGAGAGTACGGTCAGTTGTCCGGGGTACCCCCAATTGTGGGGCACCGTCCAGCCGTTGATCCGGCGCGACGTCCTCGTCCTCGTCCAGCTTGCCCACAAGACACAGCACGGCGCTGCTGGTCAACGGCCTCGGCGTCGACCAGCCGGGTGTCGTCCGCTCCGTCGCGGCCCGCCCCGGGGTGCCGTTGGCCGACCTCACGGCGCGGACGAAGGAACTGGTCGAATCGCCCGGGGTCGAGGGCTCCGAGGCGCTGTACGTCTCCCGTGGGAAACGGGACACCACGCACACGTCGCTGCAGGGCGCGACCGTGTACCGGCACTGGTCCGTGAGGAACTGCTCGCCCCGGGGCTGGTGCCGGAGGGCCCGGTCAGGATGTGATGAGCCCCTGGGGCGCTCCGCCCGGAACCGGGGCGCCCCAGGCCCCATCCGCCACCGGGGCCGGCGCACGCTTCGGCCGGCGCCGAAGCGTCCCGCCCGTAGCGTTCCCCCATGACCGGGAACCCGCAGCACACGAGCACCTCCTCGGCCGTCACCGGCATGGTCGACCACGTCCTCGCCCTCGCCGCCACCTGGACGCGCTGGAACGGCGAGCCCGTCCACCTCGACGACCGCGTCCACACCCCGCACAAGGCGATCCGCCGCGTGGCCGACCATCTCGTGGACCACCTCGCCGAGATGGAGGCACGCCTCGTGGGTGAGGAGCCCCTGCCCGACCACTGGCACGCCTCGGCGACCACCACCGCGGCCGACCTCGCCCCCTTCACGCCCGAGGACCTCGACGAGGCCCGCAGTCGCCTCACCCGGCTCGCCCGGACATGGGCCGCCCGCCTCGACGCGCTCACCGACGACCAGCTCGACCACTCGCCCGGCCAGGGCTGGACCTTCCGCCAACTCGACCGCCACCTCGAGGAGTCGGTGTACTACGCCGACGCCCTGGGAGACCTGTCGTGACGCCTGCGCCGCTCTCCACCGCACCGGGGTGCCCTGCCGCCGCCCGCGAGGGCGTTCCGTTCGGCAAGCTCGATCCCGACGAGAGCGCCCGGGACGCGGCCCTGCGGGAGCTGAAGGAGGAGACCGGACTGCTCGGCGAGATCGCCCGCAGGTCGGCGAGTCGTCTTTCGCCGACGGAGTGCCGGGGCCACGGATCAAGAACTGGCAGGAGAACTTCCCGGTCCGCCCGCTCACCCGGCGGATCACCTCCCCCAGGCCCGACCAGGACCACGTCTGGCTCGCCCCTCCGATCCGACCGCCGTCGACGTCGACGCCTGCAATCTGGACGTCGTGCGGCAGGCGCTCACGCACTCCTGAGCAGCGCCGCCGGCCTCTTCAGCGCGGCCGGACGGTGGCCCGCCACGTCCAGCGGCGCCTTACGCACCGTTCCCGGTCGCGGGCCGGCCGCCGCCCCCCGGCCCGGTGAGCAGCGGGTCGGATCGGCCGGCCTCAACGAGCCACGCCCATCGGATCAGGCGCCCCGCCCGGACTCCCGGGGCCAGTTCCCCAGCGTGACGTGCAGCGCCTCGACCGCCTTGTCCCAGGACGCCTGCACGTCACGGGGCGCGCCGAAGCCGCCGGCGGCCTCCAGGGCGCAGTAACCGTGGAACGTGCTGCGCAACAGGCGTACGGCGTCGGTGAGATCGGGTTCCTCGAGACCGTAGGCGCGCAGCATGCCGTAGGTGATCTCGGCGGTGCGGCGCAGCGCGGGGGAGTCGGCGACCAGAGCCCGGTCCAGGCGGATCTGCGTCGCGGCGTAGCGCCCCGGCCGGGTGAGCGCGTACTGCCGGTAGGCACCGGCGAACGCGGTCAGCGCGTCCCTGCCCGCCCGGCCGGCGACCGCGGCGGCGATCCGGTCGATCATCTCGCCGCCCGCGAGCAGCGCCAGACGGGTGCGCAGGTCCGTCATGCCGCGCACGTGCGCGTACAGGCTGGCGTCCTTGACCCCGAAGCGGCGTGCCAGCGCGGACAGCGTCACGTTCTCGAACCCGGCCTCGTCCGCGAGATCGGCGGCGGCCGCCACGACACGGTCGGTGGTGAGTCCGGCACGGGGCAAGGGGGCCTCCCCAGAGGAACCTAGAGGGTCTAGGGACCAAGCTAGCCCAGGCAGGGCGCTTCGGGCGAGGGGACGGCGACGACCCGCGGGCCGGTGCCGGATCCGGCGGGTCCATCGCCGCCCGGGGCGGGGCGGCGCCCCGGGTCGGTCCTCGCCGAGGACGTCCTGGACGAAGGCGTTGGTGAACTTGCCCGTCGGGTCCAGGGTCCGGGCCAGGTCCCGGATGCCGGCGAGGCGGGGGCAGCGGAGCGCACGGTGGACGGTGCCAGGGTGAAGACCTTGCCCCAGTGCGGCCGGGGATCGAACGGCGCCACGGCCTCCTCCACGCGCCGCACCGCGGGCGGCACGGCTGCCGTGTCCGCGATATCCAGGTGAAGTGCACGGCCACGGTGTCCCGCCGTACGAGGGGCCGAGCCACTGGTCGTCGGCGGCCACCGTCCGCACCTCACAGGTCTGGAGGACGGGGGCCACCGTCTCCCGAATGCCGCCCAGCGCGCCCGGTGCCTCGGCGGCGGACCGGCGCGGCAGCAGATAGCCCGACCGGAGCTCCGCACCGCTGCTCGGGGTGAACTCCGGGAGTGCGGCAGCCGCTCGTGCCAGGGGCCCGGCACGCCGGACTGCTCGGTGCAGTCGACCGCGGGTACCCCGGGCACCGGGTGCATTCCCGTCTCACCCTGGTAGAGAGCGGTTTCTCCCGCAGTGGGCGCGCGTGGCCCACGCCACGAGGGGGACCCGGCACGCCGCCCGCCCGAGCGGGGGCATACCGTGAGGAGTCGTACGTCCGAGCCGGGAGGAGACACGGGATGGGCAGCCGTACCGCGCTGGTCGAGGATCTGATGGAGCGGTTCCCGCACGTGCCGCGGGAAGCCGTCTTCAAGGAGGACCTGCTCCGGGGCGGCGTGGCCTTCGACCCGTCCGCCCTGAGCGACAACGAGGGGGGCGAGGTCAAGCCGAAGTCGTACTTCATCTTCTCCTTCGACCACGGCACCCTGCCCGAACTGGGCGAGGCCGCGCTCCGGCGCCCGCCGGAGGAGATCATCCTCACCGGCGGCCCCTACGACCTGCGCCGCACCGTGGTCTCGGTCCGGGTCAACCCCTCCTCGCCGTACCGCGTCGCCGCGAGCGAGGACGGGATGCTCGGCCTCTACCTCGACGGCCGGCGGATCGCCGACGTCGGGGTGCCGCCGATGCCCGAGTACTACCGGCACACGCTCGGCAACGGCAAGTCCGTCATGGAGGTCGCCCCCACCATCCAGTGGGGCTACCTGATCTACCTCACCGTCTTCCGGGTCTGCCAGTACTTCGGCGCCAAGGAGGAGTGCCAGTACTGCGACATCAACCACAACTGGCGCCAGCACAAGGCGGCCGGCCGCCCCTACACGGGTGTGAAGGACGTCGAGGAGGTCCTCGAGGCCCTGGAGATCATCGACCGCTACGACACGGCGAAGGCGTCCACCGCCTACACCCTCACCGGCGGCGCGATCACCAAGACCGTTTCGGGCCGTGACGAGGCCGACTTCTACGGGCACTACGCCAAGGCCATCGAGGAGCGCTTCCCCGGCCGCTGGATCGGCAAGGTCGTCGCCCAGGCGCTGCCCAAGGCGGACGTGCAGCGGTTCAAGGACTACGGCGTGCAGATCTACCACCCCAACTACGAGGTGTGGGACCGGCGCCTGTTCGAGCTGTACTGCCCGGGCAAGGAGCGCTACGTCGGCCGCGACGAGTGGCACCGGCGCATCCTGGACTCCGCCGACGTCTTCGGCGCCCGCAACGTCATCCCCAACTTCGTGGCCGGCGTCGAGATGGCCGAGCCCTTCGGCTTCACCACGGTGGACGAGGCCATCGCCTCCACCACGGAGGGCCTGCGCTTCTTCATGTCGCACGGCATCACACCCCGCTTCACCACGTGGTGCCCGGAGCCCACCACCCCGCTCGGCAAGGCCAACCCCCAGGGCGCGCCGCTGGAGTACCACATCCGGCTGCTCGAGGCCTACCGCGCCACCATGGATGAGTTCGGGCTCTCCTCGCCCCCCGGTTACGGCCCGCCCGGACCCGGCCGCGCGGTGTTCTCCGTCAGCTCGTTCATGGACAGCCTGCCGGCGCAGGAACCCGTTGAGGTCTGACGACCTGTTCGTGAGACGCCCGTGACGCACGGGTCGTGCGAAACGAGTCGTGAAGAAATGAACAAGGAAAGGCCGGAACGGAGACGTTCCGGCCGTTCTTGCGTAGGGTCCGGGCGTGGGCTCGCGGGTGCCGCGGCGGAAGGTGACGACGGCGCTTGTCAGGCGCGACGAGGACGTGAAAAGCTCGGCCGCTGCCGCGAGGTTCCCCAACTCCGTTGTCGGTCTGCCGAGTTGACCTCGCTCGTGGATGCAGGAGACCCATGCCCGACCTGCCGACCCCTCAGGACGCCACCGAGGCGGAGCTGTTCTCCGAGTGCTGGGACGCGGTGCTGTCGTACGCCGACCTGTGCACGGCCGGCTCCAGCGCCGCCGCCGACCTGGCCCGCGAGGCATTCGCCCGGGGCATCCGCGAGGTCCGCGCCGCCGAGGCCGGCACCGTCCGCGGCACCGGCCGCCGCTCCGCCCGGCTGCCGCGGATACCCGTGCTGCTCACCGCCGTGCGCACCACGACGGCCGCCTGGGAGGAGGCGGGCGAGGGCCACAAGCTCGACCCCGACCTGCGGCTGTGGCTCAACTCCGAGCGCGCCGAGCGCTACACCGGTCCGCCCCTGACCCGACCGGTCGCCCTGCGCGGACTGCGGGACCTGCAACAGGCGGACGCCGAACTGCTCTGGCTGGCCGAGGTCGAGGCCCTGGCGCTGCCCCTGATCGCCCGCCGCCTCGGCCTCGACCCCACCACCGTCCCCGGCGAACTCGACCAGGTGCGCCGCCTGTTCCGGGACCGCTGCCACCGCAACCACCTCGACTCCCCGATGGACGCCGAGTGCCGCACTTACGCCCGGCTCATCGGCGCGGTCACCCGCTCGCCCGCCGCCGACGCCCCCGGCGACCTCTCCCGGCACCTGGCCACCTGCGCGCGCTGCGCCGAGGCCGCCGCCTGCCTGCGCCCGGAGGGCGGAGGACTGCCCGCCGCGCTGGCCGGCGGGGTGATCGGCTGGGGCGGCCTCGCCTATCTGGAACGCCGTCGCCGGGCCGCCGAGGTGCGGCTCGGCACCGGGCACCGGCCCGACCCGGAGTCCGACGACCCGGCAGACGGTACGCAGCGGGCCCGCGTCGCCCGCAACGGCCTGCTTATGGCCGCCGTCCTGGTCTCCGCGCTGGCCCTCGCCGTCTCCCTGATGCCGTTCGGCGGCACCGACGAGGAGCACCCCGCGCGGGCCGACGCCGACCGCCAGCCGGTGGCCGACCCCGGCCTGCCGGCGCCGCCGTCCGGGCCCCCGGCCCCCTCCTCCTCCGCCTCCCCGCGCGCCCCGGAACCCATCGCCGGCCGTTCCTCCGAGCGCACCAGGCGCGGCGAGGAACGCGACCCCGGTCCCCAGGGCATCTCCTCGCCCACCACCTCGCCTCCCGCCACCCCCGGTGGGCCTCCCGCGTGCCGCGCCGCATACGACCTGGTCAGCCAGTGGCCCGACGGCTTCCAGGCCACCGTCACCGTCACCAGCGGGGAACCGCTCGACTCCTGGCGCGTCGGCCTCGCCTTCCGCGACGGCCAGCGGATCCGGCAGACGTGGGACGCCGACGCCCACCAGGACGGCCCCCGCGTCACCGCTACCGACGCCGGCTACAACGCGGCCGTCCCGGCCGGCGGCAGCGTCTCCTTCGGCTTCCTCGCCTCCTGGCGCGGCACCAACTCCCCGCCGTACGACATCACGTTGAACGGCCGCCCCTGCGCGCCGAGGTGAGGCGTCGCGCGCGGGACCGGCCGTCGCGCGACCGGCCGGCCCGTGGCCGGCCCCCGCGACGGGGCGAGCGGACGGGTCGGGAAAAACCGATGGTGCGAGGGTCGACGGGCCTCTAGGGTGGGACCCGCAGTGCGCGGCGGCCGTGGGCCGTCGGCCGCTGCCGTTGTCGATCCGATCGAGGACCTGGGAGGTGTGACCGATGGCTGTCTCCGTGATGGGCGCTGCCCGCATCCAGACGTTCGTCCCCTCTCCCTCCGTGGCCACCGGCTGACCTCGACCGACTTCTCCTTTCCTGTTCCGCTCCGCCGTTCCGGCGTTGCGGACACGGCTGCCGGGGCCACCCTTCTCGAAGGGTCACCCCCTTGAGTTCCACCTCCGTCTTCACCGCGCTGGCTCCCTACGGCTGGGACGCCGCATGGGCCGACGCGTTCGCCCCCCACGACGCCCAGGGGCTGCTGCCCGGGCGTGTGGTCCGGGTCGACCGCGGCCAGTGCGACGTGATCACCGCCGACGGCACCCTGCGGGCCGACACCGCCTTCGTCACCCCGCACGACCCCCTGCGGGTCGTGTGCACCGGTGACTGGGTCGCCGTCGAGCCCGCGGGCAACCCGCGCTACGTACGGACGTGTCTGCCGCGCCGTACCGCCTTCGTGCGCTCCACCTCCTCCAAGCGGTCCGAGGGGCAGATCCTCGCCGCCAATGTCGACCACGCGGTCGTGGCCGTCTCGCTCGCCGTCGAACTGGACCTGGGCCGCATCGAACGGTTCCTCGCGCTCGCCTGGGAGTCCGGGGCGCAGCCGGTCGTCGTCCTCACCAAGGCCGACCTCGTGCCCGACCCGGTGACGCGCGCACACCTCGTGCAGGACGTCGAGCTGAGCGCGCCGGGCGTCCCGGTGCTCACGGTCAGCGCGCGGGACGGCGACGGGCTGGACGTGCTCGCGGCGGTGGCCTCCGGCGGTACGACCGTGCTGCTCGGCCAGTCCGGAGCGGGCAAGTCCACGCTGGCCAACGCGCTGCTCGGCGAGGACGTGATGGATGTCCAGGCCACCCGGGACGTCGACGGCAAGGGCCGCCACACCACGACCACCCGCAACCTCCTCGCCCTGCCCGGCGGGGGAGTCCTGATCGACACACCCGGCCTGCGGGGCGTCGGCCTCTGGGACGCGGGCACCGGCGTGGGCCAGGTGTTCTCCGAGATCGAGGAACTCGCCGAGAACTGCCGCTTCCACGACTGCGCCCACGAGAGCGAGCCCGGCTGCGGGGTCCTCGAGGCCATCGCCTCGGGCGCCCTCCCGGAACGCCGCCTGGACAGCTACCGCAAGCTGCTCCGGGAGAACCAGCGCATCGTCGCCAAGACCGACGCGCGGCTCCGCGCGGAGATCCGCAAGGACTGGAAGCGCAAGGGCGCCGAGGGAAGGGCGGCGATGCGGGCGAAACGGGGACCCTGGAGCTGACGGGTCCGCGGACGGCCCCGCCCGGGGGCCGGCGTGTGGTCCGCCCGGCGGAGCCGTGCGCGGTCCGCCGGTGGCCGCACTCCGGCTCCTCACCGGGGTACGGCGGGCGACGGTGGCCCGTGGTGCCGTGGGCACGGCAGGGCGGCCACCGATGCGCGGTGGCCGCCGGGACGAGGGATGCCGGCTGCCGGGACGAGAGGCGGTGCGTGCCCGGGCGGCCGGACGTGGTCCCGGTGGCGTGGTCGGCTCGGAGCGGGGCGGCGGCCGCCCGCTGCCCCGCGCGCCGGGCCGCCACCGCCCGCCGGCCACCGTGGGACCGGTCCGCGCCACGGCGCGATGCCGCGTTCGTGACGCCGGGCGCTCCGGGGTGTACGGGGGCGGCCGGGGCGAGGGCGATGCCTGCGGGCCGCTGCCGTGGAACAGCGCCCGCCCAAGGGTCCGGCCCGTCCATGGGTCCGCCCGGCTCTCGTGTCCGCCTCCTCCATGGAACGTTCGCCCCCACCGCCGCTTCGGCCGCCCCGCCGTTCGCCCGCGCCCGTCGTGTTGTCACCGGCGTGTTCCGTCGCCCGGCGTCGTGTCCGATTTCCGCCAGCCGTCATCCTGGGGGTGGCCGAGACTGGGAAGCGTGATGGACGAGGACAGCAGGTACGAGGCGGTGCGGAGCCGGGACGCCCGGTTCGACGGGGCGTTCTTCTTCGGCGTGGAGACGACCGGGATCTACTGCCGGCCGAGCTGTCCCGCGGTCACCCCCAAGCGGCACAACGTGCGGTTCTTCCCGACCGCCGCCGCCGCGCAGGGCTCCGGCTTCCGTGCCTGCCGCCGCTGCCGCCCCGACGCCGTGCCCGGCTCCGCCGACTGGAACGTACGGGCCGACGTCGTCGGCCGTGCCATGCGGCTCATCGCGGACGGGGTGGTCGACCGCGAGGGCGTGGCCGGCCTCGCCGCCCGCCTCGGCTACAGCGCCCGCCAGGTCCAGCGGCAGCTCACCGGCGAACTCGGCGCCGGACCGGTCGCCCTCGCCCGCGCCCAGCGCGCCCACACCGCCCGCGTCCTGCTGCAGACCACCGAGCTGCCGGTCACCCGGATCGCCTTCGCGTCCGGATTCGCCAGCGTCCGGCAGTTCAACGACACCATCCGCGCCGTGTACGCCGCCACGCCCAGCGCACTGCGCGCCACCGCTCCCCACCGTGACCGCCCGGCCAGGCGCACGGCCACCCCCACCGCCGGCATCCCCCTGCGCCTCTCCCACCGCGGCCCCTACCAGTCCGGCCCCGTCTTCGACCTGCTGGAACGCGAGGCCGTCCCCGGCATCGAGGACGTCACCGGCCCCCCGGGCACCCGTACCTACCGCCGCACCCTGCGCCTCCCGTACGGCACCGGCATCGCCGCCGTCGACGAACGCCCCGGCACGGCCCGCACCGGGTCCGGCGCCCACCCCGGCGGCTGGCTCGACGCCCGCCTCCACCTCACCGACCCGCGCGACCTCACCACCGCCGTCCAGCGGCTGCGCCGGCTCCTCGACCTCGACGCCGACCCGTACGCCGTCGACGAGCGGCTCGGTGCCGACCCGCGGCTCGCCCCGCTCGTCGCCGCCCGCCCCGGCCTGCGCTCGCCGGGCGCCGCCGACCCGGAGGAACTCGCGGTGCGCACCCTGACCGGCCGCGACGAGGCCGCACGGCTCGTCCAGCGGTACGGCAAGGCCCTCGACGCCCCCTGCGGCAGCCTCACCCACCTCTTCCCCGAACCGGCCGTCCTCGCCGACGCCGAACCCCACGGCCCCCTCGGCGCGCTCACCACCGCCCTCGCCGACGGCGCCGTACGCCTCGACCCCGGCGCCGACCGGGACGACGCCCAGGACGCCCTGCGCGCCGTCCCCGGCCTGGACGCCCGCACCGTCGCCGAGATCCGCACGCGGGCCCTCGGCGACCCCGACGTCGCCCCGCCCGGGCCGGACGTCCCCGACAGCTGGCGCCCCTGGCGCTCGTACGCCCTGAACCACCTGCGTGCCGCAGGGGAGTTGGAGCACCCATGACCTCGATCCCGAGCCCCACCAAGACGCCCCCGAACCCGACCCCGACCCCGGTCACGTACTGGACGAGCGTGGACGGCCCCCTCGGGCCCCTGCTGCTCACCGCGGACGCGTCCGGCGGGCTGACCTCGCTGTCCGTGCCCGGGCAGAAGGGCGGGCGCACCGTGCGGGAGGAGTGGCTGCGGGACCCGGGGCCGTTCCGTGCGGCCGAGGAGCAGCTCGCCGCTTACTTCGCCGGTGAGCTGAAGGTTTTCCGGCTGCCGGTACGCACCACCGGCACGCCCTTCCGGGAACGCGTGTGGGCGGCGCTGGACGGCCTTCCCTACGGCGCGACCACGACCTACGGCGAGATCGCCGCGCGGATCGGGGCGCCGCGGGCCGCCGTACGGGCCGTCGGCGGCGCGATCGGGGCCAACCCGCTGCTGATCGTCCGGCCGTGCCACCGGGTGATCGGCGCCGACGGGTCACTGACCGGGTACGCGGGCGGCCTGGAGCGCAAGGTGCGGCTGCTCACGCACGAGGGCGTGCTGCCGGCGTGAGCGCGGTCAGCCCCAGAACACCGCACCCAGCCAGGCCGCGGTGATCAACTGGCAGGTGAACAGCTCCGTCAGCACGCTCCAGCCGCCGGACCGCAGCGCCGTGCGCACCGCCGCGACCGCCTCGCGCCGGCGGCCCAGACGGAGCCGCTCGTGGACGTAGGCACCGGCCAGGAAGCCCGGGATCGCGCCCAGGACGGGCAGCAGCACGAAACCCAGCAACGACCCGGTGCCCGCGTACGCCGTCAGCCTGGCGTCGGTGCCGGTGGGCCGCAGTCTGCGGGGCGGCAGCGCCCAGCGCACCACCTGGGACAGCAGCAGCACGGCCGTCGCCCCGACGAGCACCCACCACGCCACGGGCCGCGGATCCTTCAGCGCCCACCACAGGACCGCGGACCACACCAGCCACGACCCCGGCACCCCGGGGAGCAGCACGCCGCACAGGCCGAACAGGATGACCAGCCCGACCAGCAGGAGGTCCCACGCTCCCATCTGTCCAGAGTGCAGGAACGGACGCAACGGCGCAGTTCAGCCCGGCCCGCCCGGCCCCGCCCCGGCGCGCCGGCCCTCCTCGCACAGCCGTCCCACCGCTCACCCGACACGCCGTCCCGGGTGTGGGGCGGGGCGCGGAATTTCCGGATGCCCCGTTTTCATCCGGGCCGCGCGGTGGACAATTGGGGGCATGAGCCAGCAGGGGGGAAGGCCCACCGGCCACGAGGACGACTGGTGGGGGCAGTTGTACGACGACTCCAACGGCGACACGGGCCCCGCACTCACGTCCGATTCCGTGGACGACCGTTATGCGTCGGCGGCCGGCACGGTGAACTCGCCAGGGGCGACCGGCTCACCGCGCACCCCCTTACCCCCGTCGGTCCCACCGGTCCCGCGGACGCCCGCCGCCCCACCGGTGCCGCGGACACCGGTGCCGGACATGCCGGCGCCTCCACCGGCGGCACCGCGCACCCCGCCGCCCCCGCCCCGGCCGAGCACCGCCCGGCCGCCTTGCGCGCCCTGGGAGCCGCCGCCCGCCACACCCCCCGGCCCGGTGAGCTTCCCACCGGGGGCCACGCGGGCGGCGCCCGTGGCAGCCCCCGCTCCCGACCCGGCCGACCCCGTCCCCACCCCGCCCGACACCGCCGCACCGTCCCGTCCCGCCACACCCCCCGACCCGCTCCCCACCCGGCCCTACGTCGGTACCCGGCCCCCCACCTACGACGCCGAGCCGACCGCCCTGCCGCCCGCCGACCCCGACGCGCTGGACGACCTCGTCGCCGACACCGTGCTGGACGGCGCCCGGTACGGGGCCTGCACCCTGCGGGCCGCGTCCGTGCGCGGGGACTCCGCGCGCTACCGCGGGGAACCGCGGCGGGACGCGCTGCTCACCGCGCGGTTCGGGGCGGGGGAGCGGGCGCTCCTGCTCGTGGCCGTCGCGACCGGGTCCCGGGCAGCACCGGGCGCGCACCGCGCCGCCGCCGAGGCGTGCCGGTGGATCGGGCGGGCGGTGGGCCGCAGCCACGCCCGCCTGGTCGAGGACATCGGGGCCGCCCGGCGCGGCGACCTGAAGTCCGGCCTGCACCGCCTCACCGACCGCACCCTCGGCCGACTCCGCGCCACCGCCGCCGAGCGGGGTCTCGCGCCGGACGAGTACGCGGCCGACCTGCGCTGTCTTCTGCTCCCCGCCGACCCCGAATGCCGCATCCGCGTCTTCTTCGGCGTCGGCCCCGGCGGACTGTTCCGGCTGCGCGACGGCGCCTGGCAGGACATCGAACCGCGGGTCACCGAGGTCAGCGGCGAGCCCGTGGTCGGCTTCGGCTCGCCGCCCGCCGAGACCCCGGAGGGCGACCGGCTCACCATGGACCTCGGGATACCCACACCCCCGAGCCCGTACGAGCCCGCCCCCCTGCCGCCGCGCGAGCCCTTCCGCTTCCGCACCTCCGTCGCCCGCCCGGGTGACACCCTGCTGATGTGCAGCGCCGGCCTCGCCGACCCGCTGCACGGCGAGGCGGAACTCCGCGCCCACCTGGCCGACCGCTGGTCCCGCCCGCAACCGCCCGGTCTCACCGCGTTCCTCGCCGACACCCGGGTGCGGGTCAAGGGGTACGCGGACGACCGTACGGCCGTCGCCGTTTGGGAGGCGTGAGCTTGCCCGGTGTGACTTCATGGAACCCGGAGCGGCCCGACGGAAGGGCCGGGCACCGAGGCATGCCGAAGGGGCGGACGAGCCATGGCCAAGCAGAACATCGCGGAGCAGTTCGTCGACATCCTCACCCGCGCCGGGGTCAAACGCCTCTACGGCGTCGTCGGCGACAGTCTCAACCCCGTCGTGGACGCCGTGCGCCGCAACTCCGCCATCGACTGGATCCACGTCCGGCACGAGGAGACCGCCGCCTTCGCGGCCGGCGCCGAGGCCCAGATCACCGGCCGGCTCGCCGCCTGCGCCGGCTCCTGCGGGCCGGGCAACCTCCACCTCATCAACGGCCTGTACGACGCCCACCGCTCGATGGCCCCGGTCCTCGCCCTCGCCTCCCACATCCCGTCCAGCGAGATCGGCCTCGGCTACTTCCAGGAGACCCACCCCGACCAGCTGTTCCGCGAGTGCAGCCACTACAGCGAGCTCATCTCCAGCCCCCAGCAGATGCCTCGGCTGCTCCAGACGGCCATCCAGCACGCGGTGGGGCGCTCCGGCGTCAGCGTCGTCTCCCTCCCCGGCGACATCGCCGACCAGCCCGCCCCGGAGAAGGCCGCCGAGACCGCGCTCGTCACCTCACGGCCCACGGTCCGCCCCGGCGACACCGAGATCGACCGCCTCGTCGACATGATCGACGAGGCGGAGAGGATCACCCTCTTCTGCGGCAGCGGCACGGCGGGCGCGCACGCGGAGGTCATGGAGTTCGCCCAGAAGATCAAGTCCCCGGTGGGCCACGCCCTGCGCGGCAAGGAGTGGATCCAGTACGACAACCCCTTCGACGTGGGGATGAGCGGTCTGCTCGGCTACGGAGCCGCCTACGAGGCCACCCACGAGTGCGACCTGCTGATCCTGCTCGGCACCGACTTCCCGTACAACGCCTTCCTGCCCGACGACGTGAGGATCGTCCAGGTCGACGTGCGGCCCGAGCATCTCGGCCGGCGTTCCAGGCTGGACCTGGCGGTGTGGGGCGACGTGCGGGAGACGCTGCGCTGTCTGATCCCGCGGATCCGCACCAAGGACGACCGGCGGTTCCTCGACCGGATGCTCAAGAAGCACGCGGACGCCCTGGAAGGGGTGGTGAAGGCGTACACCCGCAAGGTGGACAAGCACGTGCCGATCCATCCCGAGTACGTGGCCGCCGTGCTGGACGAGATCGCGGACGACGACGCGGTGTTCACCGTCGACACCGGCATGTGCAACGTCTGGGCCGCCCGCTACATCTCGCCCAACGGCCGCCGCCGGGTCATCGGTTCCTTCTCCCACGGCTCGATGGCCAACGCGCTGCCGATGGCGATCGGGGCGCAGTTCACCGACCGGGGGCGGCAGGTCGTGTCGATGTCCGGCGACGGTGGATTCACCATGCTGATGGGGGACTTCCTCACCCTCGTGCAGTACGACCTGCCTGTGAAGGTGGTCCTGTTCAACAACTCCTCGCTGAGCATGGTCGAGTTGGAGATGCTGGTCGCCGGTCTGCCCTCGCACGGCACCGTCATGAAGAACCCCGACTTCGCCGCCGTCGCCCGGGCGTGCGGCGCCCACGGGGTGCGGGTGGAGAAACCGAAGGACCTCGCCAGGGCGCTGAAGTCCGCGTTCAGGCACAAGGGCCCGGCCCTGGTCGATGTCGTCACCGACCCCAACGCGCTGTCGATCCCGCCGAAGATCAGCAGGGGGATGGTGACCGGGTTCGCCCTGTCCGCATCCAAGATCGTGCTGGACGGCGGGGTCGGCCGGATGCTGCAGATGGCGCGCTCCAACTTGCGCAACGTGCCTCGGCCGTAAGGGCGTTCACTTCGTGCGCGGCCGCCAGACGCGTGCGGAGGTGTCGTACTCGTAGCGGGGCAGCCCCGCGAGACCGCTGGTGCGGAACGGGCGCCCGTGGTCGTCGACGCGGACCGTGCCGGAGCGGCCCTGCGAGGACCAGTCCAGCTCCAGGTACCAGCGGCAGTCGCAGGCGCCCGTCCGGGCCGTGACCACGAGCACCTCCGGGTCCTGGGCGGAGACCCGGTAGGGCAGGCGCACGGCCGGGATCGGGGTACCGGCGTCGTTGCCGTCCACGGCGCGGGCCACGGGCCGGTCCTTGTCCAGGTCGACGGCGAAGTGGCGTGGGGTGAGGGATCCGCCGCAGCCCTGGTCCATGGCGTAGACGTGCCCCGGGGCGGGGCCGGCGCGGCCGACGACGCGTACGCGCAGCGCCGTCAGCACGACGGCGGTGTCGGACGTCCCCTGCACGGACAGCTCCACGATCGTCTCGCCCCCGTGCACGGCGGCCTGGGCCGAGGCCCAGGTCCGGGCGTCCTGCGGAGCGGGCGGCGGGGGCACCTGCCGAGGGGGTCTTCCGATGACGTAGTCGTGCCCGCAACCGTGCGCCCAGACGTGCGAGTCGACGGTCCAGGTGAGGGGCGGCGGCCCGGCGGGCGCGGGCCGCGTCGGTCCGGGGCCGCGGCCGGGGGTGGCGGAGGCCCCGGGCCGTGGTGCGGACGATCCGGGGGCCGGCTCGGGCTCCGGGGCCGAAGCACCGGACGCCGTCGGCGACGTGTTCCGCCGGTCCGGCGCTCCGGGGGCGGTGGGCGACGCGGGCTCCGTGACCGGGACCGGCCCCCTGCCCCGAGCTCCCTCGGCGGCTCCGCGGTCCTTCTCGGGCAGCGCGGCCAGAGTCCCCACCACCGCGAGCACGACACACGCGCCGGCCAGAACGCCGGTGACGCGCTTGCGCCGGTACCAGGACCGTGCCCGTGCGGGGGCGGTCGGGGGGAGGGCGGGGCGGCTCACGGCGTCCGTGTCGTCGGTGCCCTTGCCGGTGGGTGGTGTGCCAGCCCGGTCCGGGGAACGTGCCGGGGCGCTCCCGCGGTCCGGTGCGGGTGCGGGTTCGGCTGCGGGTGCCGGTGCGGACGTGCCGTTCGGTGCCTCGTCCGCGGGGCGCGCGGGGCGCGCCGAGGCCGACGGCCCGCCCGTCCCGTTCTCCTCCGCGCGACCGACGGCCCCGGTCAGCGGGCCGGCGGGGGCTGACCGACCGTCACCGGCGCCCGGGCCGGACCCGTGCTCGTGTCCCGGGCCCGTCGTCCTCGCCTCCGCCGGCGCCCCCTGCGTCCGCGGGCGTTGACGGGTCGCCACCGCGTGGAGCCAGTGGCGGTGCAGTTCGAGGCGCTCCTCGGCGGACGCTCCGCACAGGGCCGCGAAGCGTTCCACGGGGGCGAAGTCGAGGGGGACCGCGTCGCCGGCGCAGTAGCGGTGGAGCGTGGAGGTGTTCATGTGCAGGCGGCGGGCCAGGGCGCCGTAGCTGCGGTCCGTGCGCTCCTTCAGCTGCCGCAGCAGAGCCGCGAACCGAGCCACCTCGTCGTGTTCCGCCACCGCCACCGCCGCCGTCACCCCGCTCGCCCACGCCCGGCCCGATCCGGCCGGACCCGGAAAGCCGTGTCCCCGTATCCCAGGCACCCCTGTATCTGCACGTCGGACGGCCTGGGATGGTTCCAGGCCGAGGGAATCCGTGACGGTGCTTGCGTCCGCCCGCGACCACCGCCGATGCTCTTGGTGGTCGCCCCGACGGCGGCCGGGCGGACCGGCCCGGCCCGCCGTGTCGACGCCGGGGCCGTCACCGCATCACGTCATCCACCACGCACTCCTGACGGGGGACACCCATGCCCATGCGCACCCGAGCCGGCCTCCTCGCCGCCCTCACCGTCGTCGGCCTCGCCGCCGGCACCACCCTGATCACGCCCGCCGGCGCCGCTCCCGGGAAGGTGCCCGCGCCCAGGTTCCTCGCGGCCTCCGAACTGCCGCCGCACCCCTCGTCCGTCTGGACCGCGGGGAAGGTCACCGACGGCTTCCCGGCGGAACTCGCCCACTGCCTCGGTGAAGGCGTACCCGCGTACGACTACCGGCACCGCGTCTTCCACACCGACCTGGACACCGGTGCCGTTCAGGCCACCGTCGTCACCGGCTCCAGCGCCAAGGCCAAGGCCCTGGCCGCCCTGCTGAACGAGGAGATCCGCTCCTGTGCGGACCGGATCGAGGCGTCCGACCCGGAGGTCGAGGCGGAGGGCCGGTCCTACGGCACGCTGCCGGTGGAGGAGGGCGCGCAGGTGCACGGGCTGCACACCGCGGCCTCCTGGGGCGCCACGGACGTCCACCTGCTGTCCGTGGGCCGCGACGGCAAGACCGTCACCGTCGTGAGCTGGGGAGCGATGGGCGGCTTCGACGACGCTCCCGTGGCCGCCTTCAAGAAGACGACGACCAGGGCCGTGAACAAGCTGTACTGACCGCGCACCGGACGGCCGGCCGACGAGTTGTGCCGACCGCTGGCCGGACGGACGGCCGTCGGGTTGTGCCGACCGCGCACCGAACGACCACCGCGAGGCCGGGGGTCGTCCTCTCGCCACGGGGGTCGGGAGGACGGCCCCCGCACGTGCGTGCGGACCGTCGCTCTTCGGCCAACAACCGGTACGGGCCCTTCGGCATGACTGCCGCCTGAGTGACGGGGCAAGGATTCCCGTGAACGCGTTCGACCAGCAGGGGGAACCGACAGCGGCACGCGGGCGGGGGTCATGGACAGGCAGGCACGAGGAGGCGGTCCCGTCACGATAGGGGCCTGCGCGCCGAGGACCAGGGAGGACACGGCCGACGGGGAGCGGGCGGTGCCGGCGGTGAACCTCAGACGGAGACTGGGGCGGGCGGACCTGCGGGCGGTGCCCGAGTGCCGCCGCGCGCTGCGCGAACTGCTCAGGCACTGGGGCCGGCCGGAGCAGTCCGAGATCGCGGAACTGCTCACCAGCGAGTTGGTCACCAACGCGCTGGTCCACACCGACCACGAGGCGGTCCTGACGGTCACCGTCGGGCCCCGCGGAGTGCGCGTCGAGGTACGGGACTTCGTGTCCCGCAGACCGCGGCTGCGGGCGCCGGGGACCGGTGACGGCACCCACGGCAGGGGCCTGGTGCTGGTCGCGTCCCTCGCCGACGAGTGGGGGATCACGCCGCACGGCGTGGGGAAAGCGGTCTGGTTCGAGCTCGACGCCCGCGCCGGCGCCGCCTGAGCCCCCGACGCACCGGGCCGGAGCGGGAAGACGGGGCGGGGTGCGGCCCGGAGGCCGCACCCCGCCCCGTCGTAGCGCCCGCTCGCACGCTCAGCCGAACTGCTGCTCGAGGTCCTTGAGCTTGCGCTCCAGGGAGTCCAGACGCGGCAGGGCCTGCGTGTCGTCCTCCGCGGTGAGGTCCACGGTGACCGGGTCAGCGGCGCCACGCACCGGCTGAAGGGAGGGACGCGCGCGTACGGGCAAGGGCTCCGACGCCGATATGGCAGGCTCCGCGGAGACCATGTCGGCGCCCCGCTCCACCGTCGGCGCCTCCAGCTCGCGTCCGCCGCCCCGACCGCCGACGAAGCCGCGGTGGCCCCGGCTGATCGCCTTCAGCCGGGCCCGCTCCACGCGCTCCTGGTCCCGCCTGCGCCGACGGGCCTCGTCCTTCTGGCGCTTGTCCTCGCGCACCTCGTCGACCGCCTCGTCGAGGCTGCGCACACCCTCCAGCAGCATCAGCGACCACGCGCGGTACGTCTCCCTGGGTGCGCGCAGCCAGCGGACGATGCGGATCTGCGGCAGCGGACGTGGCACCAGACCCTGCTCGCGGAGCGCGGCCCGGCGGGTCTGCTTCAGCGCGCGGTCGAACAGCACGGCCGCCGACAGGGACATGCCCGCGAAGAAGTGCGGGGCGCCCGCGTGGCCGACGCCCCGGGGGGCGTGCACCCAGTTGAACCAGGCTGCGGCGAACGCGAACGTCCACACGAGTATCCGGGAGCCGAGCGCCGCGTCACCGTGGCTGGCCTCGCGCACGGCGAGCACCGAGCAGAACATCGCCGCGCCGTCCAGGCCGAAGGGGACGAGGTACTGCCAGCCGCCGGACAGGCCGAGGTTCTGCTCGCCGAAGCCCACCAGGCCGTGGAAGGAGAGCGCGGCCGCCACCGCCGCACAGCAGAACAGCAGCACGTAGGAGACCGTGCCGTAGATGGCCTCCTTGCGCCTGCGGCGCTCCTCGTTGCGCTCCCACGAGTCGTCCAGGCTCGTGTCCTTGACCGAGGAGCGCTTGCCGCGCGCGAGCACCGCCACCGCCGCCAGCATGCCCAGGAGCAGCACGGCGCCCGGAAGCAGCCAGTTCAGCGATATGTCGGTCAGTCTCATCTAGAGGGTCCCTTGCATTGGGATAGGGCGTAACGCCCGCCATAGTGGCCCAATCCCACCGGCCCTCAGGGGGTTTCGGGGCAAGAGGCCGCCAAGGAGTCGCAAGGGGTTGCCCAGGGCGGCGTTCTGCTCGAACTGCCGCTTGAGGGGCGGGAGTTGAGTTCGAATAAGACTACCCGGACCGGTGGTTCCTCGGAAAGTTCCCGCGACGGGTGGGGAGATTGTGAAACGCCTGTGACCTTCCGTACTCCGCGCACGCACGATCCTACGGGACGTCAGGCGACCCGAGCCACGCGGAGCCTGGCCGAAAATCTGTGCCCGGCCAGCAGGTGACGCACCGTCAACCTGCCTTCGCCACCGCCCTGGTGGGCCGCGCCGTCTCGCAGGTGCGCGGGCAGGTCTGACAGATCTCCTCGGGGCGCACGGTGTAGAACATGCAGCAGCTCACCCGCTCCCGGCTGCGCACCGGCTCGCCACCGGGCCCGGTCAGCCGACGGAAGGCCGCTGTGCCCACGTACGGCTTGGTCGAGCCCGGCAGCAGCAGCTCCAGCTCGCGCACGGCCCGCTCCTCCTCGCCGAGCAGTTGCCCGACGTACCACAGGCTCTCCACGACCTCGTCGGTCGCCATGCCCCACAGTGCCCGTCCGCGCCGCCGCATCCGCGGGCCGAAGCCGGCCAGGACGGGCTCCAGGTGAGCGGCCACCGCCGCCCGCACCTCCGCCCGCAATGCCTCCTCACCCGGAACCACCCGGGCGCCGGGCAACGCCGCCGCCGGATCGCCGGGCAGGCAGGAGAAACCGGCCGGCCGTACGGCCATGCGACCCACGGCGAGACCGGGAGCGGTGCGGTCGAACGAGACGTGCGTCACCGGGTAGCGCGGCACCCGGCGGTGCAGGAACCACGGCACGGTGATCAGCAGGCAGGCGGGCCAGGCGTAGCGGTGCAGACCGAAGCCGGCGACGACATCCGGGCGGGCGCGCTGTCCGTAGTCGCGCAGGACCTGGCTGTCGTCCCAGGCCAGGAATGCCTCCAGGCCGGCGCCGCCCTCGGCGAGGGCCGCCGCGGTGATCCAGCCGCCGCCCTCGGGGACGTCCTGCCCGTCGGCCAGCTCCGTGACGGCCAGCGCCGGGAACGTCTCGGTGAGGCGGGCGTACGCGTCCGCGACGGCCGAACCGGGCAGAGGCATGGGACCACCCATCCACGTGTTGTCGGGCCTGGCACGGCCGGGGCTGCAAAGGTAAGGCTCACCTTACCGAAAGTCGACGGGATTTGAACTGACGGCCGGTGCGCTTAGGGTGCTTGACGGACAAGTAACAACCAGCCGCAATGACCCCAAGTACCGACACGTCCGGAGGAGGACCCCGTGAGGCAGGGCACGCAGGGCTCCCCGGCGGGGATCCCGCAGCCGGGCGCGGGCAGACTCCGGCTTCCCGCACAGCCGGGGGCGGCGGACGTGAACCGGCAGGACGCCGCCCGGGGTGACGTGCGCCCGGCCGCGACCGCGCCCCCGGAGCGGGGACGGCGGGACGGGGAGGCCGGGGGCGCCCGGGGTGAGCACACGCACGGTGAACCGGCCGCGCCCGGGGCCAGGCCGGCGATTCAGCGGTCCTCCGTACGGGGCCAGGTCCTCGCCGCCCTGCGCACCGCGCTGGTGGCGGGCGAGCTGCGGCCCGGCGAGGTGTACTCCGCCCCCGTCCTGGCCCAGCGCTTCGGGGTCTCCGCGACGCCGGTGCGCGAGGCCATGCAGCAGCTCAGCCTGGAGGGCGCGGTCGAGGTCGTGCCGAACCGCGGCTTCCGGGTCGTCGAGCGGGGCGCCCGCGAGCTGGCGGAGCTGGCGGAGGTCCGCTCGCTGATCGAGATCCCGGTGATGCTGCAGCTGGCCCGTACGGTCCCCGCCGAACGCTGGGCGGAGCTGCGCCCCCTCGCCGAGGCGACGGTCCGCGCGGCCTCCTCCGGCTGCCGGGCGACGTACGCCGAGTCCGACCGCGCCTTCCACCGCGCGGTGCTCGGTCTCGCCGGCAACGAGCAACTGGTCCGCATCGCCGAGGACCTGCACCGCCGCTCCCAGTGGCCACTGGCGGGCGCGGGCCCCCACGCGCGCGCCCGGGCGGAGCTGGTGGCCGACGCCCATGAACACACCGCCCTGCTGGACGCGCTGATCGCGGGCGACCTGGAGGTCGTGCGCTCCCTGGTGGGGGAGCACTTCACCGGGGCGGTCTGAGCCGGCCGCGGGGCGTCCCACCCGGTGGCGCCGCCTACGCCGTCGCCGCCCCCGGAGCCGGCGGGGCCAACTGGCGGGCGAGCCAGGTCGGGACGCCGCCGAGCAGGCGGAACAGACGCCGGGCCTCCTCCCGCAGACGGGACGCCTCCGGTTCCGTCTCCGTGTCGGCGAGGGAGACCAGGGCGGGGGCGGTGCCGACGAGATAGCCCAACTCCTCGCGGATCCGAAGGGATTCGGCGAAGCCGTGCCGGGCCTCCGCCAACTCGCCGTCTCGCAGGGCCAGTCCCGCCAGATGGCGCCAGGTGAACGACAGCAGCAGGGGATCGGCGTGCGCGGTGGCCCCGGCGTGGGCGCGCCGGTAGGCGGCCCGGGCCGCCTGCGGCGAGCGGGCCAGGTTCTCTGCGATCAGCCCGCGCCGGAAGTCCAGCAGAGCGCGCGCCGGGGCCCCCGGAGGGATCAGCGCCGCCGCCCGGCCGAGCGCGGCACGTGCCTCGTCGGCCCGGTCCCGTACGGTGAGGACCGTGGCGGCGTAGGCCAAGTACCCGCGTTCACAAGCGGCCCCGCCGCGTTCGTCGTCGGTGTGGGCCACCGCCTCGGCGGTGCGCAGCGCGTCCTCGGCCTCCTCCCATCCCCCCTCGGTGTACAGGCACCGCTCCACCAGCAGTGACGCCCGTTGCAGGGCGGCGGCCGGGGTGGTCGGCGCGAGCAGGGCGGCCGCGTCGGCCCAGCAGGCACGGGAGCGCAGCCGCCATACCGCGGTCTGGAGGGGATCGTCGCCGGCGGTCGTTCCGTTACCAGACATGGCGGTATGCGCCACGTTGCCTCCCCGAGCACGCCGTCGAGCTGTTGAGTGGTGGCCGCATCTCAGCACGAACAACGGGGCCCGGCCAAGAGGGTGGGTGAAGGATTTCACAAAGTAGTGGGCCGGGGACCCGAACCGGCCGTCCCGGGGGCGCCCCCGCCCGTCACCCGGCGCCCCGGTCGCAGGCGCACGCCCCTCTCACCCCGGGGCCGTGACTCAGCTCATCCGCAGCGCCAGGAAGAAGTCCAGCTTGTCCTCCAGGCGGGACAGGTCACGGCCCGTCAGCTGCTCGATCCGGCCGACCCGGTAGCGCAGCGTGTTGACGTGCAGGTGGAGGCGGGTCGCGCAGCGGGTCCACGAGCCGTCGCAGTCGAGGAACGCCTCCAGCGTGGGGATCAGCTCCGCGCGGTGACGGCGGTCGTAGTCGCGCAGCGGGTCCAGCAGGCGGGCGGTGAAGGCGCGGCGGACGTCGTCCGGTACGAACGGCAGCAGCAGCACGTGCGAGGCCAGCTCCTGGTGGCCGGCCGCGCAGACCCGGCCGGGGCGGGCCGCGGCCACCCGCCGGGCGTGCCGCGCCTCCTCCAGCGCCCCGCGCAACCCCTCCGCCGAGTGCACCGCGGCGGACACCCCGAGGGTGAGCCGGCCGTCGCCGTCCAGCCCGGCGCCGAGCGGTTCCCGCACCGCCTCCAGCAGGGCGTCGGCGAGCACCCCCGGCTCCGCGCCGTCCGCTTCGCCCGTCACCGCCGGCAACGGCACCAGCGCGATCGCCTCGTCCCCGCTGTGCGCCACCGCGATCCGGTCGGACTGCTCCGGACCCGTGGACGCCGGATCGACCAGGATCTCCTCCAGCAGCGCCTGCGCCACCGGCCCGCCGTCGACCTCCCCGCCGTCCCAGTCCACCCGGGCCACCACCACCTGCCAGTGCGGTGCCGCCCCGAGCCCCGGCAGCAGCACCGGCGCCGCCACCCGCAGCCGCGCCGCGATCTCGGCCGGCGCGGCCCCCGTCTGCACCAGCTCCAGCACCTCCTGCGCCAGCCGGCGCCGCACCGTGCGCGCCGCGTCCCGGCGATCCCGCTCGACCGCGATCAGCTGGGTGACCCCGTGCAGCAGGTCCAGCCGTTCCTCGGCCCAGTCGCCGGCGTCCGCCTCGACGGCCAGCAGCCAGTCCGACAGCACCGACTCCCGCACGTCCCGCGCCGCGCCCTGCGGGGCACGCCCGCCGCCGCGCACCGGGAACAGGCTGTACGCCGTCTGGCCCAGCGTGACCCGGTGCGGTCCGCGCCGGCCCGTGCGGGCGGCGGCCAGCTGCTCCGCCGCGAGCCGCGCGCACACGTCGGGGGGCAGCGCCGTGCCCGCCTCCTCGGAACCCGCGATCAGCCGCCCCGTGGGCGACAGCACCCACGCCCGCAGGTCCAGGTCGGAGCCGAGCAGATCGAGCACCACCTCCGGGCCGCCGCCCGCCGGGCCCGAGGTCATCATCCGCCGGTGCCGGTCCACCACCGCCGCGAGGTCCCCGGCGCGCTCCCCGGACACCTGCCGCACCACGTGCTCGGTGATGGTCGCGAAGGCCACCGACTCGTGCACCGCGAACAGCGGAAGCCGGTGCCGCGCGCAGGCCACGACCAGGTCGTCCGGCACATCGCCCAGCTCGGCCTCGCCCGCCGCGAGCGCGGCCACCCCGGCCTGCACCAGGATCCGTACGAACGGCTCGGAGTCGGCGGCGTCCCGGCGCCACGCCAGGCCCGTGAGCACCAGTTCGCCGCCCGAGAGATAGCGGCTGGGGTCCCGCAGGTCGGTGGTCATCACTCCGCGCACGGTGCGGTCCAGCTCGTCCTCGCCGCCGAGCAGCTTGAGGCCCAGCGCGTCGGTGTCCAGCAGTGCGCGCAGCCGCATTCTCGTCGCCGCCGTTCTTTGTCTCGATATCTACGATGGATCGTCAGGGAATCCTCCGGCGAGGGCCCGGTGGGTGGCTGATCAACGGTGCCGGCCGGCTCCTGGACCGTGTCCTCTGTTTCCGGAGGAAGGTGGGGAGGTTACAGACGGCCTCCGTTCATACGAATCTACAAGATGCCCTCGCCGGCCAGCCAAACCCTTCATGGTTTCCGTGACTGACCCGGGCCGCTCACCCGGCGGTGTACTGAGCCCACCCCGAGCGAACAGCACACGCCCGAGCCGCGCCCGCCGCACACGGATTGGCTCGATCCGCACGACCCACGAGACGAAGAAAAGAGCCGGTCATGGACTTCCTTCGCCCCGCCAGCTGGGAGGAGGCGCTCGCCGCGAAGGCCGAGCACCCCACCGCTGTGCCGATTGCGGGTGGCACCGACGTGATGGTCGAGATCAACTTCGACCACCGCCGGCCCGAGTACCTGATGGACCTCAACCGCATCGGCGATCTCTACGAATGGGAGACCGGTGAGGAGAGCGTACGGCTCGGCGCCTCCGTCCCGTACAGCCGGATCATGGAGCAGCTGCGCACCGAGCTGCCGGGCCTCGCCCTCGCCTCGCACACGGTCGCCTCCCCGCAGATCCGCAACCGCGGCGGGGTCGGCGGCAACCTCGGCACCGCCTCCCCGGCCGGCGACGCCCACCCGGCGCTGCTCGCCGCCGGCGCCGAGGTCGAGGCCGAGTCGGTGCGCGGATCCCGCCGCATCCCGATCGACGACTTCTACACCGGCGTGAAGCGCAACGCGCTCGCCCCCGACGAGCTGATCCGCGCCGTCCACATCAAGAAGGCCGACGGCCCCCAGCAGTACTCCAAGGTCGGCACCCGCAACGCCATGGTCATCGCCGTGTGCGCCTTCGGCCTCGCCCTGCACCCCGCGAGCCGCACGGTCCGCACCGGCATCGGCTCCGCCGCCCCGACCCCCGTGCGGGCCGGGGCTGCCGAGGAGTTCCTGAACGCCGCGCTCGACGAGGGCGGCTTCTGGGACAACGGAAAGATCATCACCCCGTCGGTGGCCAAGCAGTTCGCGGACCTGTGCGCCGCCGCCTGCAACCCCATCGACGACGTCCGCGGCACCGCGAGCTACCGCCGGCACGCCGTCGGCGTCATGGCCCGCCGCACCCTGACCTGGACCTGGGAGTCGTACCGCGGCGCCCGCCGCCTCACGGAGGGAGCTGCCTGATGCGACTGAACCTCACCGTCAACGGACGCCCGCAGGAGGCCGACGACGTCTGGGAGGGAGAGTCCCTCCTGTACGTGCTGCGCGAGCGGCTCGGCCTGCCCGGCTCCAAGAACGCCTGCGAGCAGGGCGAGTGCGGCTCCTGCACGGTCCGCCTGGACGGCGTGCCGGTGTGCTCCTGTCTGGTCGCCGCCGGCCAGGCCGAGGGCCGCGAGGTCGTCACCGTGGAGGGCCTCGCCGACTTCGCCAGGCAGCGCGCCGAGGGCGGCGGCACCGGCGCCTGCGGCACGTCCCTCCAGGACGCGCGGCAGTGGGCCGCCCACGGGCAGGACTCCCACACCGGCGAGGGGGCGATCTCCTCGGACGCGGCACTCTCGCCGATCCAGCAGGCGTTCATCGACGCCGGCGCCGTCCAGTGCGGCTTCTGCACGCCCGGCCTGCTCGTCGCCGCCGACGAGATGCTGGAGCGCAACCCCGACCCGACCGACGCGGACATCCGCGAGGCGCTGTCGGGCAACCTGTGCCGCTGCACCGGCTACGAGAAGATCATGGACGCGGTCCGCCTCGCCGCCGCCCGGCAGGGAGGGGCGGTTCGATGATGTCCTCCCCCAACGGCACCCCGACCAGGATCACCCAGGGTTCGCAGACCAGGGGCGGCGTCGGCGAGTCCACGCTCCGCCCCGACGGCACCCTCAAGGTCACCGGCGAGTTCGCCTACTCGTCCGACCTGTGGCACGAGGACATGCTCTGGGGCCAGATCCTGCGCTCCACCGTCGCCCACGCCGAGATCGTCTCCGTCGACACCTCCGAGGCCCTCGCCACGCCCGGCGTGTACGCCGTCCTGACGTACGACGACCTGCCCACCGACGTGAGGAACTACGGCCTGGAGATCCAGGACACCCCGGTCCTCGCGCACGGCAAGGTCCGCCACCACGGCGAGCCCGTCGCCGTCGTCGCCGCCGACCACCCGGAGACCGCCCGCCGCGCCGCCGCCAGGATCAAGGTGGAGTACCGGGAGCTGCCCGTCGTCACCGACGAGGCCTCCGCGCTCGCCCCCGACGCGGTCCTCGTCCACGAGAACCGCATCGACCACCACATCGGCCATGTCCCGCACCCCAACATCGTCCACCGCCAGCCCATCGTGCGCGGCGACGTCGCGGCCGCCCGGGAGCGGGCCGACGTGATCGTCGAGGGCGAGTACACCTTCGGCATGCAGGACCAGGCCTTCCTCGGACCGGAGTCCGGGCTCGCGGTGCCCGAGGAGGACGGCGGCGTCCACCTCTACATCGCCACCCAGTGGCTCCACTCCGACCTGCGCCAGATCGCGCCCGTGCTCGGCCTGCCCGAGGACAAGGTACGGATGACGCTGGCCGGCGTCGGCGGCGCCTTCGGCGGGCGCGAGGACCTGTCCATGCAGATCCACGCCTGCCTGCTGGCCCTGCGCACCGGCAAGCCCGTCAAGATCGTCTACAACCGCTTCGAGTCCTTCTTCGGCCACGTCCACCGCCACCCCGCCAAGCTGTACTACGAGCACGGGGCCACCCGTGACGGCCGGCTGACCCACGTCAGGTGCCGGATCGTCCTCGACGGCGGCGCGTACGCCTCCGCCTCCCCGGCCGTGGTCGGCAACGCCTCCTCGCTCGGCGTCGGCCCGTACAAGGTCGACGACGTCGAGATCGAGGCCATCGCCCTCTACACCAACAACCCGCCCTGCGGCGCCATGCGCGGCTTCGGCGCGGTCCAGGCGTGCTTCGCCTACGAGGCCCAGATGGACCGGCTGGCGGCGCGCCTGGGGATGGACCCGGTCGAGCTGCGGCAGCTCAACGCCATGGAGCAGGGCACGCTGATGCCCACCGGGCAGCCGGTCGACTCCCCGGCGCCGGTCGCAGAACTCCTGCGCCGCGTCAAGGCGATGCCGATGCCTCCGGAGCGCCAGTGGGAGTCCAGCGAGGGTGCCGACGTGCGCCAGCTGCCCGGCGGTCTGTCCAACACCACCCACGGCGAGGGCGTCGTCCGCGGTGTCGGCTACGCGGTCGGCATCAAGAACGTCGGCTTCTCCGAGGGCTTCGACGACTACTCGACGGCCCGGGTGCGCCTGGAGGTCGCCGGCGGTGAGCCCGTCGCCACCGTGCACACCGCGATGGCGGAGGTCGGCCAGGGCGGTGTCACCGTCCACGCGCAGATCGCCCGCACCGAACTCGGCGTCGCCCGGGTGACCATCCACCCCGCCGACACCGGGGTCGGATCGGCCGGTTCGACGTCCGCGTCGCGGCAGACCTACGTCACCGGCGGTGCCGTGAAGAACGCCTGCGAACTGGTCCGCGAAAGGGTGCTGGAGCTCGGTCGGCGCAGGTTCGGGTCGTACCACCCGGCCTGGGCGACCGCCGAACTCCTGCTGGAGGGCGGCAAGGTGGTCACCGACGGCGGCGAGGTGCTGGCCGACCTGGTGGACGTCCTCGGCGACGAGGCCGTCGAGGTCGAGCGGGAGTGGCGGCACCGGCCGACCGAGCCCTTCGACCTGCGCACCGGACAGGGCAACGGCCACGTCCAGTACTCCTTCGCCGCGCACCGTGCCGTGGTCGAGGTCGACACCGAGCTCGGTCTGGTCAAGGTGGTCGAACTGGCCTGCGCGCAGGACGTCGGCAGGGCGCTCAACCCGCTGTCCGTCGTCGGCCAGATCCAGGGTGGCACCACCCAGGGACTGGGCGTGGCGGTCATGGAGGAGATCGTCGTCGACCCGACGACCGCGAAGGTGAAGAACCCCTCCTTCACGGACTACCTCATCCCCACGATCCTCGACACGCCGACCATCCCCGTCGACGTGCTCGAACTCGCCGACGACCACGCGCCGTACGGGCTGCGCGGCGTCGGCGAGGCCCCCACCCTGTCGTCCACCCCGGCGGTCCTCGCGGCCATCCGGAACGCGACGGGGCTGGAGCTGAACAGGACGCCCGTCCGCCCGGAACACCTCACCGGAACCGGGTGAGGGAGACCACACCGCTCGCCGCTGCGGGCACGCGTGCCGCCCCCCGGTGCCCGAACGGCCCGGGGAGACCCCCAGGACGGCACGGGTGGCGACAGCGGCGCCCCGACGCCGGGCAGCCGTCGCGGAGACGACCGCCCCGGCGCCGGTCCCCACCCAGGTGCAGTACCGGGCCGTCCCCCGGGTCTGGCACTTCCAAATCCCGCGACAGGCGGAAAGCAGCCGCGGGTGCCCCTGTGAACCTTGGGAGTAGGCCCTTATGACCCACCAGTCCCTGGAGCCGAGGACCACCGCCGACGACGCGGGCGCGGGACCCCGCGTCCCCGCCGGACGGTCCTGGCTCGACCGGTACTTCCACATCTCCCGCAGAGGGTCGACGGTCGCGCGCGAAGTGCGCGGCGGCGTCACCACCTTCATGGCGATGGCGTACATCCTCCTGCTCAACCCCCTGATCCTGTCCGGCGAGGATGCGGCGGGCCACACACTCGGCCGCACCGCCCTGATCACCGCCACCGCGCTCGCCGCCGCCCTCACCACGCTGCTGATGGGCTTCGTCGGCAAGGTGCCGCTCGCGCTCGCCGCCGGCCTGTCCGTCTCCGGGGTCCTCGCCTCCCAGGTTGCGCCCGAGATGACCTGGCCGCAGGCGATGGGCATGTGCGTGATGTACGGCGTGGTCATCATGCTGCTGGTCGTCACCGGCCTGCGCGAGATGATCATGAACGCGATCCCGCTGCCGCTCAAGCACGCGATCACCATGGGCATCGGCCTGTTCGTCGCGCTGATCGGCCTGGTGAAGGCCGGGTTCGTGCACGAGAACGCGGCGCCCGGCGGCGGCCCGGTGATCCTGGGACCGGGAGGCGAACTCGCGGGCTGGCCGGTGCTGCTGTTCGCCGTAACGCTGCTGGCCGTCTTCATGCTCCAGGCCCGCGGCGTCCCCGGCGCCATCCTGATCGGCATCGTCGGCGGCACCGTCCTGGCCGTCCTCCTCAACGCCATCGGGGTGGTCGACCCCGAGCAGTGGGCGAGCGGTGCCCCCGAACTGCACGGCAGCGCGGTCTCCATGCCCGACTTCTCGGTCTTCGGCGCCGTCGAGTTCGGCGGCTGGGGCGAGGTCGGCGCGATGACCGTCGGCCTGATCGTGTTCACCCTGGTGCTGGCCGGCTTCTTCGACGCGATGGCGACGATCATCGGCGTGGGCACCGAGGCGGGGCTCGCCGACGACAAGGGCCGGATGCCGGGCCTGTCCAGGGCGCTGTTCGTCGACGGCGCGGGCGGCGTGATCGGCGGCGTCTCCGGCGCCTCGGGCCAGACGGTGTTCGTCGAGTCGGCGACGGGTGCGGGGGAGGGCGCCCGGACGGGCCTCTCCTCCGTCGTCACCGGACTGTTCTTCGCCGCCTGCCTGTTCTTCACGCCGCTGACCGCGATCGTGCCGGGTGAGGTGGCCGCCGCGGCGCTGGTGGTGATCGGCGCCATGATGATGACCAACGCCCGCCACGTCGACTGGTCCGACCGCGCCACCGCCGTCCCGGTCTTCCTGACCGTGGTGATCATGCCGTTCACCTACTCCATCACCGCGGGTGTTGCCGCCGGCGTCATCTCCTACGTCGCCGTCAAGACCGCCCAGGGCCGGGCCCGGGAGATCGGTGCCTTCATGTGGGGGCTGACGGTGGTCTTCCTGGTGTTCTTCGCCCTCGCCCCGATCGAGGGCTGGCTCGGCGTCCACTAGCCGCAGCCGCCGGAGCCCGATCCCCTGCCACGCATCCGCATCCCAATACGCATCCGCACCCGCATCCGAGGAGACCGACAGATGCTCGACATCGCCGAGGAACTGCACCGGTGGGCCGAGGAGGGCCGTGACTTCGCGGTCGCCACCGTGGTGGCGGTCGGCGGCAGCGCGCCCCGCCAACCGGGCGCCGCGCTCGCGGTGGACGCCGACGGCACGGCCGTCGGCTCGGTCTCCGGCGGGTGCGTGGAAGGGGCGGTCTACGACCTGTGCGCCCAGGCGCTCCGGGACGGCGGGACCGTCGTGGAACGCTTCGGCTACAGCGACGACGACGCCTTCGCCGTCGGCCTGACCTGCGGCGGCGTCGTCGACGTCGTCGTCACCCCGGTGCGGGCGGCGGACCCCGCCCGCCCGGTACTGGCGTCCGCGCTGGCCGCCGCCGCGCGAGGGGAGGCTGCGGCGCTGGCCCGCATCGTGACCGGCCCGGCGGAGCTGACCGGACGCGCGCTCCTGGTCCGCCCCGACGGTACGTACGAGGGCGGATTCGGCGCCCACCCGGAACTGGACCGCACGGTCGTGGCTCAGGCCGGCGCGCTGCTCGACGCGGGCCGTACGGGCACCGTGGAGATCGGAGAGCAGGGCTCACGCTGCGGAGCACCGCTCACGCTCCTGGTCGAGTCCTCCGTCCCCGCGCCCCGCATGATCGTCTTCGGTGCGATCGACTTCGCCTCGGCACTGGTGCGGGTCGGCAAGTTCCTCGGCCACCACGTGACCGTGTGCGACGCGCGCCCGGTGTTCGCGACGCACACGCGCTTCCCGGAGGCCGACGAGATCGTCGTCGCATGGCCCCACCGGTACCTCGAGCGCACGTCGGTCGACGCCCGCACCGTCCTGTGCGTCCTGACCCACGACCCGAAGTTCGACGTCCCCCTGCTGAAACTGGCGCTGCGCCTGCCGGTGGCCTACGTCGGCGCGATGGGCTCGCGCCGGACCCACCTGGACCGCGAGGCACGGCTGCGCGAGGTCGGCGTAACCGACCTGGAACTGGCCCGCCTGCGTTCCCCCATCGGCCTCGACCTGGGGGCCCGCACCCCGGAGGAGACGGCGCTGTCCATCGCCGCGGAGATCGTCGCCTGCCGGCGCGGCGGCAGCGGGGTCCCCCTCACCGGGGCGCACACTCCGATCCACCACGACACGGTGCCGGGCGGGACCTCGGGGGGTATCGCGTCGGTGGCCTGACGGCACGTCAGGACTGTCGGAGCAGCCGGTTCACCGCCCGTCCGAACACATGGCGCCCGGCGCGGCCGACCATGCCGTCGAACAGGGCGGACACGGCGAGGACGCGGATCTCCTCCCGCCACACGACCCGGGCCCGACCGCCCGGCCCCCGCCGTACCTCGATCTCCGCCCAGCCGGTGACCACACGGCCCCGCTTCTCCAGGCGGCAGCGGCCGGGGGTGTCGCCGTTGGGGGGCTGCCAGACCGTCACTACCATCGGGTCGTCGAAGGAGAGCGGGCCGAGGCCCGAGCGGGCCACGATCGTCGTGCCCTCACCGGTCGGCGGGGGAGTGGTCACGGTGACCCGGGTCAGCGGCACCACGTCGCCGTGCCGGGACCACCGCGTGAGCCGACGCCACGCCTCGTCCGGGGACAGGGGTGCCGTGCGCTGGAGCTGGAAGGTGGCCACGCAGGGATCCTAAGGAATTCCCGTTGCCCCTCGGCCCGTTCGACGGCGTGTCACCCGGTCGGCCCAGCCACGCCGGCGACCCGGCCGCCCTCGCCGCCCTCCCCGGCCGCTTCGACCTCGTGCTGCACTCGCCTGCCCCGCATCCCCCGCCGACTACCTGCGGCTCCCCCTGGACCCTCGACGTCGGCAGCGCCGGGACCCGCAACGCCCTCGAGCGCGCCCGCGCCGACGGCGCCCGCCCGGTCCTCGCCTCCACCTCCGAGGTGTACGGCGATCCGCTCGAGCACCCGCAGCGGGAGAGCTACTGGGGCAAACGTCAACCCGGTCGGCCCGCGCAGCGTCTACGACGAGTCCAAGCGATTCGCCGAGGCCCTGGTCACCGCCCACCGCAAGGTGCACGGCACCGACGCCGCCGTCGTCCGCATCTTCAACACCTACGGCCCCCGCATGCGCACCGGCGACGGCCGCGCCGTGCCGACCTTCGTGGCGCAGGCCCTGGACGGCACGCCCCTCACCGTCGCCGGCGACGGCAGTCAGACCCGCTCCCTGTGCTACGTCGACGACACCGTCGACGGCGTCCTCGCCCTCGCCGCCTCCCGCGAGGCCGGGCCCGTGAACATCGGCGGCGGCGAGGAGATCACCATGCTGGAGCCGGCCCGCCGCGTCGTCGCCCTCACCGGTTCCGCCTCCCGCATCCGGTTCGTGGACCGCCCCGCCGACGATCCGGCCCGGCGCCGCCCCGACACCTGCCTGGCCCGTGAGCGCCTGGGCCGGCGGCCCCGCGTCGGCTGGGCCGAGGGGCTCGCACAAACCGTCGGCTGGTTCTCACGCTCCGTAGCCGCCTGAATGGCCCATTCCCCTCGCCTGAGGGGGGCCGCAGGCTGACCTGCACCTTTATCCGTAGGGGCAAATCTGTACAGAACGCGACACACCCATGCGAGTTGTCTCCAAGTGTTTGAGACAGCTGTGCCGCGGCACTCGCGTCACCGGCAGTACCACCTGTATCGCAAGGGACGGAGTCCACCCCCCATGCGCATCCTCGGTATCAACGCCCTGTTCCACGATCCCGCCGCCGCCCTCGTGGTCGACGGCCGGACGGTGGCCGCCGCGGAGGAGGAGCGCTTCAGCCGGCGCAAGCACGGGAAGCGGCCGGTGCCCTTCTCCGCATGGGAGCTGCCGGAGCAGTCCGCCCGATGGTGCCTGGCCCACGCCGGACTGCGCCCCGAGGACCTCGACGCGGTCACGTACTCCTTCGACCCCGCCCTCGCCCGGCCGGCCCGCGCCATGGGGCTGGACGATCCCTGGGACCCGCTGCGCCTGGAGTACGCCCGCCGCGCGCCCGAATTCCTCGCCGAGGCCCTGCCCGGGCTCGACCCCGCCCGGGTCGTCTTCGTCCCCCACCACGTCGCCCACGCCGCCTCCGCCGGGCCCGCCTCACCGCACCCGGACAGCGCCGTCCTCGTCCTCGACGGCCGCGGCGAGGCCGCCTCCCACCTGGCCGGCCGCTACCGCGACGGCAAGCTCGACACCCTCGCCGCCCAGGCGCTGCCCGACTCCCTCGGCCTGGTCCACGAGGAGCTCACCGCCCACCTCGGCTTCCTGCGCAGCAGCGACGAGTACAAGGTGATGGCCCTCGCCTCCTACGGCACCCCGCGCCACCTGCCCCGGCTGCGCGAGTACGTCCACGCCACCGGCCACGGCGGCTTCCGCGCCCACGGCGTCGACTGGGCCGCCTTCGCCCCGCCGCGCGCCGAGGACGAACCCTGGAACCGGGACCACGCCGACCTGGCCGCCACGGCCCAGGCAGCCCTGGAGGAGGTGCTGCTGGACCTCGTGCACTGGCTGCACCGGGAGGCCGGCGGCGACGCGCTCACCATGGCGGGCGGCGTCGCCCTCAACTGCGTCGCCAACACCACGATCGCCGCCCGCGGCCCCTACCGGCACGTGTGGGTACAGCCCGCCGCCGGAGACGCCGGCACCGCGCTCGGCGGCGCCCTGCACCTCGCCGCACAGGAGGGCGTCCCGCGGCCCGTGCCCGGCGCCGACCTGGGACGCGGCTGGAGCGACGACGAACTGCGCGACCGGCTCGACCGGGCCGCGATCCCCTACGACAAGCCCGACGACATCGCCGGGACGGTCGCCGAGGAACTGGCCCGGGACGGCATCGTCGCCTGGTTCCAGGGCCGTAGCGAGTACGGGCCGCGCGCCCTCGGGCACCGCTCCCTGCTCGCCCACCCCGGGCGCGCCGAGAACCTGGAACGCCTCAACCACGTCAAGGGCCGCGAGGAGTTCCGGCCCGTCGCCCCCATGGTCCTCGCCGACCGGGCCGCCGAACTGTTCTCCCGCGGCCCGCTGCCCAGCCCGTACATGCTCTTCGTGCACGACGTCGCCCAGGAGTGGCGCGACCGGATCCCGGCCGTCGTGCACGTGGACGGCACCGCCCGCATCCAGACCGTCGACGAACGCAGCGAGCCCCTCGTGGCCAGGATGCTGCGCGGCTTCGAACGGCGCACCGGGCTGCCCGTCGTCGTCAACACCAGCCTCAACACCGCTGGGCGGCCCATGGTCGACGACCCGCGCGACGCGCTGGAGTGCTTCGGCTCCGCCCCCGTGGACCTGCTGGCCCTCGGACCCTACGCGGTGCGCCGGCGGAAGGCGTTCACATGACGCCGTACACCGTCGTGATCCCCACCCTGGTGCGGGACACCCTCGCCGACTGCCTCGCCGCGCTTGCCGCCGCGACCGGGCCGCGACCCGAGCGGATCGTGCTCGTCGACGACCGGCCCGACCCCACGCCCGGCCCGCTGGAACACCCGCTGGGCGTCCTCGGCGACCTGCGCGTGCGCACCACCGTCGTCACCTCCGGGGGCCGCGGGCCCGCCGCCGCCCGCAACGCCGGGCTGCGCGAGGTCACCACCGGCTGGGCCGCCTTCCTCGACGACGACGTCCAGGTCGGCCCGCACTGGTGCGCACAGCTCGTCCGGGACCTCGACGAGGCGTCCCCCGACACCGCCGGCGTCCAGGGCGTCGTCACCGTGCCCCTGCCCGGTGAGCGCCGCCCCACCGACTGGGAGCGCGGCACCGCCTCCCTGGCGAGCGCCCGCTGGATCACCGCCGACATGGCCTACCGCACCGACGCCCTCGAACAGGTCGGCGGCTTCGACGAACGGTTCCCGCGCGCCTTCCGCGAGGACGCCGACCTGGCCCTGCGCGTCCTCGACGCCGGATGGCGGATCCGCCGCGGCACCCGCACCACCCGTCACCCCGTGCGGCCCGCCTCCCGCTGGGTGTCCCTGAAGCAGCAGCGCGGCAACGCCGACGACGCGCTGATGCGGCGACTGCACGGCCCCGGCTGGTGGGACCGCGCGGTCGCCCCGCGCGGCCGGATCCGCCGGCACGCCGCGATCACCGCCGCGGGCGCCGCCGCACTCCTCCTCGCCGCCGCCCGCCGGCCCCGGGCCGCCGCGCTCGCCGGGCTCGGCTGGGCGGCCGGCACCGCGGAGTTCGCCCGGGTCCGCATCGTCCCCGGGCCGCGCACCCGGCACGAGGTGACGACCATGCTCGTCACCAGCGTGCTGATCCCGCCGGCCGCGACCTGGCACCGGCTGAGCGGCACCTGGCGGCACCGGGCCGCCCCCGTCCGGCAGGAGGTGGCGCCATGAGCCCCGTCCCGAGCCGTGTCACGGGCCCCGTCGAGGCCGTCCTCTTCGACCGCGACGGCACCCTCGTCGAGGACGTCCCCTACAACGGCGACCCCCGGCTGGTACGGCCCGTCCGCGGCGCCCGCGAGGCGCTCGCCCTGCTGCGCGGGCTCGGCATCCGCACCGGCGTCGTCACCAACCAGTCCGGCATCGCCCGCGGACTGCTCACCGAGGCCGACGCACACCGCGTCAACCTGCGCGTCGACGAACTCCTCGGCCCCTTCGACGTCTGGGAGATGTGCCCCCACGGCCCCGACGACGGGTGCCCCTGCCGCAAACCCCGGCCCGGCATGATCCTCGCGGCGGCCGGCCGCCTCGGCGTGCGACCCGCCGACTGCGTCGTGGTCGGCGACATCGGCGCGGACACCGAGGCCGCGCGCCGGGCGGGCGCCCACGGCATCCTCGTCCCGACCCCGGTGACCCGCCCGCAGGAGACGGCCGCCGCCGGCCACGTGGCGCCGGACCTGACGACGGCCGTGCAGTGGGTGCTGGACGCGCCCGCGGCGGACCCCCGACGCCCCCTGTACGAGCCCTCGTACGCCGAACGCACCCGCACGGCCCGCGCGGGTGCCGCAGCCCCCGGGAGGCGCGTGTGAAAGCGCTCATCGCCCGGCTCGACAGCTTCGGTGACGTCCTGCTCGCCGGGCCCGCCGTACGCGCCGTCGCCGCCCGGGCCGGCCGCGTCACCCTGCTGTGCGGCCCGCACGGAGCGCCCGCCGCGCGGCTGCTGCCCGGCGTGGCGGAGGTGCTGGTGTGGGACGCGCCCTGGGTCGGGTTCCAGCCGCCCGACGTCCGGCGCGAGGACGTCGACGCACTCGTCGACGCCGTCGCCGCCACCGGCGCCGACACCGCGCTGGTCCTCACGTCCTTCCACCAGTCCCCCCTGCCCACCGCCCTGCTGCTGCGCCTGGCCGGCGTGCGCTTCGTCGCCGCCGACAGCGAGGACTACCCCGGCTCCCTCCTCGACGTCCGCCACCACCGCGCCCCGCACGCCCACGAGGCCGAGGCCGCGCTCGACCTCGCCGGGGCCGCCGGTTTCCCGCCGGTCGACGACGGACGACTGCGGGTGCTCCCGCCGCCCCCGACCGAGGACCTGACCGGCCCGCCCGGCTACGTCGTCGTCCACCCCGGCGCCAGCGTGCCCGCCCGCGCCTGGAGCCCCGAGCGCTGTGCGCAGGCGGTGCGCGAACTGGCCGCCGCCGGACACCGCGTGGTGGTGACCGGCGGAGCGGGGGAGCGGGACCTGACCGCGTACGTCGCCGGCGGCCGGGCCCTCGACCTCGGCGGACGCACCGGCGCCGGCGAACTCGCCGGGGTGCTCACCGGCGCCGCCTGCGCGGTCACCGGCAACACCGGCCCCGCCCACCTCGCCGCCGCCGTCGGCACCCCCGTCGTCTCCCTGTTCGCGCCGGTCGTCCCGGCCGAGCGTTGGCGGCCGTACGGAGTGCCGTACGTGCTGCTCGGCGACCAGAACGCTCCGTGCGCCGACAGCCGCGCCCGGCAGTGCCCGGTGCCCGGCCACCCCTGCCTGGACACCGTGACCCCGCTCGACGTCGTGGCCGCCGTCGACAAGCTCGTGGAGGTGACATGAGGATCCTGCTCTGGCACGTGCACGGTTCCTGGACCACGGCCTTCGTCCAGGGACCGCACACCTACGTCGTCCCGGTCACCCCCGACCGCGGCCCCGACGGCCTCGGCCGCGCCCGCACCTTCGACTGGCCCGACTCGGTCGTCGAGGTGCCCCCGGAGCGGCTGCGGGACGAGGAGATCGACGTGGTCGTGCTGCAACGCCCGCACGAACTCGCCCTGGTCGACGCGTGGCTGGGCCGCCGCCCGCCGCTGGTGTACCTGGAGCACAACGCCCCGCACGGCGACGTGCCCGACACCCGCCACCCCGCCGCGGACATCCCCGGCGCCACCCTCGTCCACGTCACCCACTTCAACCGCCTGATGTGGGACGCCGGTTCCGCCCCGGCCACCGTCATCGAGCACGGCATCGTCGACCCCGGCCCCCGGTGGACCGGAGAGCTGCCGCACGCCGCCGTCGTCGTCAACGAGCCCGTGCGCCGCGGACGTACGACCGGGACCGACCTGCTCCCGGCCTTCGCCGCCGCCGCCCCGCTCGACGTCTTCGGCATGGGCACCGAGAACCTGGCCGGCCACCTCGGGCTCCCGTCCGGACGTCTTCGCTCCCACGAACTCACCCAGCGGGAATTGCACGCGGCGATGGCCCGCCGGCGCGTCTACGTCCACCCGGTCCGCTGGACCTCCCTCGGCCTGTCCCTGCTGGAGGCGATGCACCTCGCCATGCCCGTGGTCGCGCTCGCCACCACCGAGGTCACCGAGGCCGTCCCCCCGGGAGCCGGGGTGGTCTCCAACCGGATCGACGTACTGACCGACGCCGTACGGGACTTCGTCGCCGACCCGCTGCACGCCCGCCTCGTCGGCGAGGGCGCACGCGCGGCGGCGCTCACCCGCTACGGGCTGCCCCGCTTCCTGGACGACTGGGAGCGGCTGCTGAAGGAGGTGACCCGATGAGGATCGCCATGGTGTCCGAGCACGCGAGCCCGCTCGCCGCGCTCGGCGGCGTCGACGCCGGCGGCCAGAACGTGTACGTGGCCCGGCTCAGCGAGGAGCTGGCCCGGCGCGGCCACGACGTCACGGTGTACACCCGCCGGGACGGCACCGGCCTGCCCGACCGGGTGCCGCTGCCCGGCGGGGCGGTAGTCGAGCACGTGCCCGCCGGCCCGCCCGAGGCCGTCCCCAAGGACGACCTGCTCCCGCACATGCCCGCCTTCGGCGCACATCTCGCGCGGGCCTGGCGCCACGACCGGCCGGACGTCGTGCACGCCCACTTCTGGATGTCCGGGAGGGCCGCCCTGCTCGGCGCCCGCCCGCACGGCATCCCGGTCGTGCAGACCTTCCACGCCCTCGGCACCGTCAAGCGCCGCCACCAGGGCTGGCGGGACACCAGCCCGCCCGAACGCCTCGCCGCGGAGCGGGAGATCGCCCTCGCCTGCGCCCGCGTACTGGCCACCTGCTCCGACGAGGTGAGCGAACTCGCCGCGATGGGAGTGCCCGCCGACCACGTGTCGGTCGTGCCGTGCGGTGTGGACGCCGAACACTTCCGGCCGGGCGCGGCCGCCGCCCCGCGTCCCGGCGCGGCCGTACCGCCGCGCCGGCAGCGCCACCGGCTGCTCACCTGCGGCCGGCTGGTCCGCCGCAAGGGCTACGAGCAGGCCGTCCGCGCGCTCACGCGCATCCCCGACGCCGAACTCGTGGTCGCCGGCGGCCCACCCGCCGACCGGCTGGCCCGTGACCAGGAGGCGCGGCGGCTGTGGCACCTCGCCCACCGTGCCGGGGTCGCCGACCGGGTCCGGCTGATCGGCGCGGTCGACCCGGCGGACATGCCCGCCCTGATGGGCAGCGCCGACCTGGTGTTGTGCACGCCGGTCTACGAACCGTTCGGCATCGTCCCGCTGGAGGCCATGGCCTGCGGAGTCCCGGTCGTTGCCACCGACGTCGGCGGCCACCGAGACAGCGTCGCCGACGGCACCACCGGCCGGCTCGTCCCGCCGGAGGATCCGGAGGCGGTGGCCGCCGCCGTCCGCGACCTGCTCGCCGACGACGCGCGGCGCCGCGACTACGGCAGCGCGGGCCGCGCCCGTGTCCTCGCCCGCTACACCTGGCGGCGCGTCGCCGACGGCGTCGAGGACGTCCACCGGCAGGTGCTCACCCCTCCCACGACGACCGGACATGCGACCACGTACGCGACCGGGCGCATGACGACCGGACACGTGATCCCGAAGGAGGTGGCCTGATGACCGTGCACCCTCCCGTCACCGGGCACTGCGACGAACTCCGGGACGCCCTGCGGGGATTCCGTGCCTCCGCGCCCGTCACCGCACGGTGGGGCGAGCGGCTCGCCGACGTCCTCACCGCCGGGGGCCGGCTGCTGGCCGCGGGCAACGGCGGCAGCGCCGCCCAGGCCCAGCACCTGACCGCGGAACTCGTCGGCCGCTACCGCGACGACCGGCCCGCGTTCTCCGCGATCGCCCTGCACGCCGACACCTCCAGCACCACCGCCATCGCCAACGACTACGGCGTCGACGCGGTGTTCGCCCGCCAGGTGCGCGCCCACGGCCGCCCTGGTGACGTCCTGATGCTGCTGTCCACCAGCGGCGCCAGCGCCAACCTGCTGTCCGCCGCCGACGCGGCCCGCGAGACGGGGCTGCGCGTCTGGGCCCTGACCGGGCCCGCCCCCAACCCCTTGATGGCGGGCAGCGACGAGTCCCTGTGCGTGGAGGCACCCACGGCGGCGACCGTGCAGGAACTCCACCTGGTGGCGGTGCACATGATCTGCGCCGCCTTCGACGCGGCGCTGGAGACCGGGAGGTGGCGCGACGGCCACGGCGGACTCGGGCGAGCGGCGGGCGGGAGGTGACATGAACGGTGCTACCAGGCGCGCGAAGCGCCCGAACGGCAGGGCCCCTCTCCTGGTGGTCGGAGACGCGCTGCTGGACCGGGACGTCACCGGCCGGGCGGAACGGCTCGCGCCCGACGCGCCCGTCCCGGTCCTCGACGGCTGCGACGAGGCCGTACGACCCGGCGGCGCCGCGCTCACCGCGTATCTCGCCGCCCGCGACGGCCGTGAGGTCACGTTGGTCACCGGGATCGGCGACGACCCGGCCGGCCGTGAGCTGCGCCGGCTGCTGGAGCCCTGGGTCACCCTGGTCCCGCTGCCGCTGACCGGGCCCCTGCCCGAGAAGACCCGGGTCCTGGCGGCGGACCGGCCCGTGGTCCGCCTCGATCGCGGGGACGGGCGGGTCCGCGAGGCCACCGTGGAGGCCCGTGAGGCCGTCCGAGAGGCGTCCGCCGTCCTCGTCTCCGACTACGGCCGGGGCAGCGCCGACGCCCTGCGGGACGAGCTCACCGCCCGCCCGCCGCTCGTCTGGGACCCGCACCCGCGCGGCGGCCCCCCGGCGCCCGGCACCCGGCTGGTCACCCCGGCCGAGAAGGAGGCCCACGCCCTGGCCCCCGGGGACGCGACCCCACGCCGGGACCTGGCCGCCGCCGCGCACAGCGCCGCCGCGCTGGTACGCCACTGGCGGGCCGCCGCGGTGGCGGTCACCCTGGGCGCACGCGGCGCCCTCCTCTCGTACGGCGAGCACCCGCTGCTCGTGCCCGCCTGCGCCGCCCACCACGGCGACAGCTGCGGCGCCGGGGACCGCTTCGCGGCCACCGCCGCCGGGATGCTGGCCGACGGGGCGCTGGTGGGGGAGGCGGTCGAGGGGGCGGTCGCCGCGGCGACCGCGTTCGTCGGTGCGGGCGGCGCGGGCGCCCTGCCGGCCGCCGATGCCGCACCGGACCCGCTGCCCGACGGCGGCGACCCGTTCGCCCTCGCGGGCCGGATCCGCGCCGCCCACGGCACGGTGGTCGCGGCGGGCGGCTGCTTCGACCTGCTGCACGCCGGGCACGTCGGACTCCTCCAGGCCGCGCGGCAGCTGGGCGACTGCCTGGTCGTCTGCGTCAACTCGGACGCGTCCGTACGGCGCCGCAAGGGGGCCGGCCGCCCGGTCAACCCGCTCGCCGACCGCGTCCGCGTGCTGCGCGCCCTGGCCTGCGTCGACGCGGTGGCCGTCTTCGACGAGGACACTCCCGAACGCCTCCTCACCGACCTGCGCCCCGACGTCTGGGTCAAGGGCGGCGACTACGCCGCCGCCGACCTCCCCGAGGCGGTCCTGCTCCAGGAGTGGGGCGGTCAGGCCGTCCTCCTGCCGTATCTGGACGGCCGCTCCTCCACCCGCATGCTCGCCCGGGCGACGGAGGGCCTGCGGTGAACGGACGACGCTCCGCGGGCGGCGCGATGCGGCCGCACGGCACGAGGCGGACGCAGGGCACCGGGCGCACGCCCGGAGAACCCGCGGGGACGCCGCCGCGCCCAGTACCACCGCCGGCCACGCCGGTCGCGCCCGCCGGGTCCGCCGAGCCCGGCGGGAGTGGTGGTGCGGGCGGGGCGGGGCTCGTCGCGGGGAGGGCGGGCGTGCCGGGCCGGTCCGTGCGGTGCGCGGGGACCACGGGGTGTCCGGGCGGCGCTCCCGGCGGCCCCGGCGAGAGCGCGCTTGAACAGGTGCCCGGCGAGGGGCTCGACCCACTCCGGCTCCCTCCTCACGTCGACCCGGGCCCGGAGACGACCGGTCTCGGAGCGGGGCTCGCGGTGGGGGCGGCGGGCGGGGCAGGGCTTGTCGTGGGGGCGGTGGCGCGGTCCGCTGGGACCACGGGGGCTTCGGGCGGTCGTTGCGCCGGGTGGGGTGCGGGCGTGACGCGGCTCGACGTGGGGGCGGCGGGCACGCCCGTGCGGCCCGTGCGGCCGTCGGGTGCGGCCCGCCCCGGGAGCGGCGGGGACGGCGGGACGGGTGTCGGGCCGGGGGCGGCGGGTGCGCTCGCCGCTGCTCACCGTGGCGTGGGCACCGAAGGGGCGGGACGCCCGCGGGTGCTCGTGCTGCGGGCGCTCGGACTCGGTGACCTGCTCGCCGGCGTACCCGCCCTGCGGGCGCTGCGGCGGGCGTTCCCCGGGCACGAACTCGTGCTGGCCGCGCCCGCCGAGCTGACACCGGCCGCCGAGGCCACGGGGGCCGTGGACCGGGTGCTGCCCGCCTCTGCGCCCGGCCGGGCCGTGCCCCGGGCCCTCGACTGGACCGGGCCGCCCCCGGACGTCGCCGTCGACCTGCACGGCAACGGGCCACCCAGCCACCGTCTGTTGATGCGGCTGCGGCCTCTGCGGCTGCTGGCCTTCGCCCACCCGGAGACCCCGGAGGTCGACGGCCCCCCGTGGTACGCGGACGAGCACGAACGCGAGCGCTGGTGCCGGATGCTGCGCGCCTACGGCATCGACGCCGACCCCGCCGACCTGAGGCTGCCCCGCCCCCCGACCCCCTCCCCGGCCCCCGGCGCCGTCGTGCTGCACCCCGGCGCCGGTTCGCCGGCCCGCTGCTGGCCCGTCGAGCGGTACACCGCCGTCGCGACCGCCCTGCGGGAACGGGGACACCGTGTCGTCGTCACCGGGGGAGCGGACGAGGGCGACCTCGTGGCGCGGCTGGCCAAGCTCGCGGGGCTGCCCGACACCGACGTCTTCGGCGGCGGGCTGCCCTTCGACCGGCTCTCCGCCCTCGTCGCCGACGCCCACGCCGTGGTCAGCGGCGACACCGGCGTCGCCCACCTGGCGGTCGCCCAGGCCACCCCCACCGTCACCCTCTTCGGCCCGGTGGCGCCCAGCCGGTGGGGCCCGCCCGCGCACCCGCGCCACATCGCCCTCTGGCACGGCCCCGAGGGCGACCCGCACGGCCGCCGCCCCGACCCGGCACTGCTGCGCATCACTCCGCACGAGGTGCTGCACGCCCTCGGCGAACTCGACGAACTCGACGAACTCGGCGAACACGGTGAACTCGGCGACCTCTCCGAGCCCCGACGCCCATGAGGAGAGAGGAGGCACCATGACCCCTCCCATCGGCATCGTCATCGCCACCCGCGACCGCTCCGCCCACCTCGCCGTGACCCTGCGCCACCTCCTCGCCCTGCCCGAACGCCCCGAGATCCTCGTCGCCGACAACGCCTCCACCGACGACACCCGCACCCTGCTCGCCCGCGACTTCCCCCAGGTCCGGGTGCTCGCGCTGCCCGTCAACCGCGGCGCACTCGCCCGCAACCACGGCGCCCGCGCCCTCGACACGCCCTACGTGGCGTTCAGCGACGACGACTCCTGGTGGGCGCCCGGCGCCCTCGCCCGGGCGGTCGAGCTCTTCGACGCCCATCCCCGGCTCGGCCTCATCGCCGCCCGTACCCTCGTCGGCCCCGCCGCCGACCCCGACCCGCTCAACGAGGTCCTCGCGCACTCACCCCTGGGCCGGGTCAACGACCTCCCCGGCACCCAGGTGCTCGGCTTCCTGGCCTGCGCCTCCGTGGTCCGCCGCGAGGCCTACCTCGACGCGGGCGGCTTCCACCGGCTGCTGTTCTTCGGCGGCGAGGAGACCCTGCTCGCCTACGACCTGGCCGCCCGCGGCTGGGGCGTCACCCACTGCCCCGACGTCGTCGCCCACCACCACCCGGCGCCCGCGCCCCGCGGCGGCCGCCCGGCCGTCCAGCGCCGCAACGAACTCCTCACCGCCTGGCTGCGCCGGCCCGTGCCCTACGCCCTGTGCCGCACCCGCGCCCTGGCCGCCGATGCCCGTGCCGACGACCACGCCCGGCGTGCGCTGCGCGAGACCCTCACCCGGCTGCCGGCCGCGCTGCGCGAGCGCCGGCCCCTGCCTCCGCACGTGGAACGGGCCGCCCGGATGCTGGAGGGAGCGAGCGCATGACCGACCCCCGCACGACCGTCGTCGTCATCACCCACAACCGGTGCGGCGAACTCCTGCGCACCCTCGGCCACCTCGCCCGACTCCCCGAGAGCCCCCACGTCGTCGTCACCGACAACGGCTCCACCGACGGCAGCGCCGAGGCCGTGGCCCGGCACCACCCGCAGGTGCGGCTGCTGTGCCCCCGCCGCAATCTCGGCGCCGTGGGCCGCAACCTCGCGGTGCGAGAGGTCCGCACGCCGTACGTCGCCTTCTGCGATGACGACTCGTGGTGGTCGCCCGGCTCCCTGTCCGGCGCCGCCGACCTGCTCGACCGGCACCCGGCGCTCGTCTCGGTCACCGCCCGGATCGTCGTCGAACCCGACGGCACCGACGACCCGATCGTCCGGGAACTGCGGGACTCGCCGGTCCCCGGCCCGCCCTGGCTGCCGGGGCCCGCGCTCGGCTCGTTCCTGGCCGCCGCGACCGTGCTGCGCACCGACGCCTTCCGGGCGGCGGGCGGCTTCAACCCGAGACTGTGGCTCGGCGGCGAGGAGGAACTGCTTGCTGCCGACCTGGCGGCCGGCGGCTGGTGGCTGACCTACGCCGATCACCTGACGGTCCATCACCATCCCTCGCCGGCCCGGGACTCCACGCTGCGCCGCAGGCACGGCATCCGCAACACCCTGTGGTTCACCTGGCTGCGCCGCCCCGCCGGCCCCGCCCTGCGCCGCACGGTGAACCTGGCCCGCACGGTGCCCCGGGACACCGCCTCCCTGCGCGCCTTCGCCGAGGCGGCGGCCGCGTTGCCCTGGATCCTGCGCGAACGCCGCGTGCTCCCCGAGGAGGTCGAGTCCCGCCTCCGGCTCCTGGAACCCGCCCAACGCACGTCGACGGCCCGCCGCTACACGGGCTGACGGCCGCTGCGCGCGCCGAGGGGCCGGTCAGCCACGCGGTGGTGACCACACGCAGTGCTGACCGGCCCCTCAGCCCGTGGTCAGCCGGTGTTCTCCGGACGCTCGCCCTTGGGCCCGCGTCCCCGCTCGGTGCGGGGCCCGCGGCTGCGCCGTTCCTCGCCCTCCTGCAACTCCTCGTCGGCGACGGTGTTGGCGTCCTGGTCGGAGATCCCGGACCGCTCGGCGTCCTTGCGGAGCCTGGCCCGCCGGGTGTCGTAGTTCTTGCTACCGGGTGGCCAGGACATCAGCCGGGGAGAGAAGGCGCGAGTGCGCCACGATCCCCCGGGTCGCGCCGCACAATGTGACAAGGAGTCTCGTCACCGTCGTCAGGAGGTCCATGTCGATCGTCGAGTCATTAGGGGCCCCATTGCTCACCGTGGCTGTCACTCTCGGCGGTGGTTGGCTCGTGACGACCCGGGTCACTGACCGCTGGGAGCAAGTCAAGAAGAGCCGCGGATGGACCTGGCAGCAGCTCAGGACTTCCAACGTCTCTACGGAGAATTCGTAGCCATCTGGAAGACGTGGAACTCCCTGACAGACGGCCACACACCCGTCACTACGCCCGAGCACGTCGGCTGGGGCTGCCTCGAACGGGCGACCGCCGCCGAAGGACAGATCGAGGCGCTCATGGCCAAGCCGGCCGCCGAGCGCCTCCTCACCGAGGACGACATCGACATGCTCGGTGGTGTCCGCCAGGCGTTCAAGGTCGTCCGCCGGAGCATCAAACGAGGAGAACCGATCGGCTGGTGGTCTTCCGGAGCCGAGCCCTATATGGCGATCAAGACGTTGTCGGTGGCCATGTCCCTCATGCTCAGCACGGCGCCGAGGACCAAGGGCAGGCCCAGTGCGGCTGTCGCTGCCCGAAACTTCAAGGGAATCACCGACAACCGGCATGAGGTCTCCTGGATGACACCGCGAGACGCTTGGTTGAGGCGAGTCCCCGGACCACGACCGCAGCGCCCGGAGCGCACCCGCGCGAGCGCCCGGGTGCGCTCCGCCCTACCCGGTGTCCCGGCCCGTGCTCCACGGTCCGCCGCCCCCGCCGACGTGCCCGGCGGTGCTTCGGCCGCCCGCGCGGGTCGTCAGCGCCTCGACGAGCAGGTCCGCGCTGTCCGGGGCCGTGCCCTCGCGGAAGGCGTCGCGGACCTGGCGGGCGGCGACCCGGCCCGAGGTCAGGCACCAGTCCCACCACCGCTCGAGCAGCCGGACGTCCAGCCGCTCCGCCGGTATCAGCGCGGGCCAGCCGCAGGCGCGGGCCTGCGCTGCCACCTTGGCACCGCCCGCCACCGGGTCCACGGCCAGCACCGGAGTCCCGACCCGCAGCCCCAGCACCAGCCCGTGCAGCCGGTCGGTGACGACGAGGTCGAGGCGGGCCAGCACCGACTGGACCTGCGCGGGTGTCGCGCTCAGGTGCCAGTCGTGGGTGTCCAGCCGGGTCTCCAGCTCCAGCCGCGCGCAGTCCTTGCCGGCCAGCCAGTGGGTCACCTCCTCGGTGACCTGCCCGTGCCGCCGCTGCCGCCCGTACTCCTGCTGCCCCTGGGTGAGGATCACCCCGACCACGGGGCGCGCGGGCATGGCCGGGGCGTGGGCGGCCAGGTCCTCCACCGGCCGGCCGTCCGGGGTGTCCCGGGCCAGCACGCGGTGGAACCCGGTCACGGCGGCGTCGGCCGGATCGATCACCGACGTCCCGACGGCGATCCGCACGCAGTGTGCGAAGCGCCGGTGCAGATCCTCGACCTGGGGCCCGTGCAGCGGGCCGCAGACGAACACCAGATGGCTGTAGTCCCGGGGTCGCACGTCGTCCAGATGCCGGGCCTCCGGAAGGAAACCGGGGCTCCATACGACGTCGTAGGGGATACCGGCACCTCGCAGCACGTCCTCCACCCGGTGCAGGGCCAGCACGTCCCCGGCGGTCGCCTCGCCGTCGCGGAAGCTGAACCACCCGGTCAGCAGGACCCTTCGCGGTCGCATGAGGTCTCGTACGTGCACAGTGCGCACCGGGTGCCCCGCTCCGGCCCGTTCCAACCGGAATGCCTTGCTCCGGCACGCGTTCCGGCGGGAGTGACCCGGCCCCGGCCCCGGCCCCGGCGGACGGGGGCCCCGCGGGTGCGGAACAATCGCGGGGTGAAGATCGGCGCACGCGCACTCAACCGGGCCACGCTCGCCCGCCAGTTGCTCCTGGAGCGGCAACCGCTCGCCGTGCCCGACGCGGTGCGCCGCATCGTCGCCCTCCAGGCGCAGCACGCCCCCTCGCCGTACCTCGCCCTGTGGAACAGGATCACCGGCTTCGACCCGGCCGAGGTGGACGACGCCTTCGCCCGGCGGACGGTGGTCAAGGCGACCCTGATGCGGATCACCCTGCACGCGGTCCACGCCGACGACCACCGGGTGTTCCGTGAGGCCGTGCAGCCCACGCTGTACGCCTCGCGTCTCGGCCACCGCTTCGCCGCCGCGGGCCTGACCCCGGCGGACGGCGAGGAACTGGTGCCCGCGCTGCTGGCCTTCGCGGACCGCCCGCGCACCGCCGCCGACCTGCGCGCCTGGCTCACGGAACGGGTCGGTGCCAAGCGAGCGGAGGGCGCGTGGTGGGGGATGAAGGCGTACGCGCCTCTCCTGCACGTCCCGACGGGAGGCCCGTGGTCCTTCGGTGAGCGGGCCTCGTTCGTCGCGGCGCCCGTGGACACCCCGCCCCGCGGCCGGGCGCCCTCTCCGGACGCGCTCCGGACCTTTGTGCTGCGCTACCTGGAGGGCTTCGGGCCCGCGTCGGTGGCCGACGTCGCCCAGTTCACGATGCTCCAGCGGACACCGCTCCGCAAGGCGCTCCTCGACCTCGACGACGTCGTCGAACGCCTCGAGGGCCCCGACGGAACCACCCTGTACGACGTCCCCGGCGCCCCGCGCCCGCCCGCCGACACATCGGCCCCGCCCCGGCTGATGGCCATGTGGGACAGCACGCTGCTGGCGTACGCCGACCGCGGCCGGATGATCCCCGAGGAGTTCCGCCGGCTGGTGATCCGGGTCAACGGCGACGTCCTGCCCACCGTGCTGGCCGACGGCCACGTGGCGGGCGTGTGGCGGCCGGCCGACGGGGGCGGCGTGGAGGTCACCGCCTTCCGCGAGCTGTCCGGCGCCACCTGGGACGTCCTCGCCGAGGAGGCCGGCTCGCTCGGCGGCCTGCTGGCCGGACGCGACCCCTGGGTCTACGGCCGTTACCGCCACTGGTGGGCCAAGCTGCCCGAGGCGCAGGTCCGCGTCCTGCCGGGACCTTGAAGCCTCTGGTGTGGACCACGCCGCGGACGCGGGATCCGGCACGCGCATCCGCGGCGTTGTCGTTCGCCGCCGACACTCCGCGTCGACACCCTCCTCCGCCGTGCAGCCGCACGCACCGGTCCCCGCTCACGGGGTGGCACGGTGCCGTCGCCCCGATGCGTCCTCTCCCGAACGACACGCCCTGGGCCCGCTCGGGCCGGAGCCCGGCGGCCGGTGCCTTCCCACGTCCGTCCGCCCGGTCCCGCGCCTGCTCGGCGACCTCCCGCGCCTCTGCGGCGACGTCGCCGCGCTCGCGGATCAGGCCGTCGTGGACCGGAAGACGGACGCTGCCGGTGGCGGAGCTCGTCACGTGACCACACTGCGGCCCCGATACAGGACAGCGACCGACCTCGATCCTCGTTAGCGTGCCCGTATGACGAAGACGAAGCGGAGCGCCGGCGCGCCGGTCGCCGTGCTGAGCACCCGGGCGCTCAACCGCGCGACCCTGGAGCGGCAGTTGCTGCTGCACCGCTCACCCCTGTCCGCCGAGGCAGCGGTCGAGCACCTGATCGGCCTCCAGGCGCAGAACGTCAAGCCCCCGTACTACGCGCTCGCCGCCCGCCTCGACGGCTTCACCCCCGAGGCGCTGTCCCGGCCCATGGCCGAGCGCTCGGTGGTCCGCATCGTGACCCTGCGTTCGACCATCCACACCCACACCGCCCACGACTGCCTCACGCTGCGGCCCCTCGTGCAGCCCGCCCGCGACCGCGAACTCACCGCCTTCCGCAAGGGTCTGGTCGGCGTCGACCTCGACCGGCTCGCAGCCCTTGCCCGCGAACTCGTCGAGGCGGAGCCGCGCACCCCGAAGCAACTGCGCGAGGCCCTGCTGAAGGAGTGGCCCGACGCCGACCCGCAGGCGCTGTCCGTCGCCGCCCGCTGCACACTGCCGCTCGTCCAGGTCACCCCGCGCGGACTGTGGGGCCGCGCCGGCCAGGTCACCCTCACCACCGCCGAGCGCTGGCTGGGCCGCCCCGCCGAGCCCGCGCCGGCCCCGGACGGGACCGTGCTGCGCTACCTCGCCGCCTTCGGGCCCGCCTCCGTGAAGGACATGCAGACCTGGGCCGGCCTGACCCGGCTGCGCGACACCTTCGAACGCCTCCGCCCCCGGCTGGTGACCTTCCGTGACGAGAACGGCATCGAGCTCTTCGACCTCCCCGACGCGCCCCGCCCCGACCCGGACACCCCGGCCCCGCCGCGTCTCCTGCCGGAGTTCGACAACCTGCTGCTCTCCCACGCCGACCGCACCCGTGTGGTGCCGCCCGAGCTGAAGGGCCTGGCCTGGCAGGGCAACATCGCCCATCGCACCCTGCTCGTCGACGGCTTCCTGGCCGGCCTGTGGCGCCTCGAGGAACAGGCCCTCGTCGTCGAACCCTTCGGCCCGCTCGGCAGGCACCGGCGCGACGACGTCGCGGCCGAGGCGGAGCGCATGCTGCGGGTGATGCACCCGGGCACGACGTACGACATCCGCTTCGGCAGCGTACGGCGGTGACCCTCGGCGGCCATCGTCGTGCCCCTCGGCGGCGTTCGGCGGTGACCCGCAGCCGGCTCGCGGGGCCGTGTCCGAGCATTGGAGAGGGGGCGTTGCGGGCTGCTCGTGGAAGCCCGCAACGCCCCCTGTCTTGCACCTGAGGGATACTCAGGAAACCTCTCTGGCCTACGAATTGACCTGGGCCGTGACCTGCCCGGAGAAGGTGGTCAGGCGGGTGTACACGCCGGGGTAGCCGGCCGCCGCACAGCCGTCGCCCCAGGAGGTGATCCCGGCCAGGACGCCGTTGACGAGCAGCGGCCCGCCGCTGTCGCCCTGGCAGGTGTCCACACCGCCGGAGGAGTAGCCGGCGCACACCATGTCGCTCTGCACGAACCGGGTGCCGTAGGAGGCGCGGCAGCTCGTGTCGGAGACGGTCGGCACGGTGGCGGTGCGCAGCTGGTTGGAGGAGCTGCCGCCGGAGGACGTCGTGCCCCAGCCGACGATGCGGGCGGTGGTGCCGGCCGCGTACACCGAGGTGTCCGTGGCGGAGACGTACCGCGCCGCGGTGTACGGCATCGAGGTCGACAGAGTCAGCACGGCCACGTCGTCGCCCCGGGTGGCGCTGCGGTAGTCCGGGTGGATCCAGATCCTGCTGACCCTGGCCACCGTGCCGTTGGTGCCGTTGCGGTAGGTGCGTCCGCCGACCACGCGCACGCTGCTGGTCGTCTCCCCGACCATGCAGTGCGCGGCCGTGACCACCTTGGTGGGCGAGACGAGGGTGCCGCCGCAGAACTGGTTCTGCGAGGCGTCGGTGATCTGCATCATGAACGGGTACGACGACGTGGTGGTCGTCGTGCCGCCGACGATCGGCTGGGGAGCGGCGGCGGCGGAGGGGGCGGTGAGCAGCGCGGTCGCGGCGGCCGCGGCGGTCGCCGCGAGGGCGGCGGCGGTCTTCTTGGCGCGGGTGAGCCCGGTCATGGGTCTCCTCATCGGGTGGCCGGTGGGGGGTCGCGCGGGTGGGGGTGGTGCACGAGGGGCCCCGTGAGTGGCCCCCGTGTGCCCGGCGATCGGCACGGCCTTACGCTAGAAGGAGCGCCCGGGTGCCCCAATCAGGGAATTCCCTCAGGGAGTTGGGAAGGGAAAACCCTCGATGGCGGCATGTTGGCCGAAAGGTGTTCACTGCGTGCGGCGGCCCGCCGCCAGTCGGACGATGTCCACGCGCGAACGGATCCCCAGCTTGCGGTAGACCCGGGTCAGGGTCGCCTCCACCGTCTTGACGCTGATGAACAGGCGCCCGGCGATCTCCCGGTTGGTGGCTCCCTCCATCACCAGCGCTGCCACCTGACGTTCCATCGCGGCGAGGCCGTCCAGGGCGGCCGGCGTGTCGGCGGGCGCGGTCTCGGCCACCGCGGGACCGGCCGCGGCGGCCCGGTCGACCTGCCGCAGCCAGGGCAGCGCACGGCACCGTCGGAGCAGCCGCGCCGCCTCGTCGTACGACGCGGGCCCCGGCGGGCCGCCCCCCGCCGCCCGGGCGAAGCCGGTGGCCTGGGGGAGGGAGCGCAGCCGCGCCAGTTCGAACGCGGCCCGCGCCTCCTCCAGGCCGTGCCCCAGCTTGGCGAGCCGGTCCTGCGCCGACCTCAGCTGGGCGGCGGCCGCCTCCACGTCGCCGCGGGCCGCCCGCACCAGGGCCTCGGCCCGGTCCAGGACGGCCAGCACACTGTCCCGGCGCAGCCGCAGCGCGTGCTCCCGGGTGACGTCGATCAGATGCTGGGCCTCGCCCAGTTCGCCGACGCGGACCAGGGCCTCGGCGAGATCGCCCTGCCAGCGTCCCCGGGACGGGTCCGTGATCCCGAGGCCGTGCTCCAGCTCCCGCACCCGGCGCAGCGACCGCACCGTGCCGACCGTGTCCCCGGCCACCAGCTGGGCGTAGCCGAGGGCGGCCAGCGACCGGGACGCGTACACCTGGTCGCCGTCCTCCTCGGCCTGCTGCACCGCCTCCCGCGCCAGCGCGAGTGCCTGCTCCACATCGCCGCCGGACGCCTCGGCGAGGGACGTCTGCAACGCGGAGGCCACCTCGCCGATGCCGGAGTCCCGGGCCAGCCGCAGGCTCTCGCGGGCCAGCTCCAGGGCCCGGCCGCAGTGCCCGGCGAGCAGCTCGGTCTCGGCGAGCAGACGCACGTAGTGCACCTCGCTCTCGACCATGCCCCGCCGACGCGCCTCGCGCAGCAGCGCGGTCACCGTGCTGCGGGCCTCGGGCAGCTGGTCGCTCATGATCAACCAGCGGAAGCGGGCCGAGCCCGCGCCGTTGTGGTGGCAGGCCACCTGCGGGTCCTGCGGCTCCTTCAGGGCGCGCTTGATGGTGGCGGGGGCGTCGGGATGACCCATCAGGGTCTCGGTCTGCGCCTGGAAGGCGAGCGCCAGCAGCTCGGTGCGCCGGTCGCCGGCGCGGGCGGCGAGCTCGGCGGCGTGCGCGGCCTCCTGGCGGCCCTCCGCGAAGTCGCCCTCCACCACCAGGCCCCGCCAGGCCAGCTGGTAGTGCACCAGGGCCAGCAGCCGGGGGTCGTCGCCGGCGTCGGCGAGGGCCTGCGGGAACACGGCGTCCACGTCCCCGAGGGCCTGACCGGCGGCCTCGATCACCACCATCCAGGCCCGCACCCGCTCGGCCGGCACGGTGGTCCGGGTCAGCACGTCGCGGGCGATGTGCCGGGCGAGGTCGACCTCCCCGGCGGTGATCGCGTCCTCCGCGGCCTGGAGCCGCCGCTCGTCCGCGCCCGGCACGCCGTCGGCCGGAGTGTGCCGGGCGGCGAGCAGCCCGAGCGAGGCGGCGACCGACGGCGCCCCCCGGTCCCGGGCCAGCGCCGCGGCCTCGGCGAGCCGGGCGGCGACGTCCGGGTCGGTGCCGTTGGTGGCCAGGGCCAGATGCCGGGCCCGCTCGATCGGATCGGACGCCGCCGTGGACAGCGCCGCGTGCACCGCCCGCCGCTCCTGCGCCGGTGCCTCGGCGTACAGCGCGGCGGAGATCAGCGGATGGGCGAACCGTACGGCGGGATCCTCCGGCTCGGTCGCCAGCAGCCCCAGCTCGGCGGCCTGCGCGGTCTCCGCCTCCGCGTTCTCCCGGCCGGCCGCGCGCAGCAGCGCCAGGGTGGGGCGGGCGCCCGCGCTGACCACGAGCAGGGTGCGGCGGGCCTCGGCCGACAGCATCTCCAGGCGGCTGAGCACCAGGGCGCGCAGCGACGTCGGCACCGGCAGCGGCTCACCGGGACGCGGCGGCGTCGGGGTCTCGGCGAGAGCACGGCCCAGTTCGAGGGCGAACAGCGGGTTGCCGCCGCTGGTGCGGTGGATGTCCCGGACGGTGGACCGGGACAGTCCCGGGTAGCCGCGCTGGTCCAGCAGCGCCGAGACCTGGGCGCGCGAGAGCGGACCGAGGCGCAGCGCCAGGGTGTCGGGCGGGGCGGTGCGCAGATGACGGTCGTAGTCCTGGTCCTCGGTGCGCACCGCGCACAGCAGCTGCACCGGGGTGTCGCCCAGGCGCCGGGCGGCGAAGCCGAGGAGTTCGGCGCTGGCCGGATCGAGCCACTGGAGGTCGTCGGCGACGACGAGGACCGGCCCCTCGGCGGCGAGGGTGCGCAGCGCGGACAGCACGGCCAGCCGCAGCGCGAGCCCGTCCCGCTGGAGGGTGGACTCGCCGCGCCCGGTGAGCGCCGACTCCAGGGCGGTGCGCTGGGCCGCGGGCAGCCCGCCGGACACCCGGTCGAGGACCAGCCCGAACAGATCGGCCAGTGCCAGGAACGGCAGATGCGATTCGGACTCCGTGGCCGAACAGCGCAACACCGTGCCCGCCCCACCGGCGTTTTCCGCCGCCAGCGCCCGCAGCACGGTCGACTTTCCAATTCCGGCCGGACCGTGGAGCAGCACGCTGCCCCCCTGGGCGAGCCGCTCACGCGCGTCGGAGTACAGCTCCTCCCGGCCGATGACCAGGTCGGGGCGGCACCTCGCAGGCTCCTTGGCGTCCCGTCGCACGGTCACCGCTCCCTCCGTGTGTCGTGTCCTGGCCAATATTAGGCAACAGGCCCTTTAAATTCGGACGGACGGTGTGGTGAGGGAAATAACAGCCCGCCCGGGCCCGGAAAATCCAAACCCGCGTCCGCGCTATTGGCGACCGCATGGGAAAACACCGCAAACCTACGGCAACCACCCCGCCCGGCGCGCCGCCACCACTGCTTCCCCGCGCGTGCGGGCGCCCAGTTTCCGCATCGCGGACCTCAGGTACCCCTTGACCGTCTCGGCCGTCACCCCCAGCCGCTCGGCGGCCACCGCGTTGGTCGCCCCCGCGGCCACACAGGCGAGCACGTCCACCTCCCGGGGCGCGAGCCGCGCCGCCTCCGGACGCGTCGTGTCGGCCGTGAGCAGCGTGCACGCGTCCAGCAGCTCCGCCCGCAGGCCCGGATCCGCGATGCGCGCGGCCAGCGCCCGCAGTGCCGCGTGCGCCTCGCGCACCTGCTCCCAGGCGGCCCTCGACCCCGGCCGCACCTCCGGCTCCGGACGGGCGGCCGCCAGCAGCTCGCCCGCCTCCTCGCGCACCACCAGAGCCTGCTCCACGTCCCGCGCCGCCGCCACGGCCATGCCCAGGGTGCGGTCGCCCAGCGGCTGTGCCGAGCGCAGCGCACCGTAGATCACGCCGCGCACCCTGCGCCGGACCACCACCGGCACCGCGAGGACGGAACGCAGACCCTCGGCGGCGACCGGGGCGTCGTACTCGTGGCTGATCTGCCGAGAGGAGGAGTAGTCCGCCACCGCGCACGGCCGGGCCAGCGCCACCGCCCGGCCGCCCAGGCCACTGCCCGACATCACCGCGAGGGCGCTCAGCGCGGGCGTCGCGGTGCCGCTCAGCTCGCTGATGCGCACCTGCCGCCGCCCGGCCTCCACCAGCCCGCCGAAGGCCACCGGCAGCCCCGTGTCCCGCCGCAGCCGGACCAGCGCCCCGCGGATCTCCACCGCGTCGACCCCCCTCATCGGGTCAGCTGTCACCTGATCGCCCCTTCGCCGCGGCCCCTGATCGGGCGCACACCCCCGTTCGGGGGTAGTGAGACCTGCATCACGGATTACACGATGTCAGGGAGCCGCCCGGCAATGGTCCGGAACCGAGGAGGACAAATGACGACGGCGACGGAAGAGTTCCGCAGGGCCCGGGACTTCCTGCTGGAACACCGCGAGGACCATGCCACGGCCTACGCGGGCTTCTCCTGGCCGCGGCCCGAGCGGTTCAACTGGGCACTCGACTGGTTCGACGTGATCGCGGACGGCAACGACCGCACCGCCCTGCACCTCGTCGAGGAGGACGGCGGACGGACCCGGCTGTCCTTCGCCGACCTGGCCCGACGCTCCGACCAGGTCGCCAACTGGCTCCGGCAGCAGGGCGTGGCCGCCGAGGACCGGGTGCTGGTGATGCTCGGCAACCAGGCCGAGCTCTGGGAGACCGCCCTGGCCGCGATGAAGCTGCGCGCCGTCGTCATCCCCGCCACCCCCCTGCTCGGCTCCGCCGACCTGCGCGACCGCGTCGAACGGGGCCGGGTCCGGCACGTGATCGCACGAGCCGCCGACACCGCGAAGTTCGCCGAGGTCCCCGGCGACTACACCCGTGTCGCGGTCGGCGCGGGCGCCGAGGGCTGGCTGCCCTACGAGGACAGCCACGGCGCCGCCGAGCACTTCGCGCCGGACGGGCCCACCCTCGCCGACGACCCGCTGATGCTCTACTTCACCTCCGGCACCACCGCCCGGCCCAAGCTGGTGGAGCACACCCACACCTCGTACCCGATCGGGCATTTGGCCACCATGTACTGGATCGGCCTGCGACCCGGCGACGTGCACCTGAACATCTCCTCGCCCGGCTGGGCCAAGCACGCCTGGTCCAACCTCTTCGCCCCGTGGAACGCCGAGGCGACCGTCTTCCTGCACAACTACACCCGCTTCGACGCCGGCCGGCTGATGACCGAGATGGACCGCGCCGGCGTCACCACCTTCTGCGCCCCGCCGACCGTGTGGCGCATGCTCATCCAGGCCGACCTGACCCAGCTGCGCACCCCGCCCCGCGAGGTCGTGGCCGCCGGGGAACCCCTCAACCCCGAGGTCATCGAGCAGGTCCGGCGCGCCTGGGGCGTGACCGTCCGCGACGGCTTCGGGCAGACCGAGACCGCCGTGCAGGTCTCCAACAGCCCCGGTCAGCCGCTCAAGACCGGCTCCATGGGCCGGCCCAGCCCCGGCTACCGCGTCGAACTGCTCGACCTGGTCTCCGGCGCGCCCGGCGCCACCGAGGGCGAGATCGCGCTCGACCTGTCCGAGCGCCCCGTCGGCCTGATGGCCGGCTACCACGGCGACCCCGACCGCACCGCCGAGGCCATGGCCGGCGGCTACTACCGCACCGGCGACATCGGCTCCCGCGACCCTGATGGCTGCATCACCTACGTCGGGCGCGCCGACGACGTCTTCAAGGCGTCCGACTACAAGATCTCCCCCTTCGAGCTGGAGAGCGCCCTGCTGGAGCACGAGGCGGTGGCCGAGGCGGCCGTCGTGCCCGCCCCGGACGAGCTGCGGCTGGCCGTGCCCAAGGCGTACGTCGTCCTGGCGGAGGGCTTCGAGCCCGGTCCCGACACCGCGAAGGTCCTCTTCGAGCACTCCCGCGAGGTGCTGGCACCGTACAAGCGGATCCGCCGGCTGGAGTTCGGCGAGCTGCCCAAGACCGTCTCCGGCAAGATCCGCCGCATCGAGCTGCGCGAGGCCACGGCCGCCGGCAGCGCCAACGAGTACCGCGAGGAGGACGTCCGGTGACCGCCCTCTCCTACACGCACGGCACGAGCACCAGCGGGCTGCTCGGCGACACCATCGGGGCCGACCTCGACCGGACGATCACCGCGCACCCCGACCGTGAGGCCCTGGTCGACGTGCCCTCCGGACGGCGCTGGACCTACGCCGAGTTCGGTGCCGCGGTCGACCAGGTGGCGCGCGGACTGCTGGCCAAGGGCGTCGTCAAGGGCGACCGGGTCGGCATCTGGGCGATCAACTGCCCGGAGTGGGTCCTGGTCCAGTACGCCACCGCCCGCATCGGCGCGATCATGGTGAACATCAACCCCGCCTACCGCGCCCACGAGCTGGAGTACGTGCTGAAGCAGGCCGGGATCTCGGTGCTCATCGCCTCCCTGGCCCACAAGAGCAGCGACTACCGGGCCCTGGTGGAGCAGGTGCGGGGGAAGTGCCACGCGCTGCGGGAGACGGTCTACATCGGCGACCGGTCCTGGGACGCGCTGACCGCCGGCGCGGCGTCCGTGCCCCGGGACCGGCTCACCGCCGTCGCCGCGGAGCTGAGCTGCGACGACCCGGTGAACATCCAGTACACCTCGGGCACCACCGGCTTCCCCAAGGGCGCCACCCTCTCCCACCACAACATCCTGAACAACGGCTACTGGGTGGGCCGCACCCTCGGCTACACCGAGCGGGACCGGATCTGCCTGCCGGTGCCCTTCTACCACTGCTTCGGCATGGTCATGGGCAATCTCGCGGCCACCTCCCACGGTGCCTGCATGGTCATTCCCGCCCCGTCCTTCGAGCCGGGGCCCACGCTGGAGGCGGTCCAGCGGGAGCGCTGCACCTCCCTCTACGGCGTGCCCACCATGTTCATCGCCGAGCTGAACCTCCCCGACTTCGCGTCCTACGACCTCAGCTCCCTGCGCACCGGCATCATGGCGGGGTCGCCGTGCCCGGTGGAGGTGATGAAGCGGGTGGTGGCCGAGATGCACATGGAGGAGGTCTCCATCTGCTACGGCATGACCGAGACGTCCCCCGTGTCGTTGCAGACCCGCCGGGACGACGACCTCGAGCACCGCACCGGCACCGTCGGCCGCGTCCTGCCGCACATCGAGGTCAAGGTCGTCGATCCGGCCACCGGCGTGACCCGGCCGCGCGGTACCGCCGGTGAGCTGTGCACCCGCGGCTACAGCGTGATGCTCGGCTACTGGGACGAGCCCGAGAGGACGGCGGAGGCGATCGACCCCGGCCGCTGGATGCACACCGGCGACCTGGCGGTGATGCGCGAGGACGGGTACGTGGAGATCGTCGGCCGCATCAAGGACATGATCATCCGGGGTGGGGAGAACGTCTATCCCCGCGAGATCGAGGAGTTCCTCTACGGCCACCCCAGGATCGCCGACGTCCAGGTCGTCGGGGTCCCGCACGAGCGCTACGGCGAGGAGGTCCTCGCCTGCGTCATCCCCCGGGACGCGGCCGACCCGCCCACCCTCGAGGAGCTGCGTGCCTTCTGCGACGGGCAGTTGGCCCACTACAAGATCCCCAGCCGCCTGAGCGTCCTCGACGCCTTCCCGATGACCGTGTCCGGGAAGGTGCGCAAGGTGGAACTGCGGGAGCGCCACGGCGCCTGATCCACGCCACGGCGACCGAGGGGTGACCGGGGCGGTCGATCGCGGCGGGACCCCGCCCCTAGGATCGGGTGCCCTTGGGGGTGCATATGGGGAAGCGGCGTCCCGGTACGCCGACGCTGGAGGAGGTGGCCGCCCTCGCCGGTGTCGGCCGGGGCACGGTCTCCCGCGTCATCAACGACGAGACCGGGGTCAAGGAGTCCACGCGCCGTGCCGTGCGGCGCGCGATCGACGAACTGGGCTACGTGCCCAACCTGGCGGCGCGCTCACTGGCCGGGCGGCCCGCGGACGCCGTCGCGCTGGTCATGACGGAGACGGACTGGCGGCTGTTCGGCGAGCCGTTCTTCTCGGAGGTCGTCCGCGCGGTCGGCGACGCCCTGTCCGACACGTCGGTGCAGCTGCTGCTCACCCTGGTGCGCACGGACACCGAGCGCAAGCGCTTCGTCGAGTACGCGCGCGGTGGCCGGGTCGACGGGGTGCTGCTGATGTCCGTGCGCTCCGGGGACCGGCTGCCCGACATGCTCGCCGAGGCGGGACTGCCCACCGTGCTCCTGGGCCGGCGCTCGGGCGACGAACAGATCACCTACGTCGACGCGGACAACGTCGGCGGTGCCCGCGCCGCGGTCGACCACCTGGTGGCCGGCGGCCGCAGGGCCATCGCCGCCATCACCGGTCGGCCGGACATGTACGTCGCCCGGTGCCGCCTGCGCGGCTACGAGGAGGCGCTCGCCCGGGCCGGGCTGGACGGCGGGCCGTCCCTGGTCGCCGAGGGGGACTTCACCGAGGCCAGTGGGCGCCGCGCGACGGCGGCCCTCCTCGAGCGGCACCCGCACCTCGACGCCGTCTTCGCCGCGTCGGACACCATGGCCGCCGGTGCGCTGGCCGCGCTGCGCGCGGCGGGCCGCCGGGTGCCCGAGGACGTCGCGGTGATCGGTTTCGACGACTTCCTGCTCGCCGAGCACACCGATCCACCGCTGACGACCGTCCGTCAGCCGCTGGAGGAGATCGGCCGCACCATGGTGCGGCTGCTGTGGGAGGAGATGGAGCACCCGGACGTGGCCTGGCGGCACGTCATCCTGCGGACGCGGCTGGTCGTCCGCGGCTCCGCCTGAGCGCCGGGCCGACAATTTCGGGAGCGCTCCCAGCCGTCCGGCCGTGTCCGCGGACCTTTGCGCGGCCTCAGCTCGTCGTCGGCCGACCGGGCCCTTAGAGATCTTTTCGATTCGCTCGGCCCCAACGGGTTGTCAGGGACATGAAGCGCTCCTACAGTCCCCTCTTGAACCTTGAATGGGAGCGCTCCCATAACTGGGGAGTTGGGAGCGCTCCCGATAGGTGCGTGACCCCATCAGAGCTGTCCCTCTCAGAGAGGCCCCCGCATGCGACCCTTACCCCACCGCCCCGGAACGGCGCGCGGTCTGCTCGGCGCGCTGCTCACCGCTCTGCTCACCCTCACGGCCCTGGTGGCCGGCGCACCGGCCGCGCAGGCCGACACCGTCGTCTGCGAGCAGTACGGCTCGACCACGATCCAGGGCCGTTACGTCGTGCAGAACAACCGCTGGGGCACCGGTGCCCCGCAGTGCGTCACCGCCACCGACACGGGCTTCCGGCTCACCCGGGCCGACGGTTCGGTGCCCACCAACGGCGCCCCCAAGTCGTACCCCTCGGTCTTCAACGGCTGCCACTACACGAAGTGTTCGCCAGGGACCAACCTCCCCGCGCAGCTCAGCGGCATCGCCGACGCTCCCAGCAGCATCTCGTACGGCTATGTCGGCGACGCCGTGTACAACGCCTCGTACGACATCTGGCTCGACCCCGCCCCCCGGAAGGACGGGGTGAACCGGACCGAGATCATGATCTGGTTCCACAAGGTGGGTCCGATCCAGCCGATCGGCTCGCAGGTCGGCACCACCACCGTGGCCGGGCGCACCTGGCAGGTGTGGACCGGCAGCAACGGCTCGAACGACGTGATCTCCTTCGTCGCCCCCTCGGCGATGTCCAGCTGGAGCTTCGACGTCATGGACTTCGTCGACGAGACCGTCCGCCGGGGAATGGCCCAGGGCAACTGGTACCTCACGAGCGTCCAGGCAGGTTTCGAGCCGTGGCAGAACGGAGCCGGGCTCGCGGTGAACTCCTTCTCGTCGGCCGTGAACCTCGGCGGTCCCGGCGGCCCGGGCGAGGAGCCCGACCCCACGACGGCCTGCAAGGTGACCTACGCGACCACCGTGTGGCAGGGCGGCTTCACCGCCGACGTCACCGTCACCAACACCGGCTCGGCCCCGGTCGACAACTGGAAGCTCGCCTTCATCCTGCCCTCGGGGCAGCGGATCACCAGCGCCTGGAACGCCACCGTCTCCCCGTCCGCCGGTGCGGTGACGGCGACGCCGGTGGCGCACAACGCCCGCATCGCCCCCGGTGCCGGCCAGTCGTTCGGCTTCCAGGGCACCTACAGCGGCTCGTTCGCCCGGCCCGGCGGGTTCAGCCTCAACGGCACGCCCTGCGCCTGACCCGACCGGCACCCTCCGGGGCCGCTCCCCCTCTCCCTGCGCCGTCAGGGGGGGGCGGCCCCGACACGCCCCGCTCTTCCGCCGCCCTCCGGCCGTACCCGGAAAGGCCCCGCCATGAGCACGCGCCCCGCACCTCGCGCCCACCGGGCCCGCCCACCGGCCGGAGCGTCGGCGGGGACCCGGGCGGTTCGACGATCTCCAGCCTCGGCAGCGCACCCCGGCCGGGGCCTCCGGACGCGCCGCGGTCCGGGGCGCCTCCCACCACGGCGCCCTGGATCCCGAAGCCACCACCTCGTTCGGCTTCACCCTGAGTGGCGCTCCGGGCACACCCGCACCGCAGCGCACCGGCTCCCGACCCGCCCCGGTCACCCTGCCCAAGCGCCCGGCTCCGGGCCCCCTGCCTCAAGCGCCCCCCAAGCCCACCGCGCCGGCCGATCGATGCGGCCGACCCCCCAGACCCCTCGCCCGTCCGGCGCCGCCCGCCCGGGCGGGCGAGGGCTCCAACGGCGGACGGTGAGCCGCAAGAAGAGGACAGACCCGCAACAAACCCCACGAAGGCACAGGAGAGACCATGGGTCGACGCAAGAAACGAACCGTCTCCCTCGCGGCGGTGCTGGCGACCCTGCTCGGCGGGATCGGCCTGGTCCTGCTCGGCCAGGGCAACGCACAGGCACACGGTGTGACGATGATGCCCGGATCGCGGACCTACCTCTGCCATCTGGACGCCAGGACCGGCACCGGCTCCCTGGACCCGACCAACCCGGCGTGCCGGGCGGCGCTCAACGAGAGCGGGGCGACCGCGCTGTACAACTGGTTCGCCGTGCTCGACTCCAACGCCGGCGGGCGCGGCCCGGGGTACGTCCCGGACGGGAAGCTGTGCAGCGCCGGTGACCGGTCGCCGTACGACTTCACCGGGTACAACGCCGCCCGTTCGGACTGGCCCCGCACACACCTCACGTCCGGGAGGACGATCCGGGTCAAGCACAGCAACTGGGCCGCGCACCCGGGTGCCTTCCGGGTGTACCTGTCCAAGCCCGGCTACTCGCCCAGCACCGAACTGGGCTGGGACGACCTGGAGCTGATCCAGACCGTCACCGACCCGCCGCAGACCGGCTCGCCGGGTACCGACGGCGGTCACTACTCCTGGGACCTGAACCTTCCCTCGGGTCGCTCGGGCGACGCGGTGATGTTCATCCAGTGGGTGCGCTCCGACAGCCAGGAGAACTTCTTCTCCTGTTCCGACGTCGTCTTCGACGGCGGCAACGGCGAGGTGACCGGCATCCGGGGCTCGGGCAGCACCCCGACCCCGGACCCGACGACCCCGACGCCCACGCCGACCGACCCGCACACCGGGTGCATGGCCGTCTACCGGGTGACCAGCAGCTGGGGCGGCGGCTTCCAGGGGTCCGTCGAGGTCATGAACCACGGCACGACGGCGCAGGACGGCTGGGCCGTGAAGTGGACGCCCGGCGCGAGGACCAGGGTCGCCAGCGTGTGGAACGGTGCGATGACCACCGGCACGGACGGCTCGGTCACGGTCAGGAACGTCGACTACAACCGGACCGTCGCGCCGGACGGCAGCGTCACCTTCGGCTTCACGGCGACCTCGACCGGCAACAACCTCCCGGTCGGCTCCATCGGCTGCGTCACCCCGTAAGGAGCAGTCCCGGACGGCGCCGGCCCCCGCGCACCTGCGGTCGGCGCCGTCTTCCCGTGTGGTGCGCCGCCGTGGGCCGCTGCGTCGCCGGGCGCCGCGTCACCGTGCGCCGCCCCCGTCGTCGACCGCACCCGGAGCGAGCCGTGCGGCGAGTGCGCGGGCGGGGGCGTTCAGCGCGAGCGCGCCGTCGGCGGGGCCGAGGACGAACAGCGGGACGCCGAGGGTGCCGGCGCGGTCGCGGGCGTCCTCGGTGTAGCCGGCGCGGGACAGGCACAGGCACCGGGCCGATTCCGTCATCGCCGTCAACCACAGGCACTCCACGTCCCGCAGGGTCACGGGACGCTCCGGCGGGGCGACCAGGGCGACGACCCCGCGGCCGGTCAGCGCCACCCCGGCCGGCGGGGGCCGGTCCGCGGGGCGGACGTCCTCGTGGCCGAGCCGGCGCAGATACCGCGTCGCGGCCGTGACCGCGTCCCGCGCGCTGCCGGGCGTCCCGGCCGCCCGGTCGGTGCCCGGAGGGCCGGTGGCGGCCGCGGTGCCGTCCGCATCGGCCACCGGGATCCGCAGCGCCGTGCCGCACGGGCAGCCCAGTTCGGGGCGCGGCCACTCGCCGCGGTGCCCGCAGGCGCCGCACCGCACGATGACCCATTCCTCCTGCCAAACGCGCTCGGGGACGGGCGTGGGCCCACCCTCCCGGTCGAGCCGCGGGGCGACCGGGGCGCCGCACACACAGGGATACGACGGCACCGTGTAGCGATGGGCGCGCCGGCAGACCGGACAGCGCATCGGCACGCTCTCGGGCATGGCCCCCTCCTGTACGAGGACACATGGAACAGCCCCCCATCGTCCTTCACCGGCACACCGCCTGTCCGCCGCTCGGCCCCTGTTCGTGACGGTTCTCGCCGCACCCGGCCGCTCTTGACGGTCCTCACCCGCCACACCTACATTGCCTTCCAGATAGTAGAAGACATTTTCCGAAATACGGAAGAGGGCTCACCGCGGGGCGCGACGGGAGTGCGAATCCGACAGCCGAAGCGGGAGTACTCGATGCCTCGAATGACCGCTGCCCGCGCGGCAGTTGAGATCCTCAAGCGTGAGGGCGTCACCGACGCGTTCGGTGTCCCGGGCGCGGCGATCAACCCCTTCTACGCGGCCCTCAAGTCATCGGGCGGGATCTCCCACACCCTCGCCCGCCACGTCGAGGGCGCCTCGCACATGGCCGAGGGCTACACCCGTGCCCGTCCGGGCAACATCGGTGTCTGCATCGGCACCTCCGGCCCCGCCGGCACCGACATGATCACGGGGCTGTACTCCGCGACCGGTGACTCCGTCCCGATCCTGTGCATCACCGGCCAGGCCCCGACCGCCGTGATCCACAAGGAGGACTTCCAGGCCGTCGACATCGCCGCGATCGCCAGGCCCGTCACCAAGATGGCGGTCACCGTCCTGGAGGCCGCCCAGGTCCCGGGCGTCTTCCAGCAGGCGTTCCACCTCATGCGCTCCGGGCGCCCCGGTCCCGTCCTCGTCGACCTGCCGATCGACGTCCAGATGACGGAGATCGAGTTCGACCCCGGCACCTACGAACCGCTCCCCGCATACAAGCCCGCCGCGAGCCGCGCCCAGGTCGAGAAGGCGATCGGCATGCTCAACGTCGCGGAGCGCCCGCTGATCGTCGCGGGCGGCGGTGTCGTCAACGCCGACGCGGCCGACCTCCTGGTGCGGTTCGCCGAGCTGACCGGCACGCCGGTCGTCCCGACCCTGATGGGCTGGGGCGTCATCGCCGACGACCACGAACTCAACGCCGGCATGGTCGGCCTGCAGACCTCCCACCGCTACGGCAACGCGACGTTCCTCGAGTCCGACTTCGTCCTCGGCATCGGAAACCGGTGGGCCAACCGCCACACCGGCAGGCTCGACGTGTACACCGCCGGGCGGACCTTCGTCCACGTCGACGTCGAGCCCACCCAGATCGGCAGGATCTTCGCCCCCGACTACGGCATCGCGTCCGACGCCCGGGCCGCCCTGCAGGTGTTCGTCGAGGTCGCGGAGGAACTCCGGGCGGAGGGCAGGCTCCCCGACCGCTCCGCCTGGGCGGCCGCCGCCCAGGAGCGGAAGGCGACGCTCCAGCGCCGTACGCACTTCGACGACATCCCCATCAAGCCGCAGCGCGTCTACGAGGAGATGAACAGGGCCTTCGGTCCGCAGACGCGGTACGTCTCGACCATCGGCCTCTCGCAGATCGCCGGCGCACAGCTGCTGCACGTCTACCGACCGCGCCACTGGATCAACTGCGGCCAGGCCGGCCCCCTCGGCTGGACCGTCCCGGCGGCACTGGGGGTGGCCAAGGCGGACCCCGAGGCCCAGGTCGTCGCCCTGTCCGGCGACTACGACCTCCAGTTCATGATCGAGGAGCTGGCGGTCGGTGCGCAGCACCGCATCCCGTACATCCACGTCCTGGTGAACAACGCCTACCTCGGCCTGATCCGTCAGGCGCAGCGTGCCTTCGGCCTCGACTTCCAGGTCAAGCTGGAGTTCGAGAACGTCAACAGCCCCGAGCTGGGCGTCTACGGGGTCGACCACGTCAAGGTCGCCGAGGGCCTGGGCTGCAAGGCGATCCGGGTGACCGACCCGAACGAACTGGGCGCGGCCCTGGAACAGGCGAAGAAGCTCGCGGCGGAGTACCGGGTCCCCGTCGTCGTCGAGGCGGTCCTGGAACGCGTCACCAACATCTCCATGTCGACGACCAACGACATCGGTGACGTCGTGGAGTTCGAGGAACTCGCGACGGAGCCGGGGCACGCACCGACGGCGATCAGGACGCTGGAGGGATCGGGACCCCGACGGGCCGACGGGGCGACGGGCTGACGCGTCCGCGGGACGCGGCGGAGGGCGGGCCGTCCGGGGGACGGGGCCGCCCTCCGCCGTGCCACGGTGCCGTGCGTGCGGGTGCCGCGCGGGCCGCGCCGGGCTCAGTACGAACCACCGCCGCACCCACCGCCACCGCGGGAGGCGGAGTACCCGCCGCCCCCGTAGGTCCCGCCGCGGAAGCGGTGGCGCAGCCCGTGGGTGATCCTGACGCGGGGGACCAGGCCGGTGCGGAGGGCGAAGAGCGGCACGAGGGCGCGCAGGGCCGGTGTGCCGTGCAGGGCCACGGCCAGCTTGGCGTGGTCCGTCAGACCGCGTCGGCCGGTGGGGAGGGGGTGCCGGTCCCGCAGGGCCCGCACCTCACGGCCGGCGGCCCGGTTGGGGCGGAGCAGCGGCAGGCGCAGCAGCCCTGCGTCCGCGAGGCCGACGCGCAGCTCTGCCAGCGCCCAGCGCACGTCCGGATGGCGCACCAACTCCCGCAGGGCCAACGGTTCTTCGCCGAGACAGCGGTACACCGTGCGCTCCAGGACCAGCGCCCGCGCCTCGTTCCCGGCGGCCTCCCCCCGCACCGCGCTCCACTGCGTCCACGAGTCCAGCGGGACACCCGCCGGCGGGAGCGGAGGCAGGGTGCGCTCCTCCTGCACCGCGTCCATGGGCACGGCCCGTACCGTCCCCGGGGCGCCCGCCTCGACCGCGCCGCGCAGCTGCAGGGCGACGACGGCGACCGTGACCGCGGCGCGGGGGCCGCCCCGCAGCAGCGCGATCTCGTGCGGTGTCCGGCGCGTTGGCGCGCTGCCGCCCATGGCCCTGCCACCCCCTGAGCCGGGGCCCGCCGCCCCCGTGTCGGCGGGCCCCGTGTGCCGGGTATGTGCCCGCCGCCGGGGCCGGTCGAAGCCTCCCGAGCCGGGTTCAGAGGTGGATTTGAGGGTTCCGTAGTCGGTGTACGTCCGGTTCGGTAGGCGCGCTCACGCGTCGTGGCGCTCCTGCGGCCCCGGGTGCTCGACGTGCTCGTGGTGTTCCGACAGTCCCGGCCAGTCGTCGGGACCGCCGCCCTGCCACTCGATGAGGTCGGTGCCCTCGACATCGGTGACGTACAGGTCGGCCAGCCGCAGGATCTCGCCCACGTCGTCGACGTGCGAGGCGATGCCGAGCGTCTCGTCGCCCGAGGTGACCCGCCTGGATCCGTCGAGGGCGGGGGGATGCACCACGATGTGCGGATGCTCCGTTGGATGTGCCATGTCCCCAGGCTGCTGCGGTCCGGGAGGATCCGCACGCCGGACACGGGGGAGCGCCCGGATGCGTGACCGTCCGCATCCGGGCGCTCGTTCGGTGGTGAAGCTGCAGCGGCTGGTGTCGTCCGACGGCGCGAGGCGGGGCGCGTCGGGACGTCCGTACCGCCGGACGGGGTCGGGGGCGGGAGGGGGAACAGGGGCTCGGGACCGCGGCGGCCGCGACGGCACCGGGGCTCCTCCCCTCAGGTCGAAGAAGGAGCCCCGGGGCCTTCACCACCGCACTGGCTCGCACACCGCCGCGGTGCCCTCGCCGCCCGCGGGGTTCCGCGCGGCCACCCCTCATGCGGGCCGCGCGGAATCCGCCGCGGGCTGCGCGTACGGACCCGACCTCCCGTCAGGGCCGTACGCGAGCCGGTGTGCTCAGTCCTCGCGCGGGGCGCGGACCGCTTCCTCCATCCGGTCGGGGAACAGGAGCGGGCCGCCGAGGCCGACGGTGGCGGAGTCCTGGTTGCCGGCGACGGGGGCGTCGGACTCGGTCGTGAGCACGCGCGGGGACATCGTGGACCTTCCATGCGAGTTCCGGGCGGCGCCGCCGCCTTGGGCGCGACAGGACAGGTGTCGGCGCCGGCGCCGCCCGGAGGTCTTCCGGGTGGGTGCGAGTACGGGTCGGGGGAGGCTGGTGCGATGCGTCAGACCTGCGCGCCGGACAGGCGCTCGACCGCGCGCAGCAGCGCGGAGTGGTCCAGGCCGCCGTCGCCCTGGGCGCGCAGGCCGGCGACCAGCTGGGCGACCACGGCACCGACGGGCAGGGCCGCGCCGACGTCGCGCGCCGCGTCGGTGACGATGCCCATGTCCTTGTGGTGCAGGTCGATGCGGAAGCCGGGCCGGAAGTCGCGGCGCAGGAAGTTGTCCTTCTTGCGCGTCAGCACGGTCGAGCCGGCCAAACCGCCGCTGAGCACGTCCAGGGCCGCGGCGAGGTCTACGCCGGACTTCTCCAGGAAGACCACCGCCTCGGCGCACGCCTGGATGTTCACGGCGACGATCAGCTGGTTGGCGGCCTTCACGGTCTGCCCGGAGCCGTGCGGACCGCACAGCACGACGGTCCTGCCGAGGGCCTCGAAGATCGGCTTCGCCCGCTCGAAGTCGGCCCGCTGGCCGCCGACCATGATGGACAGCACGGCTTCGACGGCCCCGGCCTCGCCGCCGGACACGGGGGCGTCCAGCACCCGGATGCCCTTGTCGCGCGCGGCCGCGGCCAGATCGATCGAGGTCTGCGGCGTGATGGAGGACATGTCGATCAGCAGGGCGCCGGGGCGCGCGTTCTCGAGGATGCCGTCGGGGCCGTAGGCGATGGCCTCGACGTGCGGGGAGGCGGGGACCATCGTGACGATCACGTCCGCGTCCCGCACCGCCTCGGCGAGGGAGGGGGCGGCGGTTCCGCCGGCGGCGGCCAGCCGGTCCAGCTTCTCCCGCTCGAGGGTGTAGCCGGTGACGTCGTAGCCCGCCTTGATCAGGTTCTCGGACATGGGGGAGCCCATGATGCCGAGGCCGATCCAGGCGATCTTGGGGAGCGTGTTCACACCAGGGACCTTTCCGGAGAGCGGGGGTGGTCAGCGGGCCGTGCCGGCCCTGGCCGGCAGCCAGTCGAAGGCCTCGGCGCTCGGGCGGTCGCCCGGCCTGTACTCGAGGCCGACCCGGCCGTCGTAACCGGCCCGGGCCAGCCGGTCGAGGAGGTCCTCCAGGGGCAGCGCGCCCGTGCCGGGGGCGCCGCGGCCGGGGTTGTCCGCGATCTGCACGTGGCCGGTCTTCGCGGTGTGGCGCGCGATGACCTCGGGCAGGTCCTCGCCGTTCATGGACAGGTGGTACAGGTCCATCAGGAACCGGGCGTTGCCGAGGCCGCTCGCCTCGTTGACCCGGTCCACGACGCCGACCGCGGCCGGGGCCGAGACCAGCGGGTACTGCGGCGACTCGGGCCGGTTGAGCGCCTCGATCAGCAGGACCGCGCCGATCCGGTCGGCGGCCCGGGCCGCGAGCAGCAGGTTGTCCAGTGCGAGCGCGTCCTGCTCGGCCGGGTCCACGCCCTCGGCGCGGTTGCCGTACAGGGCGTTGAGCGCCGGGCAGCCGAGCGACTCGGCGAAACCGGCGGCCACGTCGATGTTGGCGCGGAAGCGCTCGGACTCCGCGCCGGGCAGCGACAGGGCGCCGCGGTCGGGGCCGGGGAGCCGTCCGGCGTAGAAGTTCAGGCCCGTGAGCCGGACGCCCGCGTCCTCGATCGCCCGGCGCAGCGCATCCAGCTCGGCGCGCTCGGGCGTGGGCGAGTCGACCCAGGGCCACCACAGCTCGACCGCGGTGAAGCCGGCCGCGGCGGCGGCCGCGGGGCGCTCCAGGAGCGGGAGTTCCGTGAAGAGGATCGACAGGTTGACGGTGAAGCGCTGATCCGCGAATCCCATCGGGGCTGCGCCCCCCTTCCAGTTCCGTATGGCGGAATTAACTTTCTGTTCAACGGAAGGCTGCCGTCGCGCCTCGGCGCTTGTCAAGGGGTTCGGGGGCCGGGGTCGCCGCCCGCGCCCTGCGGACCGCCTTCCGGTCCGCTCTCCGATCCGTCTTCCGGTCCGTCTTTTGATCCGCCCTCCGGTCCGCCTTCCTGTGTCCGTGCTCGGGTCGGCTCCTCGTCGTCCCGGAGGTCCCAGGTCCCGTGCCGCGGGTTAGGTTGTCCGCGTGCGATTGAGAGTGGAGTTCACGACCGAGCCCTTCGACCTCGACGAGGCCCCCGCGCACGCGGTGGTGGCCCGCCAGGTCGTCGAGGGGGCCGAACTGGACGCCGTGGACGTCGGGCCCTTCGGCAACACCGCCGAGGGCGCTTCCGACGCGGTGCTCGGCGCGGTGGACGCGCTGCTGCGCCGGACGCTGGCGGCGGGCGCCACCCGGATCACCCTCCAGGTCAACGTGATCGGGGAGGGCGAGGGATGAGCGGCGCCGGGGAGGAGCCCTTCATCGCGGCCGTCAAGCCGCTGGTCGACGCGATGGGCGGGGAGATGGTCCCGCCGGACGAGGCCGGTCCCGACGACGTCGTGCTCTCCTGGGAGGGCGCACAGGTCGTCGCCGTCCGCCTGCCCCAGCTCGCGGACTCCCTGGACCACATCCTCGCCGCGATGGAACGCCGCAGGGGCAAGCCGCTGGCGGACCTGGATCGCAGGGCCAAGCAGGAGATCGTGCGGAGCCTGGAGGCCCGCGGCGCCTTCGCGGTGCGCCACGGCGTCGAGACGGTGGCCGGCGCGCTGGGCGTCAGCCGCTTCACGGTCTACAACTACCTCAACCGCGAGAAGGGCTCCGCCCCGCCGAAGCGCACCTGACCTCCGCCGGTCGCCACACGAGCCGCCGCCCGTCCCCGGGTGGCGGCTCACGTCGATCAGGCGGGGTCCGAACCCGCCGGGGTGGCAGAAGCTCCTCCGGCCTGCTGCGATGGTCGCGCGGGATCTGCGGGCACCGGTCGTGGCGCCCGCTCCGGTCCTGTGGAGCCGCTCCCTCTTGTTCACGCCGAATTTTCAACAAAGTGTTGACGCGTTGTGCGGGACGGCGTTAGCTATCGGCACGCCCGTTCAGCACAAGGCCACGGAGGCAGCCGTGACGACCAGTTCCACGCCGCCGGGCCTGGCCCGGTTCAACGCCCTCGAGGAGCACGCGGCCCACTCCGCCCTCCACGAGGTGTGCGCCGCGACGGCGTGGGTGCGGCGAATGCTCGCCGGCCGGCCCTACGCCGCCCCCGGTGACCTCTACGCCGCCGGCGACGCCGCGACGGCCGGCCTGACCGCGGACGACCTGGCCGAGGCGATGGCCGGACACCCGCCGATCGGCAGACCCCGGCCCGGCGACCCCACGTCGGCCCGTGAACAGCGCGGCATGGCCGGCGCGTCCGACGAGCTCAAGGCGGAGATGCTGGAGCTGAACCTGGCCTACCAGGACCGGTTCGGCCACGTCTTCCTGATCTGCGCCACCGGCCGGACCGGTGAGCAGATGCGCGATGCGGTCAAGGAGCGGATCGGCAACTCGCCCGAGCAGGAGCGGGAGATCGTCCGCACCGAGCTGGGAAAGATCAACCGCATCCGACTGGCCCGACTCGTCGAAGAGGACGCCCGCACATGAGCACCAGCACCACGGCCTCCGTGTCCACGCACGTCCTGGACACCAGTGCCGGCCGCCCCGCCGAGGGCGTCGCCGTCCGCCTCGCCGCCCGCTCCGGGGGATCCGCCCCTCACGGGCAGGCAGGCGACTGGCGACCGCTCGGCGGCTCCGTGACCGACGCGGACGGCCGGTGCAGGGACCTGCCGGCCCTGCCGGAGGGAACCACCCACGTACGGCTCGACTTCGCCGTCGAGGCGTACTTCGAGAAGTCCGCCCACCAGCAAGCCGATGCGCAGCAGGACGCCCCCGCGAATCGGGACAGCGGTTCCGGTGTGTTCTTCCCGGAGGTGGCGATCACGTTCGCCGTCGCACCGGGCGAGCACTACCACGTGCCGCTGCTGCTCAACCCGTTCGGCTACTCCGTTTACCGAGGGAGCTAGCTCATGCCGACCATCCTGGGACAGAACCAGTACGGCAAGGCCGAGAACCGAGTTGTCAGGATCACGCGGGACGGCGCCACCCACCACATCAAGGACCTGAACGTCTCCGTCGCCCTCTCCGGCGACATGGACGAGGTCCACCTCTCCGGCTCCAACGCCAACGTCCTGCCGACCGACACCACCAAGAACACGGTGTTCGCGTTCGCCAAGGAGCACGGCATCGAGTCCGCCGAGCAGTTCGGCATCCACCTCGCCCGCCACTTCGTCACCTCGCAGCAGCCCATCCACCGGGCGCGCATCCGCATCGAGGAGTACGCCTGGGAGCGGATCGAGACCTCCGACGCCGACTCGAGGCTCGGCGGCGCCGACGAGGCCGGGCACTCCTTCGTCCGCAGGGGCCAGGAGACCCGGCTGACGCAGATCACCTACGACGGCGAGAGCTGGGAGGTCGTCTCCGGCCTCAAGGACCTCGTCGTGATGAACTCTACCGACTCAGAGTTCTGGGGCTACGTCAAGGACACGTACACGACGCTCCCGGAGACGCACGACCGCATCCTGGCCACCGAGGTCTCGGGCCGCTGGCGCTTCAACTGGACCGACGACGAGCAGAGGATGCCCGACTGGGACACCTCCTACGAGCAGACGAAGAAGCACATGCTCCAGGCCTTCGCGGAGACGTACTCGCTGTCGCTCCAGCAGACGCTGTACCAGATGGGCGCGCGCATCATCGACCACCGCAGTGAGATCGACGAGGTCCGCTTCTCCCTCCCCAACAAGCACCACTTCCTGGTGGACCTGGAGCCCTTCGGGCTGAAGAACGACAACGAGGTGTACGTCGCCGCCGACCGCCCCTACGGCCTGATCGAGGCCACCGTCCTGCGGGACGGCTGCGAGCCGAGGATCCCGGTGGACCTCACCAACCTCTGAGCCGGCCGCGCCGGCACTCCTTCGAGACATCCCCCTTCGGCACCCGCGGCCGGGGCACGCGTCCCGGTCGCGGCAACCTTCAGGTTCCTGGCGTGCCCTTCCACCGAGTCCACAGAACGCAAAGGACGCACCATGGCAGCAGCCCGGCGCATCGTCATCGAGAACTGTGCGATCGCGACCGTCGACGCGAAGGACACCGAGTACGCCGGCGGACACCTGGTCCTCGCCGGCAACCGCATCGAGTCGCTCGGCGCGGGCGCGGCCCCCGACGGCCTGGAGAACGTGGTGCGCCGCATCGACGCCACCGGCCACCTGGTCACTCCCGGCCTGGTCAACACCCATCACCACTTCTACCAGTGGATCACCCGGGGACTGGCCACCGACCACAACCTCTTCGACTGGCTGGTCGCGCTCTACCCGACCTGGGCGCGCATCGACGAGCCCATGGTGCACGCAGCGGCCCGGGGCTCGCTCGCGATGATGGCCCGCGGCGGCGTCACCACCGCCATGGACCACCACTACGTCTTCCCGCGCGGCTCCGGCGACCTGTCCGGCGCGATCATCGGCGCCGCCCGCGAGATGGGCGTCCGCTTCACCCTCGCCCGCGGCTCCATGGACCGCAGCGAGAAGGACGGCGGCCTGCCCCCGGACTTCGCCGTCGAGACACTCGAGGGCGCGCTCGCCGCGACCGAGGACACGGTGAGGCAGCACCACGACGCCTCCTTCGACGCCATGACCCAGGTGGCCGTCGCCCCCTGCTCCCCCTTCTCCGTCTCCACCGAACTGCTCCGCGAGGGCGCGGGACTCGCCCGCCGCCTCGGCGTCCGGCTGCACACCCACGGCTCGGAGACCGTGGAGGAGGAGAAGTTCTGCCACGAGTTGTTCGGCATGGGGCCGACCGACTACTTCGAGTCCACGGGCTGGCTCGGTGAGGACGTGTGGATGGCGCACTGCGTCCACATGAACGACTCCGACATCGCGGCCTTCGCCCGCACCCGGACCGGCGTCGCCCACTGCCCGTCCTCCAACGCCCGCCTCGCGGCCGGCATCGCCCGCGTCCCCGACCTGCTCGCGGCCGGCGTCCCGGTCGGCCTCGGCGTGGACGGCACCGCGTCCAACGAGTCCGGCGAGCTCCACACCGAACTGCGCAACGCCCTGCTCATCAACCGCCTCGGCGCCCACCGCGAGGCCGCCCTCACGGCCCGGCAGGCGCTGCGGCTGGGCACCCACGGTGGCGCCCGGGTCCTCGGACGGGCCGACGAGATCGGCTCCCTGGAGCCGGGCAAGCTCGCCGACCTGGTGCTGTGGCGGATGGACACGCTCGCCCACGCCTCCATCGCCGACCCGGTGACCGCGCTGGTCCTCGGCGCGGCGGCCCCGGTCACGGCCTCCTTCGTGAACGGCCGGCAGATCGTGGAGAACGGCCGGCTGCTGACCGCCGACGAGGACGCGATCGCCCGTGCGACGCGCGCCGAGGCGCGGCGGCTGGCGCGGATCGCCGCGCAGGACTGAACCCCGCAGGCTCCGGCGGGGAGGGACGGCTCCCCGCCGGTGGCCGTGGACCCGAGCGGGTCCGCGGCGGCCGTCTCCGGGGCGCGCGTGGAACAAGCGCGCCCCGGAACGGTCCACCGTCCCCGGCCCCTCCCCCGCGCCCGACCTCGCCCGAGCGTCGGGCGCCCGCCTGCCCATCCGCACCACCTCCCTGACACCCGCGACAGCCCTCGCGCGCTGCCCCACGGGCTGTGCGGTGGCGGTCCTGCTGAACCTCGTCCTCAACCACCTCGGCAGCGGCGGGCGGGAGGCCCACGAGGTCACCCACCCGAGGGAGGCGGGCGAGGAGATCACGGGCGCGCCCCGGGCCCCGGCCACACCATGAGGTGCGCGAAACAGCTCGGCCTGCTCGATCGCGTCGCCAGCGCGATGGGGGTGCCCCCGGTTCGGGCGGAGCCGGGAACCGGGGGAGGGTGTGCCGGCGCCGCGACAGCAGCTCGCGCGGCATGGTGCCCTTGGCCACAGCCCCGCAGCGGCAGCCCCGCCACGGTGGCGTAGAGGGTCTTCCTGTCCGGACAGCCCGAGTGCCCGAAGGGGACGGAGCCGGTGAAGCGGATCACATACCAGTGCAGGAAGGTCCTGTCGTACGACGCCGGACAGCCGCACATCACCGGCTGCGCGTCCGCGCTCACCTCGTGGACCCACCGGTGAACTCGCGCCACGCGACCGGCGGCTCGGCACCCTACGTGCCGAGCCGGCCCCGGTCCGGCCCGCTCACCGCCAGTGCCTCGGGCACGAACCCGTCGCTGATCGGCCGCAGTTCCCGGTAGACGTCCGCTCGGGATCGGTCGCCCGGAAGCCGTCCCCGTCGTGCAGCCCGACGACGGCGGCCCCGATGCTCAGCATGGAGTAGGGGCCGGGAAACTCACCCGGGCAGCGCGGGAGTTGCACGAGACCCTGCAGCGCCTCACGGACTGGGCGGAGCGCAACCGGGTCTGCATCACCGAGTCGCGCGCGGCCTACGACACCGACCACACCCGCGAGCCGGTCGACGCGTGACCGCGCCCGCCGGCTCCAGGGCCCGCCTCCTACAACCCGAACAGGCCAGGATCCTTGGCCAGTTCGCGGAACCGCCGCTGCGGGTCGGGCACCAGTCGCCGCTGCTCCAGGTCGAGCAGCCCGCCGACGGCGGTGATCTCCGCCGCCACGGTGCCGTCCGCCTTGTTGATCGTCTGCTCGATGGTGAACGTCTTGCCGCCGCCCCAGCCGAAGACGCAGCTCACGTCGACCTCGTCACCGGCGAGCAGCTCCCGGCGATAGCGGATGGTCGTCTCCAGGGCGACCGGGCCCACGCCCTGCCCGACGAGCCCCGCCTGGGTGATCCCGGCCGCCTGGAGCAGTGACCAGCGGGCGTGCTCGGCGTAGTTGAGGTACACGCTCTGGTTGAGGTGGCCCTGGGTGTCGGTCTCGTACCCGCGCACGGTCACGCGGACGGAAAACGGCTCGCTCACTGCGTCCCCTTCGAGCTGCTCGGTTCGTTGCCCTGTCCACCGATCCTGGCACGCCGCTCACGCCCGCCGCGGAGAGGCCAGCAGGTACCGGACCCGCGTCCTCGGCTCGGTGTGCTCCCCGACCTGCCACCCCGCCGACTCCAGCGTGGCCGCGCAGGCCCGCAGCGCCGCGCCGTCCGGCTCGTACACGGCGACCGCCTCCGGCTGCGGGGTCTCCCGCACCCGGTAGCCGCCCTCGCCGTCGGCATCGGCCGGACGGTGTCCGGCGGCCTCCAGGGCGAGCGCGGCGGCCTGCACCAGATGCGAGCGCTCCCAGGCGCAGGGCCGGTCCGTCGCCCCGTCCCGATGGGTCATCCGCCGCAACTCCAGCATCCCCTGCCAGGCACCGCGCACCTCCCGCAGCCGGGCCGCCTCGGCCCCGGCCACCGGGTCGTCACCCCCGACCCGCGCGGCGAACACCTCCCTGGCGGACGCCTTCGCCTCGACCGGTTCGGGCTCCGCCTCCCGTGTGCGATGGCCCGCCGGCGTCAGGAAGTGGTCGTGCGGCGGCCTGGGATGCCGGAAGGCGAGCCCCCGCCGCACCAGCTCGGCGAGCTGCGTCGGCGTACCCCGCAGCCGCCCGGTCACCGGATCGGCGGCCTCGATCAGCCGCCGCTGCGCGGCGGTCGGCGGTCGCGTCATGGCGCGCTCCTCCCGCTCCGGTCGCCCGGGTGCGGTCCGCACCCGCTCGTTCGAAGACTACGACGGGGCACCGACACTCCCGCCGGGCGAGGAGCCGGCGCCGCTGCCGGCCCGGACGGCCGCTACGCCGGTTACTGCCGGTATCCGCCCAGGAACCGCCCGATCCGGCCGATCGCCGCCTCCAGGTCCTCCGCGTGGGGAAGGGTGAGGATGCGGAAGTGGTCGGGAGCCGGCCAGTTGAAGCCCGTGCCCTGGACGACCTGGATCTTCTCCCGCAGCAGCAGGTCCAGGACGAACCGCTCGTCGTCGTGGATCCTGTGCACCTTGGGGTCCAGGCGCGGGAACGCGTACAGCGCGCCCTTGGGCTTCACGCAGGTCACGCCGGGGATCTCGTTCAGCTTCTCCCAGGCCGTGTCCCGCTGCTCGCGCAACCGCCCGCCCGGCGCGGTCAGTTCGCGGATCGACTGCCGGCCGCCGAGCGCGGCCTGGATGGCGTACTGGGCGGGGGCGTTGGCGCACAGGCGCATGGAGGCCAGCATGGTCAGGCCCTCCAGATAGTCCTTGGCGTGCTGCTTCGGGCCCGTGACGACCAGCCAGCCGGAGCGGAAGCCGGCCACCCGGTAGGTCTTGGACAGGCCGCAGAAGGTGAGGACCACGAGGTCGGGGGCGAGCGCGGCGGCCGAGTGGTGCACCGCGTCGTCGTAGAGGATCCGGTCGTAGATCTCGTCGGCGAAGACCATCAGGCCGTGGCGGCGGGCGAGGTCGAGGATGCCCTCGACGATCTCCTTCGGGTACACCGCGCCGGTGGGATTGTTCGGGTTGATGATCACGACCGCCTTGGTCCGGTCCGTGATCTTCGCGGCCATGTCGTCCAGGTCCGGGTACCAGTCCGCCTGTTCGTCGCACAGGTAGTGGACCGCCTTGCCGCCGGCGAGGGTCGTCACCGCCGTCCAGAGGGGGAAGTCCGGTGCGGGGATGAGGATCTCGTCGCCGTCCTCGACGAGGGCCTGGACCGCCATGGAGACCAGTTCGGAGACGCCGTTGCCCAGGAAGACGTCGTCCACGTCGACCTCCAGACCCAGGGTCTGGTAGCGCTGGGCCACCGCGCGGCGTGCGGAGAGGACGCCCCGCGAGTCGGTGTAGCCGTGCGCCTGCGGCAGCATCCTGATCATGTCCTGGAGGATCTCCTCCGGGGCCTCGAACCCGAACAGGGCCGGATTGCCGGTGTTCAGGCGCAGCACGCTGTGCCCCGCCTCCTCCAGCGCGTTGGCGTGCTCGATCACCGGACCGCGGATCTCGTAACAGACCTCGCTGAGTTTGTTCGACTGCCGGAACTCCATGTGCCCCTCCGGTATCTGGTGTTGCTTGGTTTTACCAAGTTGCAGCTTGGAAAGTCCAACAACTTGTCTAGACTGCGCCGCATGTCACCTCGCCGAAGCTACGACCAGTACTGCTCCGCCGCCCGGGCGCTCGACGCCGTCGGCGACCGCTGGACCCTACTGATCGTCCGGGAGCTGCTCGCCGGTCCACGGCGCTACACCGACCTGCACGCGGACCTGCCCGGCGTCAGCACGGACGTACTGGCCTCGCGGCTGAAGGACATGGAACGCGACGGACTGACCACCCGGCGGCGGCTGCCCCCACCCGGCGCGGCCCACGTGTACGAACTCACCGCGCGCGGACGGGCCCTGCTGCCCGTGCTCCAGGCCCTCGGCGCCTGGGGAGAGGCCGAGCTGGGGGAGCGGCGGCCCACCGACGCCATTCGGGCCCACTGGTTCGCGCTGCCCCTGCTGCGTGCCCTCGAGGGTGAGGGGCTCGTCGAAGTCCGGCTGGAGGAGGGGTGCTTCCACCTGTACGCAGGCGCCGAGCGCGGACCCGTCTACGGTGACGGGCCCGCCCCGGGGGAGCCCGACGCCCTGCTCTCGCTGGACACCGGCACCTGCACGGCGATCAGCCGCGGCGACCTCACGGTGGCGGACGCGGTGCGCGCGGGGCGCGTCGAGGTGAGCGGCGACGGCACGTTGGCCAAGGCCCTGCGGGAGGTGTGAGGGCGGCACCGGAAACGGCAGAAGGCCCGCACGGGGCGAGCCTTCCGGCAGACGTCCGGGTGGTGCGGTCAGGCGCCCGGCGGCACCCGGGCCGGGCGTCCCGCGCCCCGGGTCAGCCGGTACCCGCCGATCCCCGCCAGTGCGGCCAGCACGCCGCCGACCGCGGTCCACACCCACCGGTCGGACCACCAGCCGGAGGTCCAGCCGTCCTCGGGCTCCAGCTCCGCCAGCACGGCCGAGGGCGAGCCGTCCGCCTCGTCCTCCGGTTCCGCCCCGCCGCGCGCCGCGATGCCCGGCACCAGCGGCTCCGCGAGCGCACCGTCCACCGCGGCCGCCCCGCCGACGTCCTTGGACCCGGCGCGCACCTCGGCGCTCACCGGCTGGCCCAGATCGCCCGTCGGGAGGTTCACCGCCGTGAGCCGGACGTAGTACGTGCCCGGCAGTGGGTCGTTGGCCCACGGCTCCGCCCAGGCCCGCACCGTGCGCAGCACACAGGCCAGTTCGAGCGAGGCGGCGTCCGCCGCCGCGGTGCGGGTCTGCGCCCCCCACTGGCACGCCTGACGGCGGCGCAGACCGTCGTACACGTCGACCCGCCAGGTCTGCGCGGCATGCGTCGGCGGCAGCTTCACCGTCGCCTCGACGGTGGGACGCTGCCCGGCGTCCGCCGGGAAGGACCAGTACAGGTAGTCGCCCGCCGAGGCGCGCGCCGTGGCGGTCCGCCCCTGCTCGAACTCGGTCGCCGTACGGAACGACGTACCGGCGCGGGTGGGCGCCCCGGCGTCCTGCGACGCGCTCGCCGAGGGCGTGGAGTCGGCCGAGGCGGGGGCCGCGGCGAGCCCGAGCGCCAGCAGGGCCGCGCTCGACACACGTATGGCACGCATCAGTTGGTCCTCCAGACCGCGATCCGCCAGCGTGACAGCCAGCCCCAGACGAGGCCGGCGAGGAAACCGGTCAGGACCAGCGCGCCGAGCAGCCACCAGCCCCGGCCCAGGCCGAAGGAGGCCACGTCGCTCGCGTGGTCCGGCCCGTCCACGACGTCCACGGTCAGCTCCAGCGGAAGGCCGGGCGTGGTCTTCACCCCGGAACCCGGCGAGAAGGAGTGGGTCACCACCAGGCACAGCGTCTCGGCCGCCGGCTTGTCGCTGTCGGCGTCCTCCCGCTCGGGCTCCGGATGGCGCAGCCCGGTGGACACGACGTCCGTACGGCCGTTGCCCATCGCCTCGCCGCGCACGGTCTCCCGGCCGTGCACCGTCACCGCCCGCAGCAGCACGCCGTAGTCCGGGTTCACGGCCCGGTCGGCCGCCACGCTCACCGAGGCGCGCAGTTCCCGGCCCGGCAGCACGTCCACGCGGTACCAGCGCTGCTGCCCGAACTCCGCGCGGTCGGTGTACAGACCGGAGGCCAGCGTCGGCGCCTCGGCGCAGGTGTCCGCGCCCTCGGCCGCCACCGGCGTGACCACCGGTTCGGCCGCCCGGTCCACCAACTCGTTGACCCGGTCTGTGAGTTCGTCCTGGTGCTCGACCGAGGTGTACGTCCCGCCGGTAGCCTCGGCGATGCAGCTCAGCTGCCGGCTCAGCTTGGCGTTCGGCACCAGGCCCAGCGTGTCGATGGTCAGGCCGATGCCCTTGGCGGCGATCTCCCGGGCCACCTCGCACGGATCGAGCGGGGCGCAGGTGTCCTCGCCGTCGCTGATCAGCACGATCCGCTTCGAGCCGGTGCCGCCGTCCAGGTCGTCCGCGGCCTTAAGCAGCGCGGGGCCGATCGGCGTCCAGCCCGTCGGGGTGAGCGTGGCCACCGCCGTCTTGGCCTCGGTACGGTCCAGCGGCCCGACCGGGTAGAGCTGCGCCGTGTCCTTGCAGCCCTCCTTGCGGTCGTCGCCGGAGTAGTTCGCGCCGAGGGTACGGATGCCCAGCTCCACCTCCTCCGGCGTGGCGTCCAGCACCTCGTTGAACGCCTGCTTCGCCGCTGCCATCCGGGACTGCCCGTCGATGTCCCTGGCCCGCATCGACCCGCTGACGTCGAGGACGAGATCGACCTGGGGCGCGTCCTGGCCCGTGGGTTCACCGGCGGCCGCCCCGGCCGGGAAGGCGAGCCCGGCCGTCAGTGCGGCGAGCAGGGCGAGGACGCCTGCCACCGGCCGTTTTCTTCTGATCATCGGCGGATCCTATTGATCCGGCGTGCCGCCCTCCAAAACGGCGTCTCAAAAGCCTCCGCCCCGCAGCGGATTGGGCAGGTCGGCCCACTGGTCCCCGGGCGTCCGTGGTGACAGCCGCATCAGCGTCAGCGCCTTCGCGGGCAGCGGCTCGCCGACGAGCGCGGCCAGGTCCGGGGTGCGCGGCAGATCCCGTACGGCGGTCTCCAGGGCCGCCCGCAGCGCCGGGCCGGAACCCGTCGTGCCCGCCAGCGCACCCGCCACCAGCGAGCCGAACAGCTTGCGTCGCAGGACGCGTTCGTCGTCGGTGACCATGCGGGCGGGCAGCTCGGGCAGGGGGACGCGGTGCCGGGCCAGGCGGGCCGGGCCGACGCGCAGGTCGGCCAGGTCGCGGTAGACCAGCCGCACCGGATCGCCGTCCGGTGACAGCACCACCAGCAGGTTCTGGCCGTGCGCCTCCAGCGCCACCCCCAGCTCCAGCAGCCCCAGCCCGACGGTCAGGGCCAGGCGCGCGAACCGGGCCGACCAGACGGGGGAGCGGGGGAGCGGGGTGGTCGCCAGCGCCGCCACCGGGACCACCCGCTCGCCCCGCCCCGCGTACTCCCGCGGCGACTCGCGCAGCACCGCCGCGAGATCGGGGGAACCGGCCGCCACGGCGCCCAGCGTGCGGGTGACGCGCAGCAGCCCGTCCGTGCGCGCGGCCACCGCCTCCCCGAAGTCCGACAGCACCGCCGAGGCCGCGACCGAGCCCAGCGAGATGTCCCGCACCGAGGACGTCAGCCGGGCGCTCAAGGCCGTCTTGACGTGCGGCCCGTCCGGCAGGGCGAGGGTGCGCAGCGCCATCAGCGGATGCGCCGTGACCCGCCCGCCGTCCCCGCCGCGCGGCTCGCTGCCCTCGAGCACGTGCGCCACCTGCCACGGGTGCACCGGCACCAGCACCCGCCCCCCGTCCCGCAGCCACGCCGGCCAGTCCCCGGCCACCAGGCACTCCGCGGCCGGCACCGGCACCAGCGCCAACTCCACCCGCGCCCCGTGCTCGGGTCCGTAGGCCAGTTGCTCGGCCACCGAGAAGCCCGGCCGGGAGCGGCAGTTGGGGTGGAACGGATGACCGTCGACCACCCGCTGCTCCCACTCCCAGTCGGTCCCGGGCCACTCGTCCGGGTGATCCTGCCGTCCCGCCCGCGACAGCGCCAAGGAGGCCGCGCTGTGCGCGAGTTCGTCCGCGAAGGACGCGGAGTGCGGTACGGCGAGATCCGTCATCAGCCGCGCCGGGTCGTCGTACGCCACCTCGCCGAGTCGTACGACCTCCACGTACGCGTCCGTCCGGTACGGGTCCGCCCGCGGGCCGCGCAGGCGCCGTCCGTCCGCCAGCCGCAGGGTGAGCCCGTCGCCATCCGGCTCGCGGCCCGCGATCCAGGGCAGCGGCTCGTGCGCCAGGCCGCGCCACAGCCGGGACAGCACGGCCGCGCGGGCGCCGGGCAGCGCCGCCGCGTACCGGGGCGCGAGACGGGGCCGTACGGCCGCCAGCTCGTCGGCGACCTCGGCCTCGGCGAGGGAGGGACGGTGCACGGGCAGGCTCCTCGGGTACGAACACAGGACGGCACGAAGGGGGGCCGACGACAGACATACTGATCGTCTCCACCCGGACAGACCGTAGGGAACCAGTGGAACGTGTGGACCTCATGCCCCAGCCGGCAGACGACGACGCGGCATTTCGCGGGCAGACGGCGGCCCGCGCGGACGCCTACGCCGCGGTACCGCTGCTGAACTGCCTCCTGCGCGAGGTGGCACACCCCCTGCCGGGCCCCGGTGACCATCGAACCCACCCCCTTCCGGGCGTCGGCGGACGTCCGACGCGCCCCCTCCCGGACCCCGCCGGGCACCGGACCTACCGGCTGCCCGGCGTCGGCCGGCTGCTGCGGGTGCGCGGGACCCGGCGGCCCGCCGGACCGGAGGTGTACACGGACGGGGCCTGGCACCTGCTCGGCCACACCGAGCTGGTGAAGCTCGTCGCCGAGGAACTGCGCCGGCACACCGGGGTGTCCAACCACGAACTGCCCGCCGACATGATCGACAGCCGGGACGCGGTGGCCGCGCTGCTCGACGCCCGCGCCCGGACGGCCCCGCCGGACGACCCGTACCTGCGCTCCGAGCAGGCCCTGCTCACCGGCCACACCCACCATCCCGCCCCCAAGACGCGCGGCGGCGGCCCCACGGCCGGCTGGCTGCCGTACGCCCCCGAGGCGCACGCCCGCTTCCCGCTGACGCTGCTGGGGCTGCGGGAGGACGCGGTGGTGGACGAGGGCGACACCTCGGCCCTGGACCGCCTGGGCGCCGCCCCGCCCGGCTACCGGATGCTGCCCGCCCACCCCTGGCAGCTGGACCTCGCCGCCCACGACCTCGCCCCCGCCTTCGCCGACGGCCGTCTGATCCGGCTCGGCACCACCTCGGGCGACTGGTGGCCCACGGCCGCGATCCGCACCCTGTACGCACCCGGTGACGACCTGTTCCTGAAGTTCAGCCTGGACGTGCGCATCACCAACGACGTCCGCCGGCTGTGGCGCCACGACCTGCTCAGGCTGCGCGGCACCGACACGGCCGTGCGGGCGGCCTTCGCCGCGTTCGACGGCCCGGCCGCCTGGCTGAGCGACCGCGGCCACCGCACCGCCGACTTCGCGTTCGAACAACTCGCCGTCGTCGTCCGCGACGGCTTCCGCGGCCATCTGCTGCCCGGCGCGACCCCGTGCCTCGCCGCCGCGCTGGTCGAGGGCTTCGACGGCGATCCGCTTGCCGCCACCGCCGACCCGGCCGCCTGGTGGCGGGCGTACCTGGAACGGGTCGTCCCCCCGGCGCTCGCGGCGTTCGCCGCGCACGGCGTCGTTCTGGAGGCGCACCTTCAGAACACCCTGGTCGCCGTGGACTCCGACGGCATGCCCGTGCAGGCGCTGTTCCGGGACGCCGAGGGGGTGAAGCTCCTGGTGGACGCGGGCGGCGCGGCGCCGATGACCGGGGTGCCCCGGGCGGCGGGCTGGGAGCGGCTCGTGTACTGCCTGGTCGTCAACCACCTCGCCGAGGTGGCCGCCGCCCTGGCCGAGCGCCACCCCGGCCTCGACCCCTGGCCCGCAGCCCGCCGGGAACTGGCCCGGCACGACCTGCCCGAGGCCGGCGCCCTGCTGACCGCGCCCACCCTCCCCGGCAAGACCAACCTCCTCCTGCGCTGGACCGCCGCGGACGGCGCCGAGGCCCGCTACCGCCCGGTGCCCAACCCGCTGGCGGGCGCGTAGGCCACCCGGCACGGCGGCCTGACGGGGCGCCGACCGACCGCCCGCCCCCGGTCCCTGCCTGATCCCTGTCTGCTCACGGCCTGATCACGCGCGGCCACGGGCCCGGCGGAAGCGGTCCAGGCCCTCGGCGAGATCGATCAGCGGGGCGGGATAACCGAGCCCTGCGCGCCGGTCCGCCGGGAGCCGCCAGGGCTCGTGCACCGTACGCGCGTCCAGGTCCGCGAGTTCGGGCACCCAGCGGCGCACGTAGGCGCCGTCCGGGTCGTAGCGCCTGCCCTGGAGCACCGGGTTGAGCACGCGGTGCGGCCGCGTGTCGGTACCGGTCCCGGCCACCCACTGCCAGTTGAGCTGGTTGTTGACCACGTCGCCGTCCACGAGCAGGTCCAGGAAGTGCCGGGCGCCGATCCGCCAGTCGACGTACAGCGTCTTGGTCAGGAAACTCGCCGCGAGCAGGCGGGCCCGGTTGTGCACCCAGCCCTCGTGACGCAGTTGCCGCATCGCCGCGTCGACGACCGGATAGCCGGTACGCCCCTCCCGCCACGCGGCGACGTCCTCGGCGGCCTCGTCCTCGGTCCGCCACCGGTCGTGCCGGGTGCGGTAGTCCCGTACGGACGCCTCGGGCCGCGCGGCCAGCACCTGGTGGTGGAAGTCGCGCCAGCACAGCTGACGCACGAACGCCTCCGCCCCGGGCCCGCCGCGGGCGCGGGCCCGCCGGACGAGTTCCGCGGCGGAGAGCGCGCCGAAGTGCAGGTGGGGCGACAGGCGCGAGGTAGCGTCCCCGGCCAGGTCGTCGTGCCGTTCCCCGTAGTGGTCGAGACCCGCACGGGCCCAGCGGGAGAACCGGTCGCGCCCCGCCGTCTCGCCCCCGGCCGGGAGACCCGGCGAGAGACCCGGCGTTCCCGCGCGGGACGGCAGCGGCTCACCGCGCACCGCGTCGGGGACGCGCACCGCACGCGGCGCCGGTAGCGGCTCCCTGAGCGGCTCGGCCGACCAGCGGCGCAGGTAGGGGGTGAAGACGGCGTAGTGGTCGCCGCCCGTCGGTACCACGGCCCCCGGGGCCACAGCGGTGATCACGGCGTCGTGCACCCGCAGTGCCACGCCCAGCCCGGCCAGTTCCCTCCGCAGCCGCTCCTCCCGGCGCTGGGCGTAACCGGTGACACCCGCGGCCATGTGCACCTGTGCGGCCCCGCACTCCGCAGCGAGGGCGTGAACCTCCCGGACCACCGGTCCCGTGCGCACCACGAGCCGGCCGCCGCGGTGTCGCAGCGAGGCGTCGAGGTCGGCCAGGCAGTCGGCGAGGAAAGCCCGACGGTTGGGGGCGTCGAAGCCGGCCGCGCGCACGCCGGGGTCGCGGACGAACAGCGGCACCACCTCGTCCGCCGCCGCCAGCGCGGCATGCAGCGGCGGATGGTCGTGCAGACGCAGGTCCGAGGTGAACAGGACGACCGCGACGGTCATGGCGTCACTCCTGGTGCTGTGTGCGGTGGTGCTGTTGCGGTGGTGCTGTGTGTATGCGGTGGTGCGGTGGTGCGGTGCTTCGGTGGTGTGCGTGCGGTGTGCGGTGTGCGGTGTGCCGTGGTGACCGCTGCTGGGGTGACCCGCTGACGTGCCGGCTGTGGTCCGGCGGCCCGCGACCCGGCTGCCCGGTTGCTGTGGCGCGGGACGGGACGGGCTAGCGCCGGGCTCCCCGCGTGCGGCGCGGGTGCCGGGCCGGGCCGGCACCCGCAGCGCGACCGGGCGCGCTCGCGCCCCGGGCGGCCGCCCGGGCGATATTGCGGGCCATGCCGCCGAAGACCACGGCGTGGAACGGCGAGACGGACCACCAGTAGGCGTGTCCCAGCAGGCCACGGGGGTGGAACAGGGCGCGCTGCCGGTACCGCGTGCGGCCGTCGGCGTCCGTGTCGACGCACATCTCCAGCCAGGCCAGGCCCGGCAGCCGCATCTCCGCCCGCAGCCGCAGCAGACGGCCGGGCTCGATCTCCTCGACCCGCCAGAAGTCCAGCGAGTCGCCGACCCGCAGGCGCTCGGCGTCGCGCCGGCCACGGCGCAGCCCGACCCCGCCGGCGAACCGGTCCAGCCACCCGCGGACCGCCCAGGCGAGCGGGAAGGAGTACCAGCCGTTGTCACCGCCGATGCCCTCGACAACCTTCCACAGCGCCTCCCGGGGAGCGTCGACCGGCAGCTGCCGCTCGTCCCGGTAGAGGCTGCCGCCGGCCCAGTTCGGGTCGGTGGGCAGCGGATCGCTGGGTGCGCCCGGTACGCCGGCGGACGACCAGCGGGTGGTGACCTGTGCCTCGCGCACCCGCCGCAGGGCGAGGGCCAGTGCCTCGTCGAAGGGCAGGGGCATGCCGGGCGGATCGGGCACGTACCGTGCGATGTCGTGCTCGTGGCAGACGACCTCGTGGCGCAGCGACTCAGTCAGGGGCCGGGCGAGGGACGCCGGGACCGGGGTGACCAGACCGATCCAGTGGCTGGACAGCCTCGGGGTGAGCACCGGCACCGGCACGATCAACCGCCTCGGCAGTCCGGCGACGGCCGCGTAACGGGTCATCATCTCGCGGTACGTCAGGACGTCCGGTCCACCGATGTCGAACGCCCGGTCGACGTCGGCCGGCATGGTGGCGGAGCCGACGAGGTAGCGCAGCACGTCACGGACTCCGATGGGCTGCGTCCGGGTGTGCACCCAGCTGGGGGTGACCATGGCCGGAAGCCGCTCGGTGAGGTAGCGCAGCATCTCGAACGAGGCCGAGCCGGAGCCGATCACCACGGCGGCGCGCAGCACGGTCGCCGGCACCGGGGCGTCGAGGAAGATGCGCCCGACCTCCGCCCGGGAGCGCAGGTGCGGGGAGAGGGAGTCCTCGGGTACACCCCGCGGGGTGAGCCCGCCGAGGTACACGATCCGCCGTACCCCGGCGGCGTGCGCCCGCTCGGCGAAGACGCGGGCGGCGCGGCGGTCGGTGTCCTCGAACCCGGACCCGGAGCCGAGGGCGTGCACCAGGTAGTACGCCACGTCGATCCCGCGCAGGGCCGCGGCGACCGACTCGGCGTCCGTGACGTCCCCGAGCACCGTCTCGGCGTCGGCCGCCCAGGGGTGGTCGCGCAGCTTGTCCGGGGAGCGGGCGAGGCAGCGGACCCGGTGTCCGGCCTCCAGCAGCTCCGGCACCAGGCGCCCGCCGATGTACCCGGACGCCCCGGTGACCAGACAGTGCAGCCGCTCCGCGCTCCGACCGTCCGTGCCCATGCTGCTGCCTCCGCCCGCTCGCCCCTTCACCACCCCTTCCCACCCACGGGCCCCGACGGACGCACCCGCACGGACAACCACCCGACCGTCACGGAGCACCGCCCCACGACGACGCCCGCACACCACCACCTCGGCCGATGCTGCTCCCTCCGCGGGAACGCACCCACGCCTCGATCACGTGGCGTGGTTACTATGCTCACCTCATGTCCGGAGCCCGTGAGCAAGGGCCGCACCGCCGCACCGCCTTGGAGTCGGCCGTGGAATGTGCCGTGGAACGCAAGGCCAGTGAGCCGCGGGGCCGTGGAACATGCTGAGAGAGGTCACCGCCACCCGCTACATCGCACCTCTGCGCTCCGGTGGCTCCGTCCCCGGCATCGTCGAGGCCGACGACCTCGGCACCTACGTCGTGAAGTTCACCGGCTCCGCACAGGGTCGCAAGGCCCTGGTCGCCGAGGTGATCGTCGGCGAACTGGCCCGCGCGCTGGGCCTGCGCTTCCCCGAGCTGGTGCTGGTGCGCTTCGACCCCGCGATCGCCGACCGCGAGCCCCACCAGGAGGTCCGGGAGCTGCACGCCTCCAGCGCCGGGACCAACCTCGGCATGGACCACCTGCCGGGCGCCCGCGACTTCACCCCCGAGGTCGCCCGGGTGTTCGAGGTCGATCCGCTGGAGGCCGGCCGGATCGTCTGGCTCGACGCGCTCACCGTGAACGTCGACCGCACCGTACACAGCTCCAACCTGATGATCTGGCCCACCCTCGGCACCGTGCCGCCACGCCTGTGGCTGATCGACCACGGGGCCGCGCTCGTCTTCCACCACCGCTGGGACGGCTCCGACCCGCGCAAGCGGTACGACTTCCGTCACCACGCCCTCGGCCACTACGGCCCCGACGTCCGCGCCGCCGACGCGGACCTGGCGCCGAGGGTGACCGAGGAGCTGCTGCGCTCCGTCACCGCCGAGGTGCCCGACGACTGGCTGGCCGGCGAACCGGACTTCGCCACGCCCGACGAGGCGCGCGAGGCGTACGTGACCTACCTCCACGAGCGCGTGCGGGCGTCCTCGGAGTGGCTGCCCACCGACTTCCCGAGCGCCGATGAGCTCGCCGAGGAGAACGCCCGGCGCGCGGCGAGGACCGAGCGGGGCCGGCCGGACTGGCTCAAGCGGGTCCCCGACCTGCACGGCAAGCCGGCGGCGGAACAGGATTGGTCGGTGCACCTGGGATGACGGACGTACGACGGGTGGAGATCGAGTACTGCACCCAGTGCCGCTGGCTGCCCCGGGCCGCCTGGCTGGCCCAGGAGCTGCTGACCACCTTCGAGGCCGAGCTGACGGAGCTGGCGCTGCGGCCCGGCACCGGCGGCGTCTTTGTCGTCCGGGTCGGCGACGAGGTGGTGTGGGACCGGCGCGAACAGGGTTTCCCGGAGCCGACGGCCGTCAAGCGCGCCGTGCGCGACCGAGTGGCCCCGGGGAAGACCCTGGGCCACTCGGAGCGCTGAACGACGGGTGGATCAGCCCTTGAGCTGCTCGTAGGCCGGCAGGGTGAGGAAGTCGGCGTAGTCCTCGTCGAGGGCGACCCTCAGCAGCAGGTCGTGCGCCTGCTGCCAGTTGCCGGCCGTGAATGCCTCCTGCCCGATCTCGGCGCGGACGGCGGCCAGTTCCTCGGCGGCGACCTTGCGGGCCAGCTCGGCGGTGACCCGCTCACCGTTGTCGAGCACGACTCCCGCGTTGATCCACTGCCAGATCTGCGAGCGGGAGATCTCGGCGGTGGCGGCATCCTCCATCAGGTTGAAGATCGCGACCGCGCCGACCCCGCGCAGCCACGCCTCGATGTAGCGGATGCCCACCTGGACGGCGTTCACCAGGCCCGCGTACGTCGGCCTGGCATCCAGTGAGTCGATCGCGAGCAGGTCCTCCGCCTTGACGTCGACGTCCTCACGCAGCCGGTCCTTCTGGTTCGGCCGGTCGCCCAGGACCCGGTCGAAGGACTCCATGGCGATCGGCACGAGGTCGGGGTGGGCGACCCAGGAGCCGTCGAACCCGTCGTTCGCCTCGCGGTCCTTGTCGGCCCGGACCTTCTCGAAGGCGGCCCTGTTGACCTCGGGGTCCTTGCGGGAGGGGATGAACGCCGCCATGCCGCCGATGGCGTGCGCGCCCCGCTTGTGGCAGGTGCGCACCAGGAGTTCGGTGTACGCGCGCATGAACGGGGCGGTCATCGTGACCGCGTTGCGGTCCGGCAGCACGAACCTCGCCCCGGCGTCACGGAAGTTCTTCACGAGGGAGAACAGGTAGTCCCACCGTCCGGCGTTCAACCCCGAGGCGTGGTCGCGCAGTTCGTAGAGGATCTCCTCCATCTCGTACGCGGCGGTGATCGTCTCGATGAGGACGGTGGCGCGCACGGTGCCCCGGGGGATGCCCAGGTAGTCCTGCGCGAGGACGAACACGTCGTTCCACAGGCGGGCCTCGAGGTGGGACTCCGTCTTGGGGAGGTAGAAGTACGGGCCCTTGCCGAGGTCGAGCAGCCGCTTGGCGTTGTGGAAGAAGTACAGGCCGAAGTCGACGAGCGCGCCGGGCACCGGGGTGCCGTCCGGGTCGGTGAGGTGGCGCTCGTTCAGGTGCCACCCGCGCGGGCGCATGACGACCGTCGCCAGTTCCTCGTCCGGGCGCAGGGCGTAGGTCTTGCCCGATCCCGGATCGGTGAAGTCGATGGCGCGGGTGTGGGCGTCGATGAGGTTGAGCTGGCCGAGGACCACGTTCTCCCAGGTGGGCGCCGAGGCGTCCTCGAAATCCGCGAGCCAGACCTTCGCGCCCGAGTTGAGGGCGTTGACGGTCATCCTGCGGTCGGTGGGGCCGGTGATCTCGACGCGGCGGTCGTTCAGGGCGTCGGGAGCCGGGGCGACCCTCCAGGAGTCGTCCGCGCGGACGGCTGCCGTGTCCGGGAGGAAGTCGAGCGTGGAAGTGCGGGCGATCTCGGCGCGGCGTTCCGCGCGGCGGGCGAGGAGCTCGTCACGCCGGGGCGTGAACCGCCGGTGCAGCTCGGCCACGAAGGTCAGGGCGGCGTCGGTGAGGACCTCCTCCTGCCGGGGCAGGGGCTCGGCGTCGACGACGGCCAGCGGGGACGGCGCTGGTGCGGACATCGGCAGTCACTTCCTTCAGCGGGCATGGCACCGGGTGCCAGTCGACCCGGGGACGGCGGGGAGCGCCCGGAGCGAGCCCGGGCCCTTCTGGGCAGTGGATAGTAGTTTCCTCATAGTGGAAGTTCAATGGTTTGTTGATGTCGAGATTCTCCGGTCCGAGGCAGGGTGGCGCTCGGTGCCACGCCGCTCACTCCAGGTGGCGCAGGTCCGCCTCGGTGTCGATGTCGTACGCCTCGGCCACGTCCCCGCACTCCACGAGGGTGATCTGTTCCGCGTGTTCCCCCAGGTAGGCGCGTGCCCCCCGGTCGCCGGTCGCCGTCGCGGCGACGCCGGCCCAGTGGGCGGCGCCGAACAGGACCGGGTGCCCGCGTACGCCGTCGTAGGCCGCCGACACGAGCGACGCGGGGGAGGTGTACGCCCCGAGCACCCGCGCGACGGCGTCCGGGCCGATCCCCGGCTGGTCCACCAGCGAGACCAGTGCGGCCCGCACGCCCGTACCGGCCAGGGAGTCCAGTCCGGCCCGCAGGGACGTGCCCATGCCAGGCTCCCACTCCGGGTTGTCGACGAGCACGCAGTCCGTCAGCGCGGCTCGGGTGCGCACCTCGTCCGCCCGTGCCCCGAGCACCACGTGCACGCGCGCGCAGCCCCCCGCGCGCAGCACCCGCACGGCGTGCTCCACGAGCGGCCGGCCCCGGTGGGTGAGCAGCGCCTTGGGCCGGCCGCCGAGCCGCCGACCGCCGCCGGCGGCGAGCAGCAGGCCGGCGATCGCCCGGGTGTCGGGGGTCGTCCGAGGTGTCGTCATGGCTCCTGCATACCGCACGGGCGTGATGGGGCGAGGTGGCGCGAAGGTCCGGGAGACCGGCCGAAAACGGATGCCTCGGGCCACTAGCTCACGCTCCGGAGCAAGTCGATGACGCTGCGGACTGGCGCGCGGGGTGCCGAGTGGCGTTTACTGGCCCGCACCGACCGGCGGGGTGCTGGGGCCGGACGGGGGCGTGCACGACGACGTGCCTGGGGGAGGACTGTTGCGGAGTGTGGAGCAAAGGCGTGTGGCGGACGGTCACACGGACCCGCGGGTGACGGAGTTGCGCGCCGCCGTGGCCCGGCTGCGCCGGCAGCTCGCCGCTCATCCCGCGGAGTTCCCGGACCGAAGCACCGCGGAGGAGGAACTGGCCGCGCTGGACGCCATGGCCGTCGGCGGCAGTACCGAGATTCCGCGGCTGCGCCGTTCCCTGTTGCTGATCGCCGGGGCGATCGGCTCGGTGAGCGCACTGGCGCGGGGCCTGCGCGAGGTGCGGGACGCGGTGGACCTCTTCGGTGGACCGCCGCAGGGCTGAGGCGCACGGGGAACCGCGCCGAGCCGGCGAGCGACCGTGGCTGGGCCCTCGGCCGGTGACGCGAGGGCTCGTCGCAGGGCGCGGGGTGGCCTGGTCAGCCGGCCGTGGTGCCGCCGGACGCGGTGAGGGTCCGGGAGAGTTCCGCCGCGACCTGCTGGAGCACCGGCACGATCCTCTCCGTCGCCGACTCGGTGACCCGCCCCGCCGGACCGGAGATCGAGATCGCCGCCGCCGTGGGGGAGTCCGGCACCGGCACCGCGAGGCAGCGGACGCCGATCTCCTGCTCGTTGTCGTCGACCGCGTAGCCCTGTCGGCGGACCTCCTCCAGTGCCGCGAGGAAGCCCTCCGGGGTGGTGATCGTCCTGTCCGTCGCCGCGGGCATCCCGGTGCGGGTGAGCAGCGCCCGCACCTCCTCCGGCGGGAATCCGGCCAGCAGCGCCTTGCCCACACCGGTGGAGTGCGGCAGGACGCGCCGCCCGACCTCGGTGAACATCCGCATCGAGTGCTTGGACGGCACCTGCGCCACGTACACGATCTCGTCCCCGTCGAGCAGTGCCATGTTCGCCGTCTCGCCGGTCTCCTCGACCAGACGGGCGAGGTGGGGACGCGCCCACGTGCCCAGCAGTCGGGAGGCGGACTCACCGAGCCGGATCAGGCGCGGGCCCAGCGCGTAGCGCCGGTTGGGCTGCTGGCGCACGTAGCCGCAGGCGACGAGCGTGCGCATGAGGCGGTGGATGGTCGGCAGGGGCAGGCCGCTGCTCGCGGACAGCTCGCTCAGGCCGACCTCACCGCCCGCGTCCGCCATCCGTTCGAGCAGGTCGAAGGCGCGCTCGAGGGACTGCACGCCGCCGCTGGCGGCGGACCGGGCGGAGTCGGTGGTGCTGGCGCTGGACGTCGGCACGGCGCGTTCCTTTCGGGGCTGGCGGGAGGGGCAGCAGCCTACCCGGCAGCCGGTTGACTGCCCGCTGGTGCAGAGCTACGTTCTGTGCATCGGAATATTAATTCCGCTTCATGGAAACGTCCAGACAGTGGTCGCCGGTCGGCCCGTGCGGGGAGTCCGCCCTTGACGGAGCGGAAGCGGCAGTGAAGACTCCTTCAACAGAACGTTGAATTCGGTCGGCGGCGGCCACGGACCCGACGTCGCGCACGCGCAGGGCGCGTCGCGCCGCCCAGGCCGCCCAGGCGGCGCAGGCCGTGGAGGTTCAGGAGGGCTCGAGGTGTCCGACGCCGAACTGGTGCTGCGCTCGACGCGCGTCATCACGCCCGAGGGGACCCGCGCCGCGTCGGTCGCGGTCGCCGACGGCACGATCACGGCCGTGCTGCCGTACGACGCGCCCGTTCCCGCGCGTGCCCGTCTGGAGGACCTCGGCGACGACGTCCTGCTGCCCGGCCTGGTCGACACCCACGTGCACGTCAACGACCCGGGCCGCACCGAGTGGGAGGGCTTCTGGACCGCCACGCGCGCCGCGGCGGCCGGCGGCATCACCACCCTCGTCGACATGCCGCTCAACTCCCTCCCGCCGACCACGACGGTGGACCACCTGCGCGTGAAGAAGCAGGTCGCCGCGGGCAAGGCGCACGTCGACGTCGGCTTCTGGGGCGGCGCCCTGCCGGACAACCTGGGGGACCTGCGCCCGCTGCACGAGGCCGGCGTCTTCGGCTTCAAGGCGTTCCTCTCGCCGTCCGGCGTCGACGAGTTCCCGCACCTCGACCAGGAACAACTGGCCCGCACGCTCGCCGAGATCGCCGCCTTCGACGGGCTGCTGATCGTGCACGCCGAAGACCCGAACCACCTCGACGCCGCCCCGCGGCACGGCGGCCCCCGCTACGCCGACTTCCTCGCCTCCCGCCCCCGCGGCGCGGAGGACACCGCCGTCGCCCACCTCGTCGACCAGGCGAGGCGGCAGGGGGCGCGGGTCCACGTGCTGCACCTGTCCTCCAGCGACGCGCTGCCTCTGATCGCGCGGGCCAGGGCCGACGGGGTGCGCCTCACGGTCGAGACGTGCCCCCACTACCTCACCCTGACCGCCGAGGAAGTCCCGGACGGCGCAAGCGAGTTCAAGTGCTGCCCGCCCATCCGCGAGGCCGCCAACCAGGATCTGCTCTGGCAGGCGCTGGCCGACGGCACCATCGACTGCGTCGTCACCGACCACTCCCCGTCCACCCCCGACCTCAAGACGGACGACTTCGCCACCGCCTGGGGAGGCATCTCCGGCCTCCAGCTGAGCCTGGCCGCCGTGTGGACCGAGGCCCGCAGACGCGGCCACGGCCTGGAGGACGTCGTGCGCTGGATGTCGACGCGCACCGCGGAGCTGGTCGGCCTCGGCGCCCGCAAGGGAGCCATCGCCCCCGGCCACGACGCCGACTTCGCCGTCATGGCCCCCGACGAGACCTTCACCGTCGACCCGGCGGCCCTCCAGCACCGCAACCGCGTGACCGCCTACGCGGGCCGGACACTGCACGGCGTCGTGAAGTCCACCTGGCTGCGCGGCGAGCGCGTCGTGGCGGACGGCGAGTTCACCGAACCGAAGGGCCACCTGCTCACCCGCCCCCACTGACACCCGAAAGGCAGGACCAGATCACCGTGACGGCGATTCCCCGCTTCACCGGCGACGCGAACCCCTACGGCGGCGGTGACCCGTACGCGGACTACCGCACCGCCGACCTCCCCTTCACCCACCTCGCCGACCTCGCCGACCGCCGGCTCGGCGCCGGTGTCATCGCCGCCAACGACGAGTTCTTCGCCCAGCGGGAGAACCTGCTGCTGCCCGGGCGCGCGGAGTTCGACCCCGAGCACTTCGGGCACAAGGGCAAGATCATGGACGGCTGGGAGACCCGGCGCCGACGCGGCAGCTCGGCCGACCACCCCTGGCCGGCGGCCGAGGACCACGACTGGGCGCTCATCCGGCTCGGCGCGCCCGGTGTCGTGCGGGGCATCGTCGTGGACACCGCCCACTTCCGCGGCAACCACCCGCAGGCGGTGTCGGTCGAGGGAACCTCGGTGGCGGGTTCCCCGTCACCGGAGGAACTGCTCGGCGACGACGTGAAGTGGACGACGCTGGTCCCGCGCACCCCGGTCGGCGGGCACGCGGCCAACGGCTTCGCCGTGTCGGTCCAACAGCGCTTCACCCACCTGCGCCTCAACCAGCACCCCGACGGCGGCATCGCGCGCCTGCGCGTGTACGGCGAGGTCGTCCCGGACCCGGAGTGGCTGACGGCCCTGGGCACCTTCGACGTCGTCGCCCTGGAGAACGGCGGGAGCGTCGAGGACGCCTCCGACCGCTTCTACTCACCGGCCACCAACACCATCCGGCCGGGCCGCTCCGGCAAGATGGACGACGGCTGGGAGACCCGGCGCCGCCGCGACCGGGGCCACGACTGGATCCGCTACCGGCTGGTGGCGCAGTCGCGGATCCGCGCCGTGGAGATCGACACGGCGTACCTCAAGGGCAACAGCGCGGGGTGGGCCTCGGTGTGGGTGCGGGACGGCGAGGACGGCGAGTGGCAGGAGATCCTGCCCCGCACCCGCCTCCAGCCCGACACCGACCACCGCTTCGTCCTCCCGGCCCCGGTGGTCGGCACCCACGCGCGCGTGGACATCCATCCCGACGGCGGCATCTCCCGCCTGCGCCTCCACGGCACCCTGACCGACCGGGGCGCCGCCGCCCTGACGACCCGCCACCAGGAGCTGGGCGCCTGACCCGGCCCCATAAGCCACCGCGCGGGGGGCGCCCCCCGCGCGGGACCTCGGGCACGTACCCGGCGGGTGCCGCGTACGTGCCCGTTCCCGGTGAACACCGCGCGGGTCCGGCGACCGGCCCGGCGCGGCCGCCTCGCAGGGACGACCCGCCGCCCCGACGGCACACGCGCCGGGCGGACCGGCCGGCAGGCGCCCCACGGGCCCTACGCCGCGTGACCCCCGTCCACCGGGAACTCCGCGCCCGTGACGTACGACGCGCCGGCCAGGTGGGCGATCGTGGCGGCGATCTCCTCCGGGGCGGCGAAGCGGCCCAGGGCGGTGAGGACGGCCTGGCCGGGGGCGTAGGGGCCGTCGGCCGGGTTCATGTCGGTGTCGGTGGGGCCCGGGTGGACGATGTTCGCGGTGATGCCGCGTTCGCCCAGCTCCCGTGCCAGCGCCCTGGTCAGCCCGACCAGGGCCGCCTTGCTCATCGTGTAGAGCGTCCCGCCGGGGCCCGGCACCCGCTGGGTCAGGCAGGTGCCGACCGTGATGATCCGGCCCCCTGCCGTCATGTGCGCGGCGGCCGCCCGGGAGGTCAGGAAGACACCGCGCACGTTCACCGCGAGGACCCGGTCGATGTCGGCGAGGGACAGGCTCTCCAGGGGGCCGAGCACACCGATCCCCGCGTTGTTCACCAGGACGTCCAGCCGCCCCAGCGCCCGCACCGCGGCCGGCACCGCACCCGCGGCCTCCGCCGCGTCCGCCGCGTCCGCGCGCAGGGCCACCGCGCGGCGCCCCAGCGCCTCGACGGCCCGCACGACGTCCTCGGCAGCCTCCTTGCCGTGCACGTAGGTGAGGGCCACGTCCGCGCCCTCGCGGGCCAGTCGCCGTGCCGTCGCCGCGCCGATCCCGCGGCTGCCGCCGGTGACCAGCGCCGCCCTGCCGGACAGGGGTGTCTCAGGAAGGGAACGGGGTGTCTCAGGAAGGTGAGGAGTCATGCCCCCATCCCAGCGGGCGGCGCACCGCCGCGCCGGCGGCCGACGGACGTCGACGTCGACGTCGGCAACGGCCACGCGGCGGTGAGGAGTTGCCACCCGGCGGACCGAGCGCCGCCGGAGTCGGAGAGCCACGAGCCGGTCTCGCCCCGCGGCGGGGGTGCGGTGGGGGGCCGCGGGGCGAGTGCCTCCGACCGGCCGGCCGGGCTCAGCAGCCGTGGTCGACCAGGTCGAACGACGCGTAGTGGTCGGCCGTGTAGTAGTCCTCCTGGCGCTCCTCACCGGTGACGATGCGCCGGGCGCCGCGCGTGGGCGAACCGGGCGTGATCACGGTGTACTCGTGGTAGTAGCCGGTGTCCCTGCCCGGCAGGATCCCTTCGCGGTTCTGGAAGACGGTGCCGTCCTGTTCGAACGGGAAGGGACCGCCCCGCTCGATCAGGTCGAGGGTGTCGTGCGCCTGGGGTGGCAGATCGCGGTGGCAGATGCTGCCGACCGCCGTGGCCGCGGCGCCCGCGGGTGCGGCGGACACGGTGCCGCCCACCAGCAACGCCGACAGCAGTGCCGCCGCGGAACCGATGCGGATGATCTGTGGGGGGAATCTCATGCCGCCATGATGACGCGCGTAGAAGGTGGCATGTCAATGTCAAGTCTGTCGTCTTTTCCGAGTACGCGCAGTTCGTTTCCGCGATGTTCACCTCCCGCCGCCTCACTCCGACTTCAGGCTCTCCGCCGCCGCGAAAAGGGCGACCGCCAGCACCACCAGGGCGATGCCGGCGTAGATCTCGTAGCCGTCGAGCAACCCCCACCGCTGCACCAGCCCCCAGTCCCAGCCGGTGAACTCGTGCGTCAGCCCCGCGACGCCCTGCACGAAGGCGACGAACCCGAGAAACTCCAGCAGTTGCTTCATGACCACGACCCTGGCCCCGTGGGCCCGCCCCGCGCCATCGGCCGCCGGGCCGCACCACGCGCGACGCAAGGACCCGCTCCGCCGCGCAGAGCACGCCGAAGGAGGACGCCCGACGCGCGGGAGCACGCCGAAAGTCTGCGGTGCCGCGACTTCGGTCGGTGATCCGGCCCTCGCGGCGGCGGGACGGGTGGCGGCTGCGTAGATTGGCCGACCGTGATGGGTGACGACGCGGCGCGGACCGCCCCGGTGTTCACGGGACGCAGGTGGTTCTTCCCCTCCGCCCTGATCCACGAGCTCGACCCCGACGCCGACCGGTCCGGACGCCGGCCCCGGCGCACCGCACGCGACTGGGTCGTCGACTTCTCCTGCTTCCTCGCGGCCGTCTGCGTGGGCCTGCTGGGCGCCGAGGCACTGGCCGAGAATCCGCACGTGTCCCCCTCGGTGGCCGCGGCCGACCAGCTGCTCGGCGCGCTGTCCTGCGCCGCGGTCTGGCTGCGCCGCCGCCACCCGCTCGGGCTGGCCGTGGCGATGATTCCCGTCGGCTTCCTCTCGGACACCGCCGGCGGGACCAGCCTCATCGCACTGTTCACCCTCGCCGTGCACCGGCCCTTCCGGTACGTGGCCTGGGTGGGCGGCGCCACCATGGCGCTGACCCCCCTGTTCTACTGGTTGCGCCCCGACCCCGAACTGCCGTTCCTCGCCTCGGTGGCCTTCACCGTGGCGCTGCTGGGCGCGGTCGTCGGCTGGGGCATGTTCGTGCGTTCCAAGCGGCAGTTGATGCTGAGCCTGAGGGACCACGCCCGGCGGGCCGAGCGGGAGGCCGGGCTGCGTGCCGAGCAGGCGCAGCGGCTCGCGCGCGAGGCCATCGCGCGTGAGATGCACGACGTGCTCGCGCACCGGCTGACACTGCTCAGCGTGCACGCGGGCGCGCTGGAGTTCCGGCCCGACGCGCCCCGCGAGGAGATCGCGCGAGCCGCGGGCGTCATCCGGGAGAGCGCCCACGAGGCGCTCCAGGACCTGCGGGAGATCATCGGCGTCCTGCGGGCCGGCGACTCCGACGACGCGGGCCGCCCGCAGCCGACGCTTGCGGCGCTGGACACGCTGGTCGCCGAGTCCCGCGAGGCCGGCATGACGGTCGCTCTCGACCGGCGCGTCACCGACCCCGCCGCCGTCCCCGCATCCGTCGGCCGCACCGCCTACCGGATCGTCCAGGAGGGCTTGACCAACGCCCGCAAGCACGCCCCCGGCACCGAGGTCGCGGTCCGCGTCACCGGCGCCCCGGGCGAGGGGCTCACCGTCCACGTCCACAACCCCCCGCCCGAGGGCGACGTCCCGCACGTCCCCGGTGCCGGGCAGGGCCTGATCGGCCTGACCGAACGGGCCACGCTGGCCGGCGGCACGCTGACGCACGGGCCCACGGCGGACGGCGGGTTCGAGGTGCGGGCGGAACTGCCGTGGGCGTGACCGGCCCGAAGACGCGGCGGGCGCAAGCCGGTTGGGGAGCCGCACACGCCTGCCCGGCCCCGGCGTGATTACGTGGCCCCCATGACTGCGATCAGACTGCTCCTCGTCGACGACGACCCGCTGGTGCGGGCCGGACTGTCCTTCATGATGGGCGGCGCCGACGACATCGAGATCGTCGGTGAGGCCGCCGACGGCGGTGAGGTCGAGGCGCTCGTCGACCGCACCCGCCCGGACGTCGTCCTCATGGACATCCGGATGCCGACGGTGGACGGCCTGGCCGCGACCGAGCTGCTGCGCCGGCGCGAGGACGCCCCCCAGGTCGTGGTCCTCACCACCTTCCACGCCGACGAGCAGGTCCTGCGCGCCCTGCGCGCGGGCGCCGCCGGATTCGTGCTCAAGGACACCCCGCCCGCCGAGATCCTGCAGGCCGTGCGCCGGGTCGCGGCCGGTGACCCCGTGCTGTCGCCCGCCGTCACACGGCAGCTGATGCGGCACGCGGCCGGCACCGCCGCCGACACCCGCGGCGTCCGCGCGCGGGAGCGCATCGCCGCCCTCAACGAGCGGGAGCGCGAGGTCGCCGTCGCGGTCGGCCGCGGCCTGGCCAACGCGGAGATCGCCACGGAACTCTTCATGAGCGTGGCCACCGTCAAGACCCACGTCTCGCGCATCCTGGCCAAGCTGGGGCTCAACAACCGCGTGCAGATCGCGCTGCTCGCCCACGACGCCGGGCTCCTGGAGGACACCGGGGGACGCTAGCGTCACGCAGGAAAACCCGTTCGCCGACCGCGACATCGAGGGAGCACCGTTGCCATGACCGCATCCGCCGCACTCGACCTGGGCACGGCCCAGCAGGCCCTGCACAGCCAGCCCTTCAGCCGGCTGGTGGGCGCGCGGGTGACCGCCTTCGGGGACGGCGGGGCCACCCTGGAGATCGACATCCGCGAGGAACTGCACCAGCAGAACGGCTTCGTGCACGGCGGGGTTCTCTCCTACGCCGCCGACAACGCCCTCACCTTCGCGGCCGGCGCCGTCCTCGGCCCGCACGTCCTCACCGGCGGCTTCTCCATCCAGTACCTCCGCCCGGCCACCGGCCGCACCCTGCGCGCCCGCGCGGAGGTGGTCCACGCGGGCCGGCGCCAGGCCGTCGTCCGCTGCGACCTGACCACCCTCGCCGACGACGGCACCGAGACCCTGTGCGCGGTCGCCCAGGGCACGGTCCTGCCGGTGCCGTCCCCCTGATCGCCCTGATCCCCAGGGCCTGTCGGTCGGCCCAAGCCGCAGACGCGGGGTCCGGCACGCACATCCGCGGCGTTGTCCTCCGTTGCCGACGCTCCGCGTCGACGCCCTCCTCCGCCGTGCAGCCGCACGCACCGGACCCTGCTCCCGGTGGTCACGAGGCACCGTCGCCGCCCGGCGTCCTGGTCCGGACGACAGGCCTAGGGGTACGCACCCTCCGGGCCGCCCGCGATCTCCGCCAGCCGAACCGGTCTGCGGTCCCGCCGGGACACCTCGCACGCCTCCGCGATCCGCAGTGCCTGAAGGGCCTCCCGGCCGTCGCACGGGTTGGCCCGCTCACCCCGCACCACCTCGACGAACGCGGTCAGCTCCGCCTCGTAGGCGGGTCCGAAGCGCTCCAGGAACCCGGTCCACGGCTTGTCCGCGGCCGGCGGACCCGTCGGCTCGGTGGAGGCGATCGGCGTCCGGTCGTCCAGGCCGACGGCGATCTGGTCGAGTTCCCCGGCGAGCTCCATGCGCACGTCGTAGCCCGCGCCGTTCAGCCGTGTCCCGGTGACCGTGGCCGGCGTGCCGTCGTCGAGCGTGAGCAGCGCCGCGCCCGTGTCGACGTCGCCCGCCTCCCGGAACATCGCAGGCCCGGCATCGGATCCGGTGGCGTAGACGTCGACCACCTCGCGGCCCGTCACCCAGCGCAGCACGTCGAAGTCGTGGATCAGCGTGTCCCGGTACAGCCCGCCGGACAGCGGCAGGAACGCGGCGGGCGGCGGCTCCGCGTCGCTGGTCATCGCGCGGACGGTGTGCAGCCGGCCGAGCCGGCCCGCGCGCACGGCCTCGCGTGCGCCCGCGTAGCCGACGTCGAACCGGCGCTGAAAGCCCATCTGGAGGACCGTCCCGGCCGCCTCGACCTCGGCGATGGCCTGCAAGGTGCCTGGCAGGTCGAGGGCGATGGGCTTCTCGCAGAACACCGGCAGCCCGGCCCGGGCGGCCCGGCCGATCAGCTCGGCGTGGGCCGAGGTGGCCGTCGTGATCACCACGGCGTCCACCCCCCAGGTGTAGATCTCGTCCACCCCGGGTGCCGCCGTCTCGCCGAGCCGGTGCGCGAGCGCCTGGGCCCGCGCCGGGTCCGCGTCCGTGAGGATCAGCGAGCCGACGTCGCGGTGCCTGCTGAGCGTGCGGGCGTGAAGGGTGCCGATGCGGCCCGTACCGATGACCCCGATGCGCATGGAATCAAGGTGCGGCCCGCGCCCTTCCCTGTCAATGTGTATGTCCGGACAATCGGACTACACAACTTCCCGTCAACAACGCACGGGGCTACGCTCGGGCCGTGCCGAAACCAGAAGTGGATCCCACCGTGCAGCTGGAGCTGAGCGTGGACCGCAGCTCCCCCGTGCCGTTGTACTTCCAGCTGTCCCAGCAGCTGGAGGCCGCCATCGAGCACGGCACGCTGACCCCCGGCAGCCTGCTGGGCAACGAGATCGAGCTCGCCGCGCGGCTCGGCCTGTCCCGTCCCACCGTGCGCCAGGCCATCCAGTCGCTCGTCGACAAAGGGCTGCTCGTGCGCCGCCGCGGGGTCGGCACGCAGGTGGTGCACAGCCAGGTCAAACGCCCCCTGGAGCTCAGCAGCCTCTTCGACGACCTGGAGTCGGCCGGTCAGCGCCCGGCCACGAAGGTCCTGGTCAACACGGTCGTCCCCGCGTCCGCCGAGGTCGCGGCGGCGCTCGGCGTCGCCGAGGACAGCGACGTGCACCGGGTGGAGCGACTGCGGCTCGCCCACGGGGAGCCGATGGCGTACCTGTGCAACTTCCTGCCGCCCGGCCTGCTCGACCTCGGCACCGGGCAACTGGAGGCCACCGGCCTGTACCGGCTGATGCGGGCCGCCGGGATCACCCTGCACAGCGCCCGCCAGATCATCGGCGCCCGTGCCGCCACCGCCGCCGAGGCGGAACGGCTGGGCGAGGAGACGGGTGCCCCGCTGCTCACCATGCAGCGCGTCACCTTCGACGACACCGGCCGCGCGGTGGAGTTCGGCACCCACACCTACCGTCCGTCCCGCTACTCGTTCGAGTTCCAGCTCCTCGTACGGTCCTGAACGGCCCGCCGACCCGGGATCCTCGTCGCCTGTCCCGGCCGTGCGGCGGTGTGCGGCCGATGTCCGCCTTTGCTCCCCTGTACGACACCCAGCGTCACGGTGAGGCACAATCGGCGGCGATGAGCACCTACCGCGACCTCACACTCCCCAGGGCGCTGAGCTCCGCCCGGGCGGCCGGCGCCCCCATCGGCTCGCGCCGCGCCCCCGTGCTCCGCACGGTCGGCACCCGGGAACGCCGCTCGCACCTGACGGCCCCGCGCGTGCCCACCGTCGGCATCGACATCGGCGGTACGAAGGTGATGGCGGGCGTCGTCGACGCCGACGGCAACATCCTGGAGAAGCTCCGTACGGAGACCCCGGACAAGTCCAAGAGCCCGAAGGTCGTCGAGGACACCATCGTCGAACTGGTGCTGGACCTGTCCGACCGGCACGACGTGCACGCCGTCGGCATCGGCGCGGCCGGCTGGGTCGACGCCGACCGCAACCGCGTGCTCTTCGCGCCCCACCTGTCCTGGCGTAACGAGCCGCTGCGCGACCGCCTCTCCGGCCGGCTCTCGGTCCCCGTCCTGGTGGACAACGACGCCAACACCGCCGCCTGGGCCGAGTGGCGCTTCGGCGCCGGCCGCGGCGAGGACCACCTGGTCATGATCACCCTTGGCACCGGAATCGGCGGGGCCATCCTGGAGGACGGGCAGGTCAAGCGGGGCAAGTACGGTGTCGCCGGCGAGTTCGGGCACATGCAGGTGGTGCCCGGCGGCCACCGCTGCCCGTGCGGCAACCGCGGCTGCTGGGAGCAGTACAGCTCCGGCAACGCCCTGGTGCGCGAGGCGCGCGAGCTGGCCGCCGCCGACTCGCCGGTCGCCTACGGGATCATCGAGCACGTCAAGGGCAACATCTCCGACATCACCGGTCCCGTGATCACCGAGCTGGCCCGTGAGGGCGACGCGATGTGCATCGAGCTGCTCCAGGACATCGGCCAGTGGCTCGGCGTCGGCATCGCCAACCTCGCCGCCGCCCTCGACCCCTCCTGCTTCGTCATCGGCGGCGGCGTCTCCGCCGCCGACGGTCTGCTCATCGGCCCCGCGCGGGACGCCTTCAAACGGCATCTCACCGGCCGCGGCTACCGCCCCGAGGCCCGCATCGTCCGGGCGCAGCTCGGCCCCGAGGCCGGCATGGTCGGCGCCGCCGACCTCGCCCGGCTGGTCGCCCGCCGCTTCCGCCGCGCCAAGCGCCGCCGGGTCGAGCGGTACGAGCGCTACGAGCAGTACTTCCTCGCCCGCCGCGGCTCCCAGGAGCCGGAATGACCACCGGTGTACCCCACCAGACGCATGCGGACCGGCCGGTGCCCCCGGCCGAGGACCGCGGGCACATGGTCCGCCGCAGGGCGCTCACCCTGCTGATCATCGTGCTGCTGATCGGCATCCCGGCCGGCTACCTGGTCGTCTCCGCCAACCAGAGCCGGAGCAGTGGTCTGGACAAGGAGCGGAGGTACTCGGCGACCGGGCTCACCGAGGGCTGGCCGTCCAAGGTGCAGCGGCGCCTCTACCAGGTGCCCCTGCCCGACCCGTCGTGGTGGGTCGCCCACTACGAGACCAACAACTGGAAGACCAGCCGCCTCTACGTCCGGTTCGAGACCACCGAGGCGGGCCTGAACGCCTTCCTGACCAGCCTCGGCATGACCCCGGAGGATCTCGAGCCCGGCCGCATCACCATCGGCGAGCGCGACCGCAGGGTCACCGGCTGGACCTTCGCCGGCCCCGGTACCTGGTCCGGCCTGGTCCACGAACAGCGGAGCCCGGCGCCCACGCTGGAGATCGTCGTCAACCGCAGTACGCCCGGATACCCGTGGGTGTACGTCGTCTCCCGCACGGTGCCCTGACGCCCCCCGAGCGGCCGCCGGGACCGATTGTCGGACCCCACCCGTAGAGTCGGAGACGACTGACGCGAGAGGCGGGCGGGAGGTGACACGACGTATGGACGACGGGGGCGCGGGGGCCGCCGGGGGAAGGGCCGCCGCGAGCACCGAGGGGGAGACGGAGGTCCCCGTCCGGCTCGCGGCCGTGTTCCTGCCCGCACCGCTGCCGCGGGACGGACGCGTCGCCTTCTACGACCCCGAGGGCGACGGCGTACGCGCCGACGAGCCCGCCGGCGGTGACGGGGGAGCCGACGCGCCGGAGAGCGGTGCCGGGACGGCCCACGGACAGTCGCCCGCGGACGCCGCGACCGGGACCGCGCCCGCCGCGGACGGACCCGGCGGCACCCGGTCCCCGGGCACGCCCCGGTACACCGAGCTCACCGTCGTGCGGCCGCACGGCTCCGGGGTGCGCAGGCGGGAGGTGCCCGCGCTGTCGCTGCCCCTGGACGAGGCGCTGCCCGTACTGGTGCGGGCGCGGCGCGACCCCGCGGCCCATCCCGCCACCGCCTGCTGGGGCGCGGCCGCGTTGCACGCGCTGCGGCTCACCGCGCGCGGGCGGCTGCTGCCCGGTCTGACCGCCACGGGGCACGACGCCTGGCGTGCCGGTCCGCTGGACCAGGACGAGGCGGCCCACCTCCGGGCGGTCGCCGCGGCCCTGCCGTACGAGGGCCACGCCGTGCCGCTGCCCGGCCCCGGCCCGATCCGGCTGCCCCGGCCGGACGCCCTGGTGCGCGCCTTCCTCGACGCGGTCGCCGACACCCTGCCCCGCACCCCGGCCGCGCCCCACGCCTCGGGCCGGCCGTTCGCCGCGCGCGGGGCGCAGCGGCTGCCTGACGCGCAGGACTGGGCCGCCGAGGTCGCCGCCGGCATGGACGCGGGCGTGCGGATCTCGTTGCGCCTGGACCTGTCCGCGTACGACCTGTTCGACACCACCGGCCGCGGTGACGGCGGGCGTGGCGCGGGCGCGGCGGTCGTGCAGGTGCACAGCCTCGCCGACCCCACCCTCGTGGCCGACGCCGCGGCGCTGTGGTCCGGTGAGGCGGACGGCGCCTTCGGCCCCCGCGCGCGGGTGGACGCCGCCCTGGCCGTGCGCCGCGCGGCCCGGGTCTGGCCCCCGCTGGACCGGCTGTGCGACCAGGACGTGCCCGACGTGCTGGCCCTGTCCGAGGACGAGCTCGGCGACCTGCTGGGCGTCGCGGCCACCCGGCTCGCCGCCGCCGGGGTCGCCGTCCACTGGCCCAGGGACCTCGCCCAGGACCTCACCGCGACCGCGGTGGTCCGCCCCGCCCCCGGCTCGGCGACCGACGGCACCGGCTTCTTCGAGAGCGAGGACCTGCTGCGGTTCGGCTGGCAGCTGGCCCTCGGCGGCGACCCGCTCACCGAGGCCGAGATGGACGCGCTGGCCGAGGCCCACCGCCCCGTCGTACGACTGCGCGACCAGTGGGTCCTGGTGGACCCGGCGCTGGTCCGCAAGGCCCGCAAGCGCGACCTCGGACTGCTCGACCCGGTCGACGCCCTGTCCGTCGCCCTCACCGGCAGCGCCGAGGTGGACGGCGAGACGGTCGAGGCCGTTCCCGCCGGCGCCCTCGCCGTGCTCCGCGACCGCCTGACCGCCGGCGTGCGCCCCGCCGAACCGCCGCCCGGCCTGCACGCCACCCTGCGCGACTACCAACTGCGGGGCCTGGCCTGGCTCGACCTGATGACCTCCCTCGGCCTCGGCGGCTGCCTCGCCGACGACATGGGCCTCGGCAAGACGATCACCGTCATCGCGCTGCACCTGAAACGGGCCCGCGGCGAGCCGACCCTGGTGGTCTGCCCGGCCTCCCTGCTCGGCAACTGGCAGCGGGAGATCACCCGGTTCGCCCCCGGCGTCCCCGTGCGCCGCTTCCACGGCCCCGACCGCACCCTGGACGGCCTGGACGGCGGCTTCGTCCTCACCACCTACGGCACCATGCGCTCGACCGCGCCCACCCTGGCCGCGCGGTGCTGGGGCATGGTCGTCGCCGACGAGGCGCAGCACGTCAAGAACCCCCACTCGGCCACGGCCAGGGCCCTGCGCACCATCCCGTCCCCCGCGCGTGTGGCCCTGACCGGCACACCCGTCGAGAACAACCTCTCCGAGCTGTGGGCCCTGCTCGACTGGACGACCCCTGGACTCCTCGGCCCCCTGAAGTCCTTCCGCGCCCGGCACGCACGCGCGGTGGAGAACGGCGAGGACGGGGAGGCGGTCGAGCGCCTGGCGCGCCTGGTACGCCCCTTCCTGCTGCGGCGCAAGAAGTCCGACCCCGGTATCGTCCCCGAACTGCCGCCCAAGACCGAGACGGACCACCCCGTGCCGCTGACCCGCGAACAGGCGGCCCTGTACGAGGCGGTGGTGCGCGAGTCGATGCTCGCCATCGAGACCGCGCAGGGCATGGGCCGCCGCGGCCTGGTGCTGAAGCTGCTCACCTCGCTCAAGCAGATCTGCGACCACCCGGCGCTGTACCTCAAGCAGGACCACGCCGCCGCCGACCGCATCGCGGCACGCTCGGGCAAACTCGCCCTGCTGGAAGAGCTGCTGGACACCGTCCTCGCCGAGGACGGCTCGGCGCTCGTCTTCACCCAGTACGTCGGCATGGCACGCCTGATCGAGGCGCATCTGACCGGGCGGGCGATCCCGGTGGACCTCCTGCACGGCGGCACGCCGGTGACGGAGCGGGAGCGCATGGTGGACCGCTTCCAGAGCGGGGCCACCCCGGTCCTCGTCCTGTCCCTCAAGGCCGCAGGCACCGGCCTCAACCTCACCCGCGCCGGGCATGTCGTCCACTTCGACCGCTGGTGGAACCCGGCGGTCGAGGAACAGGCCACCGACCGCGCGTACCGCATCGGCCAGACCCAGCCCGTCCAGGTCCACCGCCTCATCACCGAGGGCACGGTCGAGGACCGCATCGCCGAGATGCTGGAGTCCAAGCGCGCCCTCGCCGACGCCGTCCTCGGCTCGGGCGAGTCCGCGCTGACGGAGCTGACCGACCGTGAACTGTCCGACCTCGTCTCGCTGCGGAGCCCGTCATGACCCCCCGCCCGTCCGAGCGGGCCCGCGAGGCCCTGCGGGCCGCACGGGAGCGGGCGGGCCGGGGACCGGCACGTGCGGACGCCCCGGAGCACTCCGGGCACGACGACATCACCCCGGCCCCGCCCGCGCAGCCCGCTCCCCGGCGGACGGCTCGCGACGGCGCCACCGAGCCCCCGTCCACGGACACGAGTGGCGAGCACGGGGAGGCCGGGCCCCGGCCCGTGACGACGGGGCGGCCCGGGCGGGCCGGTACCTCCGGGGCGGCCCCCGGCCGCCCCGGGGACGGGGAGCGGCGACCGGGTGACGTGGCGCGCGAAGCACTGCGCCGCGCGGTGCTGACCCGCCGCGCAGGCGAGGCGGTGAGCGGTGCCCCGGAGACGGCAGAGGGGGCGGACGGCGCGGGCTCCCCGGGTGGTGGCTCCGACGAGGACGCCGCCGACGCACTCGCGGTACCGGCGGCGCCCGGTGACGACACGGCCTTGCTTCCTGGTGGGGCGGGCTCCCCGGGTGGTGGCTCCGACGAGGACGCCGCCGACGCACTCGCGGTACCGGCGGCGCCCGGTGACGACACGGCCCCGCCCTCCCGCGACGACGTGACGACCGCCGAGGACGACGCCGGGCGCGGTGCGGGTCGGTCCGCCGCCGAAGGCGACGTGCGGCGTCCGTCCCAGCGCCCCGGCGACATCGCGCGGGAGGCGTTGCGGTCGGCCCGGGCGCAGGCGCGGCGGGAGCGGACACGACCCGGGGACGGGGCCCCTGAAGCCGAGGAGCGCAAGAGCCGGGCATCGGCCCCCGCACCCCGCGTCCCCCGCACCGCCCGCGGCGACCGCGCCACCGGCCTCCGGGCGCGCGAACTGCGGGAGTTCGCCGCCGAGGCGTTCCGCATGCCCGCCCCGGACGACGCACCGGAGCGGGACGTCACGCCCGACTCCGCCGACCGCCCCACCTCTCCCGACCCCGGCGGTACACGGCCGACGGCGCAAGCGGAGAGGGAGGCCGCTCCCGACTCCGCCGGTGGCCCGGAGCCCTCGGTCCCCGGCGGCGCACCCCCGTCGGCGGAACCGAAGCGGCAGCCGGGCGTCGCTCCGGGGCGCCGGACCGAGTCCTCGGCGTCCCGTACCCCGCCCCCCGTGGCCGCGACGCCCCGCACCCCCCGTTCCATGGCCGCCCCCACGCGCGACGGCGATCTGCGCCGCACCTTCCCCCGGTTCCCGCCCCAGGACCCGGACCGCGACCGCTCCTCCGAGACCTGGTGGGGCAACGCCTGGATCACCGCCCTGGAGGAAGGGGCGCTGGACGCCAAACGCCTGGCGCGCGGACGCGGTTACGCCGCGCAGGGGCACGTCGACGCGATCACCGTCACCCCCGGGCTCGTCCTCGCCTACGTGCAGGGCAGCCGTCCCCGCCCGTACCGCGTCCAGGTACGGCTGCGGACCTTCGGGGACGCCGACTGGGAGCGGTTCCTGGAGGCCGCCGCCGAGCGGCCGGGCCACATCGCGGCGCTGCTCGACAAGGAGATGCCCCCGTCGCTCGCCGACTGCGGCGCCCCCCTGCTGCCCGGCCCCGGCGACCTCGCCCCGCAGTGCAGCTGCCCCGACTCCGGCCATCCCTGCAAGCACGCCGCCGCCCTCTGCTACCAGACCGCGCGCCTGCTCGACGCCGACCCGTTCGTGCTGCTCCTGCTGCGCGGCCGCGGGGAACGGGAGGTCGTCGACGACCTGTCCCGGCGCAGCGCCGCGCGCTCGGCCCGCGCCGCCCAGGAGAGGGAACCGGCGCCCCTGCCCGGCGTGCGGGCCAGTGACGCCCTGGCCGCCCGTGGTGCCCTCCCACCGCTCCCGGCCCCGCTGACCCCGCCCGCGCACCCGGAGCAGCCGCCGGTGTACCCGGCGGCCCCGGGCGGCCCGGACGCCTTCGCGCTGGACCAGCTCGCCACCGACGCCGCCGCCCGAGCCCACACCCTGCTCACGACCGGCCGCGACCCGGTCGGGGCTCTGACGCTGTGGCAGGACGCGGTACGGCTCGCCGCGGCGCGCCCCGGTTCCGGGCTCACCGCGGCCACCCGCGCGCTGTACTCCTCCCTCGCCTCCGCGGCCGGCCGCACCCCGGCCGAACTGGCCCGCGCCGTCGCCGCCTGGCGGCAGGGCGGACCGGCCGGGCTCGCCGTCCTGGAGGAACCCTGGGACCCGCCCGCCGGCCGCTTCGACCGCGCCCGGCCCCAGCTCCTCGCCGCCGACCTGCCCGCCTTCCGCCCCTGGCGCAACCGCCTCACCCACCCCCGGGGCCACCTCCAGCTGCGTCTCGGCCGCGATCACCTCTGGTACGCCTACGAGTCCGAACCGGGCCGCGAGGACTGGTGGCCCCGCGGCACCCCCGACCCCGACCCGGTCGGCGCCCTGACCGGCCTGGACAGCCCCGAGCGGCCGGAGGAGACATGACCGCCGCGCGTCTGCGCACGACGCGCCGGCGGTTGTCGGCCGTGCCGTCGTCCGTGGCCCGGACGTGCGAGGGCGCCCCACCGCGGTGGAGCCGTTCCCGACGGCGATCAGCTTCCCGCTGCGCGCGTCACGGATCCCGCGGGTGCGGTCGCCCCTGTTGACGAGGGTCCACCGGTGGACGGCGGTGCCGTTGTCGGACCACCGGACAGCGGCGGCACCGTCGGCCGTCGACATGTCCCGCACGCCGAGCACCTTGCCGCCCAGCACCTTGCCGCCGCAGACTCGCGGAATCGGGCCCTACTCCGCCCGTCCGTCCCTTGGCGTGGACAGCAGCTCGCGGCCCCGCTCCGGAGTCAGCAGCGGCCCGAGCACGGGGTCGGCCACCCACCCCAGCGGCGCCAGGTGATCCGGTCCCAGCGGCTCCCACAGGGGCACGGCGTCCCTGAGCGTCCGCCACGCCCCGTCGGCGTCACCCGACCGCGCCACCTCCCGTGCCCGCTCGGCCGCCTCACCGAACGGCCCCGCCGCCGTGTACCGGTACGAGCCACTCCTCACCAGCTCCAGCGTCTTGTACGCCATCGACACCACGTGCTCGCTGGCGCCCTGCAGATGGAAGGTCAGCGTGGAGTCGTCCCCGTACGAGTGCGCCGCGTGCTCGGCGACCAGTGGCGGCAACAACTCGGGCGCGTACCGCGGCTCCGTCACCAGGCCGTCGAAGTACACCATGCAGGTCCGACCGAGCAGGCGGCGTATCTGGTCGCCCAGCCCGGCGGCCCGCGGTCTGCCGTACTCCTTCGCCTCGTCCAGCGCGGCCACGGCCCGCTCCCATCCGCCGCGCAGCGCCTCCAGCCGGGCCTGCTCCACCAGAGCGTCCAGCTCCCGCGTCGTGTCGTTGACGAACTCCGGCTGACCGTCGCGCGGCCGTGCCCGCAGGCTGTGGAACTCCCGGTGCATCGCCCGCATGAACTCCCTGAAGTTCGCGTACCGTTCGGGTGGCGCGGCCCGCCAGCCCGCCCACGTCCGGACGGCCCACTCGCCGTTCTCGTCCACGTCCTCGGGGTCCATCAGCACGTAGGTGGCATCGGAGTCCACGTCGAGCTGGAGCCCGCGCCACCAGATCTCCGCAGCCCGGCGCTCCTCGGGCTCCGCGCCCTCGTCCAGGTCCTCCTCGAAGAACTCCGCGACGCCTGACGCGTTGTCGTGCCAGTGCGCGTCCGTGGTCCCCGCCAACAGCCACACGAACCCGCCCGCGTGCCGCCACCCGTCACTGACCGCGAGGAAGTCTCGGTACGACGGAGGCAGCCGGCGGCCGAGCCGCTCCTCCAGGGCCGCGATCCGCTCCTCGGACGCGGGCGCAAACCCCAGCCACCGCGCCCGCCGCGCAGTCTCGTCGCCCTCGTCCCTCAGCTCCGCGTCCGACAGGGAATCCGCCCACTCCCCGCTCCATCCGAGCAGGAACGACCGCCAGTCGAATGCCGTGGTCTCCGTCATGCGCCCGATGCTGCCACCCACCACTGACACCGGTGCGCGTACACGGGTGCCGGCGGTCGGGGCTCAGCCACTGACTGACGCGACTGCTGGGCTGGGGCGGCCCGATGCCCGCCCGCGGTTCCTCGTCGTCCGCGACGCGGTACGGAAACCGCAGCCGCTCGTTCCTCGCCCCGGTGTCAGGCACCTGGTCTCTGCTGCCACGGGGCGGTTGAGGGCTCCCTCCGGACTCGCCTACAATAATCCATGGATTTATGGAGGATGACTTGCGGGAGAACACGGAGAGCGGGACGAGGGCGCGGCTCTACGACGCGTTCGCGGCCAGTGGAAAGGCCCTGGCCAGCGGCAAGCGGCTGGAGTTGCTGGATCTGCTGGCCCAGGGCGAGCGCACCGTCGACGCGCTCGCGAAGGCGGCCGGACTGAACCTGACCACCGCCTCCGCGCACCTGCAGACCCTCAAGCAGGCCGGTTTCGTCACCACGCGCCGCGAGGGGGTGCGCATCCACTACCGCCTCGCCGGCGACGACGTCGCGCAGCTGTTCGCGCTGCTGCGCAAGGTCGCCGAAGCCCACCAGGCGGCCGTGCCCGCCGCCCGTGACGCGTATCTGGGGGAGGACACCGCGGTCGAGGTCAGCCGTGAGGAGCTGCGGGTCCGCATCGACGCGGGAGACGTCGTCGTGCTCGACGTGCGGCCGGTGGAGGAGTACCGGGCCGGACACATCCCCGGCGCGCTCTCCATCCCGATGGCCGACCTGGCCGAGCGGATCGACGAACTGCCCGAGGACCTGGAGGTCGTCGTCTACTGCCGCGGCGAGTACTGCGTCCTGGCCCACGACGCCGTACGGCTGCTGACCGACCGCGGGCGCCGGGCGGTCCGCCTCAGCGACGGCATGCTGGAGTGGCGCCTGTCGGAGCTGCCCGTCGACGCCTCGGACCTGACGTGACCGGGGGCCCAAGTGGCACTCCGTCGCATCCGCCGACGATCCGCGTCCAGGTGGCCGGTCTGGTCAGTACCGGTCTCGTCGAGTCCGGGGTCATCGCCTCCGGCGCCGAGGCCGACCCGCTCGGGCTGCGGGGCCGTCCCCGCGTCCGTCCGGCCCGACCCGCACGTGATCACCCGGTTGACCGCGTGATCACCCAGGCCTCACCGGCCGACGGTCGCGGTCGTGGCCCGCTGAGGCCGTTCGCCGTCGCCGCCACGCTCGGCGGCGGTGCGGAGCGCCTGGCCACGTACCACCCGGCGCCCAGCCGCCCGCACGGCACCCAACCGGGCCGGTGCCGGTGCGTCACCCTGCCCGCGCCCCCGCTCCGGAAGAGACCATGACCAGTACCGCATCCGCCGGCACGGCTGCCCACCTGTCCGATCCCGACCGGGCGCAGCGCCGCATCCTCCGTGTCCTGGTCGCCTCCCAGGTGCTCAGCGGTGCGGGCCTCGCCGCAGGGGTCACCGTCGGCGCCCTGCTCGCCCAGGAGATGCTCGGCTCCACCAGCCTCGCCGGTCTGCCCAGTGCCCTGTTCACCGCCGGATCCGCGCTGGCCGCCGTCGCCGTCGGCCGTATCTCCCAGGCCCGCGGCCGACGCCCCGGGCTGGCCGCCGGCTACCTCACCGGCGCGATCGGTTCGGCCGGCGTCATCACCGCTGCGGTTCTGGACCGTCCCGTCCTGCTCTTCATCGCCCTGTTCGTGTACGGCGCCGGCACGGCCACCAACCTCCAGGCCCGCTACGCGGGAGCCGACCTCGCCGCACCCGGCCACCGGGCCCGCGCGGTCTCCACCGTCCTGGTCGCCACCACCCTCGGCGGCGTCGCCGGCCCCAACCTCGCCGCCCCGACCGGCGCGTTCGCCGAAACCCTCGGCATACGCGACCTCGCCGGGCCCTTCATCCTGTCCGGTGCCGCCTATGCGCTGGCCGCGCTCGTCCTCGTCCTGTGGCTCCGCCCCGACCCGCTGCTGCTGGCCCGCGCCGCCGCCCGGGCCGAGGAAGCCGACACCACCACGGAACCGGCCGCCGCCGGCTCCGGCCCGGCGGTTGGCAGAGGCGGAGTCGTCCTCGGCGCTCTGGTCATGGTCCTCACCCAGCTCGTCATGGTCGCGATCATGACCATGACGCCGGTCCACATGGACGACCACGGGCACGGAACCGCCGCCTCCGGCCTCGTCATAGCCATTCACATCGGTGCCATGTACCTGCCCTCACCGCTGACGGGTTGGCTCGTCGACCGCCACGGCCGGACGAGGGTCGCCGCTGCCTCCGGTATCACCCTCCTGGCCTCCGGCGTCCTCGCCGCCGCGGCGCCCGGTGACTCCGTCGCCCTCCTCGCGCTCGCCCTGGCCCTGCTGGGCCTCGGCTGGAACTTCGGCCTGGTGTCGGGCACCGCCATCATCACCGACACGGTGCCCCTGGCCACCCGCGCCAAGACGCAGGGACTCGTCGACGTGTCCATCGCCCTCGCCGGTGCCACCGGTGGCATGGCCTCCGGCATCATGGTCGCCGCCACCGGCTACCCCGCCCTCGCCCTGACCGGCGGCATCCTCTCCCTCGCCCTCCTGCCTGCCGTCGCCGCCACCGCCCACCGCGAACGAAACCCGTGAGCCACGACCTGGGGGCCCTGTGCTCGTGGCGTGAGGGCAACGGGGCCCGCGGTACGCCGAGTCGGGCCGTCCGGCAGATGACGGCACATCCCGTCGTGCCGCCGCGCGCCGGCCCATGGCTCAGGCGTCGGCTCGCTGCGCCTGCTGCACTCACCATCCGGGCCGGGTGATGCCACGCGGTTTGTAGAGCGACAGGGCCCTGTTCGTGAGCAGGACGACGACGGCGGCAGCGGCGTCGAACAGGAGCTGCACCCTCGTCCCGCCCAGGTGGGAGCCGGACAGGCTGCTCCGCGACGCCGTGTCCGCCACGTGGCCGATCACCTGCGTGTGCAGCGGGAGCAGGAACGTGACGACGACGGTCAGCGCCGGTGTCGTCAGCACCCAGTCGTGACCGAACAGCCCCCACGTGGTGCCCAGCACTGCACCACACCGGTGAGGAGGGAGGCGAACGTCAGCGGGACGATCACGTACCAGCCGGTGACCGGCCGGCCTGCGCCCCCAGGCCCGACGTCCCGTCCCCGGGCCGGGAGACGGGACGTCACCGCGTCATCCGTCGGTGGCGATCCTCTCCCCGGGCCGTACGACGAACCGGTCACGGACCGCCGACTACGGGCCCGACGACGGGCCCGACGCGATGGCGGACACCGTGCGGGGGTCAGGCGGCTCGGCGGATCCGCTCGCCGGCGCCGACGGCGGACGGCGCGGGTGGGGCGGGCACGGTGCGGGAGTCCGCTCCCGGCAGGCGCAGGCGTTTGAGAGCCAGCGCGTTGACGGCGACGATGACGCTGGAGCCGGACATGGACAGCGCCGCGATCTCGGGCCGGAGGACCAGGCCGAAGGCGGGTTCGAACACGCCGGCGGCGATCGGCAGGGCGAGGGCGTTGTAGCCGATGGCCCAGCCCAGGTTCTGGCGCATCTTGCGCAGCGTGCCTCGGCCGATGCGCAGGGCGGTGGGTACGTCCAGCGGATCGGAGCGCATCAGGACGAGGTCGGCGGTCTCGATGGCGACGTCGGTGCCCGCACCGATGGCGATGCCCAGGTCGGCACGGGCCAGGGCGGGGGCGTCGTTGACGCCGTCGCCGACCATGGCGACCTTGCGGCCGGAGGACTGCAGTTCGGCGACCTTGGCGGCCTTGTCGCCCGGCAGGACTTCGGCGATCACGGTGTCGATGGCCAGCCGCTCGGCGATCCGCTCGGCGGTGGCCCGGTTGTCGCCGGTGAGCATGACCACTTCCACCCCAAGGGCGTGCAGCTCGGCCACGGCGGCGGCGGAGGTCTCTCGCGGTGCGTCGGCGATGCCGATCAGGCCGGCCGCCCGCCCGTCGACGGCGGCGATCACGACCGTACGACCGCTGGCTGCCAACTCCTCCCGCCGCTGCGCCACGTCCGTCAGGTCGATGTTCTCGCGCTCGGCCAGGCGGCGGTTGCCGACCACGACCCGGTGACCGGACACGGTGGCGACGGCGCCGTGACCGGGGACGTTCTTGAAGCCCTCCGCGTGTTCCGCCTCGTCCTCCCCCTGTCGCACCGCCTCCGCATGGCGTACGACGGCTTCGGCGAGAGGGTGTTCGGACTCCCGCTCCACCGCCGCGACCAGGCGCAGCAGCTCGTCCTCGTGGAAGGCGCGAGCGGTGACCACGTCGGTGACCTCGGGCTCGCCTTTGGTCAGGGTGCCGGTCTTGTCCATGACGACGGTCCGGATGCGGGCGGAGGTCTCCAGCCCCATGGCGTTCTTGAACAGCACGCCGCGCCTCGCGCCGAGGCCGGTGCCGACCATGATCGCAGTGGGCGTGGCCAGTCCGAGTGCGTCCGGACAGGTGATGACCACGACGGTGATGGCGAACAGCATGGCGGCACCGAGGGAGCGGTCGGTGGCCAGCAGCCAGACGGCCAGGGTCGCGGCCCCGCCGATCAGCGCGACGAGGACCAGCCAGAACGCCGCCCGGTCGGCGAGCCGCTGCCCCGGGGCCTTGGAGTTCTGGGCCTGCTGGACCAGCTTGACGATCTGGGCCAGGGCGGTGTCCGTGCCGACCTTCGTCGCCCGCACGCGCAGCGTGCCGTTGGCGTTGATGGTGGCACCCACGACCTGCGCACCGGGCTCCTTGTGCACCGGAAGGCTCTCGCCCGTGACCATCGACTCGTCGACCTCGCTGCTGCCCTGCTCGACCACGCCGTCGACGGCGATCTTCGCGCCGGGGCGCACCAGCAGCAGGTCGCCGACGGCCACCTCGGCGGTGGGCACCTCGACCGGTTCGCCGTCGCGCAGCACGAGGGCCTTGGGCGGGGCCAGGTCGAGGAGGGCGCGGATGGCGTCGTTGGCCCCGCCGCGGGCGCGCATCTCGAACCAGTGGCCGAGCAGGACGAAGGAGGCCAGCACGGTGGCCGCCTCGTAGAAGACGTCCCCGCCGCCGGTGAGCGACACGATCAGGGAGTAGAGCCAGCCGGAGCCCACGGCGACCGCGACCAGCACCATCATGTCCAGGGTGCGGGCGCGCAGGGCCCGTAGCGCGCCGTCGAAGAAGATCGTGCACGAGTAGAAGACCACCGGCAGGCTCAGCAGCAGCGCCCACAGGTCCTCCCGCAGCCCGAACGGGACGGGCACGTCCAGGTTGAAGACGTCCTCGCCGATCGGTGACCAGATCACGATGGGGATCGAGAAGAGCGCCGCGACCAGGAAGCGGTTGCGCATGTCGGCCACCATGGCCGCCATCGACATGGCGCCGTGCCCGCCGTGCCCCATTACCTCGTGCGGCGGGGGCGGTGCTTCCCCGCGCTCGGGGCCGGCGTGGTCCGCGGGCGCTGCCGGTTCCTGGACGGCAGGCGCGGCTGTCGTCCCGGGCCGTACGGTCGCGGGGCCCGCCTGCGCGTCCGGGGCCGGTGCGCTCGGTGCCGTCGCAGTCGGGGCCGGTGCGCTCGGTGTCGTCGCGGTCGGGGCCGGTGGATCCGGCTCGGCCATCGGGTCGCAGACGTGGGCCGGGACGGACTGACCCGCGCAGTGCAGGCCGCACTCCTGTATCCAGTCACGCAGCTCCGCCAGGGACGTGCGCCTCGGGTCGAAGACCACCGTCGCCGTCTGCGCCACCGGGTTGGCCTCGACATCGAGCACGCCGGGCCGTCGGCCCAGGACGGCGGTGACGGTGCTCTGCTGGGAGGCCCAGTTCAGGCCCCGTACGTCCAGCACGGCGGTACTGCGCTGCTTGGGCGTGCGGGTCTCCCGGGGCTCGGAGGGGCTGGTGCGACCGTCATGGCCCCGGCGTTCCGCGTGATGGTCGTGCACGGTCACTCTCCTTCGCAGGCCGGCGGTGCCCTCCCGGGCGCGAGGAACCGCCCATGGCCGGCGGGTGCCGCCGGGATCGGGACCGCCCGGACGCCGGTGACGCGGCCTTCGGGTGCTGCGCCCACTCTTCGACGGTGCGCGCGATGAGGCCCGGCAGCAACACCGCAACGGACGGGGTGACGAGCCACCGTCCCCCGACGCCCGTACGCTGCCGGTCGCCCGAGCTTCCACGCTCCAGGACCGGTACGACCGGCACTTCGTCACCCGGGGAGCACTGCGCTCCCTCTGTGGGCCCATCGGCCCACTTCGCAGGCCCTTGGTACCTGTGCGGCCTTCACCTCCGCGAGGGAGGGTGGGATTCAGCGGCATGCGATCGCTGGACCGCGGGATCCCGGGATGAGGACGAGGCCCGGGACCGCACGAGCTCGTCCCGGTGGCGCTCGCCGGCACCCCGGTGCCGCTCCGGCTCGGCGCGCAGCTGCTGCTCCTTCTTCGTCACCCCCGTGTGCACAGAAAGGACGGGCCGGTCATGAGCACCTTCGCTCGCCGGACGGCGGACCCTCCCGCGCGGGAAGCCGGCCGGCCATGGGGCACCGCCGACCCGCTCGCGAGCCTCCCCGCCGAGTCGGGCGGCCGGGGCCGATGACACCGAAGCGCAGATCAGGAGCACGAGACATGAGCGACACCCCGGCACCGACACCCCAGCGGGCCCTGGTGGTGGACGACGAGGTGGAACTCGGCCGTCTGGTCGGCGACTACCTGTCCCGAGAAGGCTTCGCCGTGGACGTCGCGGGCAATGGCGTCGACGCGCTGGAGCTGGCACGCGCGACGGCACCGGACGTCATCGTGCTCGACGTGATGATGCCCGGCATCGACGGTGTGGAGGTCTGCCGGCGACTGCGCACGTTCACGGACGCATACGTCATCATGCTCACCGCCCGTGCGGACGAGGTCGACAGGATCATCGGCCTGACGGTGGGTGCCGACGACTACCTGACGAAGCCGTTCAGCCCCAGAGAGCTGGTCGCCCGGGTCAAGGCGATGCTGCGGCGGCCCCGTTCCGGGCAGCCGGGACCGGGACAGGTGCCGGTCCGTCGTTTCGGTGAGCTGACCGTCGACCCCGAGGCTCGGGAGGTCACGCTTGACGGCCGTCCCGTCGAACTGACCCGGATCGAGTTCGACGTGCTGGAGGCGCTCTCCTCACGGCCACGCATGGCGTTCAGCCGACGGCAGCTGATCGAACGGGTCTGGGAGCCGGGCTGGGGCGGTGACGAGCACATCGTCGACGTGCATGTGGCGCGCCTGCGGCGCAAGCTCGGTGACGACCCGGTCGGCCCTCGCTTCGTGCTCACCGTGCGCGGCGTGGGCTACCGCATGGGTCCCGGCTGATGTACCGGCGCCCCGGCCTGGCCGTGCGACTCGTCCTCGCCCAGCTGCTCGTGGTGCTCGCCGGGCTGCTGACCCTCGCCGCCGTCGCCTTCGCCATCGGCCCACCGCTGCTGCGACGCCATCTGCACAGCGCGGTCGGCGAGGTCTCCCCGGCGCTGTACCGGCACCTGGAGGACGCGTTCCTCACCGCGGGCGGTATCGCTCTCGGTATCGGTATCGCCGCGTTCCTGGCCGCTGCCGTCACCGTCGCCCTGCTGCTCACCCAGCGGCTGTCCCGTCCTGTCCGGGATCTTGCCGACGCGGCCGACCGGGTCGCCGCCGGCGACTACACCGCCCGCCTGGAACCGACGCTGCCCCTGCCCGAGTTCGAGGCCGTCACCGGCGCCTTCAACACCATGGCGTCCGCCCTGGACAACACGGAACGCACTCGGCGCCGGCTGCTCGCTGACGTCGCCCACGAGATGCGCACCCCGCTCGCCACCATCGAGGCCTACCTCGAAGGCCTTGCCGACGGGATACGCACGCTCGACGAACACACCTTGGCCGTGCTGGGCACCCAGACCAGCCGACTGCACCGGCTGATCGCGGACATCTCGCTGGTCTCCCGCGCAGAGGAACACCGCATCACCCTTGCGCGGACAGCCGTCCCCGCCGCCGGCCTGGCCGAGGCGGCCGCGGCCGCCGTCCGTCCCGCCTACCAGGCCAAAGGAGTGAACCTGCGCGTCCATGTCGCCCCGCAGACCCCGGCACTCGACGTCGACCGGGACCGCCTCATGCAGGTCCTGGCCAACCTGCTCACCAACGCACTGCGCCACACCCCCGCTCACGGCTCGGTCACCCTGACCGCCGAGCCCGCCGACGGGACAGTGGCCCTCGGCGTCACCGACACCGGCGAGGGCATCGCCGCCGACCACCTTCCGCACGTCTTCGAGCGCTTCTACCGGGCCGACCCGGCCCGCGACCGCGCACACGGCGGCTCCGGCATCGGACTGGCCATCGCCCGCGCACTCGTCCAGGCCCACGGCGGCACCATCACCGCCCACAGCCCAGGGCCCGGCAAGGGCGCCGTCTTCCGGATCAGCCTGCCGGCCGCCGGGGAGAACCCCGGACTTCAGTGAAGCATCGTCGGAGCTTGACGGGATCGTCATGATCCGCCCGGACCATCGGAGGTCAGTGGAGGAACACAGATGATCTGACCGCCGCTCTCACCACTCCGTCCCGGCGGCGAGAGGTCACCCCTGAACCTTCACCCGTCCGCGGCCCTGAGATCCGCGCCGAGTCCGGTGAGGTGCACCGTTCGTCGCACTGGGGCATCGCTCGAGACCGCCGGCGACGATTCAACGCCCGTATGAACTGTGAAAGGAAACTCGTGAGGAAGACACCCCTGGTCCTGGCCGCAGCCTCTGGCCTGGCCGCAGCCACCGTGTTCCTGGTCCTGCCGGAACAGTCGCAGAAGCCCGACCGATCGCCTGCGGCCGAACCGGCCGCCGCCCACCGGGGAATGGTGAGCGGAACCGTATGGGTGGCCAACGAGGGAGGGGCCAGTCTGACCGCGATCGACGCCGCCACCAACCGGGTCACCGCCACGGTGAAGGGCATCCCCGGCCCCCACAATGTGCAGGCCGCTTCGGACGGCCGTACCGTGTGGGCGGTCAGCGAACCGGCGAACCGGGTGGTGAAACTGGACGCGACCCGCTATTCGCTCCTCGACTCGGCCGCGACCGGCGACACGCCCGCCCACGTCGTCCTGGGCACGAACGGCAAGCAGGCGTACGTGAGCAATGCCGGGGACGGCTCGGTCTCCGTCTTCGCCGCGAGGTCGCTGTCCCCCGAGGGAACGATCACTGCGGACAAGGGCCCGCACGGGATGCGGCCCAGCCCCGACGGACGGTGGGTGTACACCGCGAACACGGCTGCCGGCACCGTCAGCGTGCTCGACACGGCCGAGGCCCGCCACGTGGCGAACATCGCGGTGGGCGCCGCCCCGGTACAGGTGGCCTTCCAGCCGGACGGCCGGTACGCCTACGTCACGCTCGGTGGTGAGAACGCGGTCGCGAAGGTCGATGTCGCCAGGCGGGCAGTCGTGGCGAAGATCTCGACCGGCCCTGGCCCGGCCCAGGTCCACGCGAGCCCCGACGGCCGGTATGTCCTGGTCGCCAATCAGGGGACCGAAGCGGAACCGGGCAGGACGGTCTCGATCATCGACACCGCCACGTTCACCGTCGTGGCCACGCCCACCGTGGGCGATGGCCCGCACGGCATCGCCATCGATTCCACCGGCCGGCACGCCTTCATCACGAACGTCTACGCCGACGACGTCGCCGTGCTGGACCTCGCCGAGCGCAAGGTGGTGGCACGCGTTCCGGTGGGTGACGCCCCCAACGGCATCTCCTTCACCTCTCGGGCCCCGGCTGTGCCCGACAGGCCGGAGACCACGGTGTCCCTGCCCGGCGTGGCCGGGTCCGACGACGCGTCGTCCCACGGAGGCAGCGGTCACGGCCACTGAACGCCGGGCGCCGGGGACGGCTTCCCCGCGACTGCGAGGTCGTCGTTCGCCCCTGCTGTGCGTGCCGCCGCCGCACGACGGTGCTGATCCCCCGGAGCCTCAGGCCGCGGCGGGGCGCAGGGCACGGCGGAACAGCAGGCCGACGGCGAGGGCGAGGCCGGTGAGCCAGACCAGGGCGATGAGCAGCGGGCCGGTCTCGTCGAAGGAGGCGGTGAGCGCGGCGTCGTACATCACCCGGGAGGCGCCGTAGCCCGGCAGGGCGTGCGCCGGGCCGGACACCTGGGAGTTGAGCATCGGGCTCTGCTCGGTACCGAGGTCGAGGAACGGCACCAGGAAGGCGACGAACACCCCACCGACCCGGCCGAAGAGCGAGCCGATCAGCACGCCGACGAGGCCGTAGGTGAGCCCCGTCAGGGCGTTGGCGGCGAGGTAGAGGCCCCACTGGCGGGCGTCGAAGAGCACGGCCGTGACGGCCGCGGAGGCTGCCGTGGCGATCAGCGCGCCCAGGATCACGACGGACAGTCGCGCCGTGAGCAGACTGCGGGCCCTGCAGGAAGTCGCCCTCAACCTGCTCGACGACCACGTACGCGGCTGCGTCACCGACGCCGCCCGCACCGACCCCGCCCACGCCGAGGCGCAGTTCACCGAACTCACGGGCGCCATGCGCCGCACACTGCGTCTGTGAGCCACCCGCCGCCGCGGACCTGCCCGATGCCCGGCCTGCCGGGGCCCCTCGCGCGTCCCGCGAGCGGCGGAGAGCTGCGCTTTCTACGAGCGCGTGCGCTCGCCCCACCGCTGGGCGGGCCGACCGGACGACGCGATCAGCCGGTGGTGGACCCGGGCCGTCGGCGGCTGCCGTCCTCACCAGGACTCCGAAGCCCCCGCCCATCCCGGAATTCGCCGTATCCGATGCGGCCGCAACGGCTGTACCGCCGCAGTGAGCCTAAGAAGGCCACCAGCGAGGAGAACGGGCGGGAGGAACGTCTCACCGAGCCGCCCGCCCGCAACGGCACAGCAGCCCCCCCACCGACGGCTGGCGCCGCTCCCCTGAACGAAACCACGAGCCCAGCGGCGTCACGCGTGGCCCGCGGAGAACTGCTAGGAGGTGTCGGCCCGCCCCGGATCAGTGGCTGTGGGACGTATGGCCGTCGTCTGCCGGGCCGGCGGGTGCCTCGTCCGGCTGGCCCTGCTCCCCGGGAGTCCGGTCCGGGTCTGCGGGAGCCTGCTCCGGCTCCGCAGGGGTCTCAGCCGCGGGGCCGTGGTCGTGGCTGTGGCCATCGGAGCCGATGGTGCTCGCTAGGGTGGTCATGCCCAGCCAGGTGAGGGCCGAGACGACGACGACGCCGACCGCGAACGGGCTGACAAGGTGCCGCCAGCGGCCCTTGGAGTCCTTGGCGACGAACGCGACGTACGACATGACCAGGCCGATGGGCGTCATCCAGGCGCTGCGCTCGGGGAACTGCTCGAAGTGCTGGATGCCGCCGCCGACCAGGCCGACGCCGAAGGACAGCAGCAGGGAGAACGTGACCAGCGAGACCGCCTGGCTCAGCGCCGGCCGCTCGTCGGCCAGGACGAATTCGTTGACGATGGTGCCGAGCAGGAACACGAAGGCGCCGACGACACAGATGATCGTGTACAGCGACGGGTCGATCGGGTAGTGGACGACGGCGCCGGCGATGAGGGCGGCGCCCATGAAGTAGAGCATCTGGCCGCTGTAGCGAGCCGGGAGCGACTTCTTGTCGAAGGCGGGGCGGCGATGCTTTGAGGCGGGAGTCCGGCGGCGCTCGGGCTCGAGAACGGTGGTCACGCGGGTTAGGCCCTTCGGATCTTGGGTGTGGGAGCAGGCAGAAGCCGCGCCGGCACCAGTGGTGCGGCGTTCGGCTGGTGCGGCTCTCAGCAGCGCAGGACCGAAAGCCGGTGCAGGCAGGGCGGGTCGCCGATGCGGCTGATCCAGCGGTGCGCGGGTGCCGCCCATCGGCGGAGCACGTACAGGACGCGGTCGGAGACCCCGCGTCTGAGGGCGAGCGCGAGCCGGGCGGCGACGATGCACAGCAGGGCCAGGCAGATCTCTCCGGCTCCACGGTGGTCGCAGGGAGGATCGCCGGGGTTGTCCAGTGTCCTGGTGGTGTTCCCGGGGGCGACGTCGGAGTGAGCGTGCCGAGGCGTGTTCCCTGCGTCGATGAGCGCCGAGGCGGCCTGCCCGCCGTGGATCTGCTGATGTGATGTCAGGGCGTGCATCGCACATACGGCGAGCACCACCGCGACGACCGTTGCCAGCAGCAACGCTCCCGTGCGGTGGCCGCGACGGACCTGGCCTGAAATCACGCTGCACGACCATAGGAGGATTCGGTACCGAAAAGCCACCTGGGGACGTCCCCACCGTGTGATGCGAGGAAGGTCACATCGGGAGTGCGGGGATGCGTGTGCGAGGCGTCACGGCGCGTGCTGTACCGCTCCGCTGTCGTCCGCGTGCTTCCCCCGGGCGCCCTGGCGGAGGCGTATCTCGACGTGCCCGTCGGTGATGCGCGTGTCGAAGGCGGGCTGGGGAGCGGTGGCGGGGCCGCGTACGTTCCAGCCGTCGGAGAGTCGGAAGACGCTGCCGTGCCAGGGGCACTGGACGCATCCGTCGTCGATCGTGCCCTCGGACAGCGGGCCGGCGAGGTGGCTGCACCGGTCGGCCAGCGCGTGGACGGTGCCGCCGATCTCGCGCACCACCAGGACCGGCACGTCGTCCACACGGCGCCGCACGGGACGGCCGGCCGGGAACTCGCCCACTGGGCCGATCCGGTGCCAGCCCTCCGTGACCACGTGCGGTACCTCTTCGGCGTGGTTGGCGCCGGATGCCTGGCGGTAGGCGAGGTGGCCGCCCAGCAGGCCGCCGACGCCGACCGCCGCCAGTCCCAGCAGGCCGTAGGCCCGGCCGGCCGCGTGGCGTCCCCTGAGACGGCAGGTGAGTGACGTGGCGTGCAGCGCGACGGCGGTCACGTTGCTCAGGGCGTGCACCAGGCCCACGCGTTGTTGCTGGCGGTGCAGTTCCGCCCAGTCGACCCAGCCTGCCAGGGCCGCGGGGGCGGCGGCGGTGAGGCCGACGCCGATGAGCACTTCAGTTTCACGGGAACGTCCGGGCCGTAGATCGAGCAGGGCCGCGGACAGCCAGCTGCCGATCGGCACCTGCACCATCAGCGGATGCAAGGGGTGGCCCAGCCACCTTCCGTGCAGCGCGTCCCGGCCGCGACCGAGCGGCAGGGCACGCACACCTCGGCCGATCGCGTCTATCACCGCATCGGCCCGGGCGTCTCGTTCCAGGCGGTCCAGCAGCCACAGGACCCGGTTCTGTCGCATGCGACGGCGTGGCGTCGTGGTCATGCGCAGCCGGGTCCCCCGCCTGCGCATACCGCAAACGGCCGACCGGGCCGGATCGACTCCGGCAGCGGCTCCCCGTCAGCAGGTCATCAGACGCGACTGGGATCCGGTGGGGGGTACTCGACGGGGACGACCGGGCCGCTCGTCCCCGGCCTGAGGGAAACGAAGGAGGAAACCGTGCAGCGGCCTGATGAGCTACTGGATTTCGACACCGAAGAGCTCGAGGACTGGGACGAGGAGCGGGCACGAGCGGCCCTCGACGGCGAACACGGCACGCTGTACCGCAACCACCTCGAGATCGCCCTGCACCTCGACCAGTGGGCGCAGGCCGAAAGCCGGCGTACCGACACGGACGCCCGCTACAAGGCGGGCTACACCCAGGCCCTGCGGGACACGGCGGCGTTCCTGCGGCAGACCTACTACCTTCCCTGAGCCCGGGGAGGCGTCCGCCCGGACGCCCCATGTCCCGGCACTCGTCATGAACGGGCCGACGTGTGCCGCCGTGCCAACCCGCGGGTTTCCTTCGATCGCGCGCCGGGGACCCGGCGCGCGTGGTGGCATACGGAGCGGAGCAGCGGGTGCGCCTGCCGGCGCTGCGGGCCGGCTGGCTGACGCAGACGTTCGTCCACTGGCCGTTCCGACCCGAGGCGGTCCAGGCGCTCCTGCCCAGGGGACTGGTCGTGGACGAGTACGAGGGGGCCGCCTGGGTGGGGCTTACCCCCTTCGTCATGGCGGACGTGCGACCACCCGGCGTGCCCGCCTCGCTGCCCGGCCTGCCGACGTTCGCCGAGACCAACTTGCGCACGTACGTACGGCACCGTGACGGCCGGGACGGGCTCTGGTTCCTCTCCATCGAGGTCGCCTTCCCCCCGATGACGGCGGCCCGGGTCATCGGCGCACCGTACAACCCGGGCACCCTCCGCGTGTCCGCGGACGGGGACACCGTCTCGTACTCCGGTTCCCGATGGATCCGCGACGCCTCCTACCGCCTGGTCGTCCGGCCCGGCGACCCGATCGAACCGACGGAGCGGGACGTGTGGCTGACCTCGCGCTGGCGGGCGTACACCCGCAGGCTCGGTCTGCTCTGGGAGACACCCGTCGAGCACGAGCCGTGGCCGCTGGCCGACGCCGACGTCGATGTACTGGAGGAGACGCTGACCGCCGCGGCGGGCCTCTGCGAATCCCCCCTCGGTGAGCCCTTGGTGCACTTCTCGGAAGGAGTCAGGAACGTACGGCTCGGTCCCTCCAGACCGTGCGTCCCGCGGCCCGACTCCCAGTCCTGACAGCCACCAGCCGAAATCGCGCCGTCACGCGGTGCCCGCGCGTGTACCTCGACGGCAGGATCGCGGGCATGGGCTCCCCCGGCGCGCGGATCGGATCACGCCCCGTAGGCATGCCTGCGGGGCAGGGGCCCGACGTGGGCGTGGTGGCCGGGGCGGGCGGCGGCGTGGCGCTGTCCGGGGCCCGGGCCGCCGCGGGCGGCCAGGGCGTCGGCGACGGCTCCCGTGGCGAAGGCGTAGACGGCCCTGTGCAGCAGGTCCACAGCGATTTCCTTGCGGGGCCAGGTCTGCGGTGGGGCGCCGACGCCGGTCGCGTTCTCCAGGATCTGGTCGTTGGTGAGGCGGACGACGGCGAACTTGGCGGAGGCGACCGGTCCGCGCAGTCCGGCCTGCGCCATGACCGACCTCAGCACACCGAGGAGGGCGGCCTGGCCGTAGTGCATGCCCCAGTTGACCGCCAGCGGCTGCGGGCCGGGTCGTTCGGGCAGACCGGTCAGCCGCTGCAGGACGCGCGCGGGCACATGGGAGTTGGGCCGGCCGGTGATCGCCTGCTCGACCTTCTCGCCGAGGGTCATCACGACGCCTCCGGCAGTACCGGCGAGCAGTCCCTGCCACAACGCGCGCTTGATCATGTCTGGCGAGTACCCGGCACGACCACCTTCACCCACCGGTCACGGCGGTCGGCGCCCCGGTGGGCGCCGGTGCGCGGAGTGTCCCGATCGTGTCGCCCCGTCACGCGCGATCCGCGGTCGGCATGCAGGCCGACGGCGACGGCCTTGCCCTGGTGCCCTCGGCACTCCCGCCCCGGTCGGTTCAACATCGTTTGCGGCGCTTCGCGACGGCCGCGACCAGTACCAGGGCCCCGGCGAGCCCGACGAACACCTTCTGGGCGGCAGCCATGGGCGTGCTCAGGCCGAAGGCGTCGCGCATCCGGTCGTAGAGACCGAGCGGCACACCCAGGACCGCGTTGCCGGGCGGGCGCCGCGGGATGACGGGGTGGGGGTGGGTGGGCGCGCTGCGTCGCACCGTGTCCCATGCCGTGCCGAGCCGGCGCAGCTGCGCGGCGGGCAGCGCTTCCTGCAGCCGGGGCAGTACGAGGTCCTCTTCGTCGCGGATGTCCTGCCGTATCAGCGCGAAGGCCCGCCCGACCTTCTCCTCACGCTCGGAAGAACCCGGGCCCAGGCGTTCGATGTCAGCGACAAGGTCGTTGATCTGCTGGTGTTCCTCCTCCACCCGCAGGGTCAATTCGTGCCCACCCTCGACCGAGTGCCGGACGGCCGGCCACAGCACCGTCTCCTCGGCGAAGGCATGGCTGAAGACCAGCTGGACGGTCTCCTGCAAAACCCGTTCGCGGTCCTCTCCGTCCGCCAGGGTCTGATACCGGTCCATCAACCTGTCCATCTCGGCGTGATCGCGGCGTTGCCGGGCCAGCACGCTGCTCGGGCCGCCCAGTTGCTCGACCGTCTGCTCTTTGATCGTCTCGGGCATGGATCTCTCCTCCGCGCAGACCTGCCGCAACGCCCATCCGTCCCGGCGGCTGCCGCCACTGTCCGGTGGCGGGTACCCCGACGCGGTGTGACACACCGGTTTTCACCTGCCGCTCGGCTCGGGCAGGCACAGCGTCTGCAGCCGACCTGCTCGAACATCGCGATAGCCCCTTGACGCCCGGTTCTCCCTCGGATCCGGGCCGGGTCCCCCCGCGGCCGGCCGTGATGCGGTGAGGCGCGCGGCAGCAGGACGAGGCCGGGATCGGGCTGCCCGCCCTGCGCAGTCACCTGCGCCGTTCGGCCCCACGCGGTCGCGGCCGCCCGTCACCAGGGAGAACCTTGACGAAGCCGAGATGCCCGCTGCTCGCGGGCCGACGCCGCTTCGGCATCGCACCCGAGGGAGGATCTCTTGACCGACGCCATGCCCCACCTCGACGACACCGGCGAGAACGAAGACGTCGTGGCACTGCTGACACAGCAGCACCACCACATCCGTGATCTCTTCGCCGAGGTCGAGAACGCCACTGCCGACGACCGGGCGGAGGCATTCCGCAGGCTCGTCCGTCTCCTGGCCGTCCACGAGACCGCCGAGGAGGAAGTGGTCCACCCCTCGGCCCGCCGTCTCCTGCAGGACGGTGACCAGGTGGTCGACGACCGTCTCGAGGAGGAGAGGGGCGCGAAGGAGAAGCTGAGCCGACTCGACGACATGAGCCCCGACGATCCCGGATTCATGCCGGCCCTGCGGGAACTGCGCGCGGACGTGCTGCAGCACGCGGCGTCGGAGGAACAGTACGAGTTCCCCGGGTTGCGGGAGAAGGCCGGAGCGCAGCAGCTGGCCATGATGGCTGCAGCCGTGCGCGCTGCCGAGGCCGTGGCGCCCACCCACCCGCATCCGGGAGTCGAGACGGCGGCGGAGAATGTCGCCGTCGGACCCGTGGCGTCCGTGATCGACCGGACTCGTGACGCGGTCCGCAAGGCGATGGGCAAGGACGGCTGATCGGATCGGAACGGAGTGGGACACAACGGCCCGCGCCTGAACGGCTCGGCGTCGCGCTCGTCCGGGACGCGGACACGGGTCGGCTGACCGGCACGACGTGAGCATCGGACGCCGGTGAGAGGGCACAGCCGAGACGGGGTACTCGCCGCGCACCGCGACGCGTTCCGAGAGAGAAGGCCCCATGACCACGTGCACCTCTGCTGCCTTCTGCACCGTCATGACCGCCCGGGGCGCCGCTCGCTCGTCGTACCCGATCACTCGAGGATGTGACCGTCCATGACCCTCCGGAAAACACTGTGGGCAGGCGCCGCGGGACTCACCGCGGGCGCCGTCGTCGCCCTGCGGCGCTCCACGGCACGTCCGGCGGACACGGCTGCCGCGGACCGCTGGCTCACGGTGACGATCAACCGTTCACCTGCCGACATCCAGGCCGACAAGCTGCCGACGCCGCTGCAGGAGTACGGCGACCGGATCGAGACGCGGATCCGACCCGCACCCGGTGACCGGGGCACCGAAGTGGCCGTGCGCCTGAAGGACGTTCCGTCGGGCGCCTCGTCCGTGCCCGCACGGCTCACAGGTCAGGATCCGCGTCAGGATCTGCGCCGTTCCCTGCGTGAAGCGAAGGCGCTGCTGGAAGCGGGCGAGGTCCTGTTGCCCGACACCCCGCCCACCACGCACGACACCCCTGGCGGGAAGCTGGTGGGGCTGCTGGGCCGCCGCGCGGGCGGGGAGGGAGTGCTGTGAAGGCGCTGTGCTGGGAAGGCGTCAACAAGCTCGCCGTGGAACAGGTGCCGGATCCCGTCCTGCGCAACGACCAGGACGTGATCGTGCGGCTCATCGCCGGGACCACCTGCGGGTCGGATCTCCATCTCATCGGTGGCTACATCCCCTTCATGCGGTCCGGGGACGTCATTGGTCACGAGTTCCTGGGGGAGGTCGTCGAGGTCGGCGCCGGGGTACGTCGGCACAAGGTCGGGGACCGGGTGGTGGTCTGCTCGTTCGTCGGCTGCGGACGCTGCTGGTACTGCACCCACGACCTGTGGTCGCTGTGCGACAACACCAACACCAATCCCGGCATCGGCCAGGCCCTCTTCGGCGCCGACACCGGCGGAATCTTCGGCTACTCGCACGCCATGGGCGGACTGCGCGGCAGCCACGCCGAGTACGTACGCGTCCCCTTCGCCGATCACGGGGCCTTCCCCGTGCCCGACGGCGTCGACGACACCAGCGCCCTGTTCGTCTCCGATTCGGTTCCCACGGGGTGGATGGGCGCGGACCTGGCGGGCGTCAAGCCGGGTGACGTGGTGGCCGTATGGGGCTGCGGGGCCGTGGGGCAGATGGCGGCGCGCGCTGCCATCCTGCTGGGCGCGGAACGCGTGATCTCCATCGACCGGATTCCCGAGCGACTGGAGATGACCGAGCGGCACGTCGGAAGTGAGGTCATCGACTACACGAGCACCGACGTCGGGGCGGAACTGCGCGAGCGAACCGGCGGGCGAGGCCCCGACGTGTGCATCGAGGCGGTCGGCATGGAAGCCCACAGCGACAGCCCCGTCCATCTCTACGACCAGGTCAAGCAGCAGCTCCGGCTCCAGACGGACCGCCCCACCGCCGTACGACAGGCCATCCACGCCTGCCGTAAGGGCGGCACGGTGTTCGTCCTCGGCGTCTTCGCCGGGGCGGTCGACAAGTTCCCCCTGGGCGCGGTGATCAACAAGGGCCTGACCGTGCGCGGGGCGCAACAGCACGGCCAGCGCTACATCCCGATGCTGCTGGACCGGCTGGCGGCCGGAGAGCTGAGCACGACCCACCTGGCGACCCATACCGTGCCCCTGGACGAGGCGCCGCGGGCCTACGAGATGTTCAAGGAGAAGAACGACGGCTGCGTGCGCGCGGTGATCCGGCCGAGTGGGTGACCACGGTCCACCGCAGACGGCCGCCGGTCCCGTCTGCGCAGGTGCGGACCCGGCCGACCATAAGTACTGCGCCACGCCGCCGCCCCCGAAGGCGGCGGAGCCGGGTCCTGCAACTGCTGGACCGCCTGGAGTGTGAGCCCAGAGCCGACACGGTGATCGACGCGGTCCTCAAGCGATGTGCAGCCCTCCCACCCGCGTTCCACGGTCGGATCACGGCACAGGTTGCAGGGGTCGTCCAGGGGCGTCGGGCCAGTCCAGGGCCGGCATGAGCTCACAGGCCAGGGCTCCTGGTCCGGGAGGGCGCCAGTTCGTGATCCCGCGTGACAGCGGTGATACGGCGAGGCACCGCCAGAATCGATCCGACGGGACCTCCGCACGGAGTCGTGAGACGCCGAAGCCGTACCGGAGCGCTCCGGCGCGGCTTCGGCGTGAGATCTACTGCGCTCGCACGCACGATGCGGCCGGCTCGGATGCAGTCCGTGCCTCTGAGACGCCTTCTCGGGCGACCGGTTTGCGATCGCAGCCGATCATCCGTCCGACTTCCCGGTGCGACATACTCTCCCGATGAGTTCACGCACGTCCCGGATCAGCCGGCCGATCACGATACGGAGGGCCGTCGCGCGGGATGCCAAACGGCTCACGCGGCTCGTGCGGGGCTCAGGCGCCTATGAGGGTAAGTACGCAGCCGCAGTCGCGGGCTACCGGGTCGGGCCCGATTACATCGAGGCCCACCGCGCCTTCGTAGCCGTCGGTGCCGACGAGGATGGAGGCCGGGTCCTCGGGTTCTACTCGCTGGTCCTCGCTCCACCGGAGCTCGACCTGCTGTTCGTCGCCGACGAAGTCCAAGGACGGGGTATTGGACTACTGCTCGTCGCGCACATGCAGTCCGAGGCCCGTGCCGCCGGGCTCGACCGTGTCAGGGTCGTGTCGCATCTTCCCGCCGAGGGCTTCTACCGCCGCGTCGGTGCCGTGCGGACCGGGACCGCGCTCGCGAACCCGCCCGCCGTGCCGTGGGACCGTCCCGAGTTCGAGTTTCGCATTCCTTCGGAATGATGCGGTGGCCGGGTCGCAGGGCACCGGCTTCGCCTGCATGGTGGCAGGCATGCAGGAGCCGCTGGACGCTGCGCGCTCCGTGTGTGCCGTCGTCCGACGCCTGGTCCGATGGCCCTCACGTCCTCCTGCCGGAGACCGCCCCGTAGCTCTCGGACGGCCTTCGGAGGCGAGGATGTGAGCCCATCGGAGTCGACTTGACCGAGTTCCTCAAGGCCGGGGGCGGTGTCAGGCGTGCTGCACTCTTGACTGTGTGAAAACCGATGTCCACGGTCCATGGGTGCCGGCTGACACAGCAGCCGGCATCCACGTGCTCCGCAGAGGCAGGCATCCGTGACGCAGAAGGGCCAGAGGACGTCGACGCGGCGGCGGGTAAGAGCAAGCACGACCTGGATGTGCCCCTTGCTTCGGCGTATTGGCTCCGGTGCCCGACTTCGACGCCGGCGGGGCCGCGACCGGAACGGGGGACCGCGCTGCCGCGCTGTGGCTCAGGCGTCGATGATGACGGGGATGATGAGGGGCTTGCGGCGGTGGGTGCGGAACGCCCAGTTCGCCACGGCGCGGGCGACGAGTTGTTCGAGTTGGCGCGCGTCCCCGACGCCTTCCTCGGCTGCGGTGGCCAGGGTCTTCTCGATGACGGGGATGACCGGCTCGAACGTGGTGTCGTCGTGGACGAAGCCGCGGGCCAGGAAGTCGGGGGCCTCGGCGAGGGCGCCGGTGTCCGCGTCGACGATCGCCACCACCGTGACCACGCCTTCGGCGGCGAGGGTGAGGCGGTCCTTGAGGGACGCTTCGGTGGCTCCGCCGACTTCCATGCCGTCCACGTAGACGTTGCCGGCGGGGACCTTGCCGGTGATGGATGCGCGCCCGTCGACGAGGTCGACGACGATGCCGTCCTCGGCGATGACGACCCGGTCGGGGTCGACGCCTGTACGGATGGCGAGGTCGCCGTTGGCCCGCAGGTGGCGCCATTCGCCGTGCACGGGCATGACGTTGCGGGGTTTGACGATGTTGTAGCAGTAGACGAGTTCGCCGGCGCTGGCGTGCCCCGAGACGTGCACCTTGGCGTTGCCCTTGTGGACCACGTGGGCGCCCCACCGGGTGAGTCCGTTGATCACCCGGTAAATGGCGTTCTCGTTGCCGGGGATGAGGGAGCTGGCGAGCAGGACGGTGTCGCCCTTGCCGATGCGGATCACGTGGTCGCGGTTGGCCATCCGTGACAGCGCGGCCATCGGCTCGCCCTGGGAGCCGGTGCACACCAGAGTGACCTTGTGGTCCGGGAGCTTCTCCAGCTCCTTCGTGCTGACGATCAGACCGGACGGGACCTTCAGGTAGCCCAGGTCACGGGCGATGCCCATGTTGCGGACCATCGACCGGCCGACGAAGGCGACCTTGCGGCCGTGCTGGTGGGCGGCGTCCAGGACCTGCTGGATGCGGTGCACATGACTGGCGAAGCTGGAGACGATGACCCGGCGCGGCGCGGTGCGCATCACCTGCTCGATCGCCGGGTTCAGCTCGCGTTCGGAGGTGGTGAAGCCGGGGACCTCGGCGTTGGTGGAGTCGGTGAGGAACAGGTCCACGCCCTCCTCGCCGAGGCGGGCGAAGGCGCGCAGATCGGTGATGCGGTCGTCGAGAGGGAACTGGTCCATCTTGAAGTCGCCGGTGTGCAGCACCATCCCGGCCCGAGTGCGGATCGCGACCGCGAGGCTGTCGGGGATGGAGTGGTTGACCGCCACGAACTCGCAGTCGAAGGGCCCGAAGCCGCGCCGGTCGCCCTCCCGTACCCGCACCGTGCGCGGCCGGATGCCGTGTTCCTTGAGCTTGGCCTCCAGGAACGCCAGCGTCAGCTTGGAGCCGACGAGGGGAATGTCGGACCGTTCGCGCAGCAGGTACGGCACGCCCCCGATGTGATCCTCGTGGCCGTGGGTGAGTACCACGGCCACGATGTCGTCCAGCCGGTCCCGGATCGAGGTGAAGTCCGGCAGGATCACGTCCACGCCGGGCTGGGTCTCCTCGGGGAACAGCACGCCGCAGTCGACGATGAGCAGCTTGCCCGCATGCTCGAAGACGGTCATGTTGCGGCCGATCTCGCCCAGGCCGCCCAGGGCGACGACCCGCAGCCCTCCTTCGGGAAGGGGCGGGGCGGCTTTCAGCTCGGGGTGCGGATGACTCATACCCTGACGGTACCCGGAGAGGGGACAGGGTGATCCATTGCCTGTGCGATCTCCTTTGCCCCGACGGAACGACATCAGCAGTGGGTGACTCGGCACGATCGGGTCACGTCGGCGACCGGGGACAGGGAGGGGTGAAAGCGGTACCACCTTCCGGGGCCGAACCGTTCGCCCGGTGCTGGAGGAGATCTCGTGCACCCTGTCGTGTTTCCGGCGTTCGCTGCCTCCCGACGGGCCCTCGGCACTGGTCACTCACAGTAGTCGAGACTCGGGTGTCCTCGGCGCTCGGCAGCAAGTGCGCTGAGAGGGCCCCGAGGCAGCTTCCTTCGCCGGGCAGACAGACGGCGGTGTCCCCGAAGCGGCCGGCGCCTCCACGAGCACGAGGCCGCGTCCGTGCTCGCCCTGCACGGTGGTAGAGAAGGACACCAGGAGCATGGCGGGCGAACGCGTACCACCGGGCGGGGCTCGTGCGTGCGTGAGGCGCTGAATGCGTTGAGGGCGCAGCAGGCGAAGGAACGCCTGTCAGCGGGCGAGGGGTTCGAGAGGGCGGGCCATGCGCTCGTGGATGAACTCGGGGCCGTGCTGAACGGTCGGCAACGAGACCATGGACGAAAACGGCCTCCGCAGGGTCCGTCTGTACGATGCTCGGGCGTGTTGCCCCACGTACCTGGCCAACACCGGGGTGCCGGATCACCTGCTCGCCATGTGGGCCGGGCACACCGACGTGAAGACGACCAAGAAGTGGTACGTGAAGCCGGACGTGGCAGACCCGCTTCCAGCAGAGGAGGCGCGGGGAGGTCTCGCGGGGGGCGTGTGACAGATCGTGACAGATGAAGGTGTGAACCCGTGACCGAAGCCAAGATCGAATCGCTGCAATACCGCTTTGACGGGCCAGACCACCTCCCCGTGCTGATCTTGGGACCGTCCTTGGGCACCACATGGCACATGTGGGACCGCCAGGTGCCGGAACTGACCAAACAATGGCGGGTGTTCCGGTTCGATCTGCCGGGCCACGGAGGCGCCCCCGCGTACCCGGCGGGTTCGGTCGCCGATCTCACCGCGCGGCTGCTCGCCACCCTCGAGGGCCTCGGCGTGCAGCGATTCGGCTATGCGGGCTGCGCGCTCGGCGGTGCCCTCGGCATCGAACTGGCGCTGCGCCACCCCGAGCGCTTGGCCTCCCTCGCGCTGATCGCCGCCTCGCCCCGCTTCGGCACGGCGGACGAGTTCCGCCAGCGTGGCGTCGTCGTCCGTACGAACGGGCTCGACCCGATCGCGCGCACGGCGCCCGACCGCTGGTTCACCGGCGGGTTCGCCGCGGCGCAGCCCGCGATCACCGAGTGGGCCGTGCAGATGGTGCGCACCACCGACCCGGGGTGCTACATCTCCGCCTGCGAGGCGCTGGCCTCCTTCGACGTGCGGGCCGAGCTGGGCCTGGTCGGCGTGCCCACGCTGGTGCTGGTCGGCTCGGAGGACCAGGTCACCGGGCCCGCCGAGGCCCGTACCCTGGTCGCCGGGATCCCGGACGCGCGGCTCGCCGTCGTCCCCGGCGCCTCCCACCTGGTGCCCGTGGAGCAGCCGGCCGCCGTCACCGACCTGCTGGTCCGGCACTTCTCCACCGCCTGGCAGCCCGGCTTCGAGGCCGCCACCGGGCAGACCGCCGTGCCCGCCGCCCTCCGCCCCGCCCCGGCCGCGGCCCCGCCGCAGCCCACGCCCGTCGCCGAGATCGCACCGGCCGTCGTGCCGCCCCAGGCCCAGGCCCAGGGCCGGCCGGACCCGTACGACGCCGGGATCAAGGTCCGCCGCGAGGTGCTGGGTGACGCGCACGTCGACGCGGTGCTCGCCCGGACCGACGACTTCTTGGGCGACTTCCAGGAGTTCGTCACCCGCTACGCCTGGGGGGAGGTCTGGGACCGCCCCGGCCTGGACCGGCGCACCCGCAGCTGCGTCACCCTCACCGCCCTGGTCGCCGGCGGCCACCTGGAGGACCTCGCCTCCCACGTCCGCGCCGCCCTGCGCAACGGCCTCACCCCGCACGAGATCGGGGAAGTGCTGCTCCAGGCCGCCGTGTACTGCGGCGTCCCGGCCGCGAGCAGCGCGTTCCGGGTCGCCCAGCAGGTGGTCCGGGAGGAGACCACACCGCAGGAGTGAGCCGCGGGCCGGACCCGCGCGGTGGCGCCGGGCAGGATGGACCCATGAAGCTCACGAAGAAGTCGCACTCCTGCGTCCGCCTGGAGAAGGACGGCCGGGTCCTCGTCGTCGACCCCGGAGGGTTCAGCGAGGAGGACGCCGCCGTCGGCGCGGAAGCCGTCCTGGTCACGCACGAGCATCCCGACCACTTCGACGAGGGCCGGCTGCGGGCCGCCCTGGAGGCCGACCCGGCCGCCGAGATCTGGACGCTGAGGTCCGTCGCGGAGCGGATCTCGGCGGCGTTCCCGGGCCGCGTGCACACCGTCGGCCACGGGGACGCCTTCACCGCCGCGGGCTTCGACATCCAGGTCCACGGCGAACTGCACGCGGTGATCCACCCGGACATCCCGCGCATCACCAACGTCGGCTACCTCGTCGACGGCGGCAGGCTCTTCCACCCCGGCGACGCGCTCACGGTCCCGGACCACCCGGTCGAGACGCTGATGCTGCCCGTCATGGCCCCCTGGAGCAAGATCTCCGAGGTCATCGACTACGTCCGCGAGGTCCGCCCGCAGCGCGCCTACGACATCCACGACGCCCTGCTCACCGACCTCGCCCGCCCGATCTACGACCGCCAGATCGGCGCCCTCGGCGGCTCGGAGCACCTGCGACTGGCGCCGGGGGCCTCGGCCGACCTGTGACCGGGCGGCCCGGCGACGGGGGCCGCGGGCGGCGTTCGAGGGTTGTCACAGGTGCCGGGTAGGTTGAGAGGCATGCGGATCGCTACCTGGAACGTGAACTCGATCACCGCCCGCCTGCCGAGGCTGCTCGCCTGGCTGGAGAGCAGCGGCACGGACGTGCTGTGCCTCCAGGAGGCCAAGGTCGCCGAGGAGCAGTTCCCGGTGGAGCAACTGCGCGAACTGGGCTACGAGTCGGCGGTGCACGCCACCGGCCGGTGGAACGGCGTGGCGGTGCTCTCCCGCGTCGGCGTCGAGGACGTCGTCAAGGGACTGCCGGGCGATCCCGGGTACGACGGCTCGGTGGAGCCCCGTGCCCTCGCGGCGACCTGCGGCCCGGTCCGCGTCTGGTCGGTGTACGTGCCCAACGGGCGCGAGGTGGAACACCCCCACTACGCCTACAAGCTCCAGTGGATCGAGGCGCTGAAGGCCGCCGTGGCCGGCGACGCGGCGGGCACCCGCCCGTTCGCGGTGCTGGGCGACTACAACATCGCCCCGACCGACGACGACGTCCACGACCCCGCCGCCTTCGAGGGCTCCACCCACGTCACCCCCGCCGAGCGCGCCGCCCTGGCCTCCCTGCGCGAGGCCGGCCTGTCCGACGTCGTCCCCCGCCCGCTGAAGTACGAACACCCCTTCACCTACTGGGACTACCGGCAGCTCTGCTTCCCCAAGAACCGCGGGATGCGCATCGACCTGGTGTACGGCAATGCCCCGTTCGCCAAGGCGGTCACCGACGCCTACGTCGACCGCGAGGAGCGCAAGGGCAAGGGAGCCTCGGACCACGCGCCGGTCGTGGTGGACCTCGACGTGTGACCCTCCGAGCGGCGGGCCCCACGGCGGGGTCCGCGCGCCTGTGGTGCGTACGGCGGTACGAATGCCACGCTGGAGGCATGAACATCCCTTTCCTGGGCCATCGGCGCCGGAAGGCCGGAATTCCCGATCCGGAGGGCATCGCGGAGCTCCTCGCCGAGTGTGAACTGCTGCGTTCCCAGGCATCCCGGGCCGGCGTCCTGCTGGACGACTCCCCGGCCTCGCTGGAGGCGCTGGACCAGCTGGTGCCGGGCTGGCGGGACGACGAGGAGACCCTGACCTGGCTGGGCAACGACGCCGGGCTGTACCTGGGCACCGTCATCGTGCGCACCGTGCCCGGGGCCGCCTGGGAGCTGCGGTACGACGGGCAGCCGGTGGTACGGCTGGCCTCCGGCCGGGAGTTCGACGTCGTGGAGTCGGGCCACGCGTGGGCCGCCCACGGAGTCCCCGAACTGTCCCAGCTGTACGCCGAGGTCGCGGAGATTTGAGCCCGGGACACCACCGTCCGCGTAAGCCCGACGTAAATACGGCTAATGGCGGGCAAGTGCGTGTCGCGTCGTCCCCGCGATCTTGCCTGGATACGTTGCGGCCACCACCACACGGCTGAGAGTGAGTAGGGGTGGGTATGGCCGTCGATCCGCTGATCGAGCTGCGTGACGTCAACAAGTACTTCGGGGACCTGCATGTCCTTCAGGACATCGACCTCACCGTGGGCAGGGGAGAGGTGGTCGTCGTCATCGGCCCGTCCGGGTCGGGCAAGTCGACCCTGTGCCGGGCGATCAACCGGCTGGAGACCGTTCAGTCCGGGACCATCCTGCTCGACGGCCGGCCGCTGCCGGCCGAGGGCAAGGCGCTGGCGCGGCTGCGCGCCGACGTCGGCATGGTCTTCCAGTCGTTCAACCTCTTCGCGCACAGAACCGCTCTTCAGAACGTCTCGCTGGGCCAGGTCAAGGTCCGCGGGCGGAGCAGGGAGGAGGCCGACCGGCGCTCGCACGAACTCCTGAACCGGGTCGGCGTCGCCGACCAGGCGGACAAGTACCCGGCGCAGCTCTTCGACGAGCCGACCTCGGCCCTCGACCCGGAGATGATCAACGAGGTGCTGGAGGTCATGCGCCATCTCGCCGCGGAGGGCATGACGATGATCGTCGTCACCCACGAGATGGGTTTCGCCCGTTCGGCCGCCAACCGCGTCGTCTTCATGGCCGACGGCCGAATCGTCGAGGACCGCACGCCGGACGAGTTCTTCACCGACCCGAGCAGCGACCGGGCCAGGGATTTCCTCTCCAAGATCCTCAAACACTGAGCGGGGTGACGCCGGGGCGTCCGTCCGGCGCGGCCTCGATTACGATGTTTCCTTCATCCCGGTGGGGGAGGGGACTTCGCGTCAGGAGCGGGGGCGCCGCCTCCGGGAGGGGTCCACCGCCTCGAAGCCGCGGGGCGGCGGAACGCATCGGCCAGTCCCGTCCGGCGGCAGCCGGAGATCACTGCTCGCGCAGCGGAACCGTCACGTACGACGGGTCGTTCGCCGGCGAGGAGAAGGTCAGCTGCGCGCCGGACGGGTTGTGCTCGATGTAGAGCGGGTCGACCGTGTCGACGACCAGGGCGAGCCGGTGCCCGGCCGGTACGTCGTAGGCCGTGGAGTACAGCTCCAGGTCGAGACCGAACGGCCTTCCGGGCGTTCGCCCGTGGAAGGTGTACGGGGCGCTGCTGACCAGCTTGCCGATGCCGAGCGGCCCCACGTCGTACAGATGGGCGATGAATGTGCCGCTCTCCTTCGTGGGTGTGACGGTGGTGTGCAACCGGGCGGTGCCCCGCACCCGTTGGGTCGTGGTGTACCGGTCCGACTGCCAGACGGCGGCCCAGCGGCGCGGCAACAGGGACACCCAGGCCGTCGGAGGCAGGCGGGCGACCTGGTCGAGGATGCCGGAGAGGAAGACGGTCCCGCCGTCCGCGCCGGAGTTGACGTTGGTGTGGACGGTGGTGGTGCCCGCTAGGTCGATCTTGCGGCTGGTCGCGCCGACCGACTTCCAGTCCGGATAGGTCTCGTAGCCGTCCGCGGAGCGGGACTTGAGCCGGACCGGCTGCTCGCGGTCGACTCCGTTGGCCACGCCCCGCAGATGGTGGTCGAACCAGCGCCGGGTGTCGCTCCACACGTCGTTGGGCAGTCCCAGCAGTCCGGTCAGCTCGGGGGTGGCGTGGTCGCCCGGCCGCAACTGGAGGCGCTTGGGGCCGGTCAGTCGCTCGTAGAAGTCGGCGTACTGGTTGGGCGGGAAGATGGTGTCGCCCCAGGCGCCGGCCAGCATCACCGCCGGGGCGTTGCGGTTGAGCCGGTCCACATGGGTCCTGGGGGAACGCTTTTTCCCCCACTCCACGATCTCCCGCTCACGGGACAGGTCCGAGGCGTACAACTCATCGAAGATGCGCCGCAGTTCGGCGCTCTGCCGACCGGTGACCAGTCCCGCGCCGTCGAGCACGGCGGCGGCCTGGACGCTCTGGGTGCGCTCGGGGTAGATGGCGGCCATCAGGTCCGCCCAGCCGCTCAGCGCCGCGACGACCCTGACCCGGCTGTCGTGCGCGGCGGCGAGCAGACTGATCCCGGCGCCGTAGGAGACGCCCGCCATCCCGATGCGCGCGGGATCGGCCGGGGTGTGGGCGAGCGCCCAGTCGATCACCCTCGAGGCGTCGGCGGTGTCGCGCGGCCCCGCGACCTCGATCTCGCCGCCGGACTGCCAGAAGCCGCGCACGTTGTAGGTGACGACGACGTATCCGGAGTCGGCGAGCTTCCGTGCCTGGGCCAGATATTCGACCTGGGGCAGGCCCCAGCTGGTGGGGAGCACGATCAGGGGGTAGCGGCGGGAGGCGTCGGCGCCCGTGGGGGTGATCACGTTGGCCTTGAGCACGGTGCCGCCGTCGCCGGTGATGTCGACGAAGCGGACGGGCTGCGGCGCCGCCTGGGCGGTGGGGGCGAGGTGGAGGGCGCTCCCGGCGATCAGGGTCGCCGAGACGACGCCCACGGCAGTGGTGCGCAGGGCCTTGCGGTGCGGTCCCACGGTCACTCCTCACTCGTGTCAGTGCAAAGTGACCAGACGGTAACCTCGGGTGCGCAGTTGAAGTAACCCGTCGGTAAGTTACGTGCCAGTAACGATTGTTGAGCGCGCGATGACCCTATGAGGCGCGGTGCGTGGCGCGCGACGCCGGAGCCGGCAGCGCCGTCCGGGCCGCACGGGTCACGTCCGCGACGAGCTCGACCACGTCCGGGCCGTACGCCTGGGAGTTGACGACCTTCAGCAGCAGCACGAAGGAGTTCCCGCCGTGCTTGCGCGCCAGCCGCTCGTGGTTGAGGGCCAGGTACCGGGTGGCGGCCTGGTTGGTGATCGCCCGCTGGCCGCAGAACAGGAACACCGGCCGGGCGTCCTTGCGTTCGCCGGCGGTGAGCCGGGCCAGCAGGACGTACTCCGTGACGCCCGGCTCCATGCGGTAGCGCTCGGTGCCGATCTGGAAGGCGCCCCGGTCCGGGCCGGGTTCCGGATCGACGTTCACCCGCACCCCCGGCAGCATGGCCGCCATGTGGGCCACCATGCGCCGGTTCGACCCCGGCCCGCCCACGCAGAACTCCGTGCGCTCACCGAAACCCTGATGGGCCGTGTCCTGCGTGACCACCTGGACGTGCGCACCGCAGTCCTTGATCAGCGCGGACAGCTCCAGCAGCGCGAACACGTCGAACCGGTGCACCGCCGGCTCCGCCATGGCCGGGTCGCGGTTGACGACGAGCAACGACTCGGCGTTGTCCGGCAGTCCGAAGAACGCCTGCTTGCGCCGCAGCTTCCGCTTCCACAGATACGTACGGGCGATCCAGCCCAGCGCGGCGCTGATGCCCGCGGCCACCACGCCCAGAACGATGTTGCGCACGTCGTCATTCATGGGCGCGCATGCTAGCGGCCCCAGGCAAACCGGTGTTCGAGAGGGCGCTCAGCCCGGGATTCCGGACGGGTCGCCGCCCCGGCGAGGCGCCGACTCAACGGGCCCCCGGGGCACCCGGAGCGCACCCCGTCGACATCCGTGACGGCACCCGCCGGATGTTCCTGACGAGAGCATGGCCATGAATTAAGCTGCGCGGACGGCCCTTCACTGGAGGTGCGGATGCGTCGTCCTGTCGCACGGAGTCTGGCGGTTCTGGCGGTCTCGGCCGCCGTGGTGTCGGTGGGGGCGGCGGCGCCGCCCGGTGAGCGCACCCGGAGCTCGGAGCCAACACCCAAGACCCCCCTGGCCGTCGGATACGGCGGCGCCGTCTCGAGCGTCGACCCCGACGCCTCCGCCGCGGGGATCGAAGTGCTCAGGAAGGGCGGCAACGCGGTCGACGCGGCCGTCGCCACCGCCGCCGCGCTCGGCGTCACCGAGCCCTACTCGGCCGGCATCGGCGGAGGCGGTTACTTCGTCCTGTACGACGCGAAGTCCCGCACCGTGCACACCATCGACGGCCGCGAGACCGCCCCGCTGACCGCCGACTCCGGACTCTTCCTGGAGAACGGCAGACCCATCCCCTTCGCCGAGGCCGTCAGCAGCGGCCTCGCCGTCGGCACCCCGGGCACCCCCGCCACCTGGCAGCGGGCACTGGAGAAGTGGGGCAGCCGCAACCTGGGGACGGTCCTCAGGCCCGCCGAACGCCTCGCCCGGGACGGTTTCACCGTCGACGAGACCTTCCGCGCCCAGACCGCCGCGAACGAGAGCCGCTTCCGCCACTTCCCGGACACCGCCGAACTGTTCCTGCCCGGCGGCGAGCTGCCGGTCGTGGGCACCACCTTCAAGAACCCCGATCTCGCCCGCACCTACGCCGAGTTGCGCCGCAAGGGCGTCGACGCGTTGTACCGGGGCGGCATCGGCCGCGACATCGTCGACACGGTCAACAAACCGCCCGTGGACCCCGACTCGAGCTGGAACGCCCGGCCCGGCGACCTGTCCGCCCGGGACCTCGCCGCCTACCGCGCCAAGCTGCAGCCGCCCACCAGGACGTCGTACCGCGGCCTCGACGTCTACTCCATCGCGCCCTCCTCCTCCGGCGGCACGACCGTCGCCGAGGCGCTCAACATCCTGGAACGGACGGACCTTTCGAAGGCGAGCGACACCCAGTACCTGCACCGATTCATCGAGGCGAGCCGCATCGCCTTCGCGGACCGGGGCCGCTGGGTCGGCGATCCCGCCTTCGAGGACGTACCCACGAAGGAACTGCTCTCGCAGCGCTTCGCCGACTCGCGGGCGTGCCTGATCAAGGACGACGCGGTCCTCACCAGCCCGCTCGCCCCCGGGGACCCGCGCGATCCCGCGCCCTGCGCCACCGGCGGCACCGCGGCCCCGACCACCTACGAAGGCGAGAACACCACCCACCTCACCACCGCGGACCGGTGGGGCAACGTCGTCGCCTACACCCTCACCATCGAACAGACCGGCGGCAGCGGCATCACCGTGCCCGACCGCGGGTTCCTGCTCAACAACGAGCTGACCGACTTCTCGTTCGCCCCGGCCGACCCGGCGGTGCACGACCCGAACCTGCCCGGGCCCGGCAAGCGCCCCCGGTCCTCCATCTCACCGACGATCGTGCTCGACGGCCACGGCAGGCCCGTCGTGGCGCTCGGATCGCCCGGCGGGTCGACCATCATCACCACCGTGCTCCAGACCCTCACCGGCTTCCTCGACCGAGGCCTGCCCCTGGTCGACGCGATCGCCGCACCGCGCGCCAGCCAGCGCAACACCGCCCTGACGGACCTCGAACCCGGTCTCTGGGACAGTGAAGTGCGCGGGCGGCTGGAGGCCATCGGGCACTCCTTCCGGGCCAACCCGGAGATCGGCGCCGCCACGGCCGTGCAACGGCTGCCCGGCGGCAAGTGGCTCGCCGCGGCGGAGAAGGTCCGCAGGGGCGGCGGCTCGGCGATGGTCGTCCACCCGGCCGGGTAGGGCGGCAGAAGGCGCGGGCCGGTCCACTGGGCCGGCCGACGGGAGGCGCGGGCCGGGTCGTGTCACCGGACCGGCCCGCGCCTCACAGCTCCGGCGCCGGTGTTCCCTGCGTGCGGAACGACAGGGCGCCGCCGTCCACGTCCACCGTGACCCGGCCGCCCTGCGTGACCCGGCCGTCCAGCAGCAGACGGGAGAGCTGGTTGTCGACCTCCCGCTGGATGGTGCGGCGCAGCGGCCGGGCGCCGTACTCGGGCTGGTAGCCGCGCCGGGCCAGCCAGTCCACCGCCCCGTCGGTGAACTCCACCGTGATGTCCTGGCCCTTGAGCCGGCGCCGGGTGCCGTCCAGCAGCAGGTCGGTGATCTGCCGCAGCTCCTCGGCGGTGAGCTGGCGGAACACCACGATCTCGTCGATCCGGTTGAGGAACTCGGGCCGGAAGTGCTCCCGCAGCGGCCGCAGGATCTGCTCGCGCCGCGCCTCCTCGTCCGCGTCCGCGCCGCCGGAGGCGAAGCCCAGCGTTGCCCCGCGCCGGGTGATCGCCTCGGAGCCGAGGTTGCTGGTCATCACGATGACGGTGTTGGTGAAGTCCACCGTCCGGCCCTGCGCGTCGGTCAGCCGGCCGTCGTCGAGGACCTGGAGCAGGATGTTGAAGACGTCCGGGTGCGCCTTCTCCACCTCGTCCAGCAGCAGCAGCGAGTACGGGTGCCGGCGCACCACCTCGGTCAGTTGACCGGCCTCCTCGTGCCCCACGTAACCGGGCGGGGCGCCGACCAGCCGGCTGACGGTGTGCCGCTCCTGGTACTCGCTCATGTCGAGGCGGACCATGCGGTCCTCGCTGCCGAACAGCGCCTCGGCCAGCGCCCGCGCCAGCTCCGTCTTGCCCACGCCGGTCGGCCCGAGGAACAGGAAACTGCCGATCGGCCGGTCCGGGCTGGCCAGCCCGGCGCGCGAACGCAGTACGGCGTCCGACACGACCCGCACCGCCTCCTCCTGGCCGACCACCCGCTGGTGCAGATGCCGCTCCAGACCCAGCAGCCGGTCCTTCTCCTCCTCGGTGAGGCGGCTGACCGGAATGCCCGTCTGCCGGGACACCACCTCGGCGATCGCCTCGGCGTCCACCACCAGGCCCTGACCCTCGTCGACCTCGCTGTCGCCGCCGGCCTGCGCGACGCGTTCCTTCAGCTCCGCGATGCGGTCGCGCAGCTGGGTCGCCCGCTCGTACTGCTCGTCGGCGACCGCCTGGTCCTTGTCACAGGTCAGTTGCTCGATCTCGCGCTCCATGCCGCGGACGTCGGTGCCCTTGGTCCTGGCCCGCAGCCGCACCCGGGCACCGGCCTGGTCGATCAGGTCGATCGCCTTGTCCGGCAGTCGGCGGTCGCTGACGTAGCGGTCGGACAGCTCCACGGCCGCGATCAGCGCCTCGTCGGTGTAGCGGACCTGGTGGTGGGCCTCGTAGCGGTCCCGCAGACCGCGCAGGATTTCGATCGCGTCCGCGGGAGTGGGCTCCGGCACCATGATCGGCTGGAAGCGGCGGGCCAGCGCCGCGTCCTTCTCGATCCGGCGGTACTCCTCCAGCGTGGTCGCGCCGACGACGTGCAGCTCGCCGCGGGCCAGGGCCGGCTTGAGGATGTTGCCGGCGTCCATGGTGGCGCCCTCGCCGCTGCCCGCCCCGGCGCCGACCACGGTGTGCAACTCGTCGATGAAGACGATCAGCCGGTCGGAGTGGGCGCGGATCTCGTCCACGATGTTGTTCATCCGCTCCTCGAAGTCGCCCCGGTAGCGCGTCCCGGCGACCACGCCGGTCAGGTCCAGGGCCACCACGCGCCGCCCGAGCAGCACGTCCGGCACGTCGCCCTCGGCGATCCGCTGCGCCAGCCCCTCCACGACGGCGGTCTTGCCGACGCCCGCGTCACCGATCAGCACGGGGTTGTTCTTGCCGCGCCGGGACAGCACCTCCACCGTCTGCTCGATCTCCTCGTCCCGGCCGATCACCGGGTCGATGCGGCCCTCGCGGGCCAGCGCGGTGAGGTCACGGCCGTACTTGTCCAGCGTCGGCGTGCCCGTCGGGCGGGGCCGCTCGGCGCGAGGTGGCGCGGCCTCCGGCGCCTCGGGGGGCAGACCGGCGGACGGGGTGAAGCGGGCCGCGTTCAGGATGTGTCCGGCGGCCGAGTCCGGGTTGGAGGCCAGGGCGCTGAGCACGTGCTCCGGGCCGATGTACCCGACGCCGCTCGCCCGGGCCATCTCGTGCGCGTCCAGCAGGGCGCGCTTGACGGCGGGGGTCAGGGACAGGGAGGTCGGCGGCGGTGCGCTGTCCGGCCCGTGCTGGGCCGGTCCCGACCGCTCGTCGATCTGCGAGGCCAGCGAGTCGGGGTCGGCACCCGCCCGGCTGAGCAGACTGCGGGTCGGCTCGGTGGCCAGCGCGGCGCGCAGCAGGTGCTCGGTGTCCAGGTCCCGGCTGCCGTGCTCGGCCGCGTACTGGGCGGCGCCGCGCACCAGCTCCCGGGCCGGTTGGCTGAGCAGCCGGCCGATGTCGATCTGGCGGGGGCGCGGGCCCCCGAAGAAGCGGGCGAGGAATTCTGCGAAGGGGTCGCCCTCCGGGCCGATGAAGCCACTCGTCATCGTCATCCGTTCCTTCGCTGTCGACGTGCCGGGGCCGGGTAACCCGGTCCGGGCCCGCTCATGCCACGATGACACGTTCCGTGCGGGCGGGCATGTCCGGACGGGGCGGCCGGAACGGGGGTCCAAATCGGAGATCCGTGGCCCGGCGTTCTCCCCCGACGGCAGCCGGTTCCGCCCGGGCGGAACCCGGCCCCCGGCCGGCGCGGGGCGGGGACCGCCTCCGTCTCGGCTCGTGCCGCCCACCGCCGGCCGCCCACCGCCCGCCACGCACCATCCGTCGCCCGCCTCCGGCGGCGCGGCCCCGGTGCGGCGCGACATCACGACATCCGCGCGCGGCGTGCCGCACGGTCGACCGGCGGTGCGACGAGCAGCGCGGTGTGCGGGGCACGGGGATCGTTCTAGACGACCTCGCGCGCCGTGAGGACACGGGGTCCGGCGTGGGTGATCGCCACGGTGTGCTCCGCGTGGGCGGCGCGGGATCCGTCGTCGGTGCGGAGCGTCCAGCCGTCGGGGGCCGCGTGGAAGGTGTCGGTGCCGCCGCCGACGAGCATGGGTTCGATGGCCAGGACCATCCCGTGCCGCAGCCGCATGCCCCGGCCCGGGCGGCCCTCGTTCGGCACCGACGGGTCCTCGTGCATACGGCGGCCGATGCCGTGCCCGCCGAAGCCGTCCGGGATGCCGTATCCCGCCGCGCGGCCCACCGTGCGGATGGCGTGCGCGATGTCGCCGATGCGGTTGCCGACGACGGCGGCCTCGATGCCCGCCGCCAGGGCGCGCTCGGTGGTCTCGATCAGCCGTACGTCCGCCGGGCGGGCGGTGCCCACGGTGAAGGAGACCGCCGAGTCGCCGACCCAGCCGCCCAGTTCGGCGCCGCAGTCGATGGAGACCAGGTCGCCGTCGCACAGCCGGTAGCCGTCCGGGATGCCGTGCACGACGGCGTCGTTGACCGACGCGCAGATGACGGCGGGGAACGGGGTCGGGGCGAAGGAGGGGCGGTAGCCCAGGAAGGGCGAGGTCGCCCCCGCCGCGCGCAGCACCTCGCACGCCACCTCGTCCAGTTCCAGCAGGGAGACGCCCACGGTGGCGGCCTTCCGCACGGCCGTCAGCGCGCTCGCGACGACCTGGCCCGCCTCGTACATGGCATCGATCGATGTGTCGGTCTTCAACTCCACCATGCCAATTACTATACCGGTATTAGAATGGTGGTCATGGTGCGCACCCCCCTGACCCCCGAAGAGCGCGAACGCGGCGAGCGGCTCGGCCGGCTGCTGCGCGAGGCGCGCGGCGACCGCAGCATGGCGGAGGTCGCGGCGAGCGCCGGCATCTCCGCGGAGACACTCCGCAAGATCGAGACGGGGCGGGCGCCGACGCCGGCCTTCTTCACGGTGGCCGCGCTGGCCCGCGTGCTCGGGCTGTCGATGGACGAGCTGGTCGGACGCTGCGCGCCGCTGCCGGTCTGAGCCGCGGCCGCGACCTGCCCGAGGGCATCGCACTGCGGGTCCGGGCCGGTAGGGCGCGCCTTGCGTCCGGCCCGAAAACTCCCCGTAGCCCCGCCGTAACACGACTGGTGTTGCCTACGGAACGGAGTGCTCCGGGTCAGGCGGGAGTTGGCTATGGCGGTGGATCGACTTCCGGTGCCCATCCGGGAGTTCACGGACTACCTGCGGGGTCTGCTGGGGCGCCTGGATCCCTCCGGGGGCTGGTGCGCGGTCTTCTGGCAGCGTGATCCCGAGGGCATGCGGGCCTGTCTCGACGGGCACGAGGTGCCACCGTGGGACGTGGTCGAGGCCCTGCTCCAGGACCTCGCCGCGGCACACGGCCCGGCGGCCGCGGACCCCGAGGCCCGGCACGCCCGCGCGCTGCACACCGCCGCGCTCACCGCGTACGATGCCCTGCCCGGCGCGCGGGACGTGCTGATCGACCGGCTCGACGTGATGCTCCGCGAGCAGCGGTACGCGGCGGAACGGCAGGTGGACCTCGGCCGGTTGCTCGCGGTCGCCACCATCGAGGACGAGGCCGACGCCATCCGCCGCGACCTGGCCTGGGCCCAGGACGACCACGAGCGCGCCACGGCCCGCTGCGCCGAACTCCGCTCCAGAATGGCCCACCTGGACGAGCACGGGAGCGGCTCCCCGTCGGACGTCCGTGCGGGGGCCGGGGCGGGGCGGCCGTCCGGGGGCGTGGTGCCGTCCGCCGACGGGGCGCCCGGGAGCGACCTCGCGCGGGACCCCCGCTTCCCTGACGCCGGCACCGGCGGGTCCGCGCCGGCCGAGGGCGCCGTGATGGGCGCGCGTGCGCCGTACGGCAACGGCGGGCCCCCACCGGCCGAGGACGACGATGCGGGTGGGTTCCGGCAGTACGGGGGAGTGCCTTCGCCGGGCCCCCGGTCCGCCCGGGCCGCCGGCTCCCGAGCGCGGGATCGGATCGCACCACCGGTCGAGGACGCCGAGGCCGGCGGGTACGGGCCGCACGGCGTCAGCGGTGTCGCGTCGGTCGAGGGCCCCGAGCCGGGTGGGCACGGGCCGTACGGCGCCGGCGGGACCGCATACCCGGCATACCCGGCTTCCACCGGTGCCCGCCCGAACCCGCACGTCCGGCGTGACGCGGTGGCCGACGAGCCCGCGTCCTGGCCCTCGCCCGTGCCGCCCGTGCCGTACGCGGCCCCGCGCCGCGCCGACGCCGGCGCGCCCCCGGCCGCGCCCCCCGAGCGCGACAGCGCCCCGCGTCCCCGCCGGTACCCGGAGCCCGGCGCGCCGTGGCCCACTCCGCCTGTGCCGCCCCCGCCGGACGGCGCCCCGCGGCGTCCGCACGGTCCGGCGGAGGCCGAGACCACGCCGCCTCCCGCCCCCGACCCCGCCCCCACGCCCGCTCCCGCCCCGCAGCAGCGCCGGCGTCGTCGGGGCAGTGCCCGGTTCGCCGGGATGGAGGAGGAGGCCACGCCCGTCGTCGTGCCCCCCGTGGCCACCGTGCCGGTCGCCGCAGCGCCCGCCGGGAAGCGTGCCCCGCGTGGTGCGCGGTTCGCGGGGGCCGACGAGACGGTCGACGAGGAGCGGCCTCGCGCCGAGCAGGGTGTGGACGCGGCGGACCGGCAGGAGGTGGTCCGCGTGGTGCGGACGCTGGCGCGGCTGCGCCGGGAGGGGCGCAGCGGGGAGGCACACGCCCTGCTGGCCGAGACGGCGTACTCGCCCGCCGTCCGCTTCCCGCTGCTCGCGGCCGAGATGCGGCGCGCCGGGCTGGACGCCGACTGGGCCACCCTGCTGTGGGAGGCCGGATCGCTGCCCCCCGCCCGGCTCGTCGCCGCCGCCGACGCGCTGACCGCGGCCGGGCGCACGGACGACGGCGAGAGCATCCTGCGCCAGGGCGTGGTGCGCCCGGCCGACGAGATCGGGCGGGCCGTGCTCGGCCTGGCCGCCGAGGACCGTCGGCGCGAGATGCGTGCGCTGCTCGACGCCTGCGTGCGCATGCGTACCCCCGAGGAGGCGGCCCGCAGCGCCGCCCCCGACCCCCAGCGTCTGGTCCCGCTGCTGCTGGACGCCGCGCGACACGTCTCCGACGAGCGGCACTGGGACCTGGTGCACGCCCTGCGCGTCGCCGGCATCACTGCCTGACCCGGCGCCGGGGATCCGTGATCCCCCGGCACCGGTACTCCCACGAGACCCACGACTCACCCACCGGAGTGTGAAACACGATCGACTCCGCGGCTTGACGACGATGGTCTTGGCAAGGCCGTCCGGGAGGCTTACGTTCGTCCCTCTACGGCCGTTTCTACGGGCGTAGAGGCGCTGACGTCGCGTCGAAGGAGCAGCTCATGGCCAACGTCGTACGTGCCGCCCTGGTCCAGGCCACCTGGACCGGCGACACCGAGTCCATGCTGGCGAAGCACGAGGAGCACGCCCGCGAGGCGGCCCGGCGCGGCGCGAGGATCATCGGGTTCCAGGAAGTCTTCAACTCGCCCTACTTCTGCCAGGTCCAGGACCCGGAGCACTACCGCTGGGCCGAACCGGTGCCCGACGGCCCGACCGTCCGCCGGATGCGGGAACTGGCCCGGGAGACCTCCATGGTGATCGTCGTGCCGGTGTTCGAGATCGAGCAGCCGGGCTTCTACTACAACACCGCCGCCGTGATCGACGCCGACGGCAGTGTCCTCGGCAAGTACCGCAAGCACCACATCCCCCAGGTCAAGGGCTTCTGGGAGAAGTACTACTTCAGGCCCGGCAACCTCGGCTGGCCCGTCTTCGACACCGCCGTCGGCAAGGTCGGCGTCTACATCTGCTACGACCGCCACTTCCCGGAGGGCTGGCGCCAACTCGGCATCAATGGAGCCCAGTTGGTCTACAACCCGTCCGCCACGCACCGCGGTCTGTCGTCCCACCTGTGGCGGCTGGAACAGCCCGCGGCGGCCGTCGCCAACGAGTACTTCGTCGCCGCGATCAACCGCGTCGGCCAGGAGGAGTACGGGGACAACGACTTCTACGGCACGTCGTACTTCGTCGACCCGCGCGGGCAGTTCGTCGGTGACGTGGCCAGCGACACCAAGGAGGAACTGGTGGTCCGCGACCTGGACTTCGACCTGATCGAAGAGGTGCGGCAGACCTGGGCCTTCTACCGCGACCGCCGCCCCGACGCCTACGAAGGGCTGGTGCGGCCGTGACCGACGACCTGCTGGGCCGCCACCGGTCCGTGCTCCCCGACTGGCTCGCCCTCTACTACGACGAGCCCATCGAGATCACCCACGGCGAGGGCCGCCACGTCTGGGACTCCCGCGGCAAGCGCTACCTGGACTTCTTCGGCGGCATCCTCACCACCATGACCGCCCACGCCCTGCCCGAGGTCACCAAGGCGGTGAGCGAGCAGGCCGGGCGGATCCTGCACTCCTCCACCCTCTACCTCAACCGGCCGATGATCGAACTGGCCGAGCGGATCGCCCAGTTGAGCGGCATCCCGAACGCCCGGGTCTTCTTCACCACCTCCGGCACGGAGGCCAACGACACCGCCCTGCTGCTCGCCACCGCCTACCGCCGCAGCAACACCATCCTGGCGATGCGCAACAGCTACCACGGCCGCTCCTTCAGCGCCGTCGGCATCACCGGCAACCGCGGCTGGTCCCCGACCTCCCTGTCCCCGCTGCAGACCCTGTACGTCCACGGCGGCGTGCGCACCCGCGGGCCCTTCGCGCACCTGGACGACGCCCGGTTCGTCGCGGCCTGCGTCGAGGACCTGGAGGACCTGCTCGGCCACACCCGCCCTCCCGCCGCGCTGATCGCCGAACCGATCCAGGGCGTCGGCGGCTTCACCTCCCCGCCGGACGGCCTGTACGCGGCCCTCCGCGAGGTGCTGCACGAGCGCGGCATCCTGTGGATCGCCGACGAGGTGCAGACCGGCTGGGGCCGCACCGGTGAGCACTTCTGGGGCTGGCAGGCGCACGGCCACAACGGCCCGCCCGACATCGTCACCTTCGCCAAGGGCCTCGGCAACGGCATGTCCATCGGCGGGGTCGTCGCCCGCGCCGAGATCATGAACTGCCTGGACGCCAACAGCATCTCGACCTTCGGCGGCACCCAGATCACCATGGCCGCGGGCCTGGCCAACCTCACCTACCTGCTCGAACACGACCTCCAGGGAAACGCCCGGCGGGTCGGCGGGATGCTCATCGAGCGGCTGCGGGCGGTCGCCGCCCAGGTGCCCGAGGTGCGGGAGGTGCGCGGGCGCGGGCTGATGATCGGCATCGAGCTCACCAGACCGGGCACCGACCAGGCCCACCCGGAGGCCGCGGCCGCCGTGCTGGAGGCGGCCCGCGAGGGCGGCCTGCTCATCGGCAAGGGCGGCGGCCACGACACCACCGCGCTGCGCATCGCCCCGCCGCTGTCCCTCAACGTCGCGGAGGCCGAGGAGGGCGCCGCGATCCTCGAGCGCGCGCTGCGCAGCATCCCGTAGCAGTACGCCGAGCAGGGCGAGCGGGCCGAAGGGGCGCGCCTGTTGCCGAGAGGGCCGGGTCCGGCACCACCGGCGCAGGTGCCCCGCAGGCGGACCGAGCCACGCGAAGGGGAAGTCGTCATGACCACCGCCTCGGAGTCCTGGGATTCGTCGGCGCCGGCACTGTCGGTGCGGCAGGTGCTCGCCCTGGAGCGGGTGCTCGCCGGGGACCCCGAAGTGGTGGCCGGTGCCGGCCGGCTGGACCGGCCGGTGCGCTGGGTGCACGTCGCCGAGGCGGCCGACGTCGGCGTGATGCTCAGCGGCGGCGAAATGGTGCTGACCACCGGTGTGCTGCTCGCCGGTGACGAGGACAAGCAGGCCGAGTACGTCCGCTCCCTGCACCGCGCGGAGGCCGCGGCCCTGGTCCTCGGGCTCGGCCGCGCCTTCCCCGCCCCGCCGGACGTGATGCGCCGCGTGGCCGAACGCTGCGGGCTGCCCCTGGTGGTGCTGCACCGGCCCTTCCCCTTCGCCCAGCTGACCGAGGAGGTCCAGTCCCGCCTCGTCCGGCGCAAGTTCGCCGCGGTCAGCCTCTCCGAGGCCGTACGCACCGACCTCACGGCGCTGATCACCGCCGGGGCCCCGCTCCAACGGCTGCTCGACGAGGTCGCCCGGCACAGCGGCTGCCCCGTCGTCGTCACCAACCTCGCCCACCGGGTCCTCGGCACGGCGGGGGAGCGGCCGGCGGTGGACGACGTGCTGCGGGACTGGGAGCGCATCGCCCGCCAGGCCGGCGGCGGCGAGGGCGACGGCTGGATCCGCGCCGAACTGGGCGGACGCGGGGAACGGTGGGGACGCATCGTGCTGTGCGGCTACCGCGGCGACACCGCCACCGGACGGCTGCTCGCCGACCGCGCCGCCGAGGCCCTGGTCCTGCACCGCATGCTCGGGGGCACCGCCGCCCGGTCCTGGGAGGAGCAGTCCGCGCAGAGCCTGCTGACCGACCTGGTCAGCGGGGTCGTACCCGCCCGGCACCTGCTGCCCCGGGCCCGCGCGGCGGGACTTCCCGTCAACCGGCGCACGTTCGTACCACTCGTCGTCCGCGGCCGGGGCACCGGGCAACTGGACCGCGTACTGCGGCTGCTGGGACTGCCGGGAGTCGTCGCCGAACTGGCCGACGGGACAGCCGCCGTGCTGCTCAGCCTCGCCCGCGACCAGGACGCCGCGGCACTCACCGCCCACTTCGCCGCCCGGCTGCGCCCGGAACCGGGGGCGGCACCCGCCGTGGTCGCCGCGGCCGACCCGCGCCCGGCCTTCGACGACGTGCCCGCGGGGCTGCGCGAGGCCCGGCACGTGGCGGACGCCGTGGCGGGCCTGGCCGCCGCCCTCGACCTGCCACCCGTGGTGCGCCTCAGGGACGTCCATCTGCGCGGGCTGATAAGGCTGTTGCGGGACGACCCACAGGTGCAGTCCTTCGCCGAGCGGGAGTTGGACGGGCTGCTGTGCGAACCGGACGAGGACCTGCTGTCCGTGCTGCGCACGTATCTCGCCACCGGCCGCAACAAGTCCCGCACCGCCCAGCTCCACCACGTCTCCCGGCCCGCCCTCTACCGTCGCCTGGAGGCGATACAGGCCCGGCTCGGGGTCGACCTCGACGACTTCGAACAGGCCGCCTCGGTGCACATCGCGCTCCTCGCGCACGACGCGCAACACCAGTGAAACGTGGACCCACCTGCGACAACGGCGGTGAAACATGGACCCCTCGAAGAGTGACACGGTGGCACGCCGCACGGCCGCAGACGTGACACGGTGCCACTCAAAGCGGGCCCGTCCGCTTCCTAGGCTCGCCGCACACCGAGCGACCGGAGGTCGAGATGAGCCCAGTGATCCGTGCCGCCGTCTTCCAGACCGCCTGGACCGGCGACAAGGAGTCGATGATCCAGGTCCACGAGCAGGCCGTCCGCGACGCCGCCGCCCAGGGCGCCCAGGTCCTCTGCTTCCAGGAGCTGTTCTACGGGCCCTACTTCTGCCAGGTGCAGGACCCCGCGTTCTACGAGTACGCCGAGCGCATCCCGGACGGCCCGATCGTGCGCCGCTTCCAGGCGCTCGCCCGGGAACTGGGCATCGTGCTGGTGCTACCGATGTACGAGGAGGAACAGCCCGGCGTCCTCTACAACACCGCCGCCGTGATCGACGCGGACGGCAGCTACCTCGGCAAGTACCGCAAGACGCACATCCCCCAGGTGAAGGGCTTCTGGGAGAAGTTCTACTTCCGTCCCGGCAACAGCGGCTGGCCCGTCTTCGACACCAGGGCCGGCCGGATCGGCGTCTACATCTGCTACGACCGCCACTTCCCCGAGGGCTGGCGGGCACTGGGCCTGGCGGGCGCGGAGATCGTCTTCAACCCGTCGGCCACCTCGCGCGGACTGTCCGGCTACCTCTGGCAGCTGGAGCAGCCGGCGGCGGCCGTGGCCAACGAGTACTTCGTCGGGGCGATCAACCGGGTCGGCGTCGAGGAACTGGGCGACAACGACTTCTACGGCACCAGCTACTTCGTCGACCCCGAGGCCCGGTTCGTCGGCGAGCCGGCGAGCGACAAGGAGACCGAACTCGTCGTCCGCGACCTGGACCTGGCCACCCTGCGCGAGGTCCGCGACCGCTGGCAGTTCTACCGCGACCGCGCACCCGGCGCGTACGGGCCGCTGACCGCGCCCTGACCGCACCGATCACGCGAGGAGAGGGAGCAGCATGAGCAGCCGTACCGTCATCCGTGGTGGCCTCGTCGTCACCGCCTCCGACGAGATCCACGCCGACGTCCTGATCGAGGACGGCCGCATCGCCGCCCTCGCCGCGTCCGGCACCCCGGCCGCCGGGGCGTGGACCGCCGAGAAGGCGATCGACGCCACCGGGAAGTACGTCATCCCGGGCGGCGTCGACGTCCACACCCACATGGAGCTGCCGTTCGGCGGCACCTTCGCCTCCGACACCTTCGAGACCGGCACCCGGGCCGCCGCCTGGGGCGGCACCACCACCATCGTCGACTTCGCGGTGCAGAGCGTCGGGCACTCCCTGCGCGAGGGCCTGGACGCCTGGCACGCCAAGGCCGAGGGCAACTGCGCGATCGACTACGGATTCCACATGATCGTCTCCGACGTCAACCAGGACACGCTCAAGGAGATGGACCTGCTGGTGGAGGAGGGAGTCACCTCCTTCAAGCAGTTCATGGCCTATCCGGGCGTCTTCTACAGCGACGACGGCCAGATCCTGCGCGCCATGCAGCGCTCCGCCGGGAACGGCGGACTGATCATGATGCACGCCGAGAACGGCATCGCGATCGACGTCCTCGTCGAACAGGCCCTGGCCCGCGGCGAGACCGACCCGCGCTACCACGGCGAGGTCCGCAAGGCCCTGCTGGAGGCCGAGGCCACCCACCGCGCCATCCGGCTCGCCCAGGTTGCCGGGGCGCCGCTGTACGTGGTGCACGTCTCGGCGATGGAGGCGGTCGCCGAACTGGCCCGGGCCCGCGACGAGGGGTTGCCCGTCTTCGGCGAGACCTGCCCGCAGTACCTGTTCCTGTCCACCGACAACCTCGCCGAACCGGACTTCGAGGGCGCCAAGTACGTGTGCAGCACACCGCTCAGGCCGCGCGAGCACCAGGCCCGGCTGTGGAAGGGCCTGCGCACCAACGACCTGCAGGTGGTGTCCACGGACCACTGCCCGTTCTGCTTCACGGGTCAGAAGGAACTCGGCCGGGGCGACTTCTCCAGGATCCCCAACGGGCTGCCGGGCGTGGAGAACCGCATGGACCTGCTCCACCAGGCGGTCGTGGACGGGCACATCTCGCGCCGCCGCTGGATCGAGATCGCCTGCGCCACCCCGGCCCGCATGTTCGGCATGTACCCGAAGAAGGGCACCCTCGCCCCGGGCGCCGACGCCGACGTGGTGATCTACGACCCGCACGCCGAGCAGGTCCTCTCCGCCGAGACGCACCACATGAACGTCGACTACTCGGCCTACGAGGGCAGGCGCGTCACCGGCCGTGTCGAGACCGTCCTCTCGCGCGGCGAACCCGTCATCACCGGGCGGGAGTACACCGGCCGCGCCGGGCACGGCGTCTACACCCCTCGTTCCACCTGCCAGTACCTCGACTAGGAGCGGTGCCCATGGATTTCGGACTCGTCCTCCAGACCGACCCGCCGGCCTCGCGGGTCGTCTCCCTGATGAAGCGCGCCGAGCGCAACGGCTTCACCCACGGCTGGACCTTCGACTCCGCCGTGCTGTGGCAGGAGCCGTTCGTGATCTACAGCCAGATCCTCGCCAACACCACGAGGCTGAAGGTCGGCCCGATGGTCACCAACCCGGGAACCCGCACCTGGGAGGTCACCGCGTCCACCTTCGCCACCCTCAACGACATGTTCGGCAACCGCACCGTCTGCGGCATCGGCCGCGGCGACTCCGCGATGCGCGTCGCCGGCCGCAGACCCAACACCCTCGCCCGCATCAGCGAGGCCATGAAGGTCATCCGGACGCTGGGCAGCGGAGGCGAGGCCGACCTCGGCGGCGGCACCGTCGTCCGCTTCCCCTGGATCCGGCCGGGCGCCCACCTCCCGGTCTGGATGGCGGCGTACGGGCCCAAGGCGCTGAAGATGACCGGAGAGGAGGCCGACGGGTTCATCCTCCAGCTCGCCGACCTCTACCTCACGGAGTACATGGTCAAGGCGGTGAAGGACGCGGCGGCCGCCGCCGGCCGTGACCCGTCGGAGGTGACCGTCTGCGTCGCCGCGCCCGCCTACGTCACCGAGGACGACTCGCCCGAGGCCCTCGCCCACGCCCGGGAGCAGTGCCGCTGGTTCGGCGGGATGGTCGGCAACCACGTGGCCGACCTCGTCACCAGGTACGGCGAGCACTCGGCCGCCGTCCCCGACGAACTGACCGACTACATCAAGGCCCGCCAGGGCTACGACTACGCGCACCACGGGCGCAGCGGCAACCCGGACACCCGGTTCGTGCCGGACGAGATCGTCGACCGGTTCTGCGTCATCGGCCCCGTCGAACGCCATGTCGAGAAGCTGACGGCGCTGCGCGGGCTGGGCGTCGACCAGTTCGCCGTGTACGACATGCACGACGCGCAGGAGGCCGTCATCGAGGCCTACGGCCGGCACGTCATCCCCGCCGTCAACTCCTGACCGGCCTCCCGCCCTGGTGCTTTGCCTGCTGCTGATGGCGGGACGCAACCGGGATGCGACACGGCCTGACGCCCGGCGGGGCGGCGTGGAGGGCGGCGGACGGTGTCAGCCGCGGGCGCCGTCCTCCAGGGCCGCCACCGCCTCCCTGGCGGCCTTGATGGCGCCCTTGTTGATCTCTTCCGTGGCCGGCGCCTTCTTCGTCTCGAAGTCGCTGCCGTTGTACGTCACGATCACCAGTGCGTTGGCGGCGCGGGCCACCACCACGCCCTCCCGCGTCTGCTGCCCGTCCTCGGTGGTGAGGTTCACCACCGAGTACGCGGCGTCACCGAGCCCGGGGACCTCCCCGCCGCCGCTCTTCTCCTTCAGCCGGCCCGCGTAGGACCGCTCCGCTGCCTCGTCCGAGTCCAGCACCTCGAAGGACACGTCCAGCCAGCGGTACTCGTACTCCTGGAGGGCGTTCCAGGAGCAGGTGCGGCGCAGCCTCGAGTCGGTGGAGGGTATCTCCTTGCCGGCCTTCCTGGCGCCCGGCACGAGGGAGTTGACGGTCTTCTCGGCCACGCCGGCGCACGGTTCGGGGGCCGTGGTGTACGTCTTCGGCACCGCGGTCCGCGACGGCGCGGAGGCGGACCGGGCCCCCGTCGCCCCGGCGGCGTCCTTCTCGGCGGCCCGAGGAGCGGCCGAGGGGCCGGAGGACAGCGCCCAGCCCGCCGCGGCGAGGACGACCACCGGGGACAGGCGCGCGGTCAGGGCGATCGGCAGAGGCAAGGAACGCACGGCGCACTTCTCGTGGGGGACGGTGCGGAGGGAGTCCGCACTGCGGACGGGACGCCAGTGTCACACGCATCCCTGTGGTGCGGAAGGGCCAACTCGCTCCGTAGGGGCGCGGTGACAGGGGCGCCGCGCGGGCTGTGCCGGTCTGACCTGTTTGCGCCCGGAACGGGGCGTTCACCCGGCGGGCGTGACCTCACACCGTCCCCCGTGCGGTGTGCAGCGGCAGCGCGCGTTCGATGCGGTCGACGGCGGCGAACGCGCCGTACGCGACGAGGTGCACCAGACAGTGGTCGGTGTGCGCGGGGGTGCGCCAGGCCGCCACGTCCTCGCCGGTGATGCGGTACGGGGCGAGCGCCGCCAGCAGCGCCAGGCGGGCACCCGGCAGCTCGTCCCGGCCGGGCAGCCCCGGCCAGGAGAGGGACGGGTGCGACCCGTCCCACGTGCCCAGGGTGTCCCGGACGAGAGTCCGCTCCGCCTCGTCGAGGAGTCCGGCGCCCATGGTGGCGGCCCGGCGCAGGGCGGCGTACGCGGGGCCCACCGGCGTCCCGGCCGCCCACGCCGGCCCCGGATCGGCCCGGGCGGCCTCGTCGAGCAGCGGCAGCGCTGCACCCGGCTCGGCCGGGCGGCGCACGGTGGCTCCGAGCCTGCGCCCCGCGAGGCTGCGCACGGCCCGGAACCGCTGGACGTTGCCCGGCAGCAACTGCTCGTTCACCAGGGCCGAGACGATCCGGTTGATGAAGTGGAAGACGAGCGCGGTCCCCAGATGGGCGGGGGCGTGCTCGCGCGGGAACGGATACGGCTCCACGGCGGCGCCCGGCACGCGCGTGCGCCTGCCCCACTCCAGCACCCGCGCGTGTTCCTCCTCCTCGGGGCTCTCGTCGCGTGCCAGCCGCTCGGCGAGCGCGTGGTCGCCCGTGGCGTGCAGCAGCACGGTGTGGGCGTCGACGCAGAAGGGGCACTTGTTGGCGAGCGAGACACCGTAGGCCGTCAGCTCCCTCGCGGTGCGGCTGCCCGGACCCGCGATCAGCGACTCCCGCATCAATGCCCAGGCGGGGGCGAGAAGTTCGGGCGCGGAGGAGAGCACGACGAAGGTGGGCGGACGGTCGATTCCGAAGTCCCGGGCGATCTGCGCGTACACCTCGGCGACGCGGCCGGTGGCCGACTCGGGTGCCGGGGGCCGGGTGTGCAGGAAGGGTGTGGTCATGCACCGCAGCCTGCGCCCACCGGGACTCCGCGGTCGTCGTACGGCCGGAGGCAGTCGACGCTGCGCCACCGGGGTCGGACCGGCCCGGCGGGTACTACCGGGGGAGTAGTGCCCACCCCCTCCACAAGGCGGACGCAGCTGCCGCCGCGCCGGTCTACTGTGCCCACATGGGCGGGCGTCGGACCACACGCGGACGGATCGGCGACGCGGTCCTCGCGGCCGTCGTCGGCGCCCTCGTGCTGGCCGCGACCGTCACCGAGCCGGGCAGCACGGCCCTCGACCACACCCTCGTCGTCCTGGGCAGCGCGGCGCTGGCCTTCCACCGGGCGGCCCCGCGCGCGGTACTGGCCGTCGCCGTGGCGGCGGGTGCCGCCCACGTCCTGCACGTCCACCCCGGGCCCCTCGCCGCGCTGCCCGTCATCGGCGCCGTGCACACCGCGGCACGCGTCGGCCACCGCGCCCTCGCGGCGGCCGCCGGCGCGCTGTACCTCACGGCGTACGCGGCGACGGAACCCGCGGGCCGCGACGGGGTGGAGAACGCCGCGCTGCTCGCGGGCTGGTTCCTGTGCGCGGTGGTCACGGGCCTGGCCGACCGCAACTGGCAGGCGTACCTGCGTCAGACCGAGCAACGCGCCCTGGAGGCCGAACGCACTCGCGAGGAAGCGGCCCTGCGTCGAGCCGGTGAGGAGCGACTGCGCATCGCACGGGAGTTGCACGACTCGCTCACCCACAGCATCTCCATCGTCAAGCTCCAGGCGGGTGTGGCCGTCCATCTGGCCCGCAAGCGCGGCGAGGAGGTGCCGCCCGCGCTGCTCGCCATCCAGGAGGCGAGCAGCGAGGCGATGCGCGAACTGCGCGCCACCCTGGAGGTCCTGCGCACCGACGAGCCGGCGGGGAGCCCCGGGCAACTGGTGGAGCGCGCCCGTGCGGCGGGCCTCGCCGTCGACCTGACCGTCACCGGCGACGCGAGTCGCCTCACCGCGGGGGTCGACCGGGCCGCGTACCGCATCGTCCAGGAGGCCCTCACCAACGCCGCCCGGCACGCGGGACCGGCCAGGGTGCACGTGCGGCTCGACTACGGCGGCGAGGAGCTGACCGTCCGCGTCGACGACGACGGCAGCGCCCGTCCCGACCGCCCACCGCGCCCGGGCACCGGTCTGACCGGCATGCACGAGCGGGTGACCGCACTCGGCGGCACCCTCACCGCCACCCCGCGCCCGGAGGGCGGCTTCTCGGTACGGGCCCGGCTGCCCCTGGGGGAGCGGGGCGACCGCAACCGCGGCGCCGCCGCGGTCGGGGGAGGAGCGGCGTGATCCGGATCGTCCTCGTCGACGACCAGGCTCTGATGCGCGCGGGTTTCCGGGCCCTGCTCGACGCCGAGGAGGGCATCGAGGTGGTCGGTGAGGCCGCCGACGGGGAGCAGGGCGTGGCGCTGGTGCGCGCCGAGGTGCCCGACATCGCGCTGATCGACGTGCAGATGCCGGTGATGTCGGGCATCGAGGCGACCCGCGTCATCGCCGCCGACCCGGCGCTGACCTCCGTGCGCGTGGTGATCCTCACCAACTACGGCCTGGACGAGTACGTCTTCGAGGCGCTGCGCGCGGGCGCCGGCGGCTTCCTGCTCAAGGACACCGAACCGGCTGACCTGCTCCAGGCCGTCCAGGTGGTCGCGCGCGGCGAGGCACTGCTGTCGCCGTCGGTCACGCGCACCCTGATCGGCGAGTTCGTCGCCCGGCCTCCCGACCGGGCCACGCCCGAGGGCCTGGAGCGCCTGACCCGCCGGGAACGGGAGGTCACCGCGCTCGCCGCCCGCGGTCTCAGCAACGAGGAGATCGCCGCCCACATGGTGATCAGCCCCTTCACGGCCAAGACCCACATCAGCCGCGCGATGACCAAGCTGGGCGCCCGCGACCGCGCCCAACTGGTCGTCTTCGCCTACGAGTCGGGACTGGTCACGGCGCGCGGGCGCAGGGCCTGACCGGCAGCGACCGGGGCCGCCGCGCCGCGGCGCGCACGCCGTGCCGCCGTCCGGCCGCGGGCGGCGTACCAGCCCGCCGCCAGCACCACCGCGAGGGCCGCCTCGGCCACGTCGCCGCCGTAGTACATCACCCGGGCCCCCGTGCGCAGGTCGGCACCGTCGAAGGCGGTACCGGGCGGCGGTACGGCGTACAGCGTCTTGGCCAGCACCGCGTGCGCGGCACCCGCGGCCAGCAGGGTGCCGCCGCGCAGGGCGTGGCCCCAGCGCCGGCGCACCGGGTCCAGCGAGCACACGGCGAACGCGAACAGCACCCCGGTCACCGCCACGTGCGCGTGCGTGGCAGCGGCCACCGCCGGCCGCTGCTGCACGGCCGCGAACAGCTCCGTCCGGTACAGCAGCCACAGGCCGCCCACGTCGACGAGGGCCGCCAGGGGCGGGAAGAGCAGCCACCCGACCGCGCGGGAGTGGGCGACCGCGACCAGGCCCCGCCGCATCCGACCGGGCGCGAGGGCCCGCAGGGCGAGCGTGACGGGCCGGCCCAGGACCAGCAGCAGCGGCGCCAGCATGCCCACGACGACATGGTGGACCATGTGCCCGGTGAACGGCCCGCCCGGCGGCGTGCCGGCCGTCGCCCAGACGATGCCCGTACCCCCGGCGGCGAACGCGACGTCACGCCCCCACGGCCAGGCGTCCCCGCGGCGCCGCAGACGCCCCGCGGCCACCAGGTAGAGGAGGGTCACCGACACCGCGGCCACGACGACCACCGTCCCGGCCGGGCCGGGCCCGCCCGTCGGCTGACCGGGGTGGACGTGCGCGAGCACGGCCAGGCGCGCGGGTGTCACGAGGCCGGCCCCCGGCGGCCCGGACCCGCACTGCCGACACGCTCCGGGCGCCGGGCGCGGACCGTCAGGGCCAGGCCTGTGAGCAGCAGGAACACGGCGGTGACGTTCCACGCCCAGTCGTACGGGGTGACGTCCACGCCGTAGCGGATCTGGTGCAGCCGCAGCAGCTTGTGGTCCACGATCCCGTCGAACAGCTGGAAGGCGCCCAGTCCCAGGAGGAAACCGGCCCGCGCGTGGGCGGGAGCGAGCGCGCGGCGGCGCCGCAGGTCGGCGTGCAGGAAGAGACCGGCGACCAGGGCCAGCAACTCGGCGGTGTGCAGCAGCCCGTCGGACAGCAGGCCCACGGCGGTGGTGGAACGGTCGTAGAAGTGGTGCCAGCCCAGGACCTGGTGGAAGACGATCTCGTCGACCGCGGCCATCACCGCCGCCCCGATCACCGCCCAGACCGCCAGCGACCTGCGGGTCTCCGGCGCCGCGGGGGACGGTCCGGCGTCGGGCCGGGCAGGTGGGCTCATGGGCGTCGGCCTTCCTCGGTACGGGGGCTGCCTCGTTCGGCGTGCCCCCCGGCACCACAGGGGCGGGGGAGCCGGCACCGGGTACCCGCCGAGGCATGGCGCAGTGCACCCGTACGGGCGCTCGAGCGCCTCACCCGCCTGCCGAACGCCCCACCGAGCAGCCGCCACCGGTCCATCGTGCCGTGCGCCCGCCAGGCCGCGCTCCGCGGATCAGCGGGCGAGCAGGGGCGTCAGGGTGCTCACACCGGCGGCGCAGGCCAGGACGGCGCAGGCGCCGGCGGCGTGCCGCCGGAGGAGGGTGCGCCGCAGGTCGCGGTAGCGGTCCTCGTACTCCTGCGCCAGTTCGTCGGCCCGGCGGGCCGTCTCGCGCAGTGTCCGCCGGGTGAGATCGATGCGCTGGAGGACGTGGTGCCGCGCCAGGTCCTCGGCCTGCGACGCGGTGAGCCACGGCAGCCGGCCGCAGAGTTCCTCGGCCTCGCGGCGCGCGTCCTCGTAATGGGCCCGGGCCATCAGATAGCCCTCGACCTCGGCGGCGAGAGCCGAGGCCGCGGCCGGCGGACGGCCGGCCCACGGCCCCCGCGCCCCGTGCGGCCCGTCGTCCAGACCCTCCGTCACGACCGGTCGCTCTCGTGGCCCGGGGCGTCGATCACGTCACGCTTGCCGACGTTCTCCTTCTCGTCCAGCTGGGCCACCGTCGGGTGGTGCAGATCGAACGCGGGCGACTCGGAGCGGACCCGGGGCAGGGTGACGAAGTTGTGGCGCGGCGGCGGGCACGAGGTGGCCCACTCCAGGGAACGTCCGTACCCCCAGGGGTCGTCGACCTCCACCCGCTCACCCTTCTGGGCGGTCTTCCAGACGTTGTACAGGAACGGCAGGGTGGACAGGCCGAGCAGGAACGCGCCGATGGAGGAGACGGTGTTGAGGGCGGTGAACCCGTCGGCCGCCAGGTAGTCGGCGTACCGGCGGGGCATGCCCTCGGCCCCGAGCCAGTGCTGCACCAGGAAGGTGGCGTGGAAACCGACGAAGAGGGTCCAGAAGTGGATCTTCTCCAGGCGCTCGTCGAGCATGGTGCCCGTCATCTTGGGCCACCAGAAGCTGAATCCGCCGAACATCGCGAAGACGATCGTGCCGAACAGCACGTAGTGGAAGTGGGCGACGACGAAGTAGCTGTCGGTGACGTGCCAGTCCAGCGGCGGCGAGCCGAGGATGACACCGGTCAGCCCGCCGAAGAGGAACGTGACCAGGAAGCCGAGCGCCCACAGCATCGGCGGCTCGAAGGAGAGGGAGCCGCGCCACATGGTCCCGATCCAGTTGAAGAACTTCACCCCCGTGGGCACCGCGATCAGATAGGTCATGAAGGAGAAGAACGGCAGCAGGACGGCACCGGTGGCGAACATGTGGTGGGCCCACACGACCGACGACAGACCGGCGATGGCGATGGTGGCTCCGACCAGACCCATGTAGCCGAAGATCGGCTTGCGGGCGAAGACCGGGACGATCTCGCTGATCACGCCGAAGAACGGCAGCGCCAGGATGTATACCTCCGGATGGCCGAAGAACCAGAACAGGTGCTGCCACAGGATGGCCCCGCCGTTCTCCGCGTTGAACACCTGCGAGCCGAAGCGCCGGTCCGACTCCAGCACCAGCAGCGCCGCCGCCAGGACGGGGAAGGCCAGCAGCACCAGCACCGAGGTGAGCAGCACGTTCCAGGTGAAGATCGGCATGCGGAACATCGTCATGCCGGGGGCGCGCATGCAGATGATGGTGGTGATGAAGTTGACCGCGCCCAGGATCGTGCCGAAGCCGGACAGCGCCAGCCCCATGATCCACAGGTCGCCGCCGACGTACGCCGTGCGGATCGGACCGCTCAGCGGCGTGTACGCGGTCCAGCCGAAGTCGGCAGCCCCCTGCGGAGTGAAGAAGCTGGCGAAGGCGATCAGCCCCCCGAAGAAGAACAGCCAGTACGACAGCATGTTCAGCCGGGGGAAGGCGACGTCCGGGGAGCCGATCTGCAGCGGCATGACGGCGTTGGCGAAACCGGCGAACGTGGGGGTGGCGAACAGCAGCAGCATGATGGTGCCGTGCATGGTGAACGCCTGGTTGTACTGCTCGTTGGAGAGCAACTGCAGGCCGGGGCGCGCCAGCTCGGCCCGGATCGCCATCGCCAGCACCCCGCCGATGAGGAAGTACACGAACGACGTGATCAGATACAGGTGCCCGATCTTCTTGTGATCGGTCGTGGTCAGCCAGGAGACGACCACCTGCCCTCGGGTGTGGCGCTCCGCCGCCGGGACCGGCGCAGTGGGTTCGGTATGGGTCGCCATCAGTTCCTCGCTTCGGTCCCGCCCGGTGTGTCCAACCCAGCGGAAACTAGCCCCGCCCCCTCGTCGCCACGGCCCACACCGGTGCGACGCTGGGCCGAACGGCCGGAGTATCCATCCGATCGGGTGGATGCCCCGGCCGCGTTCCGCCGCACTCAGCCGTCCTTGCCCATGGCCTTGCGGACCGCGTCCTTGGTGCGGTCCATCAGCGCGGCGACCGGTCCGAGCACCACGTTGGCCGCACCCGACTCCACCCCGGGGTGCGGCCGGGTGGGAGCCATGGCCTCGGCGGCCTTCACGGCCTTGGCCATGGCGGTGAGGCCCGTGACGTCCGTGCTGCGCCGGATGTGGATGAACTCATAGCGCTCCTCTGCCCGCGCGTGCTCCTGGACCTCGGTGCGCAGCTCCATCAGCCGCGGCATGAACGCCGGGTCGCCGGTGTCCAGGTCGTCCAGCGCGGCCAGCGTCTCCTTGGCGGAGCGCTCCTCGGCCAGCCGGTCCGCGACGACCTGCTCACCCCCGGGGATGCCGCGCCGTGCGAAGGGGTGGACGACCTCCTCCTCGGCGGTCTCGTGCACGGCCAGCAGCCGCACCAGGCGGCGGAACGCGTCGCGTCGCTCCTCGCCCCTGGTGGCCTCCACCTCGTCGAAAAGGTTGCGGATGTCACCGTGCTGGCGCATCAGCAGTGCCACCACGTCCATGTCCGCGGCCCGGTCGTCACCGGCCTGCGGAGTGTCGAGTCCGGACATCTCGCCTCCCTACTTCTCGCGCATCGCGGGGTCGGGATGCTCGCCCTCGGACTGGACGCGGTACTCACGGCCGAACATCTCCCGGTGCTCGGCGACCACCCGCTCGCTGGGCGGCTGCTCGCCGCCGTGGATCTGCTCCTGCATCCGCTCGAACCGCTCGTGCGCCTCGCGCACATAGCCCGCGCCCAGGGTCGTCAGATCCATCTGGGTGTCCAGCAGCTCGCGCAGGTACGCCTTGTTCGGCTCGAAGGTGAGTACGCCGGGCAACTCGGGCGCCAGTACCGAGGCGGGATCGCGCCCGTCGTGGCGTCGCATCAGCTCGCAGGCGGCGTGCAGGTGCTCCAGTTCCATGTTGAGGTGCAGTTCCCAGATCGCCCGGACCTTGGGGTCGCTCTCCTGCTCCATGAAGGAGTAGTACAGGTAGCACTCGTTGTACTCGTGGTTGACCAACTGCTCCCACCAGGTCTCGCCGGGGTCGACGAGGGACTCGTAGTGGGTGACGTGCTCCTCCTCGATGAGACCGATCTCCTGGTACAGCTGCCGGGCGATCGGCTCCATGTAGGTGGGGCCGGTGTTCATGTAGAAGTTCATGGTCTGCTGCTCGGCGGACATGATCGTCAGCGCGTGCAGTTTCGACAGCGGGTCCGTCCCGTCCTTGGCGTACGGGTCGCGGACGTTGTCGACCGGGTCGCGGTGGTGGAACCTGGTGGGCCGGCCGGGCATGACCTCGGTCAGGTTGTCGACGATCGACTCCGCCTTGCGGTGCTCGATCATCTCGTACAGGTTCGCATACCGGTACAGGTGGTCGAAGTCCTCCAGCACGCCGAACTGGTACGCCTGCTTCAGATACGGGTCGGGCTCCATCCGGGCCACCCACGCGGTCAGGTCGACGGCGACCTGCTCGTAGGCGATGGTCGTCTCCAGTACGGACGACACTCCGGGCAGCAGCCAGTTGACGGCCTTCTGCTGCTGTGCCTCGATGTAGCGCACCTGTGCCAGCTGCCGCTTCACCTCGGGATCGACGGTGTTGCGGGCCAACTGGTGGCTGAACAGGATGGCCTCCACCTCGATGCCGTTCATGGTGATGATCCGGCAGCGGGTGTACGGGTCGCAGCGATCGGGGTCGATGGGCCTGACGTCGAGCTCCCGCCAGCTGCGCAGCTGGCGGTCCAGCGGGATGCCCCGCTGTTCGAGGGGGTTGAACGTCACGGGCGGTCTCCTCTGCGAAGGGCCGAGCGGACGGGGTACCCCCGCCATCGCGCTCCAAGTCCGGCGAACACGGCCTGTCCGCCATCTTTCGGCCACCGGGCGAACCCCGCCACGGCACGGACCCGGACGGCCGACGGCGGCTCGCCTCCCGCGCAACCGACCGGACCGGCCGGCCGGTGGGGAGCGCAGGCACCGGGACGGGCCCGCGAGGCAGGCTCTACGGCATGACGGGCGGGTCGCCCAGGACGTCCGCGGTGATGTCGGCCAGCGACTCCCCGGTGCGGAAGGCCCGGGCGCGCATGACCGCGAGCGCCGTCTCCGGAGTGATCCCCCGCCGGGCCGCCAGGGCACCCACGGCCCGCGCGGTGTCGAACCAGTGGGCGCGCACGACCCGTTCCGGCTCCCAGGCGGGCGCCCGGGTCCCGGTGAGGATCGTCTCGCGGACCGGCATCAGCGCGGCCGTCACCGCATCGGCCACCTGGGACGCCTGACGCAGGGACACCTCGCTGAGCGCATGGGCGCGGAAGGACAGCAGGTCGATGGTGCCAAGGACGTAGTCGCCGAAGAAGACGGGAAGCGCGTACACCGACCTCAACCGCGGCAGCTTCTCGCGCACGGTCGCCCCGAACAGGGGCCAGGGCGTCAGCTGGTCGGCCAGGTCGTCCACGGCCACGGGTTCTCCCGTGTGGGCGGCGGTGATGCAGGGCCCTTCCAGCACCATGAACTGGATCTCCTCCAGCAGCAGCGCGGCATCGCCCGACGCGGCGAGCAACTGGCGCGAGGGGGTGTCGGTCAGCAGGGCCAGGGTGGCACCGTCCACCGCCAGCCCCTCGCACACCGCCGCGCACACGCGTCGGGGAACCTGCTCGTGGGGCGCGTCCCGCGCGGCCCGTGCGACCAGCCCGGCCGCCCGGGCCATCTCGGCCGTCACCGGGGCCACCGCCGGGCGCGGGAGCAGGGGGCGGGAGGCACGGGCCGGGACCGGCGCGGGTGGGAAGGAGTGCAGCGCGCGGAGCGCCGACGAGGAGACGCCGCCGGCGGCCGGGGCGCCCAGTGCTGAGGAGCCATGCGCACCGGGTACCCGCGGGGGAGGGGCCGACGCCGCACTCCGTCGACCGAGCCGGCACGCGCCGCCGCAGCCCGTCGAGGTTCCCGGAAGGCGCCGACTCCGCGGTCCGTCGAGGTGCCCGGAACGCGCCGCCGCAGTTCGTGGCAGGGGCCCGGGATGCGACCGGCGCGGGCGGGTACTCGCTGTGCACCGGGCGCTCACCGTGACGCGCCCCGAGCGACAAGGCCCCACACCATGACCACACGCACTTCCGCGACCGGCGCGGCCCGTACACCCGTACAACAGGCGGCGGCGCTGGTCGGCGTAGTGTTCCTGCTGGTGGGGGTCCTGGGGTTCATCCCGGGCATCACCACCGACTACGACACGATGAAGTTCGCCTCGCACGACTCCGGTGCCGAACTCCTCGGCGTCTTCCAGGTCTCCATCCTGCACAACCTCGTCCACCTGCTGTTCGGTGTGGCGGGTCTGGCCATGGCCCGCACCGCCTCCGGTGCCCGGACCTACCTGCTGGCCGGCGGCGCCGTCTATCTGGTGCTGTGGCTGTACGGCCTGCTCGTCGGCCACACCAGTGACGCCAACTTCGTGCCGCTGAACACGGCCGACGACTGGCTGCACTTCTTCCTCGGTCTCGGCATGATCGCGCTCGGCACGTTGCTGAGCCGTCGTCGCACCCCGGCGGGCGCGAGGGGGTGAGGCCGCGGCCGGGCGCGAGCCACTCCTGAGTGGCCGGCGGGAACGCTACGGTGGGCGCCGCGCCGGGACCCGGGACCACGCGGACCGTGGTGCCGGGTCCCGGCGCGTCCTCCGTCCAGGTGACTAACAGCGAGGTAGACGCCGGATGTTCACCACCCGCCCCACGCTCCAGGGCACCTTCGGCATGGTGTCCTCCACCCATTGGCTGGCCTCGCAGTCGGCGATGGCCGTCCTGGAGGACGGCGGCAACGCCTACGACGCGGCCGTGGCGGGGGCCTTCGTGCTGCACGTCGTCGAACCGCACCTCAACGGTCCGGCCGGCGAGGTGCCGATCCTGCTCGCGCCGGCCGGTGGTGAGGTGCGGGTGGTGTGCGGGCAGGGCGTGGCACCGGCCGGGGCCGGTGCCGCCCACTACCGGGCGCTCGGCCTGGACCTCGTCCCCGGCACCGGTCCGCTCGCCGCCGCCGTCCCCGGGGCCTTCGACGCCTGGATGCTGCTGTTGCGCGACCACGGCACCAAGAACCTGGCCGACGTCCTGAGGTACGCCGTCGGATACGCCGAGCACGGGCACCCGCCCGTGGAGAACGTCGGCGCCGCCGTCGAGACCGTGCGGGAACTGTTCGAGACGGAGTGGACCTCGTCGGCACGCGTGTACCTGCCCGGAGGCCGCCCCCCGCGCCCGGGCGAGCTCTTCCGCAACCCGGCCCTCGCCGCCACCTGGAAGCGGCTGCTCGCCGAGGTCGCCGGGGCCGGGGACCGCGAGGCGCAGATCGACGCCGCGCGGGAGGTGTGGCGCACCGGGTTCATCGCCGAGGCCCTGGTACGGCAGGTCGGGCGCCCCACCCTGGACACCAGCGGCGAGCACCACACCGGCACGTTGACGGCCGCCGACCTCGCCGGCTGGTCCGCCGGCTACGAGACCCCGGCGACGTACGACCGGAACGGCTGGACCGTGTGCAAGGCCGGCCCCTGGAGCCAGGGCCCGGTCCTCCTCCAGCAGCTCGCCCTGCTCCCGCCGGAGCTGCCGCCCCACGGCTCCGCCGACTACGTCCACCTCCTGATCGAGGGCTGCAAGCTCGCGATGGCGGACCGCGAGGCCTGGTACGGGGACGCGGCCGAGGTGCCGCTCGACGACCTGCTGTCGGCCGGGTACAACTCCCGGCGGCGCCCCCTGGTCGGCCCCCGCGCCTCGTACGACCTGCGGCCCGGCAGCCCCGGGGGGCGCGCCCCGCGGCTGTGCGCGCACGCGGGCGTGGTGGCCGACGGCGCCCCCGGCGTCAGCCCGATGGGCGCCGGCGAGCCGACGGTCGCCACCCTCCACAAGGGCCCCGCCGCCCCGGTGCCGGGCGAACCGGAGGTGGGCGGCGACGGCGGCACCCGCGGCGACACCTGCCACCTCGACGTCGTCGACCGCTGGGGGAACATGGTCGCGGCCACGCCGAGCGGCGGCTGGCTCCAGTCCAACCCCGTCGTGCCCGAGCTCGGCTTCCCGCTCGGCACCCGCTTGCAGATGACCTGGCTGGAGGACGGTCTGCCCAACACCCTCACCCCCGGCCGCCGCCCCCGCACCACCCTGAGCCCGTCGATCGTGCTGCGCGACGGGGTGCCCGTCATGGCGTTCGGCACCCCCGGAGGCGATCAGCAGGACCAGTGGCAGCTGCACTTCCTCCTCGCCGTCGCGCTGCGCGGCCGGGTGCGCGGCGGTCCCGACCTCCAGGGTGCCGTCGACGCCCCGAACTGGCACAACGACAGTTTCCCCGGTTCCTTCCATCCGCGCGGCATGCGTCCCGGCAGCGTCACGGTCGAATCCCGCACCGACCCCGCGGTGGTGCGGGAGCTGCGGCGCCGTGGGCACGACGTGACGGTCGGCGACGCCTGGTCCGAGGGCCGGCTCTGCGCGGTTGCCCGGGACCCGGCCACCGGCCTGCTGTCGGCGGCGGCCAATCCCCGCGGCATGCAGGGCTACGCGGTCGGCCGCTGAGCGGGGGGCCGCGAACCGGAGCCCGGTTCCGGTGGAACCCCCCGTTCATGCCGATTCCGCCCGGAGTGCACCCGGCAGGTGGGGAATGTCAGTGGGGCGTGCTCTCATGGAGACATGATCGAAGACAGCGAAACCATCGACGAGTTTCTCGCCCGGCACGCCTCCGACGTGGAGGAATCCGTCCGCACGGCCGCCGCGCAGGAGATCATGCCACGCTGGCGGCGGCTCGCCGCGCACGAGGTCGACCGCAAGACCGGCCCGCACGACCTGGTGACCGACGCCGACCGCAAGGCCGAGCTGTACCTCACCGAGGCGCTGGTCACGCTGCTGCCCGGCTCGGTGGTGGTCGGCGAGGAAGCGGTGCACGCCAACCCGGTCTCCTACGAGGCGATACGGGGCGGGGCACCGGTCTGGATCGTCGACCCGGTCGACGGTACACGGCAGTTCGTGCACGGCGAGACCGGCTTCTGCACCCTGGTCGCCCTCGCGCGCCACGGCGTCGTCCACGCCTCGTGGACCTACGCCCCCGCCCGCGACCAACTCGCCACGGCCGTCCGGGGAGAGGGCGCCCACCTCGACGGCACGCGTCTGTTCGCGGGCGTTCCGGAGCCCGGCCGCGACCTGCGGGTGGCCACCTCCCACCCCGACTACACCACCGAGGAGCAGAAGCGCGCCCTGCTCGGCCTGTGGACGCCGGGCGTGGCGCCCCGGGCCTGCGGGTCGGCCGGTCTGGAGTACCTGGCCATAGCCCGCGGCGAGTCGGACGCCACGGCCTTCTCCTGGGAGGCGGCCTGGGACCACGCGGCGGGTCTGCTCCTGGTCGAGGAGGCGGGCGGCACCCATCTGACGGTGGCGGGCGAGCCCTTCCGCATCACGGGCGGCAACACCCTCCCCTTCACCGCGGCCCGCGACGCGGCCACGGCCCGCAGGGTGGCGGGGCTGCTGTCGGACGGAGCCTGACCCCGCAGCGCCCGCCGGGGGGACCACCCGCGGCCCGGGGCCGCCGGAGGCGCGGCATATCCTGATCCCTCAGTGGCCGTCGGCTGACGAAGGAGTCCGAAGGTGCCGTCGATGCTCGACGCGGTCGTGGTGGGAGCGGGGCCGAACGGACTGACGGCCGCCGTGGAGCTGGCCCGGCGCGGCTTCTCCGTCGCCGTGTTCGAGGCCAGGGACACCGTGGGCGGCGGCGCCCGCACCGAGGAACTGACCCTGCCCGGATTCCGGCACGACCCCTGCGCCGCCGCACACCCGCTCGGCATCAACTCGCCCGCCTTCCGCGACCTCCCACTGGAGCGCTACGGGCTTCGGTGGCTGCACGCCGAACTGCCCATGGCGCATCCGTTCCCGGACGGCACGGCCGCCGTGCTCTCCCGTTCGGTGGGCGAGACGGCGGCGTCCTTCGGCCCGCGCGACGCCGGTCCCTACCGGCGCCTGGTCGCGCCGTTCCTGAGCAAGTGGGACACCCTGGTCCGCGACTTCATGTCGCTGCCGCTGACCGCGCTGCCCCGCGACCCGGTCACCCTCGCCCGTTTCGGCCTCGTCGGCCTGCCGCCGTCGACCTGGCTGATGCGGCGCTTTCGCGACGAGAGGGCCAGGACCCTCTTCGCCGGTCTCGTCGCCCATGTCATGGCGCCCCTCAACGGCCTCGCCACCGGCGCCGTCGGACTGGTCTTCGCCCTCGCCGCGCACGCCCGCGGCTGGCCGGTCGCCCGCGGCGGCTCGCAGGCCCTCTCGGACGCCCTCGCCGCGTATCTGAAGGACCTCGGCGGCACGGTCCACACCGACTACGAGGTCAAGCGCCTCGACGACCTGCCCCCGGCCCGCGCCTACGTCTTCGACACCTCGCCCACCGCCCTGGCCCGCATCGCCGGCCTCGGCGACCACTACGCCGGCTACCGGTACGGCCCCGGAGTGTTCAAGATCGACTACGCGTTGGACGGTCCGGTGCCGTGGACCGCGCCGGAGGCCCGCGTGGCGGGCACCGTGCAGATCGGCGCGAACAGCACCGAGATCGGCGCCGCCCTGCGCGCCGCCTCCCGCGAGGGACGGGCCCCCGACGCGCCGTTCCTCATCACCGTGCAGCCCGGCGTCGCCGACCCCACCAGGGCTCCGGAGGGCAAGCAGGTCTTCTGGGCCTACGGCCACGTCCCGCACGGCTGGACCGGCGACCTCACCGACGCGATCGAGCGCCAACTGGAGCGCTTCGCACCGGGGTTCCGCGACCTGGTGCTGGCCCGCGCCACCGCCGGCCCGCCCGAACTTGCCGCCCGCAACGCCAACTACGTAGGCGGCGACATCGCCTCCGGCGCGGCCTCGGGCCTCCAGCTCCTGCTGCGTCCCAAGCTCTCCCTGTTCCCCTACGCCACCCCGCACCCGGCCGTCTTCATCTGCTCGTCGGCCACCCCGCCCGGCCCCGGGGTCCACGGCATGTCGGGCCACAACGCGGCGAAGGCGGTGTGGCGGCGGCTGCGGCAGACCTGAGCGGGGGCCGGCCGCCCGGCCCGCGGGCCCGCCCTCCACGGCCGGGCGATCGGCGGCATCCTGCCCACGCCCGCCCCGGGGGCGACAACGACCGTCGGGGCGGTGCCGGGCTCGGGGGCCACCCGCACCCGCGGCCAGGGGCTGTTCCAGGTCGTCGTGGGTCGCCCCGGAGCCTCCTGGCCCGGTCCTCCCCGGGCCGGCTCCTCCCCGGGCCGGCTCCTCCCCGGGCCGGCTCCTCCCCGTCCCGGATGCGGACCCGCTCTGCGCTCGACGCTGCCACGGACCGACCGGACCGACCGGACCGACCGGAGCGGGCAGGATCGGGCAGGACCGGGCCGGGCGAGGGCGCGCCCCCGAACCCCCGCCGCTTCCTAGGATGACCGGCATGACCACCCTCACCCTCGTCCGGGGCGACATCACCCTCCAGAGCGCCGACGCGATCGTCAACGCGGCCAACTCCTCGCTGCTCGGTGGGGGAGGGGTCGACGGCGCCATCCACCGGCGCGGCGGCCCGGCGATCCTCGAGGAGTGCCGGAGGCTGCGCGCGGGGCACTACGGCAAGGGCCTGCCCACCGGCCGGGCGGTCGCCACCACCGCGGGCGACCTGGACGCCCGGTGGGTCATCCACACCGTCGGCCCCGTCTACAGCGAGCGCGAGGACCGCTCCGAGCTGCTGGCCTCCTGCCACCACGAGTCGCTGCGCGTCGCGGACGCACTGGGGGCCAGGACGGTCGCGTTCCCCGCCATCTCCACCGGCGTCTACGGGTGGCCCGTCGAGGACGCCGCCCGGATCGCCGTCGAAACGGTGCGGGCCACGCCGACGCGGGTGGAGGAGGTCAGGTTCGTCCTCTTCGACGAGCGGGCGTACACCGCGTTCGTGCGTCAGGCCGGCTGAGCGCGTCAGGCCCACTGAGCGGGGCGGGGCGGGCCGGCTGAGCGGGGGAGGGCGGCCGCGGGCGCAGTCGTGGTGCCCGGCAGGACCGCTCAGGACCGCACAGAGTCCGACGGGATCGTTGCTTCGATTGTGTTCGAGTCCTAGGGTGTGCCGCACTCAGTAGTCGCTTCGTCATCGCCCGTCGCTACTTGACGCACCCTCAGTCCGCGCAGCGCCCTGTCGAACCGAGGAAGGCCACGGTCATGCCGCACCCGCACGTGTCCCCCGCCGACCGGCCCGCACAGCCCGCCCCCGTCCCCCGTCCCCCGCGCCGGCCGCTCGTCAGCCGCCGCCGTCTGCTGGAGTCCGGCGCCTCCCTCCTCGGCGCCCTCACCCTTTCCGCGCCCGCCGCCACCGCCGCCGCGCGGCCCCCCGACCGGCGCGCCGCGGCGGACCCGGCACCGGAGTGGAACGGCCGGATGTCCGTCTTCCGCGTGGGCACCGAGCCGCCGCACGCCACGCTGATGCCGTACGCGGACCTGAGGCAGGCGCTGGCCGCCGACCGGACCCGCTCGCCGTACCGGCTGAGCCTCGACGGCCGATGGAGGTTCGCCCACGCCGACCGTCCCGACGACCGGGACCCCGACTTCCACCGCACCGACCTCGACGACTCCTCCTGGGCCACCATCCCGGTGCCCTCCTGCTGGCAGCTCCACGGCTACGACCGGCCGATCTACCTCAACATCACCTACCCCTACTGGGGCCCCAACGGCCGGGGAGAGGACCCACAGCCCCCCGCCGCGCCGACCCGCCACAACCCCGTGGGCCAGTACCGGCGCGCGTTCACCGTCCCGCGCGACTGGACGGGACGGCGCACCTTCCTGCACTTCGAGGGCGTCAAGTCCGCGCACTACGTGTGGATCAACGGTGAACTCGTGGGCTACGACGAGGACTCCTACACCCCCTCCGAGTACGACGTCACCCGGTACCTGAGGCCCGGCACCAACACGATCGCCGTGGAGGTCTACCGCTACTCCGACGGCGACTGGCTCGAGGACCAGGACATGGTCCGTCTGAGCGGCATCTTCCGCTCGGTGTACCTGTACTGCACCCCGGCCGTGCACCTGCGCGACTTCAAGCTGGACACTCCGCTGGGCGACGACCACCGGTCCGCCGAGCTGGCGGTCACCGCGCGTGTGCGCGACTACGCCGGTGGCCGCGCCGGCCGCCACGCCGTCCAGGTCCGGCTCTTCGACGCCGACGGGCACGAGGTATGGTCCCGGCCGCTGCGGCAGTCCGCCGACGTGCCGGCCGGCGGGGAGGCGACCGTCCGGGCGGCGCGGGCCGTCCCCGAGCCGAGGCTCTGGTCGGCCGAGGACCCGTACCTCTACACCGCCGTACTCCAACTGCTCGACCCGGCGGGGGAGATCGTGGAGACCCTCTCGCACCGGGTCGGCCTGCGCGAGTTCGTCCTCGCGGACGGGCTGATGCGCATCAACGGGCGGCCCGTCTCGTTCCGCGGCACCAACCGCCACGAGATGCACCCCGACCGGGGCACCGCCCTCACCCGCGAGGACATGATCGAGGACATCACCCTCGTCAAGCGGATGAACCTCAACTCCGTACGCACCTCGCACTACCCGAACAACCCGCTGTGGTACGAACTCGCCGACGAGTACGGCGTCTACCTGGTCGACGAGACCAACCTCGAGACCCACGGCATCCGTTCGCGGTACCCGGGCGACGACCCCGAGTGGACGGCGGCCTGCGTCGCCCGGGCGCAGAACATGGTGCACCGCGACAAGAACCACGCCTCGGTCGTCATCTGGTCGCTCGGCAACGAGGCCGGCGGCGGCAGCACCTTCACCGCCCTGCACGACTGGATCCGCTCCTACGACCCCACCCGTGTCATCCAGTACGAGGGCGACGACCGGCCCGGCGTCAGCGACATCCGCTCGGAGATGTACGACACGCCCGCGCGGGTCGAGCAGCGCGCCGAGGACACCGCCGACACCCGGCCCTACGTCATGATCGAGTACTCCCATGCGATGGGGAACTCCAACGGCAATCTGAAGAAGTACTGGGACCTGGTCCGCCGTTACGACGTCCTCCAGGGCGGTTGGATCTGGGACTTCGCCGACCAGGCCCTGACCTGGCCCACTCCCGAGCGCATCCTGCTCACGGAGACCGGGCCCGGACGTCTGCGCGGTGAGATCCTCGCCGCCGGCGGCACCTTCGACCGCGTCGCGGGTATCTGCGGCGGCACCGTCTTAGCCCGCGACCCGCGCCTCGACCTCACCGGCTCCCTCACCCTGGAGGCCTGGGTCACCCCGCGCCACACCGGTTACCACCAGCCCATCCTCACCAAGGGCGACACCCAGTACGCCCTCAAGCAGACCGACCGGACCCTGGAGTTCTTCATCCACTCCGACGGCCGGTGGATCACTGCGGGCTGGGCCCTGCCGGACGACTGGACCGGCCGGGAACACCACGTCGCGGGTGTCTTCGACGCGGACGCCGGCACCCTGACCCTGTATGCCGACGGCCTGGTCCGGGCCACCCGCACCACCACCCGGCGGCCGGGCGTCGCGACCGCACCGCTCGCGCTCGCCACCGACGCCGACGACCAGACCCGGGAGTTCAGCGGCACCGTCCGCCGGGCCCGTGTCCACGCCCGTGCTCTGCGCGCCGCCGAACTGGCCTCCGAGGACCGGGGGCCCGGCGACGACGGTGTGCGGTTCTGGTTCGACGCGGCCACCGTCGAGGTCACCCGGACCCGGCCTCGCGCCAGGACGTTCCTCGCCTACGGCGGCGACTGGGGCGACAACCCCAACGACGGCAACTTCGTCGCGGACGGCATCCTCACCGCCGACCGCGGCCACACCGGCAAGGCCGCCGAGGTCAAACGCGTCCACCAGGCGATCGACGCCGCCCCGGTGCAGGGCGGTGCTCCAGGGGAGGTCACCCTCACCAACGAGTACCTGTTCACGAGCCTCCGTGCGTTCGACGGGCACTGGTCCCTGACCGCCGACGGCGAGGTCGTCCGGCGCGGGCGGCTGACCCGCGCCCAGCTGGACGTGCCGCCGATGTCCCGCAAGGACGTCACCGTGCCGTTGCGGCTGCCGGCCCATCCGGCGTCAGGCACCGAGTTCTTCCTCGAACTGTCCTTCACCACCAGGGAGTCCACGAAGTGGGCGGCCGCCGGCTTCGAGGTGGCCCGGCAGCAGATCCCCCTCGACGCCGGCGTCCCGGCCGTACGGCCCGTGCCGCTGGACGGCGTGCCCGCCCTGCGCCACGAGGACGGCCCCGAGACCGTCACCGTCCGGGGCGAGGACTTCTCGGTCACCGTCGACCGGCGCAGCGGCACCATCACCTCGTACGAGGCGGGAGGCGACCGCCTGATCACCTCCGGCCCGGTGCCGAACTTCTGGCGGGCGCCCACCGACAACGACCGGGGCAACGGCCAGCACGTCCGCAACCAGACCTGGCGCGACGCGGGCGCCCGGCGCACCGTGACGGACGTCCGGGTCCGCCGGGTGCGCGACCGCGCCGTGGAGATCACCGTCACCGGCACCCTACCCACGACCGTCCCCTCGGCGTACACCACGACCTGCACCGTCTTCGGCAACGGCGAGATCAGGGTCGACCACACGCTCCGCCCGGGCGCGGCGGACCTGCCCTACATCCCCGAGGTCGGAGCCCTGCTGTTCCTGCCGGGCCGCCTGGACCGGCTGCACTACTACGGCCGGGGCCCCGAGGAGAACCACTGGGACCGCAACAACGGCACCGACGTCGGCCGGTACTCCGGCGCGGTCGCCGCGATGGGGACCCCCTACATCCGCCCGCAGGAGAACGGCAACCGGACCGACGTGCGCTGGGCCGCCCTCACCGGCCGCGACGGCACCGGACTGCTCGTCTCCGGCGAACCGCTGCTGGAGATCAACGCCTCCCGCTTCACCCCCGAGGACCTGTCCCGCGGGGCCCGGCACGCCTACCAGCTCACCCCGCGCGACGAGGTCGTGCTGCGGGTGAACCACCGGCAGATGGGCGTCGGCGGGGACAACAGCTGGGGCGCCCACACCCACGACGAGTACAAGCTCTTCGCCGACCGGGAGTACGCGTTCACCTACCGGCTGCGCCCGTTGCGCGACGTCGGCGAGGCCACGGCGCTCTCGCGGAGGCCGACCGCCGGGGAGTGAACGAGGCGGCCGGGGAGGCGGCGCCGACGGGTCTCACCCGGCGGCGTCGCTGATCCCCAGCCGCAGGTGTTCCACGTGGTACACGGCCTGGTCGAGCAGCTCGGCCACATGGTGGTCGTGCAGCGCGTAGACGACGGAGCGGCCCCGGCGCTCGCCGACCACCAGGCCCAGATTGCGCAGCAGCCGCAACTGGTGCGAGCAGGCCGACTGTTCCATGCCCACCTCCGCCGCCAACTCGGTGGCGGGCAGCGGGCCCTCGCGCAGCCGCGCGAGGATCAGCAGCCGGGAGGGCGTGGAGAGGGCCTGGAGCGTGGTGGCGACCTTGGCGACGTTGTCCGCGTCGAGGCGTACCCGACCGGCCGCGTCCTGCGCGGGGATGACGGCTCCATGACCCATGCGGACATCCTACCCGGCACCCTTGTTTCAATGAACGAATGAACGAGTCTTCATGTGTTCCTGTATGGTGTCGCCGTGTCCGTGACTCTCGCTCCCGCACCCCCGTCGACCCCGGGCGCCGTGGCGGCCCGCCGCACGCGGGTCCTCGCCCTGCCCGAGGCACGGTGGGCCCTCACCGCGCTCGTCGCCTTCCTGCTCGGCCTCGCCCTCGACCTCGGCGGCGCCCCGGCCTGGGCCTGGGCCGCCCCGTACGCGGTCGCCTATGCGGCGGGCGGCTGGGAACCGGCACTCGAAGGACTGCGCGCCCTGCGCGGGAAGACCCTCGACGTCGACCTGCTGATGATCGTCGCCGCACTGGGCGCCGCCGCGATCGGACAGGTCCTCGACGGTGCCCTGCTGATCGTCATCTTCGCCACCTCCGGCGCCCTGGAGGCCCTGGCCACCGCGCGCACCGCCGACTCGGTGCGCGGCCTGCTCGACCTCGCGCCCACCACCGCCACCCGCCTGACCGACGGCCCGGACGGCGAGCGCGAGGAGACCGTGCCCACGGCCCGACTCGCCGTCGGTGACACCCTGCTGGTCCGCCCGGGCGAACGCATCGGCGCGGACGGCGCGGTCCTGGACGGGGTCAGCGAGGCCGACCAGGCCACCATCACCGGCGAGTCCCTGCCCGTCGTCAAGCGCCCCGGCGACGAGGTCTTCGCCGGCACCCTCAACGGCACCGGCGCCCTGCGCGTCCGCGTCGGGCGGGACCCGGCCGACTCGGTGATCGCCCGCATCGTGGCCCTGGTCGAGGAGGCGTCCCGCACCAAGGCACCGACCCAGCTGTTCATCGAGAAGATCGAGCAGCGCTACGCCGTGGGCGTGGTAGCCGCCACCCTCGCGGTGTTCGGCATCCCGCTCGCCTTCGGCGAGAACCTCACCGACGCCCTGCTGCGGGCCATGACCTTCATGATCGTCGCCTCGCCCTGCGCGGTCGTCCTCGCCACCATGCCACCGCTGCTGTCGGCCATCGCCAACGCCGGCCGCCACGGCGTCCTGGTCAAGTCGGCCGTCGCGATGGAACGCCTCGGCGAGATCGACGGTGCGGCCCTGGACAAGACCGGCACCCTCACCGAGGGCACCCCCGAGGTCACCGCCGTACGCCCGCTGCCCGGCTCCGGTCTCGACGAGGACGCCCTCCTCGCCCTCGCCGCGTCGGCCGAGCTGCCCAGCGAGCACCCGCTCGCCAGGGCCGTGGTGGCAGCGGCCCGAGCCCGCGCCCTTCCCCTCACCCCGGCCACCGGCTTCACCGCCCTCCCCGGCAGCGGCATCACCGCCACCGTCGCGGGCCACCTGGTCACCGTCGGCCGGGCCGGGGCGGACACGGCGGAGCCCGAGGGCGGTGCGACCGTCGTGCGCGTCACCCGCGACGGCACCCCCGTCGGCACCCTCGCGCTCACCGACCGCCTGCGCCCCGACGCCCGCGCCGCCACCGCCGCGCTGACCGCCCTCACCGGCACCGCGCCCCTCCTGCTCACCGGGGACAACGCGCACGCCGCCGCCCGCGTGGCCGCCGGTGTCGGGGTCACGGATGTGCGCGCCGGCCTCTTCCCCGAGGACAAGGTGAAGGCCGTGCGGGCCCTCGAGGACGCCGGCCGCACGGTGCTCTTCGTCGGTGACGGTGTCAACGACGCGCCCGCCCTCGCCGCCGCCCACGCCGGCATCGCCATGGGCCGCGCCGGCTCCGACCTGGCCCTGGAGACGGCGGACGCGGTGGTCGTGCGCGACGAGCTCGCCGCCGTCCCCGCCGTCGTACGGCTCTCGCGCACCGCCCGCCGGCTGGTCCGGCAGAACCTCGTCATCGCCGGCGTGGCCATCACCGGCCTCGTCGTGTGGGACCTCGTCGGCCACCTCCCGCTCCCGCTCGGCGTCGCAGGACACGAGGGCTCGACCGTCCTGGTCGGTCTGAACGGACTGCGGCTGCTGCGCGAGTCGGCATGGCGATCCGGGCAGGCGCAGGACAGCTGACCACCATGTCGGATTTCCGCCGGACCGGACACCTCCCGTGCCCGATGCTGGAGTCATGCAGACGGGGATGCACACCGACACCGAGCGCTGCGTGCGCGCCGTACGGTCCAAGGACGCCCGGTTCGACGGCTGGTTCTTCACGGCCGTCCTGACCACCGGCATCTACTGCCGGCCCAGCTGCCCGGTGGTGCCGCCCAAGCCGGAGAACATGGTGTTCCATCCGAGCGCGGCGGCCTGCCAGCACGCCGGGTTCCGGGCCTGCAAGCGCTGCCGGCCGGACACCAGCCCCGGCTCCCCGGAGTGGAACCGGCGCGCCGACCTCGTCGCCCGCGCCATGCGGCTGATCGCCGACGGTGTCGTCGACCGTGAGGGCGTGCCCGGTCTCGCCGCCCGGCTCGGCTACAGCACGCGGCAGGTCGAACGCCAGCTGCTCGCCGAGCTGGGCGCGGGCCCCCTCGCCCTCGCCCGCGCCCAGCGCGCCCAGACCGCGCGCCTGCTCGTCGAGACGACCACGCTGCCGATGGCGCAGGTCGCCTTCGCCGCGGGCTTCTCCTCCATCCGCACCTTCAACGACACCGTCCGAGAGGTCTTCGCCCTCTCCCCGAGCGAGCTGCGCGCCCGCGTGCCGAAGGGAGCCCCGGGCGGCCCCGCCCCAACCTCCGGAGCGCTCACCCTCCGCCTGCCGTTCCGGGCCCCGCTCCACCCCGACAACCTCTTCGGCCACCTCGCGGCAACCGCCGTCCCCGGCGTGGAGGAGTGGCGGGACGGCGCCTACCGGCGCACGCTGCGGCTGCCGTACGGGCACGGCGTCGTGGCCCTCGCCCCGCGGCCCGACCACATCGCCTGCTGCCTCACCCTCACCGACCCGCGGGACCTGACCGTCGCCATCAGCCGCTGCCGCCGCCTGCTCGACCTCGACGCCGACCCCGTCGCCGTCGACGGCCAGCTGCGCACCGACCCGGCGCTGGCGCCGCTGGTCGACAAGGCGCCCGGGCGGCGCGTCCCGCGCACCGTCGACGAGGCCGAGTTCGCCGTCCGGGCCGTCCTCGGCCAGCAGGTCTCCACCGCCGCCGCCCGCACCCACGCCGCCCGCCTGGTCACCGCGCACGGAGACCCGGTGGACGACCCCGAGGGCGGCCTCACCCACCTTTTCCCGACCCCCGAGGCGCTCGCCGCCCTGGACCCCGGGGCCCTGGCCATGCCCCGCACCCGCCGCACCACCCTCACCACCCTGGTCCGTCGCCTGGCCGACGGCGATCTCCGCCTGGGCGTCGACAGCGACTGGCCCGCGACCCGCGCCCAGCTCCTCGCCCTGCCCGGCTTCGGCCCCTGGACCGCCGACGTCATCGCCATGCGCGCCCTGGGCGACCCCGATGCCTTCCTCCCCACCGACCTCGGTATCCGCCGCGCCGCAGGCGACCTGGGCCTGCCCTCCACCCCGGCCGCGCTCACCGCACGCGCGGCGGCCTGGCGGCCCTGGCGGGCGTACGCGGTCCAGTACCTGTGGGCGACGGACGGCCACCCGATCAATTTCCTGCCGGTGTGAGCACGGCCGGGGACGACACAGAAGGAACAGAGAGCCGAGACGGATGAAACAGCACACCGTGACCGACAGCCCCTACGGGCCGCTGACCCTGGTCGCCGAGGACGGCGTCCTGTGCGGCCTCTACATGACCGACCAGCGCCACCGCCCCCCGGAGGAGACCTTCGGCGACCGCGACGACACCCCGTTCGCGCAGGCGCGGGAACAACTCGCGTCCTACTTCACGGGCGAGTCGAGGGAGTTCACCCTGCCCCTGCGCCTCCACGGCACCCCGTTCCAGCGGCGCGTCTGGGACCTGCTCACCCGCATCCCCTACGGCCAGACCCGCACCTACGGCCAACTCGCCGACGCCCTGGGCAGCCCCAGAGCCTCTCGAGCCGTCGGCCTCGCCAACGGCCGCAACCCGATCGGCATCGTCGTCCCCTGCCACCGCGTCATCGGCGCGAGCGGCGCCCTCACCGGCTACGGCGGCGGCCTGGCCCGGAAACAGCGCCTGCTGGACTTCGAACGGGGGACCGCCCTGTTCTAGGGCGACGGGCCGGGAGGCGGCACGGCGTGTGTCCGCCACTTCTCCGGCGCACGGGCCCGGTGGCCGACCGGCCCGCTCAGAGGATGCCGCGCTCGCTGGCCCGGGCCAGTGCCTCCACGCGGTTGCGTGCGCCCAGCTTCTCCAGCGTCCGCTGCAGATACGTCTTGACCGTGTTCCGGGTGAGACCCAGCATGTCGGCTATCTCCGGATTCGTCTCGCCCATCGCCACCCTGCGCAGGATCTCGTACTCGCGGCGCGTCAGCCCGCTCTCCTTGAGCCGCCGGTTCAGCAGCACACTGAGCAGATGGTCGGGGCTGGTGCGGACCACTCGCTCCCCGGCGTTGACGCGCCGCACGATGTCCACCAGATCGGACCGCTGGGCATCCTTGACCACGACGGCGTGCGCCCCCGCCTCGAGCGCCTCCTCCAGGGCCGCGTGCTCGGGGTACGCGGTGAAGATCACGATCTTGACGCCGGGGACACGGGTGCGCAGCTCCCGGATCACCTCGGGAGCGAGCATGTCGGGCAGCCGCAGGTCGAGGAGGACGACGTCCGGCCTCAGCCGCTCCACCTCACTGATCGCCTCACGTCCGGAACACGCGTATCCGGACACGGTGATCCAGGACGCGTTGCCCAGTGCCATGGCGACTCCGTCACGGACGATCGGATGGTCGTCGACGACCAGTACGCGCACCTTGGGTTCGGTCATGCCGGCACCCATGCCTGAACACTCACGCCGCCGTCCTCGTTGCGGCCCACCTGCGCCTCACCGCCCACGCGTTCCAGACGTTCGGCCATGGTGGCCAGGCCGAGCCCGCCGGAGGGCCGGTCGCCCGGCGGCAGGCCCACACCGTCGTCGGCGATGGTCACGCCGACCCTTCCGGCGTGCGTGAAGACGCTCACCACCACGGAGCGGGCCCGCGCATGCTTCTCCACATTCAGCAGCGCCTCGCGCGTCACATCGGCCAGCGCCTTGATCCGGGCCGGCGGGAGGCCGGGCACCTCCGTGACGATGATGAGCCGGGCGACGACCCCGGTGCGCTCCTGAAACGCCCGGCAGTGGCCGCGCAGGGCGACACCTAGGGCGACCTCCTCCGGCGGTGCGTGCAGCGCGTGCAGCGACACGCGCAGCGCCGCGGCGGCCTGGACCGCCTGCTCCTCCAGGTCGGTGAGGCGCGCGGACACCGCGTCCCCGGCGGGCAGTTCACCGGCCAGCGTGCGGATGCCGGCCCCGAGGGAGAAGAGCATGGCGCCGACCGTGTCGTGCAGCTCCATCGCGAGCCTGCGCCGCTCCTCGTGGACGGCGATCTCCGCCGCGTGGCGGGCCCGCTCGGCGACGACCGCGGCCGCCGCGGCCCGGCCGGCCGCCTTCTGGAGGGACTCAGCCGTACGGTCGCCGAACGGGGAGGTGTCCCGGTTGGAGCCGTACAGCACGCCCAGCAGCCGCCCCTCGTGGATCACCGGAACCGCGATCATCGCGCCCAGGCCCTCGGTCTCCGCCTGGGCGTTGAAGTGATGCGTGATGGTGTCGGAGCGGCGGTAGTCGCTGACCCACAGCGGGGACCGCCGCAGCATCACCTGACCGCCGAGCCCGCACCCGGTCGGTACGACGAGACCCTCGACGGCGGGGGTGCGCGCGTTCACCGTGTGACCGAGCACGAGCCGGTCCTCGCCGTCCGGTTCCCCCACCCAGGCCACGTCCACGCCGGTGAGGTCCGGTACCTCGTCCACCACCCGGCGCATGGCGAGTGACTGGTCGAGCAGCGCGAGGATCTGGCTGTATCCCTCGGTCAGCTCAAACAGTGGGTCCGGCACCGGCCGGGTCCGCCTGCTGTCTGGCACGTCAGCCATCGTAGGTGCCTCCCGCCCGGTGGACCAGAAGCGGAGGTGATCCGCCCGGGTGCGCACATCCTGGCCGGTTCCCGGGGCGCCGACCATCTCCGAATGGAGACCTCCGAAGGAATACCTCCGCCTGGAGCTACCCGGAACGGGGTGCACAACCCAGGATCGCGGCCAGCGCCACCCCCGCGCCGGAACGACGGAGGCCGGATGCCCCACGTACGCGATCCGAAGGGAACTCACCGGGAAGGGCCCTGTTCACGGCCCTGAGGAACCAGTCCCGGGTGGACACCAGCGGTCTCGTCGCCCCGCCGGACTTCACCGACTCGGGCCGGATTCCCGCACGCGAGGCGTACATCCTCGAGCCGACGCGGGGACGGAAGGCGGCACGACGGTCGTCGAGGAGCTGTTCACCTCCGAGCTCGGCTCCACGTACCGGCGCGACTGACGGACCGTAGATCAACAAAGGAATGCCAGCGAATGACCAGCACAACCCCCTTGCGCAGCACCATGCAGCCCGTCCCGCTGCTGATCCGCCGCCTGCTGGAGCACGGCGCCACCCTGCACAGCGGCAGCGAGGTCACCACCGCCACCGACACGGGCACCCGGACGGCCACCTACGCCGAGGTGGGCCGCAACGCCGCCCGGCTCGCCCACGCGCTGTCCGGCCTCGGCGTGCGGCCGGGTGACCGGGTCGCCACCTTCATGTGGAACAACCAGGAGCACCTGGAGGCCTACCTGGCGGTGCCCGCCATGGGCGCCGTGATCCACCCCCTGAACATCCGTCTCTTCCCCGAGCAGATCACCTACATCGCCCAGCACGCCGAGGACACCGTCGTCATCGTCGACGGCTCACTGCTGCCGGTCTTCGCCACCCTGCTGCCCGAGATGCGCACCGTCCGGCACGTCATCGTCAACGGGAAGCCGGCCGGCTCCGCGGCCCTGCCCGAGACGCCCGGTGTCAGCGTCCACGACTACGCGGAACTGCTGGAGGGCCGGCCCGGGACCTACGACTGGCCGGACGTGGACGAGGACCAGGCGGCCGGCATGTGCTACACGTCCGGCACCACGGGCCACCCCAAGGGCGTCGTGTACAGCCACCGTTCGCTCTACCTGCACTCGCTGGGCATCAGCCTGCCGGATCTGATGAACATCTCGGCCGCCGACCGGCTGCTCGTCATCGTCCCGCAGTTCCACGCCCAGGCCTGGGGCCTGCCGTACGCCGCGTTCCTGACCGGAGCCTCGCTCGCCATGCCCGACCGCTTCCTCGCCCCCGCGCCTCTCGCCGCGTTCATCGCCGCCTCCCGCCCCAACAAGGGAGCGGGCGTGCCCACGGTGTGGCAGGGACTCGCCGGCCATGTCCAGCAGCACCGCGACGCGGACATCTCCAGCCTCCGGGAGGCCGTCGTCGGCGGATCCTCCTGCCCGCCCTCCCTGATGCGCACCTACGAGGAGGAGTTCGGCATCAGGCTGCTGCACGCCTGGGGCATGACCGAGATCTCCCCGCTCGGTGCCCTGGCCCGCGAGCCCGAGGGCACCGAGGGCGAGGACGCCTGGCGCTACCGCCTCAGCCAGGGCAGGTTCCCGGCCCCCGTCGAGGCCCGGCTCATCGGCCAGGACGGCACCGTGCTGCCCTGGGACGGGCGCAGCGTCGGGGAGCTGGAGGTCCGCGGCCCCTGGATCACCGGCTCCTACCACCTCGACGACGACCCGGAGAAGTTCCACGACGGCTGGCTGCGCACCGGTGACGTCGGCTCCATCACGGCGGACGGCTTCCTCACCCTCACCGACCGGGTCAAGGACGTCATCAAGTCGGGCGGTGAGTGGATCTCCTCCGTCGAGCTGGAGAACCACCTCATGGCGCACCCCTCGGTGGCCGAGGCATGTGTGGTCGGCGTCCCCGACGACACGTGGGGCGAGCGGCCGCTCGCCGCGGTGGTGCTCAAGGACGGCAGCACCACCGCACACGGGGAACTGCGCCGTTTCCTCGCCGGGAAGGTCGCCGCATGGCAGGTGCCCGAGCGCTGGACCTCGGTCCCGGAGGTGCCCAAGACATCGGTCGGCAAGTTCGACAAGAAGGCGCTGCGCCGAAGCTACGCGGCAGGAGAGCTGGCCGTCGACCGCATCGCATGAGCCAGTGGGCACCTCGGCAGCTCCCCTGTCCTCCGACGACCCATCACCGACATCAGGACGAACCATGAGCCGCACCATGCCGCCCCCGCAGGGGGATCCCCATCCGACCCCGGCGCTTTACCTGAGCGGGCTCGACCACGAGTACCTGTACTCCGACGCGGAGCTTCGCCGGGCCGTCGCCGACACCGCCGCGGCCCTCGGCGGTACATACGCGGTGGAGCGCCGCTACGCCGACGCCCTGTCGGAGGAGCTGACGCGGGACCGGGACCGGTGCTCGGCACGACGGAGCTGGGCCCTTCGCACGGCGCGGGACCTGGGGCGGGACCGGGCCGGTGACGCGTACCGCGCCCGAGCCGGGGCTCCGGACGGGGATCGTCCGAGGCACCTGAGAGGTGCGTCATGAGCCCCGCCCCGACACCTCCGGAAAGGGAATCCCGTCCCCGGTACGGATTCCCTCCGCAGGCCGGACAGGACGGTTCCGGTGCACCGTCCGGGGGCGGGCCGCGGCCTGGCGGCGGCGGCCCCCCGTGGTCGGCGGACCGGTGGAGCGAACCCCGTCCGCCGCAGGCGCCAGGTGCGGGCGCGGCCCCCGGCGGCCCTCGGCCGCCCGCCCGGGACGCCCACCGCGACGTCCGCGGAGCCGACGCCGGGTCCTCGTCACCCACCCCCGGCATCCGGGCCGAGCCGGCACCGTCTCCGTCGTTCCGGCCGTGGGACGAGGCCGCCCACCGCACGCTGATCCCGTCGCCGCTCGAGCACATGCGGTCGGAGCCGGCCCTGTTGCGGCTGCGGAAGGCGCGCGGGCGCCCCGTCTTCACCGTCGCCGGCGCCGTCGTCGTGTTCAGCCTGGTGAACGCCCTCCTGGCGGGCGAGGCGCGTGACGTCATGGGGGTACGCCTGGCGGGGCCGCTGAACATCGGTCTGGCGCTGAGCCTGCTCCAGTGCGCCACCACCGGCTGGGCGGTGTGGTGGTACGGGCGCCACGCCAGGACCTCCATCGACCCGGACAGCGCCCGGGTGAGGAGCCGGCTGGAAGAACTGGCAGGACGGGGGAGCACCCGATGACCGTCGCCGTGCAACTGGCCTCCTCCGGCTTCCCCGTGATCGTCGTCTTCGCGACCTTCGTGTGCTGCGCGCTCTTCCTCGCCATCTGGGTCACCACGGACCGGGTCACCCCGGGTGACTTCTACGTCGGCGACGGCCTTCTCACCCCGACGCGGAACGGCATTGCCCTGTTCGGCGACTACATGTCGGCCGCGACCCTGCTCGGTTCGCCCGGTGTGCTCGCCCTGACGGGGTACGACGGAATCGCCTACTTCCTGGGCCCGATCGTCGCCTGGATCGTGATCCTCCTGCTGATCGCAGAGCCGTATCACAGCACCGGGCGCTACACCATCGGCGACACTCTCGCGCGGCGGCTGCGCCCACGGGCCGTGCATCTGGCCGCCGGACTCGCCACCCTCGTCATCTGCCTGGTGTACGTGACCGCGCAACTGGTCGGCGCCGGATCGCTGGCGGCGCCCATCCTCGGCCTGGACGGAACGGGCGCCCGTCAGATCATGGTCGGTTCGCTCGGCATCCTGATGATCATCTACGTGGTGATCGGCGGGATGCGGGCCACGACCGTGGTCCAGCTGGTCAAGGCGGTTCTGCTGCTCGGTGGCGGGGGCTACCTCGCGGTGCTGGTCATGTCGGAGGTCGGCTGGAACCCCGCGCGCCTGCTGGAGCGGGCCGCGACCCGCAGCGGCCTTTCCGACTCCTTCCTCGCACCGGGCGTGCGCTACGGTGAGGACGGCGTCGGACGGCTCGACTCGCTGAGCCTGCAACTGGCGGTGATCCTCGGCGCGGCCGGCCTGCCTCACCTGCTGATGCGGCTGGGCGCGGTGCGCACGGCACGCGAGGCGCGCACGTCGGTGACCATCGCGACGTGGCTGACGCTGGTGTTCTGTCTGCTGGCCGCGGTCCTCGGCTTCGGAGCCGTGGCGCTGCTCGGCCGGGACACCATCGCCGCCGACAGCCCGACCGGCAACTCCGCGGTACTGCTGCTGGCCGAGTTCCTCGGCGGGGCGTTCCTCATCACCCTCATCTCCTGCGTCGCCTTCACCACGGTCCTGGCCGTGGTCGCCGGGCTCGTCCTGGCCGCCGCGACCGCACTGGCGCACGACCTCTTCCAGAAGGGGCTGATGCGCGGCAGGGCATCGGACAGGAGCGAACTCCTCGTCGCCAAGGGCGCGGGCGTGCTGGTGGGCGTCACCGCGACCGGCCTGTCGCTGTACGCCCAGGGCCAGAACATCTCGTTCCTGGTGGGCCTGGCCTTCGCCATTGCCGGCTCCGCGATCCTGCCGGCCCTGCTGTACACCCTCTACTGGAAGGGCTTCACCAGCAGGGGCGCGCTGTGGAGCATCTACGGGGGACTGCTTTCCTCGGTGATTTTGGTGCTGCTCTCCCCGGCCCTGTCGGGAAGCCCGACAGCGCTGCTCCCCAACCGGGACTTCTCCGTCTTCCCGCTCAGCAATCCCGCGGTGGTCTCCATCCCGCTCGGCTTCCTCCTGGGCTGGGTGGGCTCACTCCTCGACGCCCGGGAGCCGAGCGGGGCGCCGTACGCCCAGACGGAGCTTCGGGTCCTCGCGGACGCGGGAGCCCCCGCGGAGACGGCCCGGGGGTAGCCGAGGCCCCACGGCCGCCCGACGTCCGGACCGCCGGACCGACCGCCACCGCCGGGTGTCCCCGGGCGCAGCGAACGCGCCCGGGGACACCGCGTCGTACGGCGTCGCGCGCCGGCCGCCGTCCGCGCAGGGCCGTCGTCCACGAGAGCGGAGCCCGGTCGCGGCGACCGAGTGCCCGAAAGCGGCGGCGGCCCGCGCGCCTCCCGCGGCAGGCCCTGCCGATGACCACCCGTGCGGGGTGGATGAGGGGCGGGTCGGCCGGCCGAGTGGCCCCGGTCCGGTGCCCGCGCACGGCAACCGGCAGGTCGTCGTGCACGCCTTCACCTGCTGCCCGGACTGCGTCCCACGGACCGTCGAAGCAATGCGCTCCCGACGACCGCCCATCCGCACGGGCGCGGTCCGCTCGTGCGTCACGAGCCTCGACACCCTCCGCGTGGTCCCCGGTGCCCCGGGCGGATTACCGGTTCCTGGCGCGGGCCCGGGGCGGGGCGGGGTCACCGCGGAGCGGGCGCCGCCCGGTCCGCGCTCACCCTGGGCCGCGTCACGTCGTCCCGGAACGCGGCAGGCCCGCGAGCAGGCGGTGCGCCTCCAGCGCCAGGTGGATCTCGCTCGCCCCGACCGGATCGGCCGGCGAACGCCCGGTGAGTTCCTGCACCCGCCGCAACCGGTAGGCCACCGTGTTGCGGTGGCAGTACATCCGGTTCGCCGTCTCGGCGGCGGATCCGCCGGAGTCGAACCACTCGGCCAGCGTCTGCAGCAGTACGTCTCGCTCGTGATCCGGGAGTTCCAGCACCGGGCTCAGCACCTGCCGCACGGCGTGCTCGGCCGAGTCGGGGGCGCTCGCGACCATCAGCCGGACCGGCGAGTCGCCGTAGGAGGCGACCTCGCGCGTGCCCGGCTCGGCACAGGCGCAGGCGAGCCGTGCCTGACGGAAGGCGGCCGGCGCGTGCTCCAGGCCGTGGAAGAGGGCGCTCACCCCCACCCGCCCCGCACCGCGCAGGCGGAGCAGTTCGGTGGCCCCGGAGAGCCGCCGCTCCGACTTCAGGGAGAGCAGCCCCACCACGGCCCCGTCCTCCACCCTCCAGACCGACGAGACGTCCATCGCACGCAGTGCGCGCTCCACGTCGTGCGGTGCCTCCTCGCGCGTCGGCGCCCCGCCCGCGGCGGCGGCCTCCATGCTGACCACCGCGAAGACCCCCCGCTGCGGCAGCCGCAGCGCGTCCGCGCACTCCCACAGATGTGCGCCCTCTTCCAGCCGGCCGTCGAGGAGCGCGGCCAGCAGCAGGCTCCTGACCTGCTTGTCCCGGTGCGCCCTTTCGGTCATCGCTTCGCGGTACGCCTCGGCGACGGCGTCCGTGAAGGCGTCACTGACCGTCCAGACGGCGGTGGCGGCGTGCGGGATCTCCCGGGGGACGGTGTCTCCGGCCTCGGCGAGGATGCACTCCCACAGGAACCGCCCCGCGACCCGGTAGGCGTGGGTCACCGCCGACAGCGGCACACCGTGCTCGGCCTTGAAACGGCCCGTGTCCCGCGGCACGCGCAGGTCGAGGCTGTCCCGACCCAGCTGCGTGATCATGGCGTGCAGATTGTCCGCGCAGGCCGTGCGCAGCTGGTCGTGGCCGACGTGCCAGTGGTCGCGGTAGGCGTCCTCCTCGACCGAGATCCGGTCGGCGAGCCGTTGCGCGTACCGGTCGATCCCCGGCAGCAGCACATCGGTGAGGTGGCGTACGCCGTTGTCCTGGCGTATGCCCTGCTCCTGCGAGGTGAGGGTCATGCATGCTCCCGCGGCGAGGTGAGCGGGACCGCCCGGGCGGTCCCGCCCGACAGGCCGTCGCCCGGTCAGGACCGGGCCACGTGGGCAGACTAGCCACGCGTGGCGACTGTGGCGAGGGCGCCGGCCGGGGTTCAGGCCACAGCGTGTGCCGCGGCCCGGCCGATCCGTGAGCCGCCACCGGCGCACGGCAACGACCGGGCCCGGCTACACCCCGGCCGCCGTGTTCGCCGTGCCCCGGATCAGGTCGGCCGCCCGCTCCGCGATCATGATCGTCGGAGCGTTGGTGTTGCCGCGCACGACGGACGGCATCACCGAGGCGTCGGCCACCCGGAGCCCCGCCACGCCGTGCACCCGCAGCTCGTGGTCGACCACCGGGCCGATGGCGCAGGTGCTGGTGGGGTGGTAGAGGGTCTGCAGCACCCGCCGCGCGTAGGCGAGGAGGCCGGCATCGCTGTCCGATTCCGGCACGACGAAGTCCGCCCGGTGGTGCGCGCGGAGCGCGGGCCGTCCCGCGATGTCCAGCAGCAGCCGCAGTGCGCGCACCGCGGTCGCCCGGTCCTCCTCGGTGGTCAGGTAGTTGTGCAGGATCCTGGGCTTGGCGCTGGGCAGAGCCGAGCGCAGTGTCACCTTTCCGCGGCTGGTGGGAGTGAGCAGGACGGCGCCCATGTGGAATCCGTGGTCGGTGAGGGCACCGAGGCCCTCCTGATGGAACAGGGCGGGCACGGCGTGGATCTGCACGTCCGGGGCATCGAGCCCTTCGGCAGTGCGGAAGAAGCCGCCGCCCTCGCCGACGTTCGAGGTGAGCGGACCGCGACCCTCCGAGGCCAGCAGCGCGGCGTTCTCGGCGGTCTCGGCGGTGAACAGGGTCTCGGTGTCCGTGAGGTGGACGACGGACAGGTGCGGGTGGTCCTGGAGGTTCTCGCCCACCGGCAGGTCGGTCAGGGGCGTGATGCCATGGGCCGCGATCTCGTCGGCGGGACCGATACCCGACAGCATCAGGAGCTGCGGGGAGTTGTAGGCGCCCGCGGAGAGGACGACCTCACGGTCGCAGCGCAGTTCCTCGGTGGTGCCGCGGTGCTCGACCTCTATGCCGGTGGCCCGGCCGCCGTCGAGGAGGATCCGGTGGCACTGCGCCCCGGTCAGCACCTCCAGGTTCGGACGCTCCATCGCGGGACGCAGATAGGCGGCGGCCGTACTGCACCGGAGACCGTTCCGCTGGGTCAGTTCGTAGTAGCCGACGCCGTCCTGGACCGGCCCGTTGAAGTCCGGGTTGAACGGGTGTCCGGCCTCCTGGGCCGCCGCCACGAAGGCGTCGATCAGCGGGTTGCGGGAGCGGCCGGGGTTCACCGGGAGCGGCCCGCCGGCGGAGTGCCAGGCGGATGCGCCGGCATGGTGGTCCTCGGAGCGCAGGAAGTAGGGCAGGACGTCGTCCCAGCCCCAGCCCTTGGCCCCGGAGGCGGCCCAGGCGTCGTAGTCGAGGCGATGGCCGCGGATGTAGATCATGGCGTTCATGGAGGAGGACCCGCCGAGCATCCGGCCGCGCGGCAGGTAGCGGCGGCGCTCCTCCAGACCGGGCTCGGGTTCGGTGAGGTAGTCCCAGTCGTACTTGCTGCGAAAGAGCTTGCCGAACGCCGCGGGGACGTGGATCTCCTGCGCGTCGTCGGCCGGGCCGGCCTCGACGAGCAGCACGCGGATACCGGGATCCTCGCTGAGCCGGGCGGCGAGTACACAGCCGGCGGATCCGGCACCCACGATGATGTAGTCGTACATTCTGTGTCCTCTCTCGGGCGACCGCCCCCGGCCACCCGATGATGCCGGTCGGTGCCGACGGGAGTGGAGTGGACTCTCGGCCATGCCGGGCGCGGCCGTACCCGAGACGGCAGGTGCCCGGCCGACGTGCGGCCGGTGCCCACTGCCACCCGTTCGGAGCCGGCCGGCGCTCGTGTCAGAGCTGGATGGCCTTGGTCTCCAGGAACTCCTCGAAGCCCAGACGTCCGGCTTCGCGCCCCACCCCCGACTGCTTGTATCCGCCGAAGGGGGCCAGCGGGTTGAACGCTCCGCCGTTCACGTCGACGATCCCGGCCCGGATCCGGCGGGCGACGGCCCGCGCCCGCTCGGGGTCGCCGGACCAGACACCCCCGGCCAGGCCGTACGGGGTGTCGTTGGCGATGGCGACGGCCTCTTCCTCGGTGTCGAACGGGATGATCGACAGCACCGGCCCGAAGATCTCCTCCCGGGCGATGGTCATGTCGTTGCTGACATCGGTGAAGACGGTGGGCGCCACGAAGTAGCCCGGTCCCTCGTGCGGCGCGTCGGGACCGCCCGTCAGCAGGGTGGCGCCCTCGGCGACACCGGCCGCGATGTAGTCGCGCACCCGCTTGACCTGGACGTCGGAGACCATCGGGCCGATCTGTGTCTCCTCGTCGAGCGGATGCCCCACGCGGTAGCCGCTCGCCACCTCGGCGGCGATCCGGCCGGCCTCGGCGAGCTTCTCGCGCGGCACGATCATCCGGGTGAGCGCGATGCAGGTCTGCCCCGAGTTGAGGAAGCACTTGGCGACACCATCGGTGACGGCGGCCTCCAGGTCGGCGTCCTCCAGGATGACGTTGGGGGACTTGCCGCCCAGCTCGAGGGCCACCTTCTTCACCGTGTCCGCCGCGAGCGCGGCCACCCTGCGCCCGGCGCGCGTGGATCCCGTGAACGACACCATCGCCACGTCGGGGTGCGACACCAGCGCCTCACCCACGACCGGTCCGTATCCGGTGACCACGTTGAACACCCCGGCGGGCAGGCCCACGGACTCGGTGACCTCCGCCAGCAGCAGCGCGGACAGAGGGGCGACCTCCGAGGGCTTGAGCACGACCGTGCACCCGGCGGCGAGCGCGAGAGCCACCTTCAGCGACACCTGGTGCAGCGGGAAGTTCCACGGCGTGATGCAGCCGACCACGCCCACGGGCTCCCGTACGACATGGGAGTTGCCGATCTCCTCGGGACCGAAGTCGTAGCCGGCCGCCAGTTCGGCCGCCTGCCCGAAGGTGAGGACCGGCAACCCCGACTGCAGCACACGGCTCTCCCGCACCGGGGTGCCGACCTCACGCGCCACCAGCCGCGCGATCTCCTCGGCCCGGGCCTCCAGTGCCCGGTGGATCCGGCGCAGGTAGTCGGCGCGGTACTCCGGGGATGCCTGCGACCACTCCTCGAAGGCGCGGGTCGCTGCGCGCACCGCCCGGTCCACGTCCTCCGGGACACCCGCCGGTACCGACCCGATCACCTTCTCGTCGGCCGGACTGATGACCTCGATCGTCTCGGTGCTCCCGGCCGGGACCCATTCGCCGTCGATGAAGTGCTTGGTGTACGCCGTCATGAGCCGCTCTCCTGGTTCAGGCTTGACGTTCTGTCCCGGAAGTGTGGACACGCGCTCACCACGGGATCGATGGAGCGGCGACGCCGGATCCCCCCGTCCCTTTGTGCATGTGCACTGCTGTGTGGACGTGTGCGGTGCCGTGGGGATCAACGCCCTGGCGGGGGTGAGGAGAAGCGGGGGACGACATCCGGTCGGACCCCGGCGACCGAGCCGGACCGGCCCGCCTCCCGAAGCAGCCGACAAGGAGGCGGGCGGTCAGAGCCGGCTCTCGGCGCCCAGCCGACGCAGCAGCTCGGGCAGCGCCGTGCCGATCGGCTCGCGGACGACCTCGTCGGCGAGGTCGTCGTACGGCGTCGGCTCGGCGTTGACGATGACCAGGCGGGCGCCGTGGTCGGAGGCCACGCCCGCGAGGCCGGCGGCGGGCTGGACCTGGAGGCTGGTGCCGACGGCGATGAAGACGGTGCAGGCCTTGCTGATCGCGAGTGCCTCGCCGAGCACCACCGGATCGAGTCGCTCGCCGAACATCACCGTCGCCGACTTCAGGATGCCGCCGCACTCGCGGCACGGCGGATCCTCCTCACCGGCCTCGACCCGGGCGAGCGCCTCCTCCATCGGCCCCCGCGCGTGGCACCCGGTGCACACCACGCTCCGCACCGAGCCGTGCAGTTCGAGCACCTTGCGGGCAGGCATCCCGGCGAGCTGGTGCAGCCCGTCCACGTTCTGCGTGATCACCCGGACCGGCACCCCGGAACGCTCCAGCTCGGCCACCGCCCGGTGCGCGGCGTTCGGCTCGGCCTGCAGCGCCCGGTTCCCGCGCCGCATCTGCCAGGACCGGCGGCGGATCTCCGGATCGCCCATGTAGTACTCGTACGTCACGAGTTTCTCGGCCTCCGGATCACGGCGCCACAGTCCGTTCGGGCCGCGGTAGTCGGGGATGCCGGAATCCGTGCTGATACCGGCACCGCTGAGGAGGGCTACGAGGGGCTTGCTCATGCAGCCGAGGGTAGGGCGGCGGGTGCCGGAGGGGCGAGCGGAATAAGGGCCGGGCCCGGGTCACTGCACCCGGTGCCCCTCCTCCAGCTCCGCGGTGCCGGAGCCCTCGGCGAGCACGTCGAGAGCGACCCGCACCCGGCGGCCGAGCGCACCCGGCAGATACCCGGTCAGCTCCTCGCGCGGCACGAGCCGCCAGGACAGCAACTCCTCCTCCTGCAACCGGATCGCCGCCAGGTCGTCCTCGCCGAGCACCCCGCCGTCGTACAGGTACGCCACCAGCGGCGGGCGTCCCGGCCCCCGCACCCAGTCCACGGCCAGCAGCCGGCCGAGTTCGCGGTCCAGGCCGATCTCCTCGGCCGTCTCGCGTCGCGCGCCCTCGCGCGGGGACTCCCCGTCGTCCGACTCGATCGTGCCGCCCGGCAGCGTCCACCCCTCGCGGTAGTTCGGATCGACGAGCAGGACCCTGCCCCGCGCGTCCCGGAAGAGGGCGGCGGCGCCGGCGAGGACGCGGGGGAGCGAGGCGACGTAGGCGGCGAAGTCCTGGGTGGTGGTCATGCGGGAAGGGTAACGGCGGGCCGGCGGGCCACAGTCCGCTTGTGAGGCCGGCGGCCGTCCGGCCGGGCGCGCGGCAGCACACGCCGGTCTCGTGCTCGGCACGTGCGGCGCGCGCCTGGTCGCCGCACGGCGGGGTCACAGTCCGGCGGCGCGCCGTTCCGCCTCCGTCAGCGGCGGGCCCTGGAGCGGGGGCCTGCGCGGGCCGAACAGCATGGGCACCAGCATGTCCGGCGAGAACAACCGGGTGGCCGGACGCTCCATGCTCATCACGTCCAGCAGGGCGCCCAGGGCGCGCGGATTGCGGGCGCCGGTGGCGACCGCCCGGTCCACGAAACGGGCGAGGAACCTCTCCGTCGCGGTGGGCGGGGTGTCGCTGGCGCCCGGGTACAAGGCGTCCTGTCCGACGGCCAGGTCCCAGGCCGCGGCGACGGGACGCGACGCGGCGCGCTGGAGCCGGCGCGCCGTGCCGGGGACGGTGAGGCCGGTGGAGCGCAGGACGTCGCGGACGGCCAGGGCGCTCCGGGCGGCGACGGCCAGGCCGTGCCCGTACACCGGGTTGTAGGCGGCGACGGCGTCACCGAGGACGGTGAAGCCGTCGGGCCAGTGCTTCAGTTTCTCGTAGTAGCGGCGCCGGTTGCCGGTGCCGCGGGTGGTGGCGACGTCGCCGAGGGGTTCGGCGCCGCGCAGCAGCTCGCCGATGACCGGGTCGCCGAGGCTCAGGGCGAACGGCACGAACGCGTCCGGGTCGGCCGTGGGCTCCCCACCGCGGGTGCCGGCCAGGGTGACCAGCCACCGCCCGTCCTCGACGGGCAGCAGGACGCCGCCCCGTCCCGGCGGCTTGGCCGGGTTGGCCTGCACGTTGACCATCGGGAAGCCGTGGCCCGCGGCGCCCGGGGCCCGGTAGAGGCGGGTGGCGTAGGCGATGCCCGCGTCGACCTCCCGCTCGGCGACCCGGGGCAGGCCGAGGCGGGTGAGCCACAGTGCGGCGCGGGAACCGCGGCCGGAGGCGTCGACGACGAGGTCGGCGCCCAGCGTGAGCTCCTCCTCGCCGGTGCGCACCCGCACCCCCGTGACCCGCGCGGCGTCGCCCTCCAGCGACAGGGCGGTGGTGTGCTCGCGGAGCGTGACGCGCGGGTCGGCGAGCACCCGGTCGCGTATCACCGCGTCGAGAAGGTCGCGCGAGCAGACGACGTTGTGGTGGTGGGTGGACACGAAGCGGCGGAACCACACCTCGTTCGGGGCGCGGGAGACCGTGTCGCCCATGATGCGGGCCAGCCGTCCACCCCGGGCGACCACGTCGTCGGCGAGGCCGGGCAGGAGCGCCTCCATGGCGCGGACGCCGCCGCTCCACACGATGTGCGCGTGCCGGGCCTGGGGGACACCGCGCCGCGGTTCCGGGCGCTCGGGCAGCCGGTCCCGCTCGACGATCACGACGTCGGCGAACGCGGTGAGCGCCGCGGCGGCGAAGAGTCCGGTGGCGCCGGCACCCAGGACGACCGCGGTGGAGCGGCGGGCGGCTCCGTCATGCATGTGTGTTCGGGCTCCCCACGGGGTCGGGCCGGTGACACCGGCGACTCGGCAGGGGCTGGTGACGCCGGCGTGATGATCATGACGATCATTTGGTAGCACATACCGAGGGGGCCTGAGCACGGAACATGTGCCTCCGATGCCGGCCCCGCAGCCGGAGACCTGATGACCGGCGGCGCCCCGGGCCTCAGACCCCGGTCTGCGCCAGCCGCAGTGTCCGCTCCGCCAATTCGCTGATCCGCACACCGTCGAAGCCGAAGACCGCACTGCGCACCGTGTCCTCCAGCGGCACCGTCCACTGCCCGGGGATCGCCGAGGCCCCGCGGAACACGCCCGCCACCGAGCCCGCCGTCGCCCCGTTGGAGTCGGTGTCCAGTCCACCGCGGACGGTCAGCGCGATCGTGCGGGTGAAGTCGCCGTCGCCGTACAGCAGCCCCGCGGTGAGGACGGCCGCGTTCGGCACGACGTGGATCCAGCCCAGGCCGACGGTCTCCTCGGTCATCGTGGTGAGCGTGTCCTCCCAGGACATCCCCGCGTCGTGCAGGGAGGCGACCCGGCGCACGGTGCGGGCGAGCCGGCTGCTCGCCGGGACCACCCCCAGCGCCTCGTCCACCGCCTGTCGCACCGTCGGCGCCGTGAACGCCGCCGCGACCAGTGCCGCCGCCCACATCGCGCCGTACACCCCGTTGCCCGTGTGCGACAGCACCGCGTCCCTGCGGGCCAGCGAGGCCGCGCGGCGCGGCGCACCGGGCGAGGTCCAGCCGTGCACGTCGGCGCGGATCAGGGCGCCGATCCACTCCTGGTACGGGTTGTCGTACGTGGCGGTCAGCGGTGGCCTGAGCCCGTTCGCGAGGTTCCGGTACGCCGCCCGCTCCGCGGTGAAGGTCTGGAGGTACGGCAGCCGCAGCAGCCACAGGGCGCCCACCTGCTCCGTGGTGAAACCGAAGCCGTGGGTCTCCAGCAGGTCCAGGCCGAGGATCGCGTAGTCGACGTCGTCGTCGCGGCAGCTGCCGTGGACGTGCCCGCGGACGCAGGCCCGCCACTCCGGGCGCAGCTGCGGGCCGGTGCTCCCGCTCAGCGGCTCGGGCAGGTAGTCGGTCAGGGGGAGCGCGTCCGTATCGCGCAGATAGCGGTCGATGCGCTCCCGCGTCCACACCTCGCCCTGTTCCACCGGCTTGCCGAGCATGTTGCCCGCGATCCGGCCCAGCCAGCCCCCCAGGATGCGGTCGGCGAGCCCTGAATCCGTGTCCACAGCGGTCATGGGTCCGGTCTACCCGATGACGGACCCGGCCGCGCGTCCCCACCGCTCCTTTCGGCCGGTCCACGGGATGGCACGGCATGACGGCGCGGGCGCCCGCCGGTTAGGGTCACAGCGGCGCGACTGGCCCTGACAACACGTGCGGGGCCCGGAGAGCGAGGGGAACGCAAGTGGCGGACGCTGCAGTGGGCGGCACTCGAACGACGCAGTCGGCACAGCGGGTGCTCGTCGCCGCTGACAAGTTCAAGGGATCCCTGACGGCCGTGGAGGTCGCCGAGCGGGTCACGGCGGGCCTGCGCCGGGTCGTACCGGACGCCTCGGTCGAGGCCCTGCCCGTGGCCGACGGCGGCGACGGCACGGTGGCCGCGGCGGTCGCGGCCGGATTCGCACGGCGGGAGGTACGGGTCACCGGCCCCGTCGGCGACGAGGTGACCGCGGCGTACGCGCTGCGCGAGGGTACCGCCGTGGTCGAGATGGCCGAGGCGAGCGGGCTCCAGCGCCTGCCGGACGGCGTCCTCGCACCGCTCGCGGCGTCCACGTACGGCGCGGGCGAGCTGCTGCGGGCCGCGCTGGACGAGGGCGCGCACACCCTCGTCTTCGGGGTCGGCGGCAGCGCCACCACGGACGGCGGTGCGGGCATGCTGGCCGCGCTGGGCGCACGGTTCCTGAAGGCCGACGGCGAGCCGGTGGAACCGGGCGGGGGAGGCCTCGCCGAACTGGCGACGGCGGACCTGTCCGGGCTGGACCCGCGGCTCGCCTCCGTCAGGTTGGTGCTCGCCAGCGACGTCGACAATCCGCTGACCGGGCCGAAGGGCGCACCGGCGGTCTACGGTCCGCAGAAGGGGGCCTCGCCGGACGACGTGGAGCGGCTGGACGCGGCGCTCGCGCACTTCGCGGAGGTCCTCGAGGACGCGGTGGGGCCGAAGGCCGCCGAGTACGCGGCCTCAGCGGGCGCGGGGGCGGCGGGCGGCATCGGCTTCGGTGCGCTGCTCCTCGGCGCCCGGTTCCGGCCCGGCATCGAGGTCATGCTGGACGTCCTCGGCTTCGCCGCCGCGCTCGAGCGGGCGGATCTCGTCATCACCGGGGAGGGCTCCCTGGACCGGCAGACCCTGCACGGCAAGGCGCCGGCCGGGGTCGCCGCGGCGGCTCGCGCGGCGGACAAGGAGGTCGTCGCGGTGTGCGGGCGGTTGGCGCTGCCGCCCGAGGTGCTGGGGCGGGCGGGGATCCGGCGGGCCTACGCACTGACGGACATCGAGCCCGACGTGTCGAAGTGCATCGCGGACGCGGGACCGATCCTGGAGCGCACCGCGGAGCGCATCGCCCGCGACTTCCTGAGCTAGGGCCGCCTGTCGTTCACAGCAGGACGCAGGGAGACGAGGGCGCCTTGTCGCCACCGTGAGCGGGACCGGTGCGTGCAGCTGCACGGCGGGGGAGAGCGCCGACGCGGAGGGTCGGCAACCGACGCGCAGCGCCGCGGATGCGCGTGCCGGGGCCTCGCGTCCGCGGCGTGGTCCGGAGGACCGGCCGCAGCACGCGCCGCCCCCGCCGTGCCAGGTCGTATCAAGGGGCTGTCCCGCCTCCGGGCTCCCGCCCCCGGGTGCCCGACACGGCGAAGGGCCCCGGAACCATTCCGGTTCCGGGGCCCGACATCCGCACACGCGCCGCTACGGCAACTGCGCCGCCCGCGCCTCCCGCCGATTGTCACGGAAGTTGTTCACCCGCCGCGCCGTGGCGAACAGCGGGATCACCGCCCCCATCACCAGCTGGAGCGCACAGCCCGTCTGGAGCAGCAGCTGTCCGCTCGGCGCGTCGAACGCCCACGCCGCCAGCAGCCCCATGCTCAGCACGATCCACGACAGCATCGCCACCGCGAGGCGTCCCCGCGGCTTGGGGTACTCCACGCGGCTCACCATCAGCCACGCCGTCCCCAGGATCGCCAGCAGCGTCGCCACGAAGGGCAGCTCCAGCAGCACGATCGAGACGACGGTCAGCGCCCCGAACGGCGACGGCATGCCCTGGAACGTGCCGTCCTTCACCGTGACGCAGCTGAATCTCGCCAGCCTCAGCACCACCGCCAGCAGCACGACGATCGCCCCCACCGCGGCCACCCGCTGGTGCGCGTCGTCGGCGACCATGCCGTAGACGAGGACGAAGTACGCCGGCGCCAGGCCGAAGCTGATGAGGTCCGAGAGGTTGTCCAGCTCGGCACCCATCGGCGAGGAGCGCAACTTGCGCGCGACCAGGCCGTCGAACAGGTCGAAGACCGCCGCGCAGAGCATCAGGATGACCGCCGTGGCCGCGCTGTGGCGGGCCATGCCGGTCTCCTGGCTGCCGGTGAGGTGCGGGATCAGGATGCCGGTGGTGGTGAAGTACACCGCCATGAAGCCGCACGTGGCGTTGCCGAGCGTGAGGGTGTCCGCTATCGACAGGCGGAGCGAGAGGGGCATCTCCTCCTCGTCGTCCGCCTCGTCGGCCTCCGGGACCCAGCCGGCCTGTGTCTCGGGATCAATCACGGTCAATGCGAGTCACCCCAGCCACGGTCTTCTGTCCCACCTCGACCGCGACCTCCACGCCCTCGGGCAGGTAGAGGTCGACGCGCGAGCCGAACCGGATGAGACCGATCCGCTCGCCCTGCTCGACCTTGGTGCCCTGCGGCAGGTAGGGGACGATACGGCGGGCCACCGCGCCGGCGATCTGGATCATCTCGATGTCGCCGAGCTCGGTGTCGAAGTGCCACACCACGCGCTCGTTGTTCTCGCTCTCCTTGTTGAAGGCGGGAACGAAGCCACCGGGGATGTGCTCGACCGACGTCACCGTGCCGGACAGCGGCGCCCGGTTCACGTGGACGTTGAGCGGGCTCATGAAGATCGCGACGCGGGTGCGGCCGTCCTTCCACGGCATGATGCTCTGCACCACACCGTCGGCGGGCGAGATGACCCGGCCCTGGGCGATCTCGCGCTCGGGGTCGCGGAAGAACCACAGCATCCCCGCCGCCAGCGCGGTGGCGGGAACGGCGACGGCCTTCGCCGCGCCCGAGCGGCGGGAGCGGAGAAGGCTGACGGCTGCGGTGGCGACGGTCGGCAGAAGCCACGGCGATGCTCCGCGCGCGAGGCGTACGCCGGCGAGGCTGTCGCGAGGTGCAGAGGTTTGGCTGTGGGGCATGGATGACCTTCGTAGCGGATGATGCCGCGCACTTGCGGGGGACGGCGGCTTTCCGGCGATCGTAGCGGCTCCGGGCCGCAACTGGGTAAGCCAGGAAACCGAGTCGGCGGCCGAAGAGTGCTGACGGGGTGTGATCCTGTTTTCCAAGAAAACACCCCGTATCCGGACATCTAGCCCTGGAATCGATACTCCTCGAGCAGGCGCCTGCCGATGATCATTTTCTGGATCTCGGCGGTACCTTCACCGATCAGCAGCATCGGAGCCTCGCGGTAGAGGCGCTCGATCTCGTACTCCTTGGAGAAGCCGTAGCCGCCGTGGATCCGGAAGGCGTCCTCCACGACCTCCTTGCAGTATTCGGAGGCGAGGTACTTCGCCATCCCTGCTTCAAGGTCGTTTCGTTCCCCGGAGTCCTTTTTGCGTGCTGCGTTGACCATCATCGCATGCGCGGCCTCCACCTTGGTAGCCATCTCGGCGAGCTTGAACTGGATCGCCTGGTGCTGGGCGATCGGCTTGCCGAAGGTGTGGCGCTGCTGGGCGTACTGGACGCCGAGCTCGAAGGCACGCTGAGCGACGCCGCAGCCACGTGCCGCCACGTTGACCCGGCCGACCTCCACGCCGTCCATCATGTGGTAAAAACCTCGGCCGGTGACCCCGCCGAGCACCCGATTCGCGGGAACACGCAGGCCGTCCATGATGAGCTCGGTGGTGTCGACACCCTTGTAGCCCATCTTGTCGATCTTGCCCGGGATGGTGAGGCCGGGGCGGACCTCGCCGAAACCGGGCTCCTTCTCCACGAGGAAGGTCGTCATCGACTTGTGGGGCGCCGTGCCCTCGGCGTGTCCTTCGTCACTTCGGACCAGAACGGCCACCAGGGACGACGTGCCGCCGTTCGTCAGCCACATCTTCTGGCCGTTGAGGACGTACTCGTCGCCGTCCTTGACCGCCTTCGACGTGATCGCCGACACATCGGAGCCGAGGGCCGGCTCCGACATCGAGAAGGCGCCACGGATGTCGCCGGCCGCCATCCTCGGGAGGAAGTGGTCCTTCTGCTCCTGCGTGCCGTGCTGCTTGAGCATGTACGCCACGATGAAGTGCGTGTTGATGATGCCGGACACCGACATCCAGCCGCGGGCGATCTCCTCCACGCACAGCGCGTAGGTGAGCAGCGACTCGCCCAGGCCCCCGTACTCCTCGGGGATCATCAGACCGAACAGGCCGAGCTCCTTGAGCCCGTCGACGATCTGCTGAGGGTACTCGTCGCGGTGCTCCAGCTCGGTCGCGACCGGGATGATCTCCTTGTCCACGAAGTCGCGGACGGTGGCGAGGATCTCCTGCTGGACGTCGGTCAGACCGGCGGTCTGGGCGAGGCGGGCCATTACTTCTCCTGCTGCTTCAGCTCCGGGCGGCCGGGCTGCTCGCCGCCGCGCTCCTTGATGTACGTCTCGGTCGGCACCATGACCTTGCGGCGGAACACGCACACCAGCGTGCCGTCCTGCTTGTAGCCCTGGGTCTCGACATACACGATGCCGCGGTCGTTCTTCGACTTCGACGGCCACTTGTCGAGCACGGTCGTCTCGCCGTAGATGGTGTCGCCGTGGAAGGTCGGCGCCACGTGCCTGAGCGACTCGATCTCCAGGTTGGCGATCGCCTTGCCGGAGATGTCCGGCACGCTCATGCCGAGCAGCAGGGAGTAGATGTAGTTCCCGACGACGACGTTCTTGCCGAAGTCCGTCGTCTTCTCCGCATAGTTCGTGTCCATGTGGAGCGGGTGGTGGTTCATGGTGAGGAGACAGAACAGGTGGTCGTCGTACTCGGTGACCGTCTTGCCCGGCCAGTGCTTGTACGTCGCCCCGACCTCGAACTCCTCGTAGGTGCGTCCGAACTGCATCGCGCTCAGCGCCCTTCTAGTCGGTGGGAATCTCGAACTTGCTGGTGCGCTGCATGCCGGCCGCGCGTCCCTTGCCCGCGATGACCAGGGCCATCTTGCGGCTGGCCTCGTCGATCATCTCGTCGCCGAGCATCGCGGAGCCCTTCTTGCCGCCGGCCTCGGACGTGTAGTAGTCGTACGCGTCCAGGATCAGCTCGGCGTGGTCGTAGTCCTCCTGCGACGGCGAGAAGATCTCGTTGGACGCCTCCACCTGGCCCGGGTGCAGCACCCACTTGCCGTCGAAGCCGAGCGCGGCGGCGCGCTGGGCGACCGCGCGGTAACCGTCGACGTTGCGGATCTGGAGGTAGGGGCCGTCGATGGCCTGGAGGTTGTTGGCGCGGGCGGCCATCAGGATCTTCATCAGGATGTAGTGGTAGGCGTCCGCCGGGTAACCGGGCGGCTGCTCGCCGACCACCAGCGACTTCATGTTGATGGAGGCCATGAAGTCGGCCGGGCCGAAGATGATCGTCTCCAGGCGCTGGGAAGCCTGGGCGATCTCGTTGACATTGTTGAGACCCTGCGCGTTCTCGATCTGCGCCTCGATGCCGATCTTGCCGACCTCGAAGCCCATGGTCTTCTCGATCTGGGTCAGCAGCAGGTCGAGGGCGACGACCTGCTGGGCGTCCTGGACCTTCGGCAGCATGATGCAGTCGAGGTTCTGGCCGGCGCCCTCCACGACCGTGACGACGTCGCGGTACGTCCACTCGGTCGTCCAGTCGTTGACGCGCACGACGCGGGTCTTGCCGGTCCAGTCGCCCTCGTTGAGGAACTTGACGATGGTGTGCCGCGCCTCGGGCTTGGCGAGCGGGGCGCACGCGTCCTCCAGGTCCAGGAAGACCTGGTCCGCCGGGAGGCCCTGGGCCTTCTCCAGGAAGCGGGGGTTGCTTCCCGGGACCGCGAGGCAGGAGCGCCGGGGTCGAAGGCGGTTCACGGTCGTCATGCGGGGACCTCCAGGGGGTCGAGCTTGTTCGCTGTGCGGATCTCGTCGACGATGCGGCCGATGATCCCGGTGATGTCGAAGTCCTTCGGGGTGAAGACCGCGGCCACTCCGGCGGCCCGCAGCTGTTCGGCGTCACCGTTCGGGATGATGCCACCGGCGATCACCGGTATATCTGTGGCACCGGCCACACGGAGCCGTTCGAGCACGTCCGGGACCAGCTGGGCGTGCGAGCCGGAGAGGATGGACAGGCCCACTGCGTGGACGTCCTCGGCGAGCGCCGCGTCCACGATCTGCTCCGGGGTGAGCCGGATGCCCTGGTAGACCACTTCGAACCCGGCGTCGCGGGCGCGCACGGCGATCTGCTCGGCGCCGTTGGAGTGCCCGTCCAGGCCCGGCTTGCCCACCAGGAAGCGGAGCTTGCCGACGCCGAGGTCCCGGGCGGTCAGCTCCACCTTGCGGCGAACCTCGGCCATCGCGGTGCCCTCCTCGGCGGTCACTGCGACCGGCGCCGAGGAGACGCCCGTCGGGGCGCGGAACTCGCCGAACACCTCGCGCAGCGCCCCGGCCCACTCGCCGGTCGTGACGCCGGCGCGGGCGCACTCCAGGGTGGCCTCCATGAGGTTGTCGGTGCCGCGCGCAGCCTCCTTCAGCCGCTCCAGCGCCTTGCAGGGGCGGGGGTGGTTGAAGGGCGGCTGGTAGCGGGTGTCGCGCCAGTGCTGGAGCGAGGCGATGACCCGTGCCTCGACCGCCGGGTCCACGGTCTGGATCGCGGTGTCCAGGTCGGCGGTCAGCGGGTTCGGCTCGGTGCCCTCGAAGATGTTGACGCCGACGATCTTCTCCTGGCCGGACTCGATCCTGGCCCGGCGCTCGGCGTGCGAGGCGACCAGCTGCGACTTGAGGTAGCCGGACTCCACGGCCGCCATCGCGCCGCCCATCTCCTGGATCCGCTCGATCTCCGCGAGCGACTCCTCGACCAGCTGCTCGACCTTGGCCTCGATCACCTTCGAGCCCTCGAAGATGTCGTCGTACTCGAGCAGGTCGCTCTCGTAGGCGAGGACCTGCTGGATGCGCAGCGACCACTGCTGGTCCCAGGGGCGGGGCAGGCCCAGGGCCTCGTTCCAGGCCGGCAGCTGCACGGCACGCGCGCGGGCGTCCTTGGAGAGGGTGACCGCCAGCATCTCCAGCACGATCCGCTGGACGTTGTTCTCCGGCTGTGCCTCGGTCAGGCCGAGGGAGTTGACCTGGACGCCGTAACGGAAGCGGCGGTGCTTGGGGTTCTCGATGCCGTACCGCTCGCGGGTGACGCGGTCCCAGATGCGGCCGAACGCCCGCATCTTGCACATCTCCTCGACGAAGCGGACACCCGCGTTCACGAAGAAGGAGATGCGGCCCACGACGTCGCCCATGCGCTCCTGCGGCACCTGACCGCTGTCGCGCACGGCGTCGAGGACGGCGATCGCGGTGGACATCGCGTACGCGATCTCCTGGACCGGTGTGGCGCCCGCCTCCTGCAGGTGGTAGCTGCAGATGTTGATCGGGTTCCACTTCGGCATGTGGGAGACCGTGTACGCGATCATGTCCGTCGTGAGGCGGAGCGACGGCGCCGGCGGGAAGACGTGCGTCCCCCGGGACAGGTACTCCTTCACGATGTCGTTCTGGGTCGTGCCCTGGAGCTTGGTGACGTCCGCGCCCTGCTCCTCCGCGACGACCTGGTAGAGCGCCAGCAGCCACATGGCGGTGGCGTTGATGGTCATCGAGGTGTTCATCTGCTCCAGGGGGATGTCCTGGAACAGCCGGCGCATGTCACCGAGGTGCGAGACCGGCACCCCGACCCGGCCGACCTCGCCGCGGGCGAGGACGTGGTCGGGGTCGTAGCCGGTCTGCGTCGGCAGGTCGAACGCGACCGACAGACCGGTCTGGCCCTTGGCGAGGTTGCGCCGGTACAGCTCGTTGGACGCCTCGGCCGTGGAGTGACCGGCGTAGGTCCGCATGAGCCACGGCCGGTCCTTCTCCCGCCGCCCGTCGGCGGGCTGACGCTCACTCATGTGTGCCCTCAGATGTTCCGGAAGCGGTTGATGGCGTCGATGTGCTTGGCGCGCTTCTCGTGGTCGTGCACGCCCAGGCCCTCCTCGGGGGCGAGGCACAGCACGCCGACCTTGCCCTGGTGGAGGTTGCGGTGCACGTCGTAGGCGGCCTGGCCGGTGTCCTCCAGGGAGTACACCTTCGACAGGGTCGGGTGGATCTTGCCCTTCGCGATGAGCCGGTTGGCCTCCCAGGCCTCGCGGTAGTTGGCGAAGTGCGAGCCGATGATCCGCTTCAGCGACATCCACAGGTAGCGGTTGTCGTACTCGTGCATGTAGCCCGAGGTGGAGGCGCAGGTGGTGATGGTGCCGCCCTTGCGGGTGACGAAGACGCTCGCGCCGAAGGTCTCGCGGCCGGGGTGCTCGAAGACGATGTCGATGTCCTCGCCGCCGGTGAGTTCGCGGATGCGCTTGCCGAAGCGCTTCCACTCCTTGGGGTCCTGGGTGTTCTCGTCCTTCCAGAACTTGTAGCCCTCGGCGTTGCGGTCGATGATCGCCTCGGCGCCCATGGACCGGCAGATCTCCGCCTTCTGCGGCGAGGAGACGACACAGATCGGGTTGGCGCCGCCGGCCAGCGCGAACTGCGTGGCGTAGCTGCCGAGTCCGCCGCTCGCGCCCCAGATGAGCACGTTGTCGCCCTGCTTCATGGCGGCGCCGTTGCGGGAGACCAGCTGCCGGTAGGCGGTGGAGTTGACCAGGCCGGGGGCGGCGGCCTCCTCCCAGGTGAGGTGGTCCGGCTTCGGCATCAGCTGGTTGGACTTGACCAGGGCGATCTCGGCGAGGCCGCCGAAGTTGGTCTCGAAGCCCCAGATCCGCTGCTCGGGGTCGAGCATGGTGTCGTTGTGGCCGTCGGACGACTCCAGCTCGACGGACAGGCAGTGCGCCACGACCTCGTCACCGGGCCGCCAGGCGTTGACGCCCGGGCCGGTGCGCAGGACGACGCCCGCGAGGTCGGAGCCGATGATGTGGTACGGCAGGTCGTGGCGCTTGGCCAGCTCGCTGGTGCGGCCGTAGCGCTCCAGGAAGCCGAACGTCGACAGCGGCTCGAAGATCGAGGTCCACACCGAGTTGTAGTTGACCGACGAGGCCATGACGGCCACCAGGGCCTCGCCCGGCCCGAGCTCGGGCAGCGGCACCTCGTCCAGGTGGATCGACTTGCGGGGGTCCTTGTCGCGCGTGGAGAGCCCGGCGAACATCTCCGTCTCGTCCTTGTGCACGGTGATCGCGCGGTACGACTCGGGGAGCGGGAGGGCGGCGAAGTCCTCCGACGTGGAGTCGGGCGACTGGATCGCGGCCAGGATGTCCTTCACGGTCACGGTGTTGCCTCCGGCGATGAGCGCCCCGGGGGAGGGGCGCTGAGGGTTGCGTCGGTGCTGCTGAGGGTTGGGGGTGCCGTCGGTTCGGCGGTGGTGCTTTCGGCAGCGCTTTGTGGCGCGGGAGGGGTGCCTGTGACGCAGGCGTCCGGGCGAGCGGGCGGGGAGCCCGCCGGGACAGTGCCCGGAACTCCTTCAACGTATGGCACGCCGTGTCATCCGGCAAGGCACTGCGTGCCAGAACTTGCTCTCAGATGAAATCTTTACGTAACAGATGAGCGATGATCGATCGAAGGGCCCCGGAAAGCGGTGCGAAAAGGGCCCCTGACATGGCAAAACGGCCACCCGGTGGGGTGGCCGTCATCACAGCGGCGGGGTGCCGGATCGCACAGGGGCGATGCGCCGGCAGGCGCTCCCGGAAGGCTCCTCAGCGCTCCTTCAGCGCCTGCTCGATGGTCCGCATCACCTCGTCCAGCGGGGCGTCGGTACGGGCCACCGTGACCAGCACCTCGCCGTGCGTCGTCGCCGAGGCCGCCGGCGGCTCCGCCGGCGCGGTACCGCGGCCCGCCATGATGCCGCTGCCGAAGGTCTTCCGGACGATCGCGAAGGCGTGGTCCAGCTGCGCCTCGACGTCGCCCTGACCACCGGCCCGGAGCCAGCGCCGCAGCACGTGGTTGTGGGCGGTGACCACGGCGGAGGCCGCCACCTCGGCCAGCAGCGGGTCGTCGTTCCCGGCATCGTGGTGCGCGTGCTCGTCGAAGTGGCCGAGCAGATAACGGGTGAAGAGGCGTTCGTAGCGGGCCACCGAGGCGATCTCCGCCTCGCGCAGCGTGGGCACCTCGCGCGTGAGCTTGTAGCGGGCCACCGAGATCTCCGGCCGCGCCGCGTACATCTTCATGACCTCTTTGATGCCGCGGCACACGGTGTCGAGCGGATGCTCGTGCGGGGGCGCCGCGTTGAGTACCGCCTCGGCGCGGACCAGGGTGTCGTCGTGGTCCGGGAAGATCGCCTCTTCCTTGGAGCGGAAGTGACGGAAGAAGGTGCGGCGGGCGACGCCGGCCTGGGCCGCGATCTCGTCGACGGTGGTCGCCTCGTACCCCTTCGTCGCGAACAGCTCCATCGCGGCGGCCGCCAGTTCCCGGCGCATTTTCAGCCGCTGGGCGGCGGCGCGATTTCCTGCGGCACTCTCCGGCGGCTCGGTCGTGGCGGGCGTACGTGCGGACTTGGCGGGCTGGGACATGCCCCGAACGTACTGCATGTGCGCAGCTCGGTGCGCGTGACCACGGGTTCCCCCGCCCTCGGCGGGCGGGGGAGGGGTGCTGCCGGCGGGCGGTGCGAACCGGTCGGGGCCGAGCAGCCCGCCCCACTCCGCACCGGCCCGCAACCGGTCGCCGGGGCGCCGCTCAGCGCTTGGCATATTCGCGGAAGCCACGGCCGGTCTTGCGGCCGAGGCAGCCCGCGGCCACCAGGTGCTCCAGCAGCGGGGCCGGGGCGAGCCCCGGGTCGCGGAATTCGCGGTGCAGCACCTTCTCGATGGCGAGCGAGACGTCCAGCCCGACGACGTCCAGCAGTTCGAAGGGGCCCATCGGGTAGCCGCCGCCCAGCTTCATCGCGGCGTCGATGTCGTCGAGCGAGGCGTAGTGCTCCTGCACCATCTTGATCGCGTTGTTCAGGTACGGGAACAGCAGGGCGTTGACGATGAACCCGGCCCGGTCGCCGCAGTCCACGGCGTGCTTGCGGATCCTGACGCACACCTCGCGGACCGTGGCGTGCACGTCGTCGGCGGTCAGCACCGTGCGGACGACCTCGACCAGCTTCATCGCCGGCGCCGGGTTGAAGAAGTGCATGCCGATCACGTCCTGCGGCCGCGAGGTGGCGCGGGCACAGGCGACGACCGGGAGCGAGGAGGTGGTGGTGGCGAGCACCGCGCCCGGCTTGCAGACCTTGTCCAGCGTCGCGAACAGCTGCCGCTTGACCTCGAGGTCCTCGGCGACCGCCTCGACCGCGAGGTCGACGTCGGCGAAGTCCTCGTAGGTGCCCGTCGGCCGGATCCGCTCCAGGGTCTGGGCGGCGGCCTCGGCGGTCATCCGGCCCCTGTCGACGGAGCGGGCCAGCGACTTGCCGATGCGCGCCTTGGCGACCTGGGCCTTCTCCTCGCTGCGAGCCGCCAGGACCACCTCGTAGCCGGCCTTGGCGAAGACCTCGGCGATCCCGGAGGCCATGGTGCCCGAGCCCGCGACACCCACCGAGGCGACGGGGCGGCCCGCGACCGGGCCGCCGCCCTCCACCGGGGTCAGCCCGTCCGGCACCACGGTGGCGCTGCCGGGCGCCTCGTACGTGTAGAAGCCGCGCCCCGCCTTGCGGCCGGTCAGGCCCGCCTCGCTGAGCTGCTTGAGGATCGGGGCGGGGGCGTGCAGCCGGTCGTGGGAGGCGGCGTACATGGCCTCCAGGACGGTGCGCGCGGTGTCGATGCCGATCATGTCGAGCAGCGCCAGCGGGCCCATGGGCAGACCGCAGCCGAGCCGCATCGCGGCGTCGATGTCCTCGCGGGAGGCGTAGTTGGCCTCGTACATCGCGGCGGCCTGGTTGAGGTAGCCGAACAGCAGACCGTCGGCGACGAATCCCGGCCGGTCACCGACCGCGACGGGCTCCTTGCCCAGGTCCAGGGCCAGGTTGGTCACCGCGGTGACGGCCGCCGGTGCGGTCAGCACGCTCGAGACGATCTCCACCAGCTTCATCGCCGGGGCCGGGTTGAAGAAGTGCATCCCGAGGACCCGCTCGGGACGCGCCGAATCGGCCGCGAGCCGGGTCACGGACAGGGCGTTGGTGCCGGTCGCCAGGATGGTCTCGGGACGCACGATCCCGTCGAGCTCCCGGAAGATCCCCTGCTTGACCTCGTACGACTCCGGCACCACCTCGATCACCAGATCGGCCGCGGCCGCGGTGACCAGGTCGGTGGAGACGGACACGCGGGCGAGGAGCTCGGCGCGCTCCTGCTCGGTCAGGCGCCCGCGCTCCACGGCACGGGCGGTGGAGGACTCCAGGGCGGCGACGCACGTGGCGGCCTGGGCCTCGCTGATGTCGATGCCGACGACCGTGCGGCCGGCCTTGGCCAGGACCTCGGCGATGCCGGTGCCCATCGTGCCGAGGCCGACGACGGCGACGGTCTTCAGCGGGGACAGGGAGGTGTCGGACAGGGGAGTGGCCATCGCGGGACTCCAGGAATGAGGGTGACGACGGGAAACGCGCCCCGGTGCGCCGAAGCGGCGCACCGGGTGCGTGGAAAGGTGCGGGTGTTGGCCGGGCTGCGAGCGCACACGCCCGGTGCCGTCCGCGGGGGGCGTGCACACGCCCGGCCACGACGGCGGGTCCGACCGGCCCTGTCCCGGGGCCGAGCCGTACTGCGGTACAGACGTACCGAACCGACTGCTGCTCGCGGCGGCCGCGTCACCAGACCGCCGAGAGGGGTGCGAGTGGGTAACTCGCTCGTCTGAGCTTAACTTGCGGGTAACGAGCGCGCCAGCCCCCAGGTTTGTGATGTACGTCCCGAGCGGCGGGCCGCGCCCCTACCCTCTGAGGGCATGGACGAAGAGTTGCGATCGCTCACGGAGCGCTTACGGGCCGAGTCGGGAGGGCCGGCGGCGTACGACCGTCTCGTGGCGACGGACGACCCCGACACGCTGGCCGCGGTGCTGACCGAATCCGGACAGCCGCTGTGGGCCCGTGAGCTGGCCGCGTTCCGGCTGGGGCTCGCCGGGGACCGGCGGGCCTTCGAGGCCCTGGTCCTCCTCCTCAACCACCGCGACCCCCCGCGCTGTGCCTCCGCCGCGTACGCCCTCGCCCGGCTCGGTGACCCGCGCACCGCCCGAGCGGCGGCCGCCCTCGCCACCAACGAACTGCGGGTCGCCTACGCCCTGCACCCGGTCCGCCTGCTGGTCCACCTCCGCGCGCCCGAGGCCGTGCCGGCCCTGATCACCACGTTGCGGCGCCGGCTCCGCCCGCACGACCCCTACCGGCGCGTGGCGCTGGCCTGTGTCGAGGGCCTGGGCGAACTGGCCGACCCCCGCGCCGAACCGGTTCTCGACGAGGCCCTCGCCCACCCGGCGCTGGCGGAGGCGGCGGTACGCGCCCTGGCCCGCATCCCCCGCCAACGGGGCTCGGGCCGGCGCGTCCCGGGACAGCGCGGCTGAAGCCTGTCGTTCGGCCCACGCCGCGGACGCGGGTCCCAGGACGCCGTCGCCTCCCCGCAGTCCTGATCCGGACGACAGGCCCTGGCGCCGCTCAGCCGCGAAGCTCCTTCACATAGCGCACCTCGGGGACCGCGACCCCGTCGACGTCGAAGGGCTCCTCGGCACCGTCCGCGGCGAAGCCGGCGCGTTCGTAGAAGCGGCGGGCGCGGGCGTTGCCCTCGATGACCCACAGGTACACGCGGGCGTGGCCGGCGGCCCGGCAACGGTGGACCGCCTCCGTGAGCAGAGCACGGCCCACCCCGTGTCCGATGCGGTCGGGGCTCAGGTACAGGGCGTACACCTCGGCGTCGCGAGTGAGTACGTCGTCCTCCCGGTACGGCCCGAAGGCCACCCAGCCGACGAGTTCGCCGGTGCCGCTCTCGGCGACCAGGTCCACCGTGCGACCGTCCCCCCGGGCCAGGCGGGCGCGGTGGCGTTCGGCGTCCGCCGGGATGTCGAGGACGTCGAGGTAGGTCTGCGGCACCAGACCGCGGTAGGCGTGCCGCCAGCCGCGTGCGCGGATCGGGGCCACGTGGTCGCAGTCGGCGACGGTCATGGCGCGGAGGCGGACAGCGGTCACGGGCCGACCACCGCGAGGGCCTCGACCTCCAGCAGGAACGCGGGGGCGACCAGCGCCGCGACCTGGACCGCGGAGGCGGCGGGGAGACGGTCGTCGGGTATGTGGGCGGCGCGGGCGGTGCGGACGGCCGGCAGGTGGGCCATGTCCGTGACGAAGTAGGTGAGCTTGACGACGTCGTCGAAGGTCGCTCCCGCGGCGGCCAGGCAGCGCCGCAGGTTCTCGAACACCTGGCGGGCCTGGGCCGCCGGATCGCCCTCGCCGACGACCTCGCCGTCCTCGTCCAGGGGGAGTTGGCCGGACACCGCGACCAGGCGGCCGGTGGCCGAGACCACATGGGTGTACTGGGCGGCGGGGGCCACACCGTCGGGGGCGGCGATTCTCGTGGGACCGCTCGGGTCGCTCGAATCGTTCATGCGTCCATGGTGACCCACCGGTCCGGCGACGCCCCGCCCCTGACCGCTCGTCAGGCGCCCGGTGCCCGTGTGTCGTGCCGACGGCGGAGGCCGGGCAGGCGGTGCGGAGGTCGCCGCGTGCCGTCGTGTACGCGGCCGCGGCCGTCGGCGGCTCCGGGGCGCCCGGAGCCCCGCACACCGCGCGGTGTGCCGGGAACGGAAAAACCCGGCGTGATCTCCGGCCCGGCGGGGTCGGCGTGGTCGGGCGGCACGCTTCGGCGTTGCGCACTGGTACGTCGGGCCGTCCTCGGTGGCGCGCTTCTTCCCCGCGGCTCCGCACGGGTTGCGCGCGGTGCGGGGCGCCTGCCGGGTGCGGGGTGCCGGCCTCGGCGGGCACGGCCGTCGGGCTCCCGGCCGGGACGGCGGCGGCGCCGCACGGCACGGCTGCGCGAGTGTCACGGGCCACCCCGGGGCGGAGGGGCGGAGGGCCACGCGGCCCACGGCGCACCCTCCCGAAGGGGAGATGAGTGGACCTGTTCGACGAGTTCTCGGCCCGATTGCGTCAGCGGGCGGGCTCTTGTGCTCCTAAAGGAACGACAGTTGGGTGGGTTCGGTCATCGGCGGCTCGGCCGCTTCCGGCCGGCGGATGCGTCGCGGCATGTCCGCACGGGACGGCCCGATGCCGTACTCCCGGGCCAGTTCGTGCACCTGGCGCGTGATCCGGCGCTGGTACCACGTGGGCGCGTAGGCGCCCGACGCGTACAGCCGCTCGTACCGGTCGACCAGGTGCGGATGGTGGCGGGCGAGCCAGGACATGAACCACTCGCGGGCTCCCGGCCGCAGGTGCAGCACCAGGGGCGTCACGGAGGTGGCGCCCGAGGCCGCGACGGCTTGTACGGTGGCCCGCAACTGGGCCGGGTGATCACTCAGGAACGGGATCACCGGCGCCATCAGGACCCCGCACCCGATGCCGTGCGCGGCGAGCGTGCGCACGACCTCGAGCCGGCGCTCGGGCGCGGGCGCGCCCGGCTCCACCGTGCGCCACAGCTCGGTGTCCGTGAAGCCGACCGACACCGAGATGCCGACGTCCGTCACCTCGGCGGCCTGCTTGAGCAGCTCCAGGTCGCGCAGGATCAGCGTGCCCTTGGTGAGGACGGAGAAGGGATTGGCGTGGTCGCGCAGGGCCGCGATGATGCCCGGCATCAGGCGGTAGCGGCCCTCGGCGCGCTGGTAGCAGTCGACGTTCGTGCCCATCGCAATGTGCTCGCCGTGCCAGCCGCGCGCGGCGAGCCGGTGGCGCAGCAGCTCCGGGGCGTTCACCTTGACCACGATCTGGGAGTCGAAGCCGAGGCCCGTGTCGAGGTCGAGGTAGCCGTGCGTCTTCCTGGCGAAGCAGTACACGCACGCGTGCGTGCAGCCCCGGTAGGGGTTCACCGTCCACTCGAACGGCATGCGGGAGGCCCCCGGCACCCGATTGACGATCGAGCGGGCCCGGATCTCGTGGAAGGTGATCCCGCGGAACTCCGGCGTGTCGAAGGTGCGCGTGACCACCGCCTCCGCGCCGAACAGCGCGGCGTCGGCCCGGCTGTGGCCGGAGTCCGTGGTGAGGTTCTCCCAGCGCATGACGCCTCCTCGGTAGCACTGACCCACAGAATAGAACACATGTTCCCTTGATCGTGCGGGCGACATCTTCGGTCACCGTCCCGATCACTTCCGGACCTCCGATTTGGGCGGCCGGGCGCGGGGGTGGTTGGCTTGCCCCGACCCCCGAGAACCAAGGTCCTGGAGGACAGCGATGGCGCAGGTCGAGGCCACTACGGAGCGGATCGTCGCGGCGGACGCGGAGACGGTGTTCGACGCCCTCGCCGACTACAGCGACACCCGTCGCAAGGTGCTGCCGGAACACTTCAGCGAGTACGAGGTCCGCGAGGGCGGCGACGGCGAGGGCACTCTCGTGCACTGGAAGCTCCAGGCCACCAGCAAGCGCGTGCGCGACTGCCTCCTCGAGGTCACCGAGCCGAGCGACGGCGAGCTGGTCGAGAAGGACCGCAACTCCTCCATGGTGACCATCTGGCGGGTCACACCGGCCGGCGAGGGCACGTCCCGGGTCGTCGTGACCACCACCTGGCAGGGTGCCGGCGGCATCGGGGGCTTCTTCGAGAGGACCTTCGCCCCCAAGGGCCTCGCCCGCATTTATGACGCCCTGCTGGCCCGGCTGGCCACCGAGGTCGAGAAGTAGGGAACCCTCAAGGGCCGGTGAGGGACGGGCCGTTGGCCCCCTCTCACCGGTTCGGGTGATGTCCCCGCGAACCGGCCGTATGCCGTAACTCGTCGCGCTTGCTCGGAGTTGTCGCTTTCACGCGGGAATTCGTACGGCAGCGCGACGAGGGGAGCGGAACGTGGGCGGGATCACGCTGGCGCAGGACGAACCGGTCACGGCACCCGAGGTCGAAGGGCCCCCGCCGGCGCCGGCCGGTCCGCCGGCTCCGAGCCCGCGCCGCGTGCGGCTGGTGTTCTTCGCGCTGCTGCCGGCGATGCTGCTCGCCGCCCTGGAGCAGATGATCGTCGCCACCGCGCTCCCGAAGATCGCCGGCGAGCTGCACGGCCTGGACCGGATGTCCTGGGCGATCACCGCCTACCTCCTCACCTCCACCGTCGGCCTGCCGATCTACGGCAAACTCGGCGACCTGCTCGGCCGCAAGAGCGTCTTCCAGTTCGCGATCGTCGTCTTCGTCGCCGGCTCCGCGCTCGCCGGCCGGGCGCAGACCATGGACCAGCTCATCGCCTTCCGCGCGGTGCAGGGCGCCGGCGCGGGCGGACTGATGATCGGTGTCCAGGCGATCACCGCGGACATCGTCCCCGCGCGGGAACGCGGCCGTTTCATGGGCCTGATCGGCGCCGCCTTCGGCGTCGCCTCCCTCGTCGGACCCCTGCTCGGCGGCTACTTCACCGACGAGCTGTCCTGGCGCTGGTGCTTCTACGTCAACGTGCCCTTCGGCCTCCTCACCCTGGTCGTCGTCGCCCTCGCGCTGAAGCTGCCCAAGCCGGCAGCCAGGCCCCGGTTCGACGTCCTGGGCGCGCTGCTGCTGGCCGCCGCCTCCACCTGCCTGGTCCTGCTCACCAGTTGGGGCGGCACCGAGTACGCCTGGGGCTCGCGCGTCGTCCTCGGGCTCGGCGCCGGCGCCGCGGTGGCCACCCTCCTCTTCCTGCTCGCCGAGCGCTTCGCCGCCGAACCGCTCATCCCGCTGCGGCTGTTCCGCGACTCCGTCTTCAACGTCACCGGTCTGGTGGGCCTGGTGACGGGCGTCGCCCTGTTCGGCGCCGCGAGCTACCTGCCGACGTACCTCCAGATGGCCGACGGGGTCTCCGCCACCGAGTCCGGCCTGCTGATGCTGCCCATGACGGCCGGCATCGTGGGCGCCTCGATCCTCTCCGGCCGGCGCATCAGCCGCACCGGCCGCTACCGGCTCCACCCCGTCGTCGGCTCGGCCCTGTCCGTCGTCGGCATGTGGCTGCTGTCCCGCATCGAGCCCGGCACGCCCCGGCTGCACCTGGGGATCTGGACGGCCGTCCTCGGCGCCGGCATCGGCATGGTGATGCCGGTGCTGATCCTCGCCGTGCAGAACTCCGCCCGCCCCGCCGACCTCGGCACCGCCACCAGCGCCAACAACTACTTCCGGCAGATCGGTGGCAGCGTCGGCGCCGCCGTCTTCGGCACCCTCCTCGCCGGGAGGCTCGCCGACGCGCTCGAAGCCCACCTGCCCGCCCACCCGGGCGTACCGCTGCCCGACCCGGAGTCGATCACCCCGCACCTCGTGCGCACCCTGCCGCCCGAGCTGCGCGACGCCTACGTCCGGGCCTACGCCGATGCCATGCCGGGCATCTTCCTCCACCTGGTGCCGGTGCTCGTCCTCGGCCTGCTCATCGCCTGCTTCCTCAAGGAGAAACCACTGGTGTCCCACAACGCCCCCACCGCCGCCCCGCTCACCCGGGAAGCAGCGCACACCAGGGCCGCCGTCCCGCAGGCCCGTGCGCCCCACACCGGCGGGATCCCGGTCTGCGGCACCGTGCAGCACTCCGACGGGACCGCCGTGCCGCGCGCCGCGCTCACCCTCATCGACGTCGCCGGGCAGCAGATCGGGCGGGGCGCCAGCGGCGAGGACGGGCGGTACGCGCTGGCCACACCCGGCCCGGGGGCGTACGTGCTGATCGCCGCCGCGGGTGGCCACCAGCCGCAGGCCGTCTCCGTGACCGTCGGCGAGCGGCCGGTCGACCTCGACGTCGTCCTCGGCGGCGCGGGCCGCCTGGCGGGCAGCGTCGTCACCGCCGACGGCACCCCGGTGCGCGACGCCATCGTCACGCTCACCAACGTCCACGGCGAGGTCGTCGCCACCACCCGCAGCGGCCGGGAGGGGGGCTACGTCATGACCGAGCTGGTGGCCGGCGAGTACACCCTCGCCGCCAGTGCGCCCGCGTTCCGCCCCGCCGCCCTCCCCGTGACCGTGCAGGCCGCCCGCGAGACCCGCCAGGACGTCGAACTCGCGGGAGGGGCGGTGCTGCGCGGCACCGTGCGGGCCGGCGGCGGACGGGCGGTCGAGGACGCGCGCGTGACGCTGCTGGACGCGGCGGGCAACGTCGTGGACACCCTCACCACCGGCCCCGACGGCACGTTCCGCTTCGTGGACCTGGCGTCCGGCGAGTACACCGTCATCGCCGCCGGTTACCCGCCGGTCGCCACCGTTCTCCAGGTCGCCGGCGGAGGCCGCACCGAACGGGACCTCCAACTGGGGCACGAGGACTGAACGGCCCCGCCGCGCGCCGGTCGCGGACCGGAGTGAGCCCCGGCGGCAATTCCGGTAATGCCACACACCGCGACATGCCGTGCCCGTACGGTGGTCACGGCGGTACAGATCTTGTGGAGCCATGGGGGAGAGAGGGCCTGGGCCATGGACCGTGGCACCGACAGGGACGCACCTCCGGGCCACGGGGCCGGGGACGGCACGGGGATCGCGGGGGCGGGGGCCGGCCGGATCCCGCTGGCCGTCGTCGTGGTGGGCCGCGAGGGTCTGGTCTCCCACTGGAGCACCGGCGCGCGGCGCCTGTTCGGGCTCGCCAGGGACGACGCGATCGGCCGTCCCGCCACCGACCTCCTGCCCGTCTCCGGAGCCCTGACCGACGACCGGGAGACCGCCCCGTACGGGACGTACGCGGTCGGAGGCGGTCCCGGAGCCGATCCCGAGCTCTCCCTCGACCAGGGGCCGTCCTGTCCCACCGCGGGCCGCGCCCGCCTCGCCGGGGCCGGCCCCGGGCGCCTGGACGTGCTCTGGTGGGCCTACCCGCTGGTGGGCCCCGGCCGGGAGCGCCTGCTGGTGCTGGCCGCCGACGCGGCCGCCGTCCACACGGACGGGCCGACGGGGTCCGGGCCGACGGCGTACGGGGCCGAGGACGCCGCGACCGGGCGGGAGACCGGGGCGCACGCCCCGTGCGGCCCGGCGCCGGGACACCGCATCGGCCCGGTCGAGCGGATCGCGCCCGGATTCGCGCTGCACACCGACTTCCCGGGCGCCGAGGACCTCGCGCGCCGGCTCCCGGAGATCCTGCCCGGCATGAGCGTCGACGAGAGCGCCCGCATCGTCGCGCAGGTGCTCGAACTCGGCTATCCGGTCCTGGAGTTCAGCCGGAACGACCGGGTGCCCGTCACCCCCGACTGGGGCGTGCCCCGGCGCGCGGAGCGCAGGGCGCGCCGGGAACGGGCGGCGCGCGCGGCCGCGGCCGGGGAACCGGTGCCGGAGGGCCTCCCGGACGACGGTGAGGACCTCGAGTACGCCGCCGTCCGCGAACGCCTGGAGTTCCTCAACGAGGTCAGCTCCCGGATCGGCACCTCCCTCGACCTCGCCCGGACCGTCGTCGAGGTCAGCAGGGCCGTGGTGCCCCGCTTCACCGACGTCGCCGGCACCTATCTGCGCGAACAGGTCGTCGCCGGCGAGGGGTTCGACGAGGGCGTGCCGGACACCACCACCATGTGGCACCGGGTCGCGCTGGAGCACACCGACGAACCCGGCCGCTGGGACGACGTGGTACCCGTCGGCGAGGCCATGCCCTTCCCCGCGCACACGCCGTTCTTCCAGTGCATGACCACCGGCGAACCCGTGCTGGTGCCGCGCATCACCGAGGAGGCGGGCCACGCCATCGCCTCGCAGTTCGACAAGCGCGACATCCGGCCGCTGATCACCGGCCGCTCCATGCTCGTGGTGCCGCTCAAGGCCCGCAACGCCGTGCTCGGCTTCATGATCCTGCTGCGCCACCCGGAGCGGCCCGTCTTCAACGACATGGACCGTGTCACCGGCGCCGAACTCGCCGCCCGGGCGGGGCTGGTGCTCGACAACGCGCGTATGTACACGTACCAGGAGAACGTCGCCGAGACCCTCCAGGACAGCATGCTGCCGCACATCCCGCCGCGCATGGCGGGCTGCGACATCGCCACCCGCTACCTGCCCGGCACACTGCTGGGCCGGGTCGGCGGGGACTGGTTCGACGCCGTGAAACTGCCCGGCGCCCGCACCGCCCTCGTCGTCGGCGACGTCATGGGCCACGGCCTGAACTCCGCGGCCATGATGGGACAGTTGCGCACCGCCGTGCAGACCATGGCCGGGCTGGACCTGCCGCCCGCGCAGCTGCTGCGCACCCTCGACGGCCTCGCCCGGCGCCTCGGCGACACCTACCTCGCGACCTGCCTGTACGCCGTCTACGACCCCATTGCGAGCGAACTGCACCTCGCCAACGCCGGACACGTCCCGCCCGTCCTGGTCCGCGCCGCCGACGGGCGCAGCGAACTGCTCGACCTGCCCACCGGCGCTCCCATCGGGGTCGGCGGGGTGCCCTTCGAGGCGGTACGGGTGCGCGTGGAGCCCGGTGACCGGCTGGTGATGTGCACCGACGGGCTGGTCGAGATACGCGGCCAGGACATCGGGGTCGGGCTCGCCACGCTGTGCGCGTCCGCCGCTCACCCGGCCGCCTCCATGGACGACGCCTGCGACACGATCGTCCGCGCCCTCAACACGCGCGGCGGCCGCAGGGACGACGTGGCGCTGCTCATGGCCCGTCTGGGCGGCATCGAGCCCGACCACGTCGCCGAGTGGCGGCTCGCCCCCGGGCCGGCCGAGGTGGGCCGGGCCCGCGCGGCCGTGCGCGAGCAGCTGCACGCGTGGGGACTGGACCGGCTCGCCGACACCGCCGGACTCCTGGTCAGCGAGGTCGTCACCAACGCCGTACGGCACTGCCACGACCGGCCCGTCGACCTGCGCCTGGTCCGCGGCGACACGCTGCTGTGCGAGGTGGACGACGCCGACCACGATCTGCCGACCCTGCTCGACGCCCGCCCGACGGACGAGTCCGGGCGGGGACTGCGCGTGGTCAGCACCCTCGCGCGGGAGTGGGGGACGAGCCGCACGAACACCGGCAAGACCGTCTGGTTCGAGCTGACCCTGCCCCGCCGCTGAACCCGGTGGCCGCTGCCGGTCCGCCCCGTCAAGGGGGAGTGAGGGGGCGCGCGGCTTGCGGGACGGCGCGTGAAGGAACGTGTCGCGTTCTTGTCCGCGCGCCGGTGTGCGCGGTAGACCGTACTGGCCCGTCACGCGGGCGGGTTCGCCGCGCACCCTGGGGAGTTGGGCATGAGCGTGACCAGTCGGTACCGGGAGGCATGGGAGAGCTTCTGGCGCGAGGCGCCGGACGAGCAGGGAGCCGTCCTCTGGGACGCCGAGCCCCCTCTGACCGTGGCCCGCCATCTCGCGCTGTTCGAACCGCACCTGACCGAGCCCGGCCTGCCGCTCGTGGACGTCGGCTGCGGCAACGGCACCCAGACCCGCTTCCTCGCCGACCGCTTCCCGCACGTCCTCGGCGCCGACCTCTCGGCCGCCGCACTCGACCACGCCCGGACCGCCGACCCGGCCGGGCAGGTGACGTACCGCCAGCTGGACGCCGCCGAGGAGGGCGAGGTGCAGGCCCTGCACGCGGAGCTCGGTGACGCCAACGTCTACCTGCGGGGCGTCCTGCACCAGTGCGAGCCCGCCGACCGGCAGCCGCTGGTGAACGGCATCGCCACCCTCCTGGGGGAGCGCGGCCGGGCCTTCCTGGTCGAGCTCTCCGAGGCCGCCGGCTCCGCCCTCAAGGCCCTCGCGGCCGGCCCCGCCGGCCCGCCGCCCAAGCTCGCCCCGGTCCTCCGGCACGGCATAGCCCCCGGCGAGGTGGCCGACGCGGCCGTCCCCGAGTTCCTGGCCGCGGCCGGTCTGACCGTCCTGGCGAGCGGCGCCATGCCCCTGTTCACCACCGACCGCACCCCGGACGGCGTGCGGATCGAGCTGCCGTCGACCTGGGTGGTGGCCGGGCGCAGCACCGGGTGACCCGGGTGCAGGTGATGGCGCACCGGGTGTCCCGGGCTCCGGTGGTGGCGCAGCGGGTGTCCCGGGCCCGGTGGTGGCGCACGGCGCGGTCACCGGCCGTCCTCGGCGACTCCCGTCCGGCCGTCCCGGTGACGGACGTTTCCGCCGCTCCGTGGCCGCGCACCGCCGCGACGCGTAACGTGACGCCTCATGAAGATCCTCATCAGCGCCGACATGGAGGGCGCCACGGGCGTCACCTGGCCGGCCGACGTGCTGCCGGGGACGCCGCAGTGGGAGCGGTGCCGCTCCCTGTTCACCTCGGACGTCAACGCCGCCGTGCTGGGCTTCTTCGCGGGCGGGGCCGACGAGGTGCTGATCAACGAGGCCCACTGGACGATGCGCAATCTGCTGCTCGAGCAGCTGGACGAGCGGGCTCAGATGCTCACCGGGCGGCACAAGTCGTTGTCCATGGTGGAGGGTGTGCAGCACGGGGACGTGGACGGTGTCGCGTTCGTCGGCTACCACGCGGGCGCCGGCATGGAGGGCGTGCTCGCGCACACCTACCTCGCCAACGCCATCACCGGTGTCTGGCTGAACGACGTGCGGGCCAGCGAGGGGCTGCTGAACGCGCACGTCGCCGCCGAGTACGGTGTGCCGGTCGTCCTGGTCACCGGTGACGACATCGCCTGCGAGGACGCCCTCGGCTACGCACCCGAGGCGCTGAAGGTCGCCGTCAAGGACCATGTGTCGCGGTACGCGGCCGTGTGCCGCACCCCGGTCAGAACGGCCGCGGAGATCCGCGCCGCGGCCCGGGAGGCGGCCGCCCTGGCGGTGCGTCAGGAACCGTCGCACGGTGGGCCGTTCACCCTCGCGGTCGAGTTCGACGCCGAGCACCTGGCGATGGCAGCCACCGTCGTGCCGGGTGTGGACCGGATCGGCGAGCGGAAGGTGGCGTACACGAGCGGGACCATGTACGAGGGGATCCGCACCTTCAAGGCGGTCACCACGATCGCCTCGGCCGCCATGGAGGAGCAGTATGGCTGACGAGCGGGCGCTGGACGAGGTCGTCGCGTTCACCTCGGACCTCATCCGGATCGACACCACCAACCGGGGCGGCGGCGACTGCCGGGAGCGGCCCGCCGCCGAGTACGCCGCGGCGCGGCTCGCCGGGGCGGGGATCGAGCCGGTCCTCCTCGAGCGCACCCCGGGCCGGACCAACGTCGTCGCCCGCATCGAGGGCAGTGATCCGTCGGCCGACGCGCTGCTGCTGCACGGGCATCTGGACGTCGTACCCGCCGAGGCCGCCGACTGGAGCGTGCACCCCTTCTCCGGCGAGGTGCGCGACGGGGTCGTCTGGGGGCGCGGCGCGGTCGACATGAAGAACATGGACGCGATGATCCTGGCCGTGGTCCGCGCCTGGGGGCGCCTGGGCGTGCGCCCCCGGCGGGACATCGTGATCGCCTTCACCGCCGACGAGGAGGCCAGCGCCGAGGACGGCTCCGGATTCCTCGCAGACCGGCACCCCGGCCTGTTCGAGGGCTGCACCGAGGCCGTCGGCGAGTCGGGGGCCTTCACCTTCCACGACGGCGACGGACGGCAGATCTACCCGGTCGCCGCCGGTGAGCGCGGCACCGCCTGGCTCAAGCTCACCGCGCGCGGGCGCGCCGGGCACGGCTCCAAGGTCAACCGGGACAACGCGGTGACCCGCCTGGCCGCCGCGGTCACCCGCATCGGCGAGCACGAGTGGCCGCTGCGGCTGACCCCCACCGTGCGGGCCGCGCTGACCGAACTCGCCGCCCTCTACGGCATCGAGACGGACCTGTCCGACGTGGACGCGCTGCTCGACAAGCTCGGCCCCGCCGCGCGGATCGTCGAGCACACCGTCCGCAACAGCGCCAACCCGACCATGCTGGACGCCGGTTACAAGGTCAACGTGATTCCGGGCGAGGCCGTGGCGTACGTCGACGGACGGTACCTGGCGGGAGCCGAGGACGAGTTCCGCGCCACCCTCGACCGGCTCACCGGGCCGGACGTGGACTGGGAGTTCCAGCACCGCGAGGTCGCCCTCCAGGCGCCCGTGGACTCGCCGACGTACCGGCGGATGCGCGCCGCCGTCGAGGAGTTCGCACCCGAGGGGCACGTGGTGCCGTACTGCATGTCCGGCGGCACCGACGCCAAGCAGTTCTCCCGCCTCGGCATCACCGGCTACGGATTCGCGCCGCTGAAGCTGCCGGAGGGCCTCGACCACCAGGCCCTCTTCCACGGAGTCGACGAGCGCGTCCCGGTCGAGGCGCTCCACTTCGGAGTCCGGGTCCTCGACCGGTTCCTGCGGACGGCCTGAACGACATGGGGGAGACAGTGCGGACCCTGGCGTACGGCGAGTGGCCCTCGCCCATCGACGCGGCGACGGCCGCGGCCCACGACGGCAGCCCCGAGTTCCCCGGCTTCGTCGGGGCGGAGGTGTGGTGGACCGAGCCCCGGCCCGCCGAGGGCGGCCGCCGCGCCCTCGTGCGCCGGCACGCCGACGGAACCGAGGAGACGGTCCTGGCCGCGCCGTGGAACGTGCGCAGCCGGGTCATCGAGTACGGCGGCCGGCCCTGGGCCGGCACGGTGCGCGACGGCGGGCCGCTCGTGGTCTTCGTGAACTTCGCCGACCAGCGCCTGTACCGGTACGAGCCGGGCGACGAGCCGCGCCCGCTCACGCCCGTGTCCCCGGTCGGGCAGGGCCTGCGCTGGGCGGAGCCGGTGCTGCTGCCGGAGCGGGGCGAGGTGTGGTGCGTGCTGGAGGAGTTCACCGGCGCGGGGCCGGGCGACGTGCGCCGCGTCCTGGCCGCCGTACCGCTGGACGGCTCCGCCGCGCGGGACCGGGCGGCCGTTCGGGAACTCACCGGTGAGCGGCATCGGTTCGTCACCGGGCCGAGCCTCTCGCCCGACGGCAGCCGCGCGGCCTGGCTGGCCTGGGACCACCCGCGCATGCCCTGGGACGGCACCGAACTGCTGGTCGCCGAGGTGGCCCCCGACGGCACCCTGCACGGCGCCCGCACCGTCGCGGGCGGCCCCGAGGAGTCCATCGCCCAGGTCGACTGGACCCCCGACGGCCGGCTGCTGTACAGCAGCGACCGCACCGGCTGGTGGAACATCTACCGCGACGGGGAGGCGGTCTGCCCGCGCGAGGAGGAGTTCGGCGGGCCGCTGTGGAAGCTGGGGTGGCGCTGGTTCGCCCCGCTCGACAGCGGGCTGATCGCCGTCGTGCACGGCCGGGGGGCCACAGCGCTCGGCATCCTGGATCCCGAGACCGGCGAGGTCGTGGACGCCGCCGGCCCCTGGACCGAGTTCGCGCCCACGCTCGCGGCGCTCGGCGAGCGGGTCGTCGCCGTCGGCGCCAGCCCGCGCAGCGCCCACGAGGTCGTCGAGCTGGACACCCGCACCGGCCGGGCCCGGGTGATCGGCGCCGAGCACCGGGACGCCGTCGACCCCGCGTACTACCCGGAACCGCAGATCCGCACCTTCACCGGTCCGGACGGCCGCGAGATCCACGCCCACGTGTACCCGCCGCACCACCCCGGCTGCGTCGCTCCCGGCGACCGGCTGCCGCCCTACGTGATCCGGGCACACGGCGGCCCGACCAGCCGGGTGCCGCTGGTGCTCGACCTGGAGATCGCCTACTTCACCTCGCGCGGGATCGGTGTCGCCGAGGTGAACTACGGCGGCTCCACCGGGTACGGGCGCGCCTACCGTGAGCGGCTGCGCGAGCAGTGGGGCGTGGTCGACGTCGAGGACTGTGCCGCCGTCGCCCTGGCCCTCGCCGACGAGGGCACCGCCGACCGGGACCGGCTCGCCGTGTGCGGCGGCAGCGCCGGCGGCTGGACCACGGCCGTCTCCCTCACGACGACCGACGTCTACGCCTGCGGCACGATCCTCTACCCGGTGCTCGACCTCGCCGGCTGGGGCCCGGGGGAGACCCACGACTTCGAGTCGCGGTACCTGGAGAGTCTGATCGGCCCGCGCGCCGAGGTCCCCGTCCGGTACGAGGAACGCTCGCCCACGGCGCACGCCGACCGGCTCACCGTGCCGTTCCTGCTGCTCCAGGGCCTGGACGACGTGATCTGCCCGCCCGCGCAGTGCGAGCGGTTCCTGTCCCGCCTCGCAGGACGGGGGGTGCCGCACGCGTACCTCGCCTTCGAGGGGGAAGGGCACGGCTTCCGGCGTGCCGAGACCGTGGTGCGCGCCCTGGAGGCCGAACTGTCCCTGTACGCGCAGGTGTTCGGGCTGCATCCGCCGAACGTCCCGGCCCTGGAGCTGACCGGGTGACCGGGACCGGCAGCGCCGTCGCGCCCCTGCGGCGGCCGGCCCGGCTGGCGCCCGGCGCCCGGGTCGCCGTCGTCGCGCCCAGCGGGCCGGTGCCCGAGGAACGGCTCCAGGCCGGGCTGGACGTGCTGCGCGGCTGGGACCTCGAACCGGTCGTGGCCCCGCATGTCCTCGACCGGCACGCCGAGTTCGGCTACCTCGCGGGCACGGACGCCGACCGGGCCGCCGACCTCCGGGCGGCGTGGTGCGACCCGGCCGTGGACGCGGTGATCTGCGCGCGGGGCGGCTACGGCGCGCAGCGCATCGCCGACCTGCTGGACTGGACGGCGATGCGGGCCGCCGGGCCGAAGGTCTTCGTCGGCTTCAGTGACATCACCGCCCTGCACGAGGCGTTCGCGATGCGGCTCGGTCTCGTCACGCTGCACGGACCGATGGCTGCGGGCGTCGACTTCGTGAAGAACGCACGGGCGCAGGACCACCTCCGGGCCACCCTCTTCGCCCCGGAGACGGTCACCACCCTCGCCTCCGGCGGCACGGCACTCGTCCCCGGGCGGGCGCGCGGCGTCACGCTCGGCGGCTGCCTCTGCCTGCTCGCCGCCGAGCTCGGCACCCCGCACGCCAGGCCCTCGGCACGCGGCGGGCTGCTCTGCCTGGAGGACGTGGGGGAGGAGACCTACCGGCTCGACCGATACCTCACCCAGCTGCTGCGGGCCGGCTGGCTCGACGGGGTCGGCGGGCTGCTGCTCGGGTCCTGGGCGGCCTGCGAGCCGTACGACGGGGTGCGGGCGATGCTCGCCGACCGGCTCGGCGATCTGGGCGTGCCGGTGGCCGAGCAGTTCGGGTTCGGGCACTGCGACGGGGCACTGACCGTCCCCTTCGGCGTCCCCGCGGAGCTCGACTCGACGGCGGGGACGTTGACCCTGGACGAGCCGGCGTTGCTGTGAGCCACGGGCCGGCCCATGAGTCGGCCCCACGTCCCGCCTACCGGCTCCTGGCCAGCCGGGTCCCCTCCGGCGTACGGCGGTAGAGCACCGTTCGGCCGGACCGGGCACGGCACACGAGACCGGCCCGGTGCAGTACGCCGAGGTGGTACGAAACCGTGGCCGGACTGAGGAAGTGACGTGCGGCCAGCTGGGCCGTGGAGGCCGGCTCCGCCAGCGCGGCGAGCAGCCCGGCCCGGGTGGGGCCGAGCAGCTGGGCCATCTCGGCGGAGGGTGCGGCCGGTGCGATCGCCTCGGCAACGGCCTTGCCCCGCACGGGATAGACGAGCATCGGTGGCCGGTCCCCGGCTCGCGTCGGGTCCACGGCCACGCCCGGCCGCGGAGCGACGAGTGACGGCAGCACGACGACCAGGGGCACGGGCAGTGCGATGCGCAGTCCGCTCTCGACGTGCAGGGTGCCCTCCGCCCACCGGATGTCGGGGTGCAGGGAGTTGAACAGCCGGGCCGCTCCGTGCCGGGCCAGCACGCCCGCGCACCGGTCGACCTCCGCGTCGAGCACGGCCCTGGCGGCCTCCCAGTGCGGCGCGAACGCCAGATCCCAGTAGCGCCGTACCTCGTCCGCCGCCTGTCGGGCCACGTGCGCACCGCCCCGCGCCATGGCCCGCCGCACGGCCGGCGGCAGCTGCGAACCCGGCAGGCCGTTGCACGGCCTCCCGTCGCGCAACGCCTCCAGTTCGGCCAGGACACGCGCGGGAGGGGTGCGCCGGATCCGCTCCACCTCCTCGTCGACGGACGGGGAGGGCCCGACGGGATGCGGGCTGAGGAAGTCGGGCACGTACCCACCGCCCTCCAGGGCCAGTTCGGCCAGCAGCGGCAGCCGGGCCCGGCGCAGCACGCGCCGCGCGCGGGCGACCCACGGATCGGCGTCCGGGGCCGGTCGCAGACCCCAGGGCAGCAGCGTCGCGACGACCTCGTGCAACGGCGAGACGGCGAAGCGGGAACGGGCCAGCCCGGCGGCGTCCACGGTGAGCTCGATCATGACCCTCCCGCTGTCCGGTCCTGCCGCCCGGGCCCGTTCCTTCGAACCTGCTCGAATCGTCGCGCGGACCGTCACGGATGCAGGCCCGGTCCGGCAGGCTGGTGGCCCGCGGTCCGGTGGCCGACGGGGCCGAGAGGGAGCGTACACGCGAGGACCACGAGGGATTCCCGGGGCGTTACGGGGGGCGTCGCCGGGACGCCCGGTACCGCGACGCACGCAACACCTCACGGCCCCGTCCACGAGGCCGCCGCCGCCAGGAGCCGTCCGCCGCGGACGGCTCCTGCACAGGGGAACCATCCGAGAGCAAGGAGAGGCAGCTTGCGCTTCCAGACACGCACCATCACGGTCCTCGCCGCCGCCGCACTGGCGGCCGGTGGACTGACCGCCGCATCGGGCACGCCGGCCGCCGCCGCGGCAACCGGGGGCTGCTACGCGTCGGGCTGTGAGGGGAAGGACCCGTCCCAGTACTGCGCGAGCGACGCGACGACGCCCGTGTCCGGCGTCTGGCTCGGCCAGGCCTACGTGGAACTGCGGTACAGCCCCAGCTGCCGGGCGGCGTGGGCCCGCATCTCGCACGCCGGGTACGACACGCGCGACCAGTTCACGCCGTACGCCACCGTTCACCGGAACAGCGACGGCAAGGAGTACACCTGCTGGGTGCCCCAGGGGGGCAGCGGCTGCTACACGAGGATGGTGAACGACGCGAACGTGTCCTCGTTCGCCAAGGGGATGTGGGACAGCGGAGCCAGGATCTACGAAGGCCGCACGGCGTCGTACTGACGCGGCCGCCGGCCCGCCGCCCCGGGGGTGGATCGGGCCACCGCCGTCCAGGACGGATCCAGGTTCCACCAGGTGTTCGCGCGCGGCAACGGCCTGGGGCTCGTCGTCCGCCGACCGGATGCGCACCGCCGCGCTGAGGACCACTGCGACGGCTCTGCCCCGGGCCGTCGCAGTGGTTCGCGGAGCCGGCACCCGGCGCGGCTCCCGCCGTTCCCGCGGCGCCACGGCCGTACCGAGGCCACGGGCGGTGCGCCGGGCCGGGCCGTCGTAGGCTGGGCAGGGTGCCGCACCCCGCATCCGACTACCTCGCCGAAGGTCCCCGCGTGGGGATACGCCACTTCACCCGCGCGGACGGCGCCGAGTTCACCGCCCGCGCCCGGGAGAGCAAGGACCTGCACCACCCGTGGCTGTTCCCGCCCGACAGCGCCGGGGCGTACGCCGCCTACGCGGGGCGGCTGATCGACGATCCGGCCAAGGCCGGATTCCTGGTGTGCGAGAAGGCCGCCGACGGCGCCGTCGCCGGCTTCATCAACATCAACAACATCGTCCGGGGCGGCTTCCAGAACGGCGCGCTCGGCTACGGCGCCTTCGCGCACGCCGCCGGGCGGGGGCTGATGCGCGAGGGGCTGGACCTCGTCGTGCGATACGCATTCGGCCCGATGGGGCTGCACCGGCTGGAGATCAACGTCCAGCCCGGCAACGCCGCCTCCATCGCCCTGGCCCGCGCCTGCGGATTCCGCCTGGAGGGTTTCTCGCCGAAGATGCTCTTCATCGACGGGGCCTGGCGCGACCACCAACGCTGGGCGATCACAGGGGAGATGGTGACACCCGGCCGCCCACAAAGTCGTTGAACGTCGAACACCCGTCGGCGAGGATGATCCGCATGCGGAGAATCGTCGTGGTGGACGCCCCCTCCAACCTGGGCCTGCGTCCGCCTGCACGCGGTACCGTGCCCGGCTGCCACAAGCTCGCCGGCGCACTGCGCGACCAGCGGATCGTGCAACGACTCGGGGCCGCGGAGGGTGGTGTGGTGGTGGCGCCCCGGTACGACCGGGGCGACTGGCGGGAGGGCGACGGGGTCTTCAACGCGGCGGCGCTGGCCGCCTACACCCGTCGGTTGGCCGACCGCGTCGAACACCACGTGCGCGCCGGAGACCTGCCCGTCGTCCTGGGCGGCGACTGCTCCGTCCAGCTCGGCGCCTCGCTCGCGCTGCGCCGCGTCGGCCGGTACGGCCTGGCCGCGGTGGACGCCTCCCCGGACTTCCGGCACCCCGGCAACAGCGACGCCGTCGGCGCGGCCGGCGGCGAGGAGGTCGCGCTGGCCACCGGGCGTGGGCAGGAGGACCTGACCGACCTGGAGGGCCTGAGGCCCTATCTGCGCGACGAGGACGTGCGGTTCCTCGGCGTCCGCGACTACTTCGAGGAGGAGCGCGCCGAACTCGCCGCGCTGAGGATCCCCGCCGTCACCGTCGGCGACCTGCGCGCCTGGGGCGCCGACGCGCTCGCCCGCGCCACCGCCCAGTCCTTCGCCGCCCCAGGGCTCGACGGCTTCTGGGTGCACCTGGACGCCGACGTCCTCGACCCGTCGGTCATGCCCGCCGTGGACAGCCCCGACCCGGACGGCCTCGAACCGGACGAACTCGTCGAGCTGCTGCGCCCGTTGCTCGCCTCCCCGCAGTGCGCCGGCCTCACCGTCACCATCTACGACCCCGACCTCGACCCGGACGCGACGGCGGGCGCGCTGCTGGCGGACACGGTGGTGTCCGCGTTCGCGCCCGCCTGAACCGGGCGCCCGGCCTCAGGCGCGGCGGTCCACGTACTCGTAGACCGCTCCGTCAGGATGCCGTGCGATGAGGTTGCGGCCCACCGGCGTGGGGACGGGGCCCGCGACGACCTCGGCGCCCGACTCGGTCAGCACGCGGTGGGCCTCCTCCACGTCCTTCACCGCGATCGTCGCCGCAACCTTGCGCAGCACGTCCAGCTCGGCCGGAGGTCCGCTCATCAGTAGGAAGCAGCCCACCGCCGCCACCTGGACGCCGCCGCGTTCGAACCGGAGGGCGCTGCCGCCCGCCAGCCGCTCGTAGAAGGGGATCGCGGTCTCGATGTCGTCGACGCAGACGCGCAGCGTGGCACCCAGAATCTCCATGGGGACGAGCCTAGTTGGGGAGACCGAGGCACGGGGGCGCCCCGGACGGTCTGCACACCGCGCACGCAGGGGTGCCACGCGACTCCCACCCGTTACGCGCCCCGGGCGCCGGGTACCCGTGGGCCCATGCAGCGCTTGGAGCACTTGGAGCACCTGGACAGGCACCTGGTCGACGAACTGGCGCAGGTGGCGCGCGAGACCGTGCGCGACGAACTGCGGGAGCAGACCCGCAAGCAGCGCCGCAAGGCCGCCCTGTACGGCGCGTCCGGCGCCGCCGCCCTCTACGCGGGAGCGGCCCTCGCGCTGGCCGTGGGCCTCGCCCTCGCCCCGGTCCTGCCGGACTGGGCCGCCGCGCTGGTCACCGCCGTGATCCTGGCCGTCGTCGCCTACGCACTGCGCGCCGCGGCACGCCCCGGTGCGTCCCGGTCACCGGCCGGACAGACCCCCGCCGTTCCCGCCCCGCCGGCCGACACCGCCGCGGGCGCCCCCGTCCCCCCGGCCGTACCGTCGTCCTCCGCCCCGCACCCGCCGGTGCCGCCCGCCCCGGCGGGACCGCCCACGGTCGGCACCCCCGGCCCGGGCGTGGTGCCGCCCCGCCCGGGCCGCGACCCCGAGGTCCTGCACCACCGGGAGTGACGGAGCGCCCCGCGCGGGCACCGCCGGCCGTGGTCACTGACCCTGCTGGAGCTGCGGCAGCACCTTCGTGCGGTAGAAGTCGAAGAAACCGCGCAGGTCGGGACCGATCTGGTTGACGTAGATCCGGTCGAACCCGGCCTCGGCGAACGCGCGCAGCTCCGCCACGTGCTCGTCCGCGTCGTCGCCGCAGACCCGGCCGTCGCTCACCATCTCCTCGGTGACCAGCGACTGCGCCTGCTCGAAGTGCTTCGGCGAGGGCAGCACCTGGCCCAGCTCACCGGGCAGCAGCTCGTTGGCCCACAGCCGGTGCACGGTGCGCACGCACTCCTCCCGGTCGGTGCCGTAGCAGACCTTCGTGCCGCCGCTGACCGGCTTGCCGCCGCCCCCGCCCTTGCGGTACTGCTCGACCATCGAGGCGTCCGGCATCATCGTGATGTATCCGTCGCCCACTCGTGCCGCGAGTTTGGTCGCCGCGGGCCCGAAGCCGGAGATGTCGATCGGGATCGGCCCGTCCGGGACCGTGTACAGCCGGGCGTTCTCGACGGTGTAGTGCGTGCCGTGGTGGTTGACCTCCTCGCCGGTGAACAGCCGGCGCATCACCTGGATGGCCTCCTCCAGCTTCTCCAGCCGCACGTGCGCGGGCGGCCAGGGGTCGCCGAGGATGTGCTCGTTGAGTGCCTCGCCCGTGCCCACCCCCAGCCGGAACCGTCCCCGCGTCATCACCGCGCTCGTGGCCGCGGCCTGGGCGACCACCGCCGGGTGCATCCGCACCGTCGGGCAGGTCACGGCCGTGCCCACGGGCACGGAGACCGCCTCCGACAGCGCCCCGATCACCGACCAGACGAACGGGCTCTGGCCCTGCGCGTCGCTCCACGGGTGGTAGTGGTCCGAGATCCACAGCGCCTGGAACCCGGCCTGTTCGGCCATGCGCGCCTGCTCGATCAGCTCGGCCGGACCGTACTGCTCGCACGAGAGGAAATAGCCGTACTCGGGCATGGGGAATGCCTTCCGCGACGTGGGCGGTTCGGTTCCGGGCCGGGTACCCGGGGGCCGGTGCGGCAACCGGCGGACGTTTGGCGGCCCCGCCCAGGGGGACGCGGAAGGCTCCCGAGGTACGCGACAGCCCCGGAGGCGAACCGTGAGTCGACCCCGCACAGTCATCGTCGGTGCCGGCTTCGCCGGGTACCGCACGGCCCAGACCCTGTCCCGGCTGGCCCGGGGACGGGCCGACATCACCCTGCTCAACCCCACCGACTACTTCCTGTACCTGCCCCTGCTGCCCCAGGTCGCCGCCGGCATCCTGGAGCCGCGCCGGGTCACGGTCTCCCTCTCGGGCACCCTGCCGGACGTACGGCTGGTGCTGGGCGAGGCCGACCGCATCGACCTCGACGGACGCACCGTGCACTACTCCGGCCCCGAGGGCGACGGCGGCAGCCTGACCTACGACCGGCTGGTGCTGGCCGCGGGCAGCGTCAACAAGCTGCTGCCGATCCCCGGCGTGGCCGAGCACGCGCACGGCTTCCGCGGCCTGCCCGAGGCGCTCTACCTGCGCGACCACGTGACCCGGCAGGTGGAACTCGCCGCGTCCGCCGAGGACCCCAAGAGCTGCGCGGCCCGGTGCACCTTCGTGGTGGTCGGCGCCGGCTACACCGGCACGGAAGTCGCCGCGAACGGGCAGCTGTTCACCGACGCCCAGGTCAGCAGGCATCCCCTGCGCACGGGCATGAGCCCCCGCTGGATGCTGCTCGACATCGCCGACCGGGTGCTGCCCGAACTGGACGAACGGCTCTCGCGCACCGCCGACAAGGTGCTGCGGGAGCGGGGCGTGGACGTGCGGATGGGCACGTCGGTCAAGGAGGCCACCCACGAAGGGGTGCTGCTGACCGACGGTGAGTTCGTCGAGACCCGCACGCTGGTGTGGTGCGTGGGCGTACGCCCCGACCCGCTCGCCGAGTCCCTCGGCCTGCCCATGGAACGCGGGCGGCTGCTCGTCGACCCGCACCTGCAAGTCCCCGGCCGCCCCGAGGTGTTCGCCTGCGGTGACGCGGCGGCGGTGCCGGACCTGGAGAAGCCCGGCCAGTACACGCCGATGACCGCGCAGCACGCCTGGCGGCAGGGCAGGGTCTGCGCGCACAACGTCGCCGCGTCGTTCGGTGACGGGGAGCGGCGGGCCTACCGGCACAAGGACAAGGGCTTCGTGGTGGACCTGGGCGGCGTCAAGGCCGCCGCCAACCCGTTCGGCGTGCCCCTGTCCGGGGTGGTGGCGGGAGCCGTGACCCGGGGCTACCACCTCGCGGCGATGCCGGGCAACCGGGTCCGGGTGGCCGCCGACTGGCTCCTCGACGCCGTACTGCCGCGGCAGGCCGTGCAGTTGGGGCTCGTACGGTCCTGGTCCGTGCCGCTGGACACGTCGTCGCCCGAGCTGGCCCGGGTGCCGGGCGGGCCGCGGTCGGCCGAGGGGGCGCCGGGGGCCAGTCCCACGGGCCAAGGCACGCCCGGCGCCGCTGCGTCCGGCGGCGGACCGGCGGAGGGCCGTCCGGGGGGCGAGCCTGCGAAGAACCAGCCCGGTGGAGAGCCGGCGAAGAACCAGCCCGGTGGAGAGCCGGCGAAGAACCAGCCCGGCGGGGAGCCTGCGAAGAACCAGCCCGCGCCGCAGCCGCCGCCCGACCAGCCTCCCCCCGGCCCCCACACCGCCCCCGGCCCCGTCAGGCGCACCGACACCTCCGACGACTCCGCCCAGGGAGACTCATGAACACCGGTGAACTCGTCGAGCTCGGACAGCAGTTGCGAGTGGACAGCGTCCGCGCCGCAGCCGCCGCGGGCTCCGGGCACCCGACGTCCTCGATGTCCGCCGCGGACCTGATGGCCGTCCTGCTCGCCGGGCACTTCCGCTACGACTTCGACCACCCCGACCACCCGGGCAACGACCGCTTCGTCCTGTCCAAGGGCCACGCCTCGCCCCTGATGTACGCCGCGTACAAGGCGGCCGGCGCCATCGACGACGAGGAACTGCGGACCTTCCGCAAGCTCGGCAGCCGCCTCGAGGGCCACCCGACCCCGCGCCGGCTGCCGTGGGTCGAGACGGCCACCGGCTCACTCGGCCAGGGGCTGCCGGTCGGCGTCGGCATCGCGCTGGCCGGGAGGCGGCTGGAGCACACCGACTACCGGGTGTGGGTGCTGTGCGGGGACAGCGAACTGGCCGAGGGATCGGTCTGGGAGGCCGCCGAGCACGCGGCGTACGAGCACCTGGACAACCTCATCGCGATCGTGGACGTCAACCGGCTCGGCCAGCGCGGTCCCACCCGGCACGGCCACGACCTCGACGCCTATGCCCGCCGCTTCCAGGCCTTCGGCTGGCACACCGTCGAGATCGACGGACACGACGTGGACGCCGTCGACCGCGCCTACGGCGAGGCCGCCTCCACCAAGGGCCAGCCCACCGCGATCCTCGCCCGCACCCTCAAGGGCAAGGGGGTCGAGGCGACCGAGGACCGCGAGGGCCTGCACGGCAAGCCGCTGAAGGACGCCGACGAGGCGATCGCCGAACTCGGTGGCCCCCGCGACCTGCGGATCACGGTCCGGCAGCCGCCCGCCGCCACGGCGCCGCCCGCCGCCGGGCGCCCCGGGCGCGTCGAACTGCCCCGCTGGGACAGGGGCGAGGAGGTGGCCACCCGCAACGCCTTCGGCGAGGCGCTGGCCGCCCTCGGCACCGCGCGCGGCGACGTGGTGGCCCTGGACGGGGAGGTCGGCGACTCCACCCGCGCCGAGTTCTTCGCCAAGCAGCACCCCGAGCGCTACTTCGAGTGCTACATCGCCGAACAGCAGATGGTCGCCACCGCGGTCGGCATGGCCGCGCGCGGCCGGGTGCCCTACGCATCCACCTTCGCGGCCTTCCTCACCCGCGCGTACGACTTCATCCGCATGGCGTCGATCAGCGGCTCCGGCATCAACCTCGTCGGCTCGCACGCGGGCGTCGCGATCGGGCAGGACGGGCCCAGCCAGATGGGCCTGGAGGACCTGGCGATGATGCGGGCGGTGCACGGCTCGACCGTGCTGTACCCGTGCGACGCCAACCAGACCGCGCGGCTGGTCGCCGCCATGGCCGGCCTGGAGGGCATCCGCTACCTGCGCACCTCCCGCGGCGAGAGCCCGGTGCTCTACGGGCCCGACGAGGAGTTCCCGGTCGGCGGCAGCAAGGTGCTGCGCTCCTCCGACCGGGACCGGCTGACCCTCGTCGCGGCGGGCGTCACGGTCCCCGAGGCGCTGGCCGCCGCGGACGCTCTGGCGGGTGAGGGCATCGCGGCACGGGTGATCGATCTGTACTCGGTCAAGCCCGTCGACCGGGAGACACTGCGCACGGCTGCCGAGGAGACCGGCTGCCTGGTGACCGTGGAGGACCACCACCCGGAGGGCGGCCTCGGGGACGCGGTGCTCGACGCCTTCGCCGACGGGCATCCCGTGCCGCGCCTGGTGCGGCTGGCGGTGCGCGACATGCCGGGCTCCGCCTCCCCGGAGGAGCAGTTGCACGCCGCCGGCATCGACGCGGAGTCCATCGCGGTGGCCGGGCGGCTGCTGGTGGAGGAGGCGATCGTGCCGTGAGCGACGACGGCGCGCGGAGGGTGCGCGCGGGCCGCCGCACGCTGGTGATCCACCGGCCGGACAAGACGCTCTTCCCCGGTGGCGACTACGTGAAGGAGTACTCCAAGGCCGACCTCGTCGACTACCACCGGGCCGTCGCGCCGTTCATGCTGCCGCACCTGCGGGGCCGCCCGCTGATGCTGGACCGGCGCCCGGACGGCATCGACGGCCCCGCCTTCATGCAGAAGAACACCCCGGGGACCTACCCGGACTGGATCACCCGCGTCGAGGTCGCCAAGGAGGGCGGCACCGTCGAGCACACCGTGTGCGACGACACCGCCACCCTCCTCCACCTCGTCGACCAGGCGGCCATCACCCTGCACCGCTGGCTCTCCCGGGCGGGCGACATCGACCGGCCCGACCGCCTGGTCTTCGACCTCGACCCCTCCGGAGGCGGCTTCGACACCGTGCGGGAGGCGGCCCGGCTGCTGGGCGAGCTGCTGGACGAGCTGCGCCTGCCGTCCGCACCGATGACCACCGGCTCCCGGGGCCTGCACGTGGTCGTACCGCTGAACGGCGCCCACGACTTCGACGACGTGCGCGCCTTCGCCCGGGAGGTCGCCGACACCCTCGCCGACGCGCATCCCGACCGTGTCACCACCGCCGCCCGCAAGAAGGACCGCGGCGACCGGCTCTACCTGGACGTGCAGCGCAACGCGTACGCCCAGACGGCGGTCGCGCCCTACACCGTCCGCGCCCTGCCCGGCGCCCCCGTGGCCACCCCCATCTCGTGGGACCAGCTGGACGATCCCGGGCTGCACGCCCGTCGCTGGACCGTCGCCGACGCCGTGGAGCAGGCTCGCACCGACCCCTGGGAGGGACTGCCGCCCCGGGGCCGCGCGCTCGGACCGGCCCGTCGACGGCTGGCGGCACTGCGCGGCTGACCAGGCACGCAGCGCGTACCGGGGAGATGGGCGGCCCGCCGGAGGTTTGGCGAACAGCCTTGCGGCCACACGGAGGAGGAGGTGGCCATGACGAACACGAAAGACACTCGACAGTCACAGGATTCACAGGAACCCCAGGACTCTCACGAAGAGCCCGGAAACACCGACAGCGCGCCCCGCACCCCGAAGCGGAAGAGCCGGCCGAGTCCGATGGAGGTGCTGCGCCAGGCGCGCGGGCAGCTCGCGGAACTCACCGGGATGGAGGCCGAGTCCGTGTCGTCCTTCGAGCAGACGGAGGAGGGCTGGTCGCTGGAGATCGAGGTACTCGAGCTCGAGCGGGTGCCCGACACGATGAGCCTGATGGCGAGCTACCAGGTCGAGCTGGACCCCGAGGGACAGCTCACCGGGTACCGGCGCGTCCGCCGCTACGAACGCGGACGGTCCGACGCGCGCAGGTCCGGCGGTCGCTAGGGCGCCCGACCCGAGCAGCGCGCCCGTCAGGGGCAAGGCCAGAGACAAAGCCAGACACAAAGGAGGAACAGCCGGCATGACAGTCGTTCCGGCACAGCAGTCCGGCGGCGGAGGCGGCAGCAGCGGCCTCTACGACGTGCTCGAGCTCGTTCTGGACAGGGGGCTCGTCATCGACGCATTCGTGCGCGTGTCCCTGGTCGGGATCGAGATCCTCAAGATCGACGTCCGCGTCGTGGTGGCCAGCGTGGACACCTACCTCCGGTTCGCGGAGGCGTGCAACCGACTCGACCTGGAGGCGGGGCCCCGCAAGAGCCCCGGCCTGCCCGAGATCGTCGGCGAGGTCAGCGAGTCCGGGGCCCGCGGCAAGTCCAAGGGCGCTCTGTCCGGCGCCGCCGAGACCATCTCGGACGCTTTCAAGCAGGCGCGTGAGGGCGGCTCGGACCGCGAGGCGGAGTCCCGTCCGCGGCCCCGCAAGAGCACGGCCGCCCGCAGGAAGGAGGAGCAGGAGTGAGCACCTACGTCTACGGCATCACGGCGAGTTCGCACCCGTCCCTTCCCGAGGACATGGGCGGCGTCGGCGACCCGCCGCACCCCGTCCGCGTCCTGCGCGCCGGCGAGCTGGCGGCCGTCGTCAGTGACGCCCCCGAGGGGCTGCGCCCGAAGCGCAGGGAACTGCTCGCCCACCAGAACGTACTGAGCGAGATCGGCGCGGCCGGCTGCGTGCTGCCCATGCGCTTCGGCAGTGTCGCCCCGGACGACGACGCCGTCACCGGCGTCCTCACCGAGCGCGCCGAGCACTACCAGGAGCGCCTGCGGGCCCTGGACGGCCGGGTCGAGTACAACATCAAGGCCAACCATATCGAGGAAGCCGTGCTGCACCACGTGATGGCCGGCAACCCCGAGATCCGTTCCCTCGCGGAGGCCAACCGGCAGGCCGGAGGGGGCAGTTACGACGACAAGATCCGCCTCGGCGAGATGGTCGCCGGCGCGGTCAAGGCCAAGGAGGCCGAGGACGGCGCCGCCCTGCAACGGGCCCTGGAGCCGAGCGCCGACGCGGTGAGCGTGGGCCCCGAGTCCACGGGGTGGCTGGCCAACGTCTCCTTCCTGGTGAAGCGGGACACCGCCGAGGACTTCCTGGCCGCCGTGGAGCAGGTCCGCAAGGACATGCCCCACCTCGAGGTGCGGCTCAACGGTCCGCTGCCGCCGTACAGCTTCGTGGAACCCGGACCGGCCGAGCCGGCGGAGATCACGGCGACCGGGGCGGACGCCGGAGCGGGGTGACGACATGGGCCTGATCTCGGAGGTGCTGCTGCTGCCGTTCGCCCCGGTGCGCGGCAGCGCCTGGGTCATTCAGCAGGTGGTGCACGAGGCGGAACGGATCTACTACGACCCCTCCACCATCCGGGCCGAACTGGCCCGGCTCGAGGAGCAGCTGGAGGCCGGAGAGATCACAGAGGAGGAGTTCGACGAGCGGGAGGACGAACTCCTCGACCGGTTGGAGACGGCAACGCGCGGGAGCGCGGCGACAGGCGACGGGACGGCGCGATGAACCGGATGGGACTCGGTCTGGCCATAGGGGCCGGATATCTCCTCGGACGGACGAGGAAACTGAAGATGGCCATGGCCGTCGGCGGCATGGTGGCAGGCAAGAAGCTGAACATCAGCCCGAAGATGGTGGCGGACCTGGTGTCCCAGCAGCTGCGTAACAACCCGCAGTTCAAGGAGATCGGCGACCAGCTGCGCGGCGATCTGCGCGGCGTCGGCAAGGCCGCCTCCGGCGCCCTGGTCGAGCGGCAGCTCGATTCGCTCGCCGACCGCCTGCACGGCCGCACCACCGCGATGCGCGACCAGCTGAACGGCGTGGTGCGCGGCGGCCGGGACGAGGGTGACCAGGACACCGAAGAGCCCGAGGAGCGTGAGGAGGCCGACCGGGAGCCGCAGGGCGGGCCGGACGAGGACGAGCGGGAGGAGTCCCGCAAGCCGGCGGCGAAGAAGACGCCGCCGAAGGAGGCCGCCGCGGGCCTCGCGCGGAAGGCGACCTCCGCGAAGAAGCCGCCGGCCAAGAAGGCCGCGGGCCGCAAGCCCGCGGCGAAGCGGACCGCGGCAGGGAAGTCGGCCGGGTCCCGGGACGGCGGCAGCCGTTCGCGTTCGTCGAAGGGAGGCGGTGAGTCATGACCGAGACCCTGGGCTCGGCGACCGGCGCAGCGCGCGGAGGCGCGAAGCAGGCGACCGACGCCGCGACGAAGAACCCGCTCACCGACGTCGTCCACAGCGAGGCCGCCGACCGCCTCAAGGCCGAGCTGCAGGACTACCTCGCGGCCCAGGCCACCCGCATGCTGACCGGTGTGGGACGCAAGCTGGGCGAGACCACCAACAAGCTCAACGACATCGCCGAGGGCAAGAGCCCCGGGTTCGCCAAGCTCGCCCTCGACGGCGGCCGCAAGATCGCCGAGGGCAAGAGCCCCCTGCGCACGGCCGTGGAGCTCGGCGCCTCGCGCGCCAAGGACAACGTGGTGGGCGCCCTCAAGAACATCGGCGGCGGCGGCAAGGGCAAGCGCAAGCGCTCGGCGGGCAAGAAGCCCACCGTCATCCTCGAGCACATCGACGTCGGCGTCCCGCTGCGCACCGCGTACGACCAGTGGACGCAGTACCAGGACTTCAGCACGTTCGCCAAGGGCGTCAAGAGCGCCAACAAGGGCGACGAGACCACCTCGGACTGGCAGCTGAAGGTCTTCTGGTCCAACCGCAGCTGGAAGGCGAAGACCACCGAGCAGGTCCCCGACGACCGCATCGCCTGGGCCTCCGAGGGCGCCAAGGGCACGACCAGGGGCGTCGTCTCCTTCCACCGCCTGGCCGACAACCTCACGCGGGTCCTGATGGTCATCGAGTACTACCCCGTGGGCCTCTTCGAGAAGACCGGCAACATCTGGCGCGCCCAGGGGCGCCGGGCCCGGCTCGACCTGAAGAACTTCGCCCGCTTCATCACCATCAAGGGCGAGGCGGAGGACAGCTGGCGCGGCGAGATCCGCGACGGCGAGGTCGTCCGCAGCCACGAGGACGCCGTGGCGGAGGAAGAGGAGGAGAAGGACAAGGAGAAGGACGAGGGCGCCCAGGGGGAGCACGAGGAGGAGGAAACGGAGGAGGAGCGGCCGGAGGACGAGGAGTCAGGGGACGAGGCCGGTCCGCAGGACGAGTACGACGAGGAGTCCGAGGACGAGACAGGCCCCGAGGACGAGTACGACGAGGAGTCCGAGGACGAGACAGGCCCCGAGGACGAGTACGACGAGGAGTCCGAGGAAGAGGGCGAGTACGAGGACGAGGAGCCGGCCGAGGGCGAGTACGAGGAGGAAGAGGACGAGCCGGAGTACGAGGACGAGTCCGATGCCGAGGAAGAGTACGCCGAGCGCGGGAGCCGCCGATGACGACCCCGAGCCGCCTCCCCGACCCCTACGGGCACGGCAGCGGCGCCAACCTCGCCGACATCCTCGAGCGGGTGCTGGACAAGGGCGTGGTGATCGCGGGCGACATCCGCATCAACCTGCTCGACATCGAACTGCTCACCATCAAGCTGCGGCTCATCGTGGCCTCCGTCGACAAGGCGAAGGAGATGGGCATCGACTGGTGGGAGAGCGACCCGGCCCTGTCGTCACGCGCCCGCAGGGACGAGCTGGCCAGGGAGAACGCGGAACTGCGTGAGCGGCTGGCGCGGCTGGAGGAACTGGAGACCGGCCGCGCCCGGGAGGAGGCTCCGTGACCGGACTGCGGTACGTCTACGCGGTCTGCCGTCCGTTCGGCACGCCGTTGCAGGCGCAGCTGACGGGGGTGGCGGGTGATCCGCCCCGGCTGCTGACCCACCACGGCCTGGTGGCCGTGGTGAGCCATGTGCCGGAGGCGGACTTCGCCGAGGAACCGCTGCGGGCCCACCTGGAGGACCTGGACTGGCTGACCTCCGTCGCCCGCGCCCATCAGGGGGTCATCGACGCGCTGACCACCGTGACGACGCCGCTGCCGCTGCGGCTCGGCACGGTGTTCCGGGACGACAGCGGCGTCCGCACGATGATCGAGTCGCGCGAGGAGGGCTTCCGGCACACCCTGGACCGGTTGGCGGGCCGGGTGGAGTGGGGCGTCAAGGTCTACGTGGAGGCGGAGCCCGCGGCGGCCGGCGCCGCGCCCGCCGCGCCCGCGCCGAAGCCCGCCTCGGGCCGGGACTATCTGAGGCAGCGGCGCAGCCGGACGAAATCGCACGAGGAACTGTGGCAGAAGGCGGAGGCCTTCGCGACCCGTCTGCACGAGACGCTGTCGGCCGTTGCCGAGGACTCCCGGCTGCACGCGCCGCAGAATCCGGCGCTTTCCGGTGCCGCGGGCCGCAATGTGCTCAATGCCGCCTATCTCGTGCCGCGCACGGCGTCGGAGCAATTCGTGGAGCGGGTGGACCGCACCAAGGACGACATCCCAGGAATACGCGTCGAACTCACGGGCCCCTGGGCCGCCTATTCGTTCGCCGGGGAGGAGACATGAGGGTGGGGAGGGAATGTGACCGTCGTCGAACGCCGTGAGATCGCCCTGGTGGATCTCCTCGACCGGCTGCTGGCCGGCGGAGTGGTGATCACGGGCGACATCACGCTGCGCATCGCGGACGTCGACCTGGTGCGCATCGACCTCAACGCGCTCATCAGCTCGGTGAACGAGAACGTACCGTCACCCTTCGAGGAGCTGCGTTGACCACCGACCCGCGGGAATGCCGTGTCGAGCCGCACCGGGGCCGGCGCAGCCATATGGACCTGGAACCCGACACGGTGGAGCGCGATCTGATCAAGCTGGTGCTGACCGTTGTGGAACTGCTCCGCCAGCTCATGGAGCGGCAGGCGCTGCGCCGGGTCGACGAGGGCGACCTCTCCGAGGAGCAGGAGGAGCGGATCGGGCTGACCCTGATGCTCCTGGAGGAACGGATGACGGAACTGCGGGAGCGCTACGGACTGCGGCCCGAGGACCTGAATCTGGACCTCGGGCCGCTGGGACCACTGCTTCCCCGGGAGTGAAGGAAGCTTCCCCGGGAAATGGCCGGGGAAATTCCCGGGGACCGGATGTCACCGGCCCCGGGTTTTTCCTTCACCTCACCACCTGTACCAACGGCCCCTGCCCCCGCCCGCCGTCGTGCTGCGCATGAAGAACCCCAGGAGCCACACCACCAGAACCGCCAGAGCGATCCACCACAGTACTTCCACTGCAAAGCCGGCACCGAAAAGGATCAGAGCCAGAAGCAGGACGAGCAGAATGGGAACCATAATGTCAACCTCCTGCTTCTCTCATTGCCCGAAAAGGGTGTTTCAGGCTTCCTTGCGGCAGAGAATCTCTCCGTGCAGCACGCTGAACCAGCCGTCCTCCCGGCAGCCCCATTCCCGCCAGGCCCCGGCCGCCGCCGCCAGTTGCTCCACGGTGGCGTGCCCGCCCCGGGTGGCCCGCTCGGCGTAGTCCGAGGCCACGGTGCGGTCCGCCCACAGCCCGCTCCACCACTCCCGCTCGGCCGTGGTCGAGAAGGTCCAGGCGGTGGACGTGGCGGTGACCTCGGCGAGCCCGGCCGCCAGCGCCCAGGACCTCAGCCGTCGCCCGGCGTCCGGCTCACCCCCGTGGGCCCGGGCCACCCGCCGGTACAGCTCCAGCCAGTCGTCCAGCCCCGGCACCTCCGGGAACCAGGTCATCGCCGCGTAGTCGGCGTCCCGGACGGCGACGATCCCGCTGGGCCGGGCCACCCGCTTCATCTCCCGCAGTGCCTGCACCGGGTCGCCCACGTGCTGGAGCACCTGATGGGCGTGCACGACGTCGAACGTGTCGTTGGGGAAGTCCAGCCCGTGCACGTCCCCCACGGCGAACTCCACGGTGCGAAGTCCCCGCTCCGCGGCGGCGGCCCGGGCCTTGTCCAGGACCCCCGCCTCCATGTCGATCCCCGTCACCCGCCCGTCCGGCACCAGTTCGGCGAGGTCGGCCGTGATCGTGCCGGGGCCGCAGCCGATGTCCAGGACGCACATGTGCGGCTCCAGGGCGCCGAGGAGGTAACCGGCCGAGTTGGCGGCCGTCCGCCATGTGTGCGATCGCAGCACCGACTCGTGGTGCCCGTGCGTGTAGACGGCGGTCTCCTGCGCTTTCGGCATGGCGGGGCCACCCCTTCTCGTCTCGTGGGGACGACCGCCACGGTACGCCCATCAACCGCATTCTGAGACCGGTATCTCAGTCAGTGGACGATGTCTCGGGCGAAGGGCTTGACCGGAGCGCTCGAAAAACGTTTGCCGCCTGCGGCGATCACCCGGACAATCCGACCTCATGGGCCATCTGGAAGCAGCACACCTCGAGTACTACCTCCCCGACGGGAGGCCGCTGCTCGGCGATGTCTCCTTCCGTGTGGGGGAGGGGGCCGTGGTGGCCCTCGTCGGACCCAACGGAGCGGGCAAGACCACCCTGCTCCGCCTGCTGGCCGGGGAGCTCGCCCCGCACGGCGGGACGGTCACCGTCGGCGGCGGCCTGGGAGTGATGCGGCAGTTCGTGGGCTCCGTCCGGGACGAGACGACCGTGCGCGACCTGCTGGTGTCCGTGTCGCCGCCCCGCATCCGCGAGGCCGCCCGCGCCGTCGACGCCGCCGAGCACGCCATCATGACCGTCGACGACGAGGCCGCCCAGATGCGCTATGCGCAGGCACTCGCCGACTGGGCCGAGGCCCAGGGCTACGAGGCCGAGACGCTGTGGGACATCTGCACCACGACCGCGCTGGGCGTCCCCTACGAGCGTGCCCAGTGGCGGCAGGTGAGCACGCTGTCCGGTGGCGAGCAGAAGCGGCTGGTGCTCGAGGCGCTGCTGCGCGGCACCGACGAGGTCCTCCTGCTCGACGAGCCGGACAACTATCTCGACGTACCCGGCAAGCGCTGGCTGGAGGAGCGGCTCGCCGAGACCCGCAAGACCGTCCTGTTCGTCTCCCACGACCGGGAACTGCTCGCCCGCGCCGCCCAGCGGATCGTCTCCCTGGAACCCGGCCCCGCCGGGGCCGACGCCTGGGTGCACGGCGGCGGCTTCGCCACCTTCCACGACGCCCGGCGCGAGCGCTTCGCCCGCTTCGAGGAACTGCGCCGCCGCTGGGACGAGAAGCACGCCCAGCTGAAGAAGCTGGTCCTGACACTGCGTCAGGCGGCCGCGATCAGTCACGACATGGCCTCCCGCTACGCCGCCGCGCAGACCCGGCTGCGCAAGTTCGAGGAGGCCGGCCCGCCCCCGGAGCCGCCCCGCGAGCAGGACATCACCATGCGCCTGAAGGGCGGCCGCACCGGCGTACGGGCCATCACCTGCGAGAACCTCGAGCTGACCGGCCTGATGACCCCCTTCGACCTGGAGGTCTTCTACGGCGAACGGGTCGCCGTGCTCGGCTCCAACGGCTCCGGCAAGTCGCACTTCCTGCGCCTGCTCGCCGGTGACGACGTGGCCCACACGGGCCGGTGGCGGCTCGGCGCACGTGTCGTCCCCGGTCACTTCGCACAGACCCACGCGCACCCCGAACTGGCGGGCCGCACCCTCCTGGACATCCTGTGGGCGGACCACTCCCAGGACCGGGGCGCCGCCATGTCGAGGCTGCGCCGCTACGAACTGTCCCGGCAGGCGGAGCAGACCTTCGACCGCCTGTCCGGCGGCCAGCAGGCCCGCTTCCAGATCCTGCTGCTGGAACTCCAGGGTGTCACCGCGCTGCTGCTCGACGAGCCGACCGACAACCTCGACCTGGAATCGGCCGAAGCCCTCCAGGAGGGCCTGGAGGGCTTCGAGGGCACCGTCCTCGCGGTCACCCACGACCGCTGGTTCGCCCGCTCCTTCGACCGTTTCCTGGTCTTCGGCAGCGACGGCAGGGTCAGGGAGACACCGGAACCGGTGTGGGACGAACGCAGGGTGGAACGGGCCCGCTGACGGCCGGCGCACGGCACGGCGGACACCCGTCCCCTCCCGCGCGGCGGCGCGTCACTTCCAGCGCAGCAGCGCTCCGAGGCCGCCCACCGGCACCTCGTCGGCGGCACGAGCGGCACCGGGCGCGCCGACCTCCACCCGCACGGCCTCGTCCGCCTCCGGCGTCACCAGCAGCGCCGCCGCATCCGTGGCGACCGCGGACCGGATCAGCGCGTCGTCCGCGCGGGCCGACCAGGAGTTCTGCTCGCCGAGGATCTTCAGATCCGTACGCCGGACGGCCAGCTGATCGGGATCCTCGCCGATCCACACCTCACGGTGCGCGTCCGGCCCGTCCGGCCGGATCAGCAGTTCGTCGATCCGGTGCTCGCGCGCGGCCTCGACCAGTGCCGGCACACCCTCCACGGCCCCCGCGCGGCCCTCCTCGTCCGGGGCACGGGCGGCGAGGAACCGTTCGAGCTCCGCCGCGGCCCGGTCACGGACGTGCCGGCCGCGGGCCCGCTCCACATCCTCGTCGAGCAGCCGACTGCCCGCGCCGTGCGGCGCCTCGACCACGAGGGGGTGCAGCCGCTGCGGCAGCCGCTCGCGCACCGAACGCCGCTCGCGGTCCTCGCCCACGAGGATCAGCAGGTCGGCCCCGGTCTCCTCCTGGCACACGGCGAGCGCGTCGGCGATCTCGGCGGCGTTGTGCTCCCAGGTGTTCTCCACCCGCAGCTGGAAGTGCCGCTCGGACCAGTCGACGGAGCTCGTGCGGTGGATGGGCCACTGGCGCCCGGTGACACCGCCGGCGTCCCGGCTGACCAGCGCGCTGCGCAGCTCGAAGTCGGCGCCCTTGCGGTCGACGTAGGCGACGATGCACACCGGATCCTCGCTGGCCAGTTCCAGCAGCGGCGTGACCCGGGGCAGTGGCGCCCACTGGGCCCAGTCGCCCTGCGGGGCACGGGCCAGCGGCGGATCGAGCACCACCTCGCCGGCCCGGGCGAACAGGGCGCGGCCGTGCGGTTCGGAGGAGTGCCGCAGTTCCTCGATGGCGTTGCCCACCGCCCGGCAGGTGGCCTCGTCCGCGCCCTGCGCGGCCAGTTCCCGGGCCATCGCCCGGGCCGTGAGGTGCCGCTCGTGGGGCGTGTCCTCCGTGTGCCGGGAGGTGTCGACGTACACGGAGGCCCACGGCCCCGGATGTTCGTAGAGTGGTTGCAGGAATGCGAGATCCATGGCTCCCTCCCGGATGCCGCTCGGGGACGTGCGTGGTGCTGACCGGGCGGGTACCCGGACCGCATGAACGAACACGACGAGCGGGGCAACACCATGACCGGAGTCGAGCCGAGCCGCCTGGACGACCAACAGCTCATGAAGGAGCTGGAGACCATCCACCGCACGCGTCACGACACCCTGCTGTACGGCTCGAACGACGCGCTGCGGGCCCACAACGAGCGCATGGCGCAGCTGGAGGGCGAGTACCTGCGCCGCAACCCGCGCCGCCCGGTGGCCGCGGGCCGCACCCGCGAGGGCGCGAGGGAACGCGGCGGCGCCGGCACGACCACCCCCTCGACACCGGGCACCTGAGGACTCCCTCACCCCTTCACCCGTGCGGCACGCCCGGCGTACGCCCCCGCTCGGCACAGTGTCGGCGTCTGCCCGCCCAGTCTGCCCGCCCCCGCGGGACGGCAAGCGCGCACGGCCGGGGTCCGGCCTCCAGCGGGAGGCCGGACCCCGTGGCGGCGACGGGTCCTCAGCCCTTTGCCTGCCCGAACACCTCCAGGTACGTCTCGCAGAACGCCTTGAGATCGTCGGGCTTGCGGCTGGTGACCAGCTTGTTGGGCCCGTGGTCACAGATCTTCACCTGCTCGTCGACCCACGTGCCGCCCGCGTTGCGGATGTCCGTGCGCAGGCTCGGCCAGCTGGTCAGCTCCCGGCCGCGGACCACGTCCGCCTCGACGAGCGTCCAGGGCGCGTGGCAGATCGCGGCGACCGGCCTCCCCCGGTCGAAGAAGTCCCGTACGAACCCGACGGCCCTGTCGTCCATGCGCAGGAAATCGGGGTTGGCCACCCCACCCGGCAGCACCAGCCCGTCGAAGGAGCCGGCCGACGTCTCCCCGACGACCTCCTGCACGGGGAAGGTGTCCGCCTTGTCGAGGTGGTGGAACGCCTGGATGGTGCCCGACTTCGTGGAGACGAGCACCGGCTCGTGACCGGCGTCCACCGCCGCCTGCCACGGATCGGTCAGCTCCACCTGCTCCACGCCTTCGGGGGCCACCAGAAAAGCGATGCGCATGCTGCTGTGTCCTTTCCCTTCCGTCGTGCCTGTCAGGGCGCCGTGCCCGGGTCGTCCGGCTCGGCCCGGCTGATGTCGGCCAGCGCCGAGTCCGGGTCCTGCGCCTCCGCGAGATCGCCGAGGGTCACCATGCCGACCGGCAGCCCGTTCTCGACGACCGGCAGCCGGCGCACCGCGTGCCGGCGCATCAGCGCGACCGCCGTGGACACCGGGTCGTCCGGGCCGAGCGTCAGCGGATCCGGCGTGCAGACGGACCCGGCGCTCACCCCGAGCGGTTCGGCGCCCTCGGCGACCGCGCGGACCGTGATGTCGCGGTCGGTGAGCACGCCGACGATCCGCTGCCCGTCGGCCACCACCACGTCGCCGATGTTCTGCGAGCGCATGAGCTGCGCCGCCTCGACCAGCGAGGCGTCCGGACGCACGGCGACCACGCCCGGAGTCATCACGTCCTTGACGAACTCGGCCATGCCTGGGGCCTTCCCTCCGCTTCCCGGCCGGGCGCTGCCGACCGGCCGGTCACGCGTTCTCCCTCGGTCCGGTCGCGGTCTCCCGTGTCCGGGTCAGCGCCTCGGCCAGTTCCTGCACGTTGCCGTAGCGGGCCTGGTGCGGCAGCCGCTCCATTGCCTCGACGAGCGCGTCGGGCGCGTGCTGCCGGTTCAGCACGCGGATCAGCTCGCGCGGGCCGGCGGGGAACGCCCCGCGGCCCAGGATCCTGGCCAGCTCCAGTCGCACCGACTCCAGCGGCGTCGGCGCGCGGCTCGGCGTCACGGGACCGTGCGCCACCTCGGGGTCGTCCTCGGCGAACGGCTCCGGGTCGTGCCACTCCTCGGTGCGCGTGGGGTGCCCGGACCTGAGCAGACCCTGAAGTTCGTGCTTCATCTCGTCGTCGCGGTGGACACTCAGCCGGTCACTGCCTCGCTGCATGTCTCCCTCCAAGTCCATCGGGGGTCCGCACCGCGTACCCGTGGAGCGGAGGCCGACACGGGGTTGCGGCGGCGGATCCGCACCAGGCGGGTTTGCCCGCCGCACGACGGGAGACCCGGATCACACGCCCCCCACGCGCCTCCTGGAAAGGACTGGCCATGGTGGTGCTCGCCGTGCTCCTCCCGCTGGTCATGCTCGGCATGATCGTGATATTGGGCCGCTACGAGGAACTCCTCCTGCGCCGGCCCGTCGACCCCGACGCCGAGCACGCGGACCTGCCCCGCGTCCCGGCGGCACCCACACCGAGTTCCTGAGCGGCCCCGCGCTCCCCGGCTCCGCGGCACCGCGGCCGGCTCCCCGGCACCGCGGCCCGCCCCCCAGGGGCTCCCCGGCAGCGCGGCCCGCCCCGCCGCTCAGCCCGCGCTGGGCCGCCCACCCGATCCACCCACCGTGCGGGTCCGCTCGTCCGCGCCGTACGGTCGTCCTCCCGTACGGCCCGAACCGCCGGACACCGGCCGCCCGCGCCCCCTCACTCCCACCGCTCGGCGGTCGCGCGCCTCGTGCGACAGCGCCTCGCGCAGTCGCCGTCGTGCGCCCCGACAGCAGGGGGCAGGAACACCTCGGGCCGCCGACGCGACAGGCGCCACGTCAGGGAGCGCCGCCGAAAGCCGACGGTGCCGAGCAGCAGCCGCGTACCGCCGCCGGCAGCCGCGTACCGCCCCCGCTGCGGGTACGGTGACCGACCGGCGCGCGGTGTCCTCGCCGGACGGCTCCCCGTGGACCGCACCGCGCACCCCGGCATCGCCCCGGCGGCCGGTCGGCACCCACCCGGCGGTGGTACCGGTCCGCTGTGCTACCGGCGGGCCTTCTTCCCGCCGCCCTGCCGCCCGGCACCCGGCAGGAACTCCTGGACCTTCGCCTTGAAACCCTGTTTCAGCACCGAACCCCGGTCTGCGTCGCCCTTGACGACCGCGGACACGGTCGCCTCCATCTGCTCCCACGTCGAGTGCGGAGGGATCGGCGGCACGGCGGGGTCGGTCAGGAACTCGACCAGCGCGGGGCCGTCCGCGTCCAGGGCCGCGCGCCAGCCCGCCTCGACGTCCTCCGGCTTCTCCACCCGGATGCCGGTCAGCCCCAGCGACCGGGCGAACTCGGCGTACTGCACGTCGGGAAGCTTCTGCGAGGGCAGGAAGGACGGCGCGCCCTCCATGGCCCGCATCTCCCAGGTGACCTGGTTGAGGTCCTGGTTGTTCCACACGGCCACCACCAGCCGTGGATCGTCCCACTGGTGGCGGTACTTCGCCGCGGTGATCAGCTCCGCCATGCCGTTCATCTGCATCGCTCCGTCCCCGACCAGGGCGATCGCCGGCCGGTCCGGGTGGGCGAATTTCGCGCCGACGACGTACGGCACCCCACAGCCCATCGTGGCGAGCGTGCCCGACAGCGAGCCGCGCATCCCGGAGCGCATGGTCAGGTGCCGGGCGTACCAGTTGGCGGTGGAGCCGGAGTCGGAGGTGATGATCGCGTTGTCCGGCAGCAGCGGGTCCAGCGCGCGGGCCACGTACTCCGGGTTGATCGGGTCGGCCGACACCGCGGCCCGGCGCTCCATGATGTCCCGCCAGCGGACCACGTTGTCGCACACCGTGTCGTACCACTCCCGCCCGCGCCCGCCCTCGATCAGCGGGATCAGCCGCTCCAGGGTGGCCCTGGCGTCCCCGACCAGATTCACCTCGTACGGGTAGCGCATCCCGACCATGTGCGGATCGATGTCGATCTGCACGCCCCGCGCCTGGCCGAACTCCGGCAGGAACTGCGAGTACGGGAACGAGGAGCCGATGGTCAGCAGGGTGTCGCAGTCACGCATCAGCTCGTACGAGGGGCGCGTGCCCAGCAGGCCGATCGAGCCGGTCACGTAGGGGAGTTCGTCGCTCAGGACGTCCTTGCCCAGCAGCGCCTTCGCGACGCCCGCGCCGAGCAGCTCCGCGATCCGCTCCACCTCGGCACGCGCCCCGGCCGCGCCCTGGCCCACCAGGACCGCCACCTTGTCCCCGGCGTTCAGGATCTCCGCCGCACGGCGCACGGCGTCGTCCGACGGCACCGCCGTCCACGCGCTGCGGTCCAGACTGGACGGGACCATCTTGAACTCGTGCGTCGGCGGCGAGTAGTCCAGCTCCTGCACGTCTCCCGGGATGATGACCGCCGTCGGGCAGCGGCGCGCGTAGGCGGTGCGGATCGCCCGGTCCAGCACGTTCGGCAGCTGCTCCGGGACCGTCACCGTCTCCACGAAGTCGGAGGCGACGTCCTTGAACAGCGAGTGCAGGTCCACCTCCTGCTGGTAGGAGCCGCCCATCGCGGAGCGGTGGGTCTGACCGACGATCGCGAGGACGGGGACGTGGTCCAGCTTGGCGTCGTACAGGCCGTTGAGCAGGTGGATGGCCCCCGGACCCGAGGTGGCGGCGCACACTCCGAGCCGTCCGCCGAACTTGGCGTAGCCGACCGCCTGGAACGCGGACATCTCCTCGTGCCGGGACTGGATGAACACCGGCTCGTTGCCGGCCCGGCCCCACGCGGCGAGCAGGCCGTTGATGCCGTCACCGGGATAGCCGAAGACGTGCTCCACCCCCCATTCGCGCAGCCGGTGCAGAACCTGGTCGGCGACCTTGGTGCTCATGTACGACCTCCCGGACGTTCGGACACAGGACGTCGGACGCGTCGGACGCGGCCGGCCGTACGAGTGACCGGAGGAGTCCGCGGAAAACCTGCGCCGGAGGTTTGCGGTCGCGGCGCGGGGGCAGGCGGACAGGCAGTGCTTCGGACAGGAGGCACATCCGTGGGAGCGGCGTCCGCCGCCCACGGCGTGCCTGTCCCGAATCCCCGGTGCGCTCCCACGGTGACCGTCCATCCGGCACTCCGAGGGAGTTGCGAGGCACCATGCGCACCCGGACACGCGCGACAAACCATCCGCATGACGACGCACCCGACACCACCGCGGCCTTCCAGCGGCTCGCCGCGCTGCCCGCCGGACCCGAGCGCGACGCGCTCCGCGACGAGATCGTCGAGGCGTGGCTTCCCATGGCCGACCGCCTGGCCGGGCGCTTCCGCAGCCGCGGAGAGAGCCTCGAGGACCTGCGCCAGGTCGCCGCGCTCGGTCTGGTCAAGGCCGTCGACCGCTACGACCCCGGACTCGGCAACGCCTTCGAGAGCTATGCGGTGCCCACCGTCACCGGCGAGATCAAACGGCACTTCCGCGACCACATGTGGACCCTGCACGTGCCGCGCCGGGTCCAGGACCTGCGCAACCGTGTCAGGGTCGCCGACCAGGACCTCTCCCAGACCATCTCCGGCCGTCGGCCCACCGTGGCCGAGATCGCGGCGCACGCCGACCTCAGCGAGGAGGAGGTGCGGACCGGACAGGAGGCGCTGGAGAGCTTCACCGCGTTGTCCCTGGACGCCGAACGCCCCGGCAGCGAGGACGGCTACTCCCTCAGCGACGCCCTCGGCGGACCCGATCCGGCGCTGGACACCGTGGTCGACCGTGAGGCCGTGAAGGAACGCCTCGCCGCCCTGCCGGAACGCGAGCGGGCCATCCTCTACATGCGCTTCTTCGGCGACATGACTCAGAGCAGCATCGCCGAGGAGTTCGGCATCTCCCAGATGCACGTCTCCCGCCTGATCAGCCGCTGCTGCGGGAAGGTGCGGGAGCAGGTGATGCGGGACGCGCAATAGGGGGGCGACCGGCACCGGGCGCGGTCGGCCGCCCCGGTGCGGGCCGTTCACCCGGTCGGGTGTGCGGGTCGCGCGAATGGTGTGCGGCCGCGCGCGGGCGGGCGGTGGGCGGGCTGTGATGGCTGTGGGGCACGACCCCGTGCCCCGCCGATGTGGCCCGCGTCGACCTGGGGCCGCCCGCGTGCCCGGCCGTCGCTCGAAGGAGCCCCGCACCATGCGCCGCACCGCCCGTGCCCTGCCCCTCGCCGCCCTCGCCGGCACCGTCCTCGGCGTCCTGGCGCCGGCCGCCGCTCACGCGGTCCCGGCCGGCGCCCCGACCGTCGCCCCGGCCACCGGGCCCGGCACCGCCTCCCCGTCGCCCTGCCCTCCCGCCCATCAGTGGCCGGGGCATCAGCAGGGGAGTGCCGAGCCGAAGGAGGCTTGGGGTGGCGGCGAGGAGAGTGGGGGGACCGGGGCGGGAGCCGTGGAGAGGGAGGACTTTCCGGCAGCGGCCGCGGAGACGGGGAGCACGGAGGCGGAGGGCCTGGAGTCGGAGCACCTGGAGACGGGGGGTACCCAACCGCCACCCGTCGAGCCGGAGGCCGCCGAGCCGATGGGGACCGCGCCGGGCGGCCCGGAGGCGCAGAACGCCGCCCCCGGAGGAGCCGGGACGGAGGGCACCGAACCGGAATCCGCCGAGGGAGCGGGAAGCGGGACCTCGGGCGACCCGACGGGCGACGGGGCGAACGGCACGGAGCCGACGGCCCCGGAGCCGATGGCCCTGGAGCCGGAGGACGCCGCACAGGAGGACGCGACAGCGGAGGACGTCCCACAGGAGGGCGTCCCACAGGAGGGCGTCCCACAGGAGGGCGTCCCACAGGAGGGCGTTCCGCATGAGGGGGCCGTGCGGGAGGGCGCCGCACTCCAGGGCGCCCCACTCCAGGGCGCGACAGCGCAGGAGGCCGCTCCTGGGGGCGCTACCTCTGAGGGCGCTGCCTCCGATGGCGTCCCCCTGGTGGGTGCCGCAGCCGAGGGCGAGACACCGGAGGAGGCCGCAGCCGAGGGCGCTGCCTCCGATGGCGTCCCCCTGGTGGGTGCCGCACCCCAGGGCGAGACACCGGAGGAGACCGCAGCCGAGGGTGACATGCCCGAAGGCGCCGCACAGGAGGGCGCCACACCCGGGGACGTCGCACAGGAGGGCGCCGCACCCGGGGACGCCGCGCACGAGGGTGCCGCGCACGAGGGTGCCGCGCACGAGGGTGCCGCGCGCGACGTGAACGGCACGCACTGTGCCGGTGCGGCCGTCCAGAGGGGTGTCCACGCCGGCGAGGGCGGGGCCTTCACCGACTCCGTGCCCGCCCTGGTAGCCGGGGGTCTGCTGATCGCGGGCGCGTTCGGCGCCGCCGGTCACCGGCTGTACCGGAGCAGGAGCGGCCGCCCGGGCGGCTGACCGCTTCCGCCGTCTCCCCGGCGGCGGTAGCGCGTCGCGAGCCGAGAGCCGTACGACCGGGCCCGGCGCCCATGGCCGACCGGTGCCCCGGGTACTCGCCGGACCGAAGACGCGCCGGACCGTCGGACCGAGGGGCAGGCACCGGCGCCCACCGCCCCGGACACGGGTACCGGCGCCCACCGCCCCGGACACGGGTACCGGCGCCCACCGCCCGGACACCGGCACCCGGGCGTCCCAAGGAGTCCCTCGGGCACCGGCATCACCATCACCGGAGCGGGCAGAAGCACCACCACGCAACGGACTGCTCGGAGGGACACATGCGGCGGACGGACCCGGAAGGGCACGGACCCGTCCGCTTCGGGCCGGCGGTTCCGGAGGACGGGCTGCCGGTGCTGCCCGAACTGGCCGGCGTCCTCGCGGCCGCCGCGTCCCGTGCCGAGGCCGAGCCCGTCGGCGGTGGCAGCGCCCTGCTCGACGCCGCCTGCGGGTACGGCGACCGGCGCGGCCTGCCCGGCGCCCCCGACCGGGTGGCCGTCGCCCCCGGTGCCCCCGCCCTGCTGGTGGCGCTGACCGCCGCGGTCGGCGGCGACGTCCTGGTGCCCCGACCCTGCCCCGCCTGGTGGGCCCCGTACGCCCGCCTGCTCGGCCGGCCCGCGTTCCACGTGCCGACCCCGGCGGAGAGCGGCGGCGTCCCCGACCCGTACGCCCTGCTGGAGACCGTGCGCCGGGTCCGGGCCGAGGGCGGCGACCCGCGACTGCTGGTGCTGTCGGTCGCCGACGACCCCACCGCGACCGTCGCCCCGCCCGAACTGCTGCACGAGACCCTCGAGGCCGCGGTCGACGAGGGACTGCACCTCGTCAGCGACGAGACCTGGCGCGACACCCTGCACGCCCCGCACGACACCGTGCTCCTCAGCCCCGCCGAGATGCTGCCCGACCGGGTCACCGTGGTCACCGACCTGTCCGGTGCCCTGCTGCCGTCCGGCTGGCCCGCCGCGGTGGCCCGCTTCCCGGCGGGCCGGGGCGGAGCCGACCTGCACGCGCGCGTGCTCGACGCGCTCACCGCGCTCGACGCGCGCGTGGCCGCCCCCGTCGCCGCCGCGGCGGCGTACGCCCTCACCGAGCCGGAACCGGTCACCGCGCGCCTCGGAGCCGCCGTACGGCTGCACGCGCGCGTGGCGGCCGCCGCGCACGCCGCGGTGGTCGAAGCGGGCGCTCTCGCCCGGCCCCCGCAGGCCGGACGGCACCTGTACGTCGACCTGGTCCCGCTGGGTCCGGCGCTCGCCGCGCGGGGCGTCGGCGACGCCCAGGAACTGGAGGACTTCCTCACCGACCGGCTCGGTATGCCCGCGCCCGGCGGTCACCGCTTCGGCGACGACCTGGAGGCCCCGCGCGTGCGGCTGTCCACCGCGCCCCTGCTGGGCGGCTCGGCCGAGCAGCGCGCGGAATGCCTCGGTTCCCCCGCGCCGTTGGAACTGCCGCACGTGCAACGCGCGTTGAGCCACCTGAAGTCCGTATTCGACGATCTCCGTGACGACGCTCAGCGATGGGAGCCTCCTCGATGACGCAGCAGTCCGAGTCGACCACCGGCACCACCGCCCGGGACACCGGCGTCCCACCCGTCCCGTCCTCCGCCCTGGCCACCCCGTCCCCGCTCGCGCCCTTCCCGCCGCTCGCGGAGCCCCGCCCGCTCGCCGAGCGCCGGGTCTGGCCGCGCACCTTCCACGACCGGCTGACCGCACCGCTGCCCGGCCTGAAGGCCATCGCCCGCTTCGCCCGCGAGGGCGCCGTCCGACCCGGGCCGGAGGGTCTCGCCGACATCCCGCGGCTGCCCTACGCCCCCGGCCCGCTGCCCCGCGTCGACGCCCGTACGGTCGCCGTCACCTGGGCGGGGCACGCCAGTTGGGTCGTGCGCGTCGGCGGACTCACCGTGCTCACCGACCCGGTCTGGTCCCGCCGCATCCTCGGCACCCCGGCCCGCATCACCCCGGTCGGTGTCGCCTGGGGGGAACTGCCGCGCGTCGACGCGGTCGTCATCAGCCACAACCACTACGACCACCTCGACGCCCCCACGCTGCGCCGGCTCCCGCGCGACACCCCGGTGTTCGTGCCGGCCGGGCTCGGCGGCTGGTTCCACCGCCGCCGCTTCACCCGCGTCACCGAGCTGGACTGGTGGGAGGCGGCCGAACTGGACGGTGTCCGCTTCGACTTCGTCCCGGCCCACCACTGGTCCAAGCGCACCCTCACCGACACCTGCCGCTCCCTGTGGGGCGGCTGGGTGCTCACCGACCCCGACGGGCAGCGCGTCTACTTCGCCGGCGACACCGGTTACGGCCACTGGTTCTCCCGCATCGGCCGCCGCTACCCGGGAATCGACCTCGCGCTGCTGCCCATCGGCGCGTACGACCCGCGCTGGTGGCTGCGCGACGTCCACTGCGACCCGGAGGAGGCGGTGCGCGCCGCACGCGACCTGGGAGCGCGGCGGATGGCGCCCATGCACTGGGGGACGTTCGTCCTCTCCGCGGAACCGGTCCTCGAACCGCTCGCCCGCGTCCGGGCCGCCTGGCAGAAGGAGGGTCTGGACCGCGAGGACCTGTGGGACCTGCCGGTGGGCGGCTCCCGCGTCCTGGAACGGCACCCGTAGGAGCATCCGTCCCGCCGCGCCGGGACACCCGCGGCACCCGGCCCTCCCCCTACCCCGTCACCCCGTCGCCGTCCCCCGCACCCGCCGCCACACGCTCGGCGCCACGCTGATCAGCAGGGTCAGCGCGACCGCCGCGACCACGCCCTCCCAGGGCTCCTCGAACAGCGAACCGCCGAGGATCCCGATCAGCTGGTACGTCACCGCCCAGGCCAGGCATGCCGGGAAGTTCCCCCGGGCGAAGCGGCGCAGGGGCCACTTCGCCAGCAGGCAGGCGAGCATCACCGGCAGGCGCCCGGCCGGCATCAGCCGGGACAGCACCAGCACCGCCACCCCGTGACCGGCCAGTTTCTCCTGGGCCTGCGCCAGCCGGTCCTCCGGGGCACGGGCCCTGATCGCCTCCAGCCAGCGGGAGCCGTTCCTCGACCTCATCCCGCGCCGGCCCAGCCAGTACAGCGACATGTCACCGAGGAACGCGGCCAGCGACGCCGTAACGAACACCAGCGCCAGCGAGAACGGCGCCGTCTGGTGGAAGGCGACCACGGCCGCCGAGCTGACCAGTGCTCCCGTCGGCACGACCGGCACCAGGGCCCCGATCAGCACCAGCAGGAACAGCGAGGGATACCCGATCGCCTGCTGGGTGGCCTCCGGCGCCACGGTCGCCGGGACGGCCGCCGCCGACAGGGGCGCACCGGCCGCCTGGGCCAGGGCGGCGGACCGGATCACCGCGCGACCTCCAGGCGCACGCTCTCGCCGTGCCCGAGCCGGTGCACGGCCGCGTCGGGCACCAGCCCGGCCGCCAGCCTGACGAACTCGTCGCCCGGCGCGTGGAATTCGTGGGGGCGTACGGCGTCCATGCCGATCGGCCAGTACGTGCCGTAGTGCACCGGCACCGCGGTGCGCGCCCCCAGCCGCGCCAGCGCCTCGGCCGCGCGCCCCGCGTCCAGATGCCCCTCGCCGAGACACGGTCCCCAGCCGCCCACCGGCAGCAGCGCCACGTCGACCGGTCCCACCTCCTTGGCCATCGTGTCGAACAGCCCCGTGTCCCCGGCGAAGTACGTGCGCGCCTCACCCTCCAGGACATAGCCGAGCGCGGGGGAACGGTGCGGTCCCACCGGCAGCCGCCGCCCGTCGTGCCGCGCCGGGACGGCCCGTACGACCAGGCCGCCGACCGTCGTGACATCGCCCGGCGCCACCTCGTCCACTCGCAGATGAGTGAGCCGGCGCAGCCCCGGTACCGCGCGGCGCGCGCCCCGGGGCACGAGCAGGCGCGTGCCCGGGGCGAGCCGGGCCAGCGAGGGCACGTGCAGGTGGTCGGCGTGCAGATGGGAAACCAGCGCCAGGTCCGCGTACCGCGCCCCGGGCGGCGGCACGGCACCGCGCCGACGTCGCAGGTGCGCGAGCCGGCGCGCGAACAGGGGATCGGTGAGCACGCGGGTGTGCGAATCCTCGACGGTGCACGTCGCGTGACCCCACCACGTGATCTCCACCGGCACCTCTCCGCCTCCTTCGCGCGACTCCCCGAAGCCTACGGGCAGGAGTAGGGTCGGCGGCGAAACCGGAGGTGAGGGGGACGCCATGGGGCCGGTCCGGGTGACGGCGATCGCGAGTCTGACGCCGCTCGAGGAACTGGACGCCGACCCCTTCCTGGTGGACTCCCGCAGCCAGCACGCGATGTGCGCCCGCTGGGCCGCCGAGCGCGGCTACGTGGTGGCACGGGAACTGCTGGTACGGGGGCTGCGCCCGGACCACTGCGCGCTGTGGGACGAGGTCCGGCCCGGCGCGGACCTGTTCGTGGCGCCGAGCCGACGGGTGCTGGAGAGCGCGCTGTCCTCCGTGGAGGGGTTCATCGCCGAGTGCGCGCGGCGCGGGGTGCGCGTGGAGACGGTCGGCCGCGCCGAACCCTTTTACGACGCGGCGATGAAGGCCCGTGTCCACCGCCGCCTGTCCATGCCCACCGCGGGCTACGACGGCCGCTGAAGCCCGCGCTGCAGCCCCCCGGTTCGCGACCCGCCCGGCCACCGGGCCGGGCCCACGGTGGCCCCCGACCCGGCGCCACCTCCCGACCGGGGACGAAGCGGCTCTCCCGGCCGTTGTGACAGGGTGGCAGGCAGGTCCGGGGACGGCGGGCCGGGACGTGAGGTGTGCGGGGCGTGGGCGCAGGGCGTTGGCGGAAGGTGGCCAGTCAGGCCGGGCGGAGTGTCGCCGTGTGGGCGGTCTCCACCCTCACCATGCTGCTGCTCGCCGGGATACTCCCCGACTTCCGGCTGCGTTCCGCGGACGGTGACAGCGCCACCGACATCGCGGTGACCGCCGCGCTGGGCGCCGGTGCCTTCGGCCTGCTGTCGGCGCTCGTCTGGCCGCTGCTGGTGCGGCTGCTGCTGCTCGTACCGGCGCTCGTCCTCGGCCTGCTGGTGTTCTTCCTCAACGGCGCCCTGCTGTGGCTGGCACTGCGCCTCAACCCCGTCGAACGCGGCTCCGCCGACCCGGAGACCGCCGTCGTGGTCGCCGCCGTGATGTCCGCCGTCGCCTCCGCCACCGGCGCCGCGCTCACGGTGCGCGACGACGACGCCTACCGGCGCCGCCTCTACCGGCTCGCCGACCGCCGTCGACGCCGGGCCGCGCCGCCCTGCCCGGCCACCCCGGGCACCGTGTTCCTGCAACTCGACGGCGTCGGCCACGACGTCCTGCTGGAGGCGGTGAACAAGGGCCTGATGCCCACCGTCGCCCGCTGGCTCGGCACGGGCGACGGCTCCCGCCGTCCCACCCACCGGCTCACCCCCTGGCGCACCGACTGGTCCAGCCAGACCGGTGCGAGCCAGCTCGGCATCCTGCACGGCAGCAACCACGACGTGCCCGCCTTCCGCTGGTACGAGAAGGAGCGGCGGGAGGTGGTGGTGTGCAACCGCCCCACCAGCGCCGCCGAACTCCAGCGACGGGCCGTCGACCATGCCGGTCACGACGGGCTGCTCGCCGACGACGGCGCGAGCCGCGGCAACCTGTTCAGCGGGGGCGCCGGCGAGCAGGCCCTGGTGCTGTCCATCGCCGCCCGCCGCCGCAGTCGGGAGAACCGCTCCCGGGCGGGCTACTTCGCCTACTTCTCCGACCCCGCCAACGCCGTGCGCACCGCCCTGTCCTTCGTCGCCGAGGTGGGACGTGAGATCGGAGAGTCCACCCGGGCCCGGCTGGCCAAGCAGCGTCCGCGGGTCTCCCGCGGCGGGCTCTACCCGTTCGTACGGGCCTTCGCCACCGTCGTCGAACGGGACGTGGTGGTCGCCGCGGTGATGGGCGACCTGCTCGCCGGGCGGACCGCCGTCTACGCCGACCTGGTGGCCTACGACGAGGTGGCCCACCACTCCGGCCCCGCGAGCCGTGACGCGGAGAAGGTACTCGACCGCCTCGACCGCTCCCTCGCCCTGATCGAGAAGGTCACCGAGCACGCCCCGCGCCCGTACCGGATCGTCGTCCTGTCCGACCACGGGCAGAGCCCCGGCGAGACCTTCCGCGCCCGCTACGGCCTCACCCTCGGCGACCTGGTCCGGGCCGGCTGCGGGCTGCCCGTGCCGCGCCGGGCCGGGCACACCCACAGCGGCGCCGAGGCCCGCGCGGCGGTGCGCGCGGCCCTGCGCCGGCCGGTCGAGGAGGGAGCCGAGCACTACCGGCCGCAGCGCGGCTCCGAACCGGTCGTGCTGGCCTCGGGGAACCTGGGCCTGATCTCCTTCCCGGACGTTCCGCACCGGATGACCAAGGAGGAGATCGACGCCCGGCACCCCGCCCTGCTGCCGACCCTCGCCAACCACCCCGGCATCGGCTTCCTGCTGGTGGCCAGCGAACGGCACGGCGGGGTGGTCCTCGGCGCGTACGGCGCCGAGATCCCGCTGGACCGGCTCGACGAGAACCCGGGGCCGCTCGCCGCCTTCGGGCCGGGCGCCGCCGACGTGGTACGGCGCACCCACTCCTTCCCGCACACCGCCGACATCATGGTCAACTCCTTCCACGACCCCGCCGACGGCGAGGTCCTCGCCTTCGAGGAACAGATCGGTTCCCACGGCGGGCTCGGGGGCGCCCAGTCCCGCGCCTTCCTGCTGTCCCCGCTCGCGCTGTCCGCCCCGGTCGCCGACGGCGCGGACCTGGCCGGCGCCGAGCAGCTCCACCGCGTACTGCGCCGCTGGCTGGAGGAGTCGCGGAGCCCCGGCCTGCCGGCCCGCCCGCCCCGCGAACGCGCGGCCTGACCGCACGCCGCCGCGCGCGGGCGGGCACCGTCATCACCCCCGACCGCACACCGGAGTTCACCGAGCACGGGCCGGTCCTCCGGGTGAGCCGGGCCGTAGTGTGATCGGATGGGGCCGGGAACCCGGGCGAGCCGGGATTCCCGGGACGAGCACAGCCGGACTTGTAGCCGGACCTTTTCGAAAGGATGCGTCATGGCAGCCACGCGATCCGCACACACCGTGTGGGAAGGCAACCTGTTCAAGGGCAGCGGGGTCGTCACCTTCGACTCCTCCGGCAGCATCGGTGAACAGCCGGTCACCTGGGCGTCGCGTGCGGAGGAGGCGAACGGGAAGACCAGCCCCGAGGAGCTGATCGCCGCCGCGCACTCCAGCTGCTTCTCGATGGCCTTCTCCAACATCCTCGACAAGGCGGGCACCCCTCCGACCCGCCTGGTGACCTCCGCCGACGTCACCTTCCAGCCCGGTGAAGGCATCACCGGCATCCACCTCACCGTCGAGGGCACCGTGCCCGGCATGGACGAGGCGGCCTTCCTGGCCGCGGCGGAGGACGCCAAGGTCAACTGCCCGGTCAGCCAGGCCCTGAAGGCCACCGACATCACGCTGACCGCGAAGCTCGCCTGATCCGGTCCCGCCCCGCACGACCACCCGCAGGCCGTCCCGCCCGGGGCGGCCTGCGGCACGCCCGCCCCACGGGAGCCGACCCCATGCCGCCACGCCCCGCCGTCTCCGCCCACCAGGGCGGCAGCGAGCACGCCGCCCCCGCGACCCGGGAGGCGTACGAGGAAGCGCTGCGCTCCGGCGCGGAGTACGCCGAGTTCGACGTGCGGCGCACCGCCGACGGTGTCTTCGTCGTGCACCACGACGCCCGCGTCGGGGGAACCGGCCCGCTGGTGTCGACCCTCACCCACGCCGAGCTGAACCGGCGCACCCGGCGCCCGGTGCCGGTCGTGGAGGAGGTCATGGAGCTGATCGCCGGCAGGCTCGTCGGCCATCTGGACCTGAAGGAGACCGGCCACGAACGGGAGCTGATCGACCGGGCGATCGCCCTGCTCGGTGAGGACGGTTTCGTCTTCACCACCCTGGAGGACCGGTCCGTCGCGGACGTCACTGCGGCCTTTCCCGGGGTGCGCACCGTGCTGTCCCTCGGCCGGGACGCCGGGGACGTGGGCCGCGGCCGGCTGGCGCGGACCCGGCTGAGCGAACTGCTGCCCATGCGCCGGGTCCGCGCCTGCGGAGCCCACGGCGTCGCCGTCCACCACCGCCTGGCCAGGGCCACGGTGCTGCGCGAGGCGGCCCGCAACGGGCTGTTCACCATGGTGTGGACGGTCAACGAGGACCCGCTGATGCGGACCTTCCTCGCCGACCCACGGGTGGACGTCCTGATCACCGACCGTCCCGCACGGGCCGTCGCGCTGCGCGCCCACACGCGCCCGCGTCCCGGTCGCTGAACGAGCCCGAACTCATGGGTACTCATTGACAAGCACCCACTCAAGCTATTGACAACAGGCCGCTCAAGTTTTGTGCTGGAAGTCCGGAGAGGTGCCCTGACGGAAGGGGACAGCGATGGGACGTGCGGTCGGGATCGACCTGGGGACGACCAACTCGGTGGTGGCCGTGCTGGAGGGCGGCGAGCCCACGGTGATCGCCAACGCGGAGGGCGCGCGGACCACCCCCTCGGTGGTGGCCTTCGCCAAGAACGGTGAGGTGCTGGTCGGCGAGGTCGCCAAGCGACAGGCCGTGACGAACGTCGAGCGCACGGCCCGCTCGGTCAAGCGGCACATGGGCGACGCCCACTGGCGCTTCCCCGAGCACGGCTCCGTCGACGGCACCCGCTACCGGGCGCAGGAACTGTCCGCCCGGGTGCTCCAGAAGCTCAAGCGCGACGCGGAGTCGTACCTGGGCGAGGACGTCGGCGACGCGGTGATCACCGTGCCGGCGTACTTCGACGACAGCCAGCGGCAGGCCACCAAGGAGGCCGGTGAGATCGCGGGCCTGAAGGTCCTCAGGATCATCAACGAGCCGACGGCGGCGGCGCTCGCGTACGGGCTGGACAAGGAGAACGACCAGACGGTCCTGGTCTTCGACCTGGGCGGCGGCACCTTCGACGTTTCGCTGCTGGAGATGGGTGAGGGCGTCATCGAGGTGAAGGCCACCAACGGCGACACGCATCTCGGCGGCGACGACTGGGACCAGCGGGTCGTCGAGTACCTGGCCAAGCGCTTCAAGGGCCAGTACGGCATCGACCTGGCACAGGACAAGATGGCCGTGCAGCGGCTGCGCGAGGCGGCCGAGAAGGCGAAGATCGAACTGTCCTCGTCCAGCGAGACCACGATCAACCTGCCCTACATCACGGCCTCCGCCGAGGGGCCGCTCCACCTCGACGAGAAGCTCACCCGTGCCCAGTTCCAGGAACTCACCGAGGACCTGCTGGAGCGCTGCAAGAAGCCGTTCCACCAGGCGGTGAAGGACGCGGGCGTGCAGCTCTCCGCGATCGACCACGTCATCCTGGTCGGCGGCTCGACCCGGATGCCGGCCGTCACCGAGCTGGTGCGCGAACTCACCGGCAAGGACCCGCACAAGGGCGTCAACCCCGACGAGGTGGTGGCCGTCGGCGCCGCGCTCCAGGCGGGTGTCATCCGCGGCGACGTCAAGGACGTGCTCCTGCTCGACGTCACCCCGCTGTCCCTGGGCATCGAGACCAAGGGCGGCATCATGACCAAGCTGATCGAGCGCAACACGACCATCCCGACCCGGCGTTCGGAGATCTTCACCACGGCCACGGACAACCAGCCCTCCGTCGGCATCCAGGTCTACCAGGGCGAACGCGAGATCGCCGCGTACAACAAGAAGCTCGGCGTCTTCGACCTCACCGGCCTGCCGCCCGCGCCGCGCGGGGTCCCGCAGATCGAAGTGGCCTTCGACATCGACGCGAACGGCATCATGCACGTCTCCGCCAAGGACCTCGCGACCGGCCGCGAACAGAAGATGACCGTCACCGGAGGATCGGCGCTGCCCAAGGACGACATCGACCGCATGATGCGGGAGGCCGAGCAGTACGCCGAGGAGGACCGCAAGCGCCGCGAGGCCGCCGAGACCCGCAACCAGGCCGAGCAACTCGTGTACCAGACCGAGAAGTTCATCCGGGACAATGGTGACCGGGTGCCCGCCGACACACGGTCCGAGGTGGAGTCGGCGATCGCGGACCTCAAGCGGCTGCTGGAGCAGGACTCCACCGCCACGGCCGAATTGCGCACCGGCGTCGAGAAACTCGCCACGGTCAGCCAGAAGATGGGCCAGGCGATGTACGCGCAGGCCCAGACCCCACCGGCCGGGGGCGCGGGGGAGCACACCCCGCCGCACGAGGACGAGTCCGTGGTCGACGCGGAGATCGTCGACGACGAGGACACCGGGAGCGCCCGCAACGAGCGCGACCGCAGGGACGGGGCCGCCTGATCCCGCCCACGACCGGACGGCCGGTCCCCGCGCGGTGCCCCCGGCGGGCTCGTGGGGACCGGCCGCCGTCCTACGGCTTGCGGGCCACCCCCGCGTACACCGGGACGACACCCTCCGCCTGGGCCGCCACGTCCTCGGGCCCGGGGCGCCAGCCGTGCACCGGTATCACGCCCGGACCCAGCAGCTCGAGACCGGTGAAGAAGCGGGAGAACTCGGCCAGCGAACGGGGGTGGAACGGCGTTCCGCTGCGCCGGAAGTGCTCGGCCGCCTGCCCGACGCCCTCGGGACTGAGGTCCGGGCTGACCTGCGAGAGGATCAGGAAGCTGCCCGGGGCCAGCGCGGCGACGTAGCGCTCCACCAAGCCGTAGACGTCGTCGCCGCCGGGGTCGTCGTCCAGGTAGTGGGTCAGCGCGACCAGGGACAGGGCCACGGGCCGGTCGAAGTCCAGTGACTCGGCGGCCCGGCGCAGCAGCGTGTCGGCGTCCCGGACGTCGGCGTGCACGTACTGCGTGCTGCCCTCGGGCGTGCCCTGGAGGAGTGCCTCGGCGTGCCGCAGCACGATCGGGTCGTTGTCCGCATACACCACCTTCGACTCCGGGGCGACGCCCTGGGCCACCTGGTGCAGGTTGGGCTCGGTGGGGATACCGGTGCCGATGTCCAGGAACTGCCGGACACCGGCCTCGGCGGCGGTGCGCACGGCCCGGTGCATGAAACGACGGTTGGCGCGTGCGCCGCGCAGCACCGTGCCGTCCGTGGCGAGGATCCTCCGGGCCAGTTCCTCGTCCACCGGGTAGTTGTCCTTGCCGCCCAGCCACCAGTCGTAGACGCGGGCCGGGTGCGGCCGGCTGGTGTCGATGCGCGGCGGTGCGGCGTCGGATCCGGTCATGCGCTGTCTTCTCCCAGGTGCGAAGGCCCGCTGTGCGCGGTGCGTCACGGACGGTGTCGTACGGAAGACGCGGGAGTGGCCCCGCGGGTTGCCGTGCCGCACGGGGCGGCAGGGGCGGTCAGTGGTTCTCCCGGTGCTCCTGCAGCAACTTGCGGGTGCGTTCCTTGGAGGCGGCCCGGGCGGTCATGTGGTCGAGGACCTCCAGATGCGCCGAGACCTCCGTGCGGGAGTCCAGGTACAGGGCGCCGGTCAGGTACTCGGTGAACACCATGTCCGGCAACTCCGGCTCGGCGAACCGGAACAGCGAGAACGGTGCGTACGTCCCCGGGTGCGGGCCGTCGGCGAACTCGGCGACCTGGAGCGTGATCCGGTCCCGCTCGGCGAACTCCAGGAGCTTGTCGAGCTGGTCGCGCATGACCCTGCCGTCGACGCTCACCGGCCGCCGGAGCACCGTCTCGTCCATGATCACCCACAGGTGGGGCGGGTTGCGGCGCCCCAGCAGCCGCTGGCGCTCCATGCGCAGCGACACGTGCCGTTCGACCGTCCCCGGGCCCGCGGTGCCGATCGTCCCGGCCTCCAGGACCGCGCGTGCGTAGTCCTCGGTCTGGAGCAGACCCGGCACGAAATGCGGCTCGTAGCTGCGGATGATCCGGGCGGCGCCCTCCAGGCTCACGTACAGGCTGAACCACTCCGGCATCACGTCGTGGAAGCGCTGCCACCAGCCCGGCCGGTTCGCCTCCTCGGCGAGCTCCACGAACGCGGTCACCTCGGCGTCGGGCACGCCGTACGCGGTCAGCAGGATCTGCACGTACGGGATCTTCAGCGCGACCTCGGCCGTCTCCATGCGGCGCACGGTCGTCGGCGCCACCCGTAGCACCCGGGCGGCCTCCTCACGCCCGAGACCGGCGGCCTCCCGCAGCTCCTGCAACCGCCGTCCCAGGACCACCTGTCCCACGGTCGGTGCGGCCCGCCGCTCACTCACGCCCCGCCTCCCCAACCTGCCCAGGCATGCGCTCAGTGTGTCACGTTCCCCCGGCACTCTCACGAGTCACCGAGGATTTCCCTGCCCGTGGCACCCGGCATTACCCCACGGGTAATCGACCCGCCCCGCCCCGCACGGCATCGTGGAGGACGTCGGGTTCCGGGGCGGCGCACTCCGCTCCGGGGCCCGGCCCCATCGCCGCAACCGATCCCGACGGAGGGTGACTCATCATGTCCGCGACCCAGCTTGCCGCGCTCGCCCGTACCTCCGAGCCCCAGTCGATGCTGCGCCGCTTCCTGGCCCTCGACGCGGCGGTGACCGGCGCCAACGCGCTCGCGTACCTCGCCCTGTCCGGTCCGCTCGGCCGGTTCCTCGGGGTCGGCTCCGGCCTGCTGCTCGGGCTCGGCGCCTTCCTCGCCGTGTACACGGCCGGCGTCGCCCTGCTGGCCTCCCGGCCGCACCCGCCCACCCTCGGCGTGCGGGCGGTCGTGGAGGCCAACCTCGCCTGGTCGGCGGTGAGTTTCGCCGCGCTCGCCCTGTGGCTCACGCCGAGCACGGCCGGCGCGGTCTGGACGGTGCTTCAGGCACTCACCGTGGCCGGTTTCGCCCTGCTCCAGCACATGTCGCTGAAGGAGCGTCAGCTCACCAGCGAGTGAAGGTACTTGGCCGTCGCCGGGTCCGCCGGGAGCAGCGTCTCGATGGCGAGCTCGGCGACGGTCACGTCCATGGGCGTGTTGAACGTGGAGATCGACGAGACGAAGGACAGCATCCGCCCCTCGTGCTCGATCCGCAGCGGCAGCGCGAAGTACGGTACGGGCTCGGCGGGTTCCTCCCCGGGCCCCCCGTCCGTCTCCGGCACCGGATATGCCGCCACCTCCTCGTACAGCGCCCGTAGCGGTGCGGAGCGGTGGAGCGCGATCTGCCGTTCCATCTGCGCCAGCAGATGCCCCCGCCACTCGCGCAGATTGCGGATGCGCGGCGCCAGCCCCTGCGGGTGCAGCGTGAGCCGCATCGCGTTCAGCGGCGGCTCCAGCAGCGACTCCGGGACGCCCTCCAGCAGCATCGTGACGCCCCGGTTCGCGGCCACGACGTCGTACATCGCGTCCACCACCAGCGCCGGGTAGGGCTCGTAGCCCCCGATGAGCCGCTCGATCCCCTCGCGCAGCGCGCCCAGCGCCGGGTCGTCCAGCGGCGTCTCGGGGAACCGGGGCGCGTAACCGGCGGCCAGCAGCAGCGCGTTGCGCTCCCGCACGGGGATGTCCAGGTGCTCGGCCAGCCGCAGCACCATCTCCTCGCTGGGCCGGGAACGGCCGGTCTCGACGAAGCTGATGTGGCGGGCCGAGGAGTCGGCGCGCAGGGCAAGCTCCAGCTGGCTGACGCGGCGCTGCTCCCGCCAGGCCCGCAGCAGCTTGCCCACGCCCCCGGTGGTGGAGGTGCTACCGGTCGTGACAGTGCTCATGCCGGGACCGTAACCGAGATACGGCCGTACCGGGGACCCCGTCGGCCGTCGACCGGGGCCACGGCGGCCCCCTGTGGCAGGCTGAGCGACGAGCCCGCACCCAGCACCGCCCCGAGAAGGAGCGCAGCCCATGCCCGTCGAACCGCTGTCGCAGGAGAAGATCGAGGAGCGGCTGACCGACCTGCCGGGCTGGTCGCTCGAGGGCGACCGGCTGACCCGTTCCTACCGGCTCGGCTCGCACTTCGCGGCCACTGCCATGGTCGTCCACATCGCCCGGGTCCAGGAGGAACTGGACCACCACTCCGACCTCACCCTCGGCTACAACACCCTGAACCTGTCCGTGAACACCCACAGTGTGGGCGGCGCCGTCACCGAGAAGGACTTCGAGCTCGCCCGCAGGGTGGAGGACCTGGCGCCCGGGCACGGGGCACACTGAGGCGCGTGCTGGACTACGACAAGGAAGCCGAACGGTACGACGTCTCGCGCGGCGGCGAACCCCGCGCGGCGGCGGCCGCCGGAGCCGTGCTCGGTCTGGTCCCGCCCGGGGCGCGCGAGCTGCTGGACGTCGCCTGCGGCACCGGCATCGTCACCCGGCGGCTCGCCGCCGCCCGCGCCGGTGTCCGCGTGACCGGTGCCGACCTGGCCCCCGCGATGATCCGGCTGGCCGCCGCCCGCGTGCCCGGCGCCCTGGTCCGTGCCGACAGCCGCCGGCTGCCGTTCCCCGGCGGCCGCTTCGACGCCGTCGTCAGCGTGTGGCTGCTGCACCTGCTGGCCGGCCCCGAGGACGTGCGGGCGGTGATCGGCGAGTGCGCCCGGGTGCTGCGGCCCGGCGGGGTGTACGTCACCACCGTCGACAAGGCGGCCTCCCACAACGTGGGCAGCGACATCGACGCGGTCCTCGCCGCCCGCCCGCCCAGCCCGGTGCGCGACGCCGCCGCCGACGTCGAGGCGTACGCCACCGAACTCGGCCTGGTGCCGGCCGGTCAGGCCCGCTTCCGCGGCCAGGGCCGCAGCCCCCGCCGAACCATCGCCGACCTGCGCCGCGGCTGGTTCGTCACCCTGCCCCCGGGCGAACCGCTCGCCGATCGCTTCGCCGCCCGGCTGGCCGAGCTGCCCGACCAGGACCGCCCCCGCCCCGACCCGGTCTTCCGGCTCAGGGCCTTCCGCAAGCCGCAGGACGCGCCGGCCGGCTGAAGCGACCGGCCCAGGACGTCACCCGTCGACGGCAACCCTGCGGCCCCCGGCGGGATGTCGGTGCGGGGGTAGGCGAGGTTCTTCTCGCTGCGGTCGAACGCGATGCCGGGGACGAACCCGCCGCCGTCGATACGGGCGTTCCTCCAGGTGTCGGCGGCGGGGCGGCCGGGGCGGGCGGCGGGGCGTCGGCCGCCGACGCGGGGCGGGGCGCCGGCCGGCAGGCCCGCCGCCCGTGCGAACGCGGCCGTGATGCTGCGGGTCCTGCGGACGGTTCTTCGCACCGTGAGGTCCTTCCTCGTGAGGGGGTGGAGGGGAAGCGCGCGTGCGAGGGCCGGGCGGCCCCCCGTGCGCGAGGGGGCCGCCCGGCCGGTGGCCCCGGCTCAGGTACCGGGGCCGGTACGCGGAGTCCGGCGGGGACTATTCGAGAAGCTCCGCGTACGCGCCCATGGCCAGGGCGATGTCCGCCTGGGCCCAGAACCGGTGGTACGTGAAGGTCGGGGCCGCCCCGCCCTTCAGGTAGGACTCGACCTTCGACCAGGCCGGGTCGCTCTCGTAGAAGGAGCGGATCGAGTCGAACGTGGACGAGGAGTTGATCACGTCACCGTTCGGCATGGTGCCCGTCCAGCTGCTCGGGACGTGGACCGGGTCGTCGAAGCGCTCGTAGTCGGCGCGGGTCTCCGGGACGGCGATGCCCAGCGCGTCCTGGTTGTTCGCCCACATGCCGTCGAGGAGCTTCTTCGCGGTGGCCGCGGCCTCGGTGTCGCCGGAGCGGTCGGCGTAGTACGTCAGCGTCTTGGCGTAGGCGGCCGCCACGCCGACGTCGTCGGTGTAGTCGACGACGGTGACGTGCAGGTCGCCGTTGGTGCCGGGGCTCGTGGTGTTCCACGTGTCGGGCTTGCCCGACCAGCGCAGCGTCGAGGGGATCCGGAAGGAGCCGTCCGGGTTGACCGTGGTCTCCGACAGCGCCCAGTCCACCCACTTGTCGAGGACCGACTCGGCCAGCGCGTTGCCGGTCTGCTGGTACAGCTCGGCGACCCGCTCCATCGACCACGCCTGGAAGCCGAACCACTGGTTGGACGGCGGATCGTGGTAGACCGGCTTCTCGTCGTAGTGCATGCCGTAGAAGGTCGGCGTGCCGGCCGGCGGGGTGGTGTAACGGCCCGCCCAGCTGTTGGTCGCGCCGCCCGCGATGGCGCCCTCGTCCGACTGGAGCCAGCGGTAGAACTCCAGCTGCCGCTGCATCGACTTGGCCCAGTCGCCTGCGCCCGTCGCCGACTTCGGCTTCAGCGGCGCGTACGCGCTGAGCGCGTACGCGGCGAGCGGGTTCTGGTAGCCGCCGTGGGCGTGGCTGGAGCCGATGCGCCAGGCCCAGCCCGCCGAGGGGTCGGTGGCACCGCCCCAGGCGTAGTACCAGGAGAGCAGGTAGTGCGAGGCGTCCTTGCCGGTGCCGGCCGGGCAGGACGGGCTGGTGCAGTTGCCGATCTTCTTGAAGTACTTGTCGAACATGGCGTAGCGCAGGTAGTCACCCATCTTCGCCGCCTTGGCGACGGTCGCGGAGATCTGGGATCCCCTGCCCTGCTCCTTGGCCCACTTGTCCGCCCAGTACGCCGCCTGCACGGCCCGTGCGTCGGCGTCGGGGGCGTTGGTGAACTTCCACTGCCTGGCGTAGGACGCGTCCTTGGTGAACAGGTCCAGGTAGCCGTTCCTGCCGCCGTACTTGAAGGCGTCGCAGGTGGGCTGCGGGACGGTCTCCCACACCGACTCCTGCGGGCCGCGCTGGAAGGTGTTGATGTACGACGGTCCGGTGTCCGACGGGCCCGTCTCGCACTTGCCGGGCGAGTTGCCGTAGCCGTAGACGTTGTCGACGTCCTGGATCCAGTGCATGCCGTAGACGTCGTCCGTGCCGTAGGCGGACTTCAGCTCGCCCGCGATCGGGTCCGGGCCGACGGAGACGCCCGGGTCGAGCGCGGACGGGTACTCGTTCGGGGTGTCGTGCTCGGGTGCGTACGTGGCCGGTCTGGAGGCGTTGTAGAAGGAGTTGGTGGGCTGGTCGGTGTGGGTGGGGATCATGTACTTCTCCATGATTTCCCAGGCCCCGTTGAACTTGGACCAGTCACCGGTCACCTTGCCGTACATGGCCTGGAGCCACAGCAGGTAGCTGTACGCCTCCGAGGTGGTCTCGTGGCCGTGGTCCGGCGCCTCGACGATCAGCGTCTCCACCGAGTGGTACGGGATGCCCTCGGGGGAGAAGTAGCCGTTCGCCGGGTTGGTGATCTTGCCGTAGAGCTCCAGGAAGCGCGCGTCGTACGCCTTCGACGCGCCCAGCTGGGTCACGGTGACCGTCGCCTTGCCGTGACCCGGGGCGGTCGACTCGAAGACGGCCGAGCCGGTGCCGGAGGAGTCGGCGGCGATCGTCACCTTCTGCGCGGTGTTCCAGTTCGACGGCGTGTAGGTGAGCGTGGCACCCCCGGTGACCGACAGCCCGGAGTTGCCGCTCGCGCGGGCCGTGGTGACCGTCACGCTCGCGCTCGGCTGCTTGGACAGCTTCACCTCGTACGTACCCGACTCACCCTGTTGGACGCCCAGTTGGGTCGGCGTCGCCACCACGGTGGGGCCCGAGGCGACCGTGATGCCGACCGGCGTCGACGTCGCGGAGGCACCCATGCTGTCGTACGCCTTCGCCACCAAGGAATGACTGCCCACGGTCAAGCCGGCGACGGAGAGCGTGAAGGGCGCGCTCGTGTCCGTGCCCAGCAGCTCGGTGTCGTCGTAGAACTCCACCTGGGTGATCGTGGCGTCGTCGGCCGCCGCGGCGGTGGCCGCGAGCGGCACGCTCTCGCCCTGCGTGTACACCGCGCCGGCCGCCGGGCTGGTCAGGACGGTGATCGGCGGCTGGTGAGCGCCGACGCAGGGGGTGCCGTTGATCGCGAAGGACGTGGGTGCGGCGTTGCTGCCGCTGTAGGAGAACTGGGCGCCGGTCGAGACCGCGCCGCCGGTGGCGATCCGCCCGTTGTGGTCGGCGTTCTTCACCGACACGGTCCTGCCCGACTGGGTCCAAGTGCCGTTCCAGCCGTTCACGAGCTTCTGGTTGCCCGCGTAGTCGTACGTCAGCGTCCAGCCGTCGACGGCGTCGGTGCCGCGGTTGGTGAGGGTGAGCTCCGCGGTGAAACCGGAGCCCCAGTCGTTCGTCCGGTAGTCGACGCTGCACTGAACGGCCGCCACCTGGGCGGAAGTCGAGCCCGACGAGAGCATCGTCAGCGGAAGCGCGAGAGCCGCCGCGGCGGCCGTCCACAACCGCCTGACGCCTCTGCGTCTGCTGGGTGGGGGATGCATGTGCTGGTTCCTCCTGCGACTCGGAACTGTCAAGCCTTGAACCAGTGGGAGCGCTCCCATAGTGAGGATGCGTCAGAGGGTGGTCAAGGCTTGTGGAGAATCGAAAAGTTTCGACAACCGGAGTTGAGCGAAACCTGGTTACTCCTCTGTTCTTCGCCGTCACTTGGCGCTACCTTCATGGCACCAGTGGGAGCGTTCCCATCAGTCGGCGCGTGGGTGACGGCGCGCCCGTACTGCAAGGACTCCGCTCATGCGCCACCCCCCGCGTTCAGTACTTTGAGCCGTGGGTGCGGCCGTGTCCCGTGGGGCACCCCGGCCGCGCCGACCGTCACGGCGCACGAACCCGCACCCCTGTGCACGGCGGAGCACTCCGCCACGGCCTCTCCCCAGGGGCCGGCACCGGACCGGCGGTGTTCCGGCTCGACGGCACCATCCGTATTCCGGCGCGGGGCCGGCGCACTTCCCGGAAACCTCGCGTGGCCGGTGCGGCCCCGCGCATCGGCCGGACCGCGTCCCAGGCCCCCCTGAGTCCGGTCACGCGACGTTCCCACCCCGTACGGCACCGGGGCACGCGCACGCGCGCACCCCCGAACACCAGGCACCCCTACGGATAGGAAACCCCCACTCATGAGTCGCACCAGAACCGCGCTCCTCGCCGCCCTGGCGCTGGTGGCCGGCGCCACCGGGACGGCGTTCGCCGCCCTCCCGGGTGACGTCGGCACCGCCGCCGTCCCCTGCACCGTCGACTACACGGTGCAGAACCAGTGGAACACCGGCTTCACGGCCTCCGTGACCGTCACCAACAACGGCGCCGCGAAGGCGTCGTGGGCGGTGAAGTGGTCCTACGCCGGCGACCAGAAGGTGACCAGCGGCTGGAACGCCAAGGTCACGCAGTCCGGCGCGGACGTCACCGCCGCCAACGAGTCCTACAACGGCACGCTCGCCACCGGGGGTTCGGCCACCTTCGGCTTCCAGGGCACCTACAGCGGGAGCAACGCCGTCCCCACCACCTTCACCCTCGACGGTGTGACCTGCAACGTCGACTCCGGCGGCCCGACCGACCCGCCGGGCCCGACCGACCCGCCTCCCGGACCGGGCAGCCGCGTCGACAACCCCTACAGCGGCGCCAAGGTCTACGTGAACCCCGAGTGGTCCGCGAAGGCCGCCGCCGAGCCGGGCGGCAGCCGCATCGCCAACCAGCCCACCGGCGTGTGGCTGGACCGCATCGCCGCCATCGAGGGGGTCGACGGAGGCATGGGCCTGCGCGACCACCTCGACGAGGCGCTGCAGCAGAAGGGCCAGGGCGAACTCGTCGTCCAGCTCGTCGTCTACAACCTGCCCGGCCGTGACTGCTCCGCCCTCGCCTCCAACGGCGAACTCGGCCCGACCGAGATCGACAAGTACAAGACGCAGTACATCGACCCGATCAAGGCCATCCTCGCCGACCCGAAGTACGCCTCGCTGCGCATCGTCACCACGGTCGAGATCGACTCGCTGCCCAACCTGGTCACCAACGTGACGCCGCGGCCCACCGCCACGCCCAACTGCGACACGATGAAGGCCAACGGCAATTACGTGAAGGGCGTCGGCTACGCGCTGAACAAGCTCGGCGACGCTCCCAACGTCTACAACTACGTCGACGCCGGCCACCACGGCTGGCTCGGCTGGGACGACAACTTCGGCGCCTCCGCGGAGATGTTCAAGCAGGCCGCGACCGCCGAGGGCGCGACCGTGGCCGACGTGCACGGCTTCATCGCCAACACGGCCAACTACAGCGCCCTGAAGGAGGACCACTTCTCCGTCGGCCAGACCGTGGCCGGCAAGTCGGTGCGCGAGTCGAAGTGGGTCGACTGGAACCGCTACGTCGACGAGCTGTCGTACGCCAAGGCCCTGCGGGAGAAGCTGGTGTCGCTCGGCTTCGACTCGAAGATCGGCATGCTGATCGACACGTCCCGCAACGGCTGGGGCGGTACCGCCCGGCCCACCGGACCCGGCGCCACGACCAGCGTGGACACCTATGTCGACGGCGGCCGCTACGACCGCCGGATCCACCTCGGCAACTGGTGCAACCAGAAGGGCGCCGGCCTCGGCGAGCGGCCCAAGGCGGCCCCGGAGCCCGGCATCGACGCCTACGTGTGGATGAAGCCCCCGGGCGAGTCCGACGGGTCGAGCAAGGCCATCGACAACGACGAGGGCAAGGGCTTCGACCGGATGTGCGACCCGACGTACACCGGCAACCCGCGCAACAACAACAACATGTCCGGCGCCCTCCCGGACGCCCCGATCTCGGGGCACTGGTTCTCGGCACAGTTCCAGGAACTGATGCGCAACGCGTACCCGCCGCTGTCCTGACCGGATGAGCGCCGATCCGCCGGTGCGGGCCTCCCGCACCGGCGGATCACCCGTGCCCGCGCCCCGTTTTGCGGGAGTGGCAACATCGTTTGCTCCACCTCGGTGCGTCGTCGCACTCTGACGGCAACCGAGCGGAGAGGCTGACCACCATGGCGCACCACCACGACCACACCGACATCGACTGGGCCGAGATGGCCACCCTGCTGGAGTCCCAGGCGGAAGTCTTCACGCCCCTGTACGAACGGGCACTGACCTGGCTGGCGAAGGAGGTGACCGAACCCGGCCTGATCGTGGACGCCGGCAGCGGACCCGGCGTCATCTCGTGCCTGTTCGCCGAGACGTTCCCCGGCGCCCGGGTCGTGGCCGTCGACAGCTCGGAGCCGCTGCTGGAGCGGGCGCACGCGCGGGCCGCCCGCCTGGGCGCCGGCGACCGCTTCGGCACCCTCGCCGGCGAACTGCCCGAGGCGCTCGACGAACTGGACTACCCGGCCGACCTGCTGTGGGCCAGCCGCAGCGTGCACCACCTCGGTGACCAGCGCGCCGCGCTCACCGCCTTCGCGCAGCGGCTGGCGCCCGGCGGCACCCTCGCCGTACTCGAGGGCGGCCTGCCCGCCCGCTTCCTGCCGCGCGACATCGGGTTCGGCCGTCCGGGCCTCCAGGCGCGCATCGACGCGCTGGAGGAGGACCGGTTCGACCGGATGCGCACCGACCTGCCGGGCACCGTCGCCCACATCGAGGACTGGCCCGCCCTGCTGACCTCGGCCGGCCTGCACCACACCCGCACCCGCACCTTCCTCCTCGACCTCCCCGCCCCGGTCACCGACCGCGTCCGCGCCTACGTCGTCGACATCCTCACCCGCACCCGCGACGTCCTCGCCGACGCCCTCGACGCCGACGATCGCGCCACCCTCGACCGCCTCCTCGACCCCGGCGACCGGGCGAGCGTGCACCACCGCCCGGACGTGTTCCTCCTGGCGGCCCACACGGTCCACACCGCGGTGCGGCCGGTCCGGTAACGCCCTTGACCTGGACCGCTCTCCAAGTGACGGACTCCCCGGCGGTCACCGACACAGGGGGGTGACCATGACCGGGTCTCCGGTCGCGCTCGTCACCGGCGGGGGACCGGCATCGGTGCCGCGATCGCACGGCGATTGCCGGACGCCGGGCACCGGGTGGCCGGCGCCGGGCGCGGGGAGGAACGGCTGCGCCGGTTCGCGAAGGAACCGGGGGCACCCGCCGGGCCGTTGACACCGGCCGGGAACGCCGCCGAGTACGAGCACGTGCGCTCCGCCGTCGAGACCGTGCCGAGGGCGTTCGGGCGGCTGGACACGGTGGTCACCAACGCCGGTATCGCCACCCACCGTCCGATCGGCAGCGTCGAGCCCGACTGAGCGCGGGCCGCACGGCGAGGGGCGGGGTCCGGTCGCCTGGGCCCCGCCCTCGCCGCTGCCGGCCCCGTCCGGTCACGCCATGTCGAACGTCGCCGGGTCGGGGCCCAGGCGCCGGTCCTCGTTCAGGGCGCTGATCGCCGCGAGGTCCTCGGCGTCCAGGCTGAAGTCGAAGACGTCGATGTTCTCCTTGATCCTGGACGGTGTCACCGACTTGGGGATGACGACGTTCCCCAGCTGGATGTGCCAGCGCAGGACGACCTGTGCCGGGGTGCGGCCGTGCTTGCGCGCGATGGCCACGAGCGCCGGGACCTCCAGCAGGCCCCTGCCCTGGCCCAGCGGCGACCACGCCTCGGTGACGATGCCCCGCTCCGCGTGGTACTCACGGGCGGCGTGCTGCTGGAGGTGCGGGTGCAGCTCGATCTGGTTGACCGCCGGGACGACCGACGTCTCGCCGATCAGCCGCTCCAGGTGCTCCGGCAGGAAGTTGGACACGCCGATCGCCCGGATCCGGCCGTCGGCGTGGAGCTTCTCGAACGCCCGGTAGGTGTCCACGTAGGTGTCCCGGGACGGCAGCGGCCAGTGGATCAGGTACAGGTCCACGTACTCCAGACCGAGCTTCGACAGCGACGCGTCGAAGGCGCGCAGCGTGGAGTCGTACCCCTGGTCGCTGTTCCAGAGCTTGGTGGTGACGAAGAGGTCCTCGCGGGGGAGGCCCGACGTCGCGATGGCCTTGCCGGTACCCGCCTCGTTGTGGTAAGCCGCCGCGGTGTCGATGCTGCGGTAGCCGGCCTCCAGCGCCGTCGCGACCGCCGTCTCGGCCTCGTCGTCCGGCACCTGCCAGACGCCGAAGCCCAGCTGGGGCATCACGACGCCGTTGTTCAGGGTGATCGGGGGGACCATGCTCACGAGCTCTCGATCCTTCGGTTGTGGTCAGGTGATACGCACATCGTCAACGATCACGGCCCGTGATGCATTCCTGACCGGAGAATTCACGCGCGGTACAACGCCTCCACCTCGTCCGCGTACGCCTTCTCGATCGCCCTCCGCTTGAGCTTCAGCGACGGCGTGAGCAGCCCGTGCTCCTCGGTGAACGGCTGCGCCAGGATGCGGAAGGTGCGGATCGACTCGGCCTGGGAGACAAGCGTGTTGGCGGCGACCACCGCGCGCCGCACCTCCGCCTCCAGATCGGGGTCCCGCACCAGCTCCGCCGGCGGCATGCTCGTTTTGTTGCGCATCGCCAGCCAGTGCTCGACGGCCTCCTGGTCGAGGGTGACCAGCGCGGCGACGAACGGGCGGTCGTTGCCGACGACGATGCACTGGTTGACCAGCGGGTGGTCCCGCACCCGCTCCTCCAGCCGGCTCGGCGAGACGCTCTTGCCGCCCGAGGTGACCAGGATCTCCTTCTTGCGGCCCGTGATGGTGAGGTAGCCGTCCTCGTCCAGCACGCCCAGGTCACCGGTGGCCAGCCAGCCGTCGCGCAGGGTCTCGCCGGTCGCCTCGGGATGGTTCAGGTACCCCTGGAAGACGTTGTCGCCGCGCAGCCAGATCTCGCCGTCCTCGGCGATGTGCACGGTGACGCCCGGGATCGGGCGGCCCACGGTCCCGTAGCGGGTGCGTTCGGGCGGGTTCGCCGTGGCGGCGGCGGTCGACTCCGTCAGGCCGTACCCCTCGTAGATGTGCACGCCCGCGCCCGCGAAGAACAGACCGAGCCGCCGGTCCATCGCCGAGCCGCCGGACATGGCGTGCCGGATGCGGCCGCCCATCGCCGAGCGGATCTTCCCGTAGACGAGCTTGTCGAAGAACTGGTGCTGCATCCGCAGCGGTGTCGACGGGCCGGGCCCGGTGCCCCACGCCCTCGCCTCCATCGCGTCCGCGTACCTGACGGCCACCTCGACGGCCTTCTCGAACGGTCCCGAGCGGCCCTCCCGCTCCGCCTTGCGCCGCGCGGCGTTGAACACCTTCTCGAAGATGTACGGCACCGCCAGGAAGAACGTCGGCCGGAACGCGGCGAGGTCGGGCAGCAGGGCGGCGGCGTCCAGCTGGGGCTGGTGCCCGAACTTGACCTTGCCGCGGACGCCGGCGACCTGCACCATGCGGCCGAAGACGTGCGCGAGCGGCAGGAACAGCAGCGTCGACGCCTCGTCGCCCTTCCTGGAGTGGAACACCGGCTCCCAGCGCTCGACGACGGTGTCCGCCTCGTACATGAAGTTGCCGTGGGACAGCACACAGCCCTTGGGGCGGCCCGTGGTGCCCGAGGTGTAGATGATCGTGGCGACCGAGTCCGGGGTGACCGCCCGGCGGTGGCGGTGCACCACCTCGTCGTCGAGGTGCGCGCCCGCGTCGTACAGCTCCTGCACCGCCCCCGCGTCGAGCTGCCACAGCCGGCGCATGGCCGGCAGCCGGTCGATGACGGTGGCGATCGTCATCGCGTGGTCCTCGTGTTCCACGACCGCGGCGGTCACCGCGGCGTCGTGCAGCATCCAGAGGCACTGATCGGCGGAGGACGTGGGGTAGACGGGGACGACCTGGACGCCGATCGTCCACAGCGCGAAGTCGAACAACGTCCACTCGTAACGGGTACGGGACATGATCGCGACCCGGTCGCCGAAGCGGACGCCCTGGGCCAGCAGGCCCTTGGCGAGGGCGAGGACCTCGTCGCGGAACTCGGCGCTGGTCACGTCCCGCCAGCGGCCGGCCCCGTCCTTGCGGCCGAGCGCGGCGTGCAGCGGGTCCTCCTCGGCATACCGGAAGACCACGTCGGCCAGACCGCCCGCGGGAGGTGCCGACGCCGACGGAGGGTTGGTGAACTCGCGCAATCCCCGCTCCCCGCTCGCTCCTCGGCGTTTCGACAGTGACACCCCGCACGGCGCGGTGAAAGCTACCCCACCCGGCCGGGGCGCGGGAGGGGCCGGGAAGGTGAGCAACGCTCTCGTCCATGCTGGTCAGTGACGGGAAATGCGCTCACATGGGGAAGGGTCGGACACAAACCTGACGGTTGAGCGAGGTTCGGTGCCGCAATCTCCACGAAATCTGTACGCCCCGGCGGCGACACCCGCAGGCCCACCGCGCCGTGCACGGGGGCCTCACCGGGATCAGCGTACGGGCGGGGCAGAACGTCACCGCCCGCCGCAGGACGACGGCGTCCGCCCGCTCACCTGCCCCCGGCGCCTGTGCGGTGGAGGCGGTCGCCGCCGCCGAGAATCGCCGCCGCCAGGGCGTCCGCCGCGTCCTGGGCGGAGGGGCGGCGGTGGCCGTGCACCAGGACGAAGTCGACCCGGCCGGGTTCGGGCAGATCCGCGCGGTCGGGGACGCGTACCAGCCCGGGCGGGATCAGGCCGCGGGAGTGGACCATCACGCCGAGGCCGGCGCGGGCCGCCGCGAGGAGGCCGTTCAGGCTGCCGCTGGTGCAGGCGATGCGCCAGTCGCGGCCCTGCCGCTCCAGCGCCCGCAGGGCGAGCGCCCGGGTGATGCCCGGCGGCGGATAGACGATCAGCGGCACGGGACGCCCCGGGTCGAGCCGCAGCCGGGGCGCTCCGATCCACACCAGTTCGTCGTGCCAGACCAGCTCGCCCCGCGGGTCCTCCGGCCGCCGCTTGGCCAGCACCAGGTCGAGCCGGCCCGCCGCCAGCTGCTCGTGCAGCGTGCCCGACAGCTCGACCGTCAGCTCCAGGTCGACCTCGGGATGCTCCTCCCGGAACCGCTCCAGGATCTCCGGGAGCCGGGTGAGCACGAAGTCCTCCGACGCGCCGAACCGCAGCCTGCCGCGCGGCCTGGCGCCGGTGAAGAACGCCGCCGCCTGCTCGTGCACGTCCAGGATCCGGCGCGCGAAGCCCAGCATCGCCTCACCGTCCTCGGTCAGCGCCACCGAGTGGGTGTCCCGGCTGAACAGCTGCCGTCCCGTGACGTCCTCCAGCCGCCGCACGTGCTGGCTGACGGTCGACTGGCGCAGGCCGAGCCGCCGGGCGGCCTGCGTGAAGCTCAGCGTCTGGGCCACCGACAGGAACGTGCGCAGATGGGACGGGTCGTACACACCGGACACGTTATCGCGCCACGTGATGACAGTCAGAACGGTGTACGGGATTCCCGATCGCCGGGGGGAACACGCACGATGAGGAGGGCGGCCGACGACCGCCGGACAGTGAGCGACGAAAGTGGAGCACCGTGAAACGCCTGCGACGGCCGAGCCGCATACCGGTCGACCCGTACCTCCTGCTCCTGCTCGGGACGGTCGGCCTGGCCACGCTGTTCCCGGCGCGCGGCACGGGCGCGGACGTCGCCTCCGGTGCCTCCACCGCCGCGATCGCCCTGCTGTTCTTCCTCTACGGCGCCCGCCTGTCCACCCGTGAGGCCCTGGACGGGCTGCGCCACTGGCGACTCCACCTCACCGTGCTGGCCTGCACCTTCGTCCTGTTCCCGCTGCTCGGCCTGGCCTCGCGCGGGCTCGTCCCCGTGCTGCTGACCGACTCTCTCCACCAGGGCCTGCTCTTCCTCACCCTCGTCCCCTCCACCATCCAGTCCTCGATCGCGTTCACCTCGATCGCCCGGGGCAACGTGCCCGCCGCCGTCTGCGCCGGCTCCTTCTCCTCGCTGGTCGGGATTGTCGTCACCCCGCTGCTCGCGGCGGCGCTGCTGGGCGGCAGCGCGGGCGGGTTCTCCGCCGACTCGCTGGTGAAGATCGTGCTGCAGCTGCTGGTGCCCTTCCTCGCCGGGCAGGTGCTGCGCCGCTGGATCGGCGGCTTCGTCGCCCGCCACCGCAAGGTGCTGGGGCTGGTCGACCGCGGTTCCATCCTGCTCGTCGTCTACACCGCGTTCAGCGAGGGCATGGTCCAGGGCGTCTGGCGGCAGGTCAGCCCCGCCCGGCTCGGCGGACTGCTCGCCGTCGAGGCCGTGCTGCTCGCCGTGATGCTGCTGCTGACCTGGTACGGCGCCAAGGCGCTGCGCTTCGGCCGGGAGGACCGGATCGCGATCCAGTTCGCGGGCTCCAAGAAGTCCCTGGCCGCCGGGCTGCCCATGGCGAGCGTCCTGTTCGGCGCGCACGCCTCGCTGGCCCTGCTGCCGCTGATGCTGTTCCACCAGATGCAGCTGATGGTCTGCGCCGTGATCGCCAGGCGCCGCTCGCACGACCCCGTGCCGGACGTCACCGGCCCGGACCCAGCCGGACCGTCACGAACCGGGGCCGGTACAGGGACACGTTCCGGCTGAGCATCACCGCGGCTCCGGTCGTCTCCATCCAGTTGACGTCGTAGCTGAGCACCAGCCGCCCGTCGCCGCTCAGCGCCGGGTGGGTCTGCGGGTTGTAGGCGGCGACCCCGCTCTGCGGCAGCGCGGGGGTGAACTCCTTCGCCGGTCCGTGCCAGGGCCCAGTGGGAGAGCAGGCCCAGTACGCCGCCAGCGTCGTCAGGCCCTTCGTCCCGGTGGCCATGGTGAACAGCACGTACGTCTCCCCGTCCCGCACCACGGAGAACGCGCTGCCCACTCCCGTGCGCCGCCCGTCGCCGAGCACCGGGCGCGGGCGGGCGCGGGTCTGCCACGCGGAGCCGTTCCAGTACTCCCAGGCAGCCGGGTCGGCGAGGGCTCCGTCCGCAACCCGCGCCACGTATGCGTGCGAGGCGGGGCGGGCGGCGGCACGGCGGTCGTCGCCGCCGAAGACGTACGTCCAGCCGTCCCGCGCCACGAGCGTCGTGCCGAACAGGACCCGCCGGGACGGGTCGGTGACCTGCCGCTGGTCCAGCACCTGCACCACCGACTCCGGGCGCAGATCGGGCAGGGACAGCGTGGCGACCTCGGTGGCGGTGGGCACGCCGTAGATCCACGGGGCCTGTCCCGCCGTACGCACCCACAGCAGGACCCGCAGGACCTTCTCCGAGGAGCCCGGTGAGCGGGGCTCGACCCGGGCGGCGACCGGCCAGCGCCACTGGTCCGGGGCCGGATCGGGGAAGAGCGGCGCGGGCAGGGTGGCCTCCAGGCGGCCGTCGCGCATCACCACGGCCGAGTTGCGCACGAGGGGCTCGGTGCTGTCCCGCCAGGCGACGGACTCGCCGACCGGGTTGGGCGGGCGGTGCACCCGGCCCAGGTAGGTGTCCGAGAAGAGCCACAGCAGTCGGCCGTCCGGCAGCCGCACCGAGTGGGTGCCGTCGCCGCCGGTCCAGTCGTCGGCGCGGGCGGCGTCGTCGCCGTAGCGGGAGAACTCCGAGGTGAGCGGGTCGTCCGCGGACCAGGAGGCGACGGTGCGGGGTGCGCAGCCGTCGGCGTCGCCCCGGCGTTCGTCGTCCGGCAGGGCGGTGAGCAGCACCGCACCGAGGACCAGGGCCAGCACCAGGCCGATCCCGGTCCCCGTCCGCCGTCGTGCTCGCGCTGATGGATCGGGCACGGTCGGGGACGTTAGCCGACCGCCGCGGCTCCGGTAAATGGCGCGTGGTGCCGCGGGTCAGCCGCGGGTGGCCCCGGCGCGCAGCGCGATGCGGTCCTCACCGGCGTAGACGTTCATGGAACGGCCGCGCAGGAAGCCCACCAGGGTCAGGCCCGTCCCGGCCGCCAGGTCCACCGCCAGGGAGGACGGCGCGGAGACCGCCGCCAGCACGGGGATGCCCGCCATCACCGCCTTCTGCGCCAGCTCGAACGAGGCCCGGCCGGACACCAGCAGCACCGTCCGCGACAACGGCAGACTCCCCTCCCGCAGCGCCCGTCCGACCAGCTTGTCGACGGCGTTGTGCCGGCCCACGTCCTCGCGCACGTCCAGCAGCTGCCCGTCCTCGTCGAACAGGGCGGCCGCGTGCAGCCCCCCGGTCCGGTCGAACACCCGCTGCGACGCGCGCAGCCGGTCGGGCAGCGCCGCCAGCAGCTCCGGGGAGAGGCGCAGCGGGGGATCGTCGGCCAGCGGCCAGCGGGCCGTGGTGCGCACCGCGTCCAGGCTCGCCTTGCCGCACAGGCCGCAGGACGAGGTGGTGTAGACGTTGCGCTCCAGGGTGATGTCCGGGACCACCACGTCCGGGGCGGTCCGTACGTCGACCACGTTGTAGGTGTTCGTTCCGTCGGCGACGGCACCGGCGCAGTAGACGATGTTCAGCAGCTCCGGCGCGGCGCCCAGCACCCCTTCGCTCACCAGGAAACCGGCGGCCAGCGCGAAGTCGTCACCCGGTGTGCGCATGGTGACCGCCAGCGGCCGGCCGTTCAGCCGTATCTCCAGGGGTTCCTCCGCGACGAGCGTGTCCGGCCGGCTGGACACCGCCCCGTCCCGGATGCGGATCACCCTGCGTCGTTCCGTGACTCGTCCCATGTCCCCTGCCCGTCCGATCCGTCCCGGTTCCGCACCGGCCGGCCCCGAAGCGGAGGCCCTCGCCGCCCGGCCGCCCGGGGGTCACCGGGTGGTCGTGCGGCGAGGTGACCTCCACCCCTCATTGTCCTGCACGCGCGGGGCGGACCGCGGACCGCACGTCACCGCGCCCCGGCGGCGGGCGGGCCAGGTGCCGGCGTGCGGCCGGCGTGGAACGCCGACGAGGTGCGTGGGCGGATACGGGTGCTGGCCGGACCTGCCCGGATACGGGTGCTGCGCCGCCGGCGTCATCGCGGCCGGCGTCCGGGCGGACCCGCGCGCTGGACGCTGCATCCGCCGGTGCCGGAGGCCGCCGTGTCCCGCTACGAGCGGGAGCATCGCTTCGCGCTCCCGCCCCCCACCGCTCGTTCCTCACCACCGTCGGTTGCGGCGGCGCCGGTCCGGCGCACGGCCCGTACGCGTGCGGTGGCGACACCTGGCTGCAGTGGCAGGAGGACCTCGACCTGCTGTCCGTGCCCTTCCCGCACTCCGGCCCGTTCCTCCCCTCGCCCGAGCGGCCCGTGTGCGACCAGCACGCGCCGGGCGAGGAGGACTTCTCCCCGTGCTGGTTCACCGGCTCCCTCGTCCTGGCCGAGATCGGCTGCGGCTCCTTCCACCGTCCGGTGGTCACCGGCCCCGCCCGCGGACAGGTGTGGACGGACGACCTGGGGTGCGGTGGCGCCCTCACACCCGGCCCGGACTTCCGGGACCGGTACGTGCGCCGGCTGGACGCAGGCCGCTGACCGGACGCGAGGCCGCCCGGCCAAGGGGTGGTGCCCGTACCGGGTGATGTGGAAGCCGACAAGCGTGGCGGGTGTTTGCTGTCGGTTCGGGTGCCCTCGTACTCGTGAGTCACTGATCAGACTGGTGCATCCTGCATCCGACCCGAGGGGGACCCGTCATGACCGGTTCGCGCATCGCCGCCGTCGGCCACTACCAGCCTGCCAAGGTGCTCACCAACGAGGACCTGGCGGGCATGGTCGACACCAGCGACGAGTGGATCACGAGCCGGGTCGGCATCCGCACCCGGCATGTCGCGGGTCCCGACGAGCCGGTCGACGAACTCGCCGCGCACGCCGCCGCCAAGGCGCTCGCCGCCGCCGGACGCACGCCCGCCGACATCGACCTCGTGCTGGTCGCCACCTCCACCGCGATCGACCGCTCGCCCACCATGGCGGCCCGGGTCGCCGCGCGCCTCGGCATCCCCGGCCCCGCCGTGCTGGACGTCAACGTGGTGTGCGCCGGATTCACCCACGCCCTCGCCACCGCGGACCACGCCCTGCGGGCCGGTGCCGCGAGCCGCGCGCTGGTCGTCGGCGCCGACAAGATGTCCGACGTGGCGGACTGGACCGACCGCTCCACCTGCGTGCTGGTCGGCGACGGGGCGGGCGCCGCCGTGGTGGAGGCCGCGGAGGAGCCCGGGATCGGGCCCGTGCTGTGGGGGTCGGTGCCCGAGATGGGCAACGCCGTCCGGATCGAGGGGACCCCGCCGCGGTTCGCGCAGGAGGGGCAGAGCGTCTACCGCTGGGCCACCACACAGCTGCCGGCCATCGCCCGCCGGGCCTGCGAGAAGGCCGGACTGGAGCCGCGGGACCTCGCTGCGGTCGTGCTGCACCAGGCCAACCTGCGGATCATCGAACCCCTCGCGCGCAGGATAGGCGCGGTCGACGCGGTCGTCGCCCGGGACGTCACCGAGTCCGGCAACACCTCGGCCGCGAGCATCCCGCTCGCCCTGTCCAAGCTGGTCGAGCGGGGCGCGGTGACGACCGGTGACCCGGCCCTGCTGTTCGGCTTCGGCGGCAACCTGTCGTACGCCGGTCAGGTCGTCCGCTGCCCCTGATGCCCCCCGAGCCGTGGACCGGGCTGCCGTCCGGGTGCGGTCCGTGCCGGTCCCGGGCGAGGGGGCTGCCGGTGCGGTGGGAGGTCGTGGCGGGGGCCGGGTGGCGGCCGCGGGCCCTCAGGGGCAGTCGTAGGTGAGGCGGACCGTGGCCGTGCGGTCGGTCGGGGCGAGGATGCGCAGTTCCGCCCGGGCCTCGTAGCGGCCCCGGCCCTCGAAGCTCCACAGCAGGTGCAGACGCGCCTGTGTCCGCCCCCGCGCGAGCTTCTCCTCCAGGACGCCCGACCGGGTGCCGTCGCTGCGCACCCAGCGGTAGGACAGGGTGCCGGGCCTGCCGTCCGTGGCGACCGTGGCGACGAGGTCCGCGGTGCCGTCGCAGCCCACGGTGGCGGGGTCGGCGGCGACCGACACCTGACGCACCGTCGGCCCGGGGCCGTAGCGCTGCCAGGCGAGGAACGCCAGCACGGCGAGCAGCACCACGGCGGGCAGCGCGTGCCGGCGCCAGCCGCGGCGCGCGGGCGAGGCGGGCGGTTCCACGGTGGGCAGGGTCACGTGCGAGCGGTGCTCGAGGGCCGCCCGGACACCCGGGCCGAACCGCAGCACCGTGCCCTCGATCCGGTCCGGCCCGACCCCTGCGGCGGACGGCGTGCCGTCGTACCGGGCGGTGGCCGCCGCCGTCGCCGACGCGGGGTCGGCGACCGCGGCCGGGTCCGGCACCGTCGCGCGGTCCTCGAGCGTGGCCGCCGCCGGGTCCCGCACGGTGTCCGGATCCGGGCGCTGGATCCAGTGGCTGGCCAGGACCGTCGCGCTGTAGTCGTCATCGGTGCCGGCCTGACCGCCGGCGTTCCCGGCGGGCGGGGGAGCGGGGTCGTTCGTCGGGGTCATCGCAGCTCGCACCCCCTGGTGAGGAGCTGCTGGGACGCGCCGCCGTCGGCGGACGCGGGGTCGGTGGTCGCCCGGACCGTCCAGTAGCACCCGGGGTTCTGGAAGGTGTGCTGGGCGCTCACGGTGTACTGGGTGGCGCCGCTGCGCTCGACGACCTGGGCCGCGCCGTCCGGGGCTCCCGCCTGGCCGGAGGCATTGCCCGTGAACCAGGCGAGGTCGATCGACACCGGCCCGGTGCCGTCGGTGGTCACGGTGACGGTGACCGAGGCGGTGGACGGCCCCGTCTGCCGCCACTCCGACACGGTGACGTCCTTGACCGCGGGCGCGGCCGGCGGGTCGTCCGGCGGGGGCGGCGGAGGGGGCGTCGTCGTGGCCGGCGGGGCGGTGGTGGCCCCGCCCGGCTCGTCGGTACCGGTCCCGGGTTCCGTCCCCGTGCCGGTGTCCGTTCCCGCGCCCGCGCCCGCGTCCGTCCCCGTGTCCGGTCCCGTTCCGGTGTCCGCCGTGGCGTCGTCGGCGGAGGCCGTGGGACCGGCGGTGCTCTCCGCGGCCGTGGCGGTGGGCGAGGCGCCGGACGCCGGAGAGCCGGAAGGGCCGGCCGGCGCGGACGGGCCCGACGTCACGCCGGGCCGGGCGCTGGTGGTGGCGAACGCCTCGGCCGCGCGCCGGGAGTCCTGCCCGGAGTCCGGCGGCGCCGCGTACGCCAGCAGCAGCGCCACGGCGGCGGCCGCGGTGGCGACGACCAGTCCGGGCCGGGTGGGCAGCCACGCCCGCGCCCAGCCCCCTCCCGGAGGCCGGCGCAGCACCGTGCGGGCGGTGTCGACGGCGGAACCCTGCCCCCCGCGGGCCGAGGGCAGCAGCAGCGGGAGCAGCGCCACCAGCGCGGCCAGCCTCCCCCGGCCCCGTTCCTCCCAGCCCGGCCCGTACGCGGCACCGGCCACCGCCTCCAGTTCGGCGACGAACGCCCGCGCGTCGCCCGGCCGGTCCGCCGGGCTCTTGGCCAGCCCGCGGTGGACCAGCGGCCGTACCGCCTCGGGAACCTCCTCGGCGGGCACGGGCGCGTCGACGTGCCGCAGCGCCAGCTCGGCGAAATTCTCCCCGGCGTACGGTTTGCGGCCGGTCAGACACTCGAAGAAGGTCGCCGTCGCCGCGTACACGTCGGTGGCGGGAGAGGCCGCCTCGCCCCGCCACTGCTCGGGTGCCATGTAGGAGGGCGTTCCGGCCACCCCGGCGCACGCCCCCGTGTCCACCGCGATGCCGAAGTCGACCAGTTTCGACAGCCCGTCGGCCGTCACCAGCACGTTCTCGGGCTTGTAGTCCCGGTGGACCACACCGACCCGGTGTGCGTCGGCCAGTCCCAGCAGCGACCCCTTGAGGACGACGAGCGCGGCCTCGGGACCGACCGGGCCCCGCCGGGCCAGCAGCGTCCGCAGGGAGACGCCGTCGACCAGTTCCATCACGATGGCGGCGCCGTCCGGGCACTCCACGTACTCGTACAGCCCGGCGACGTACGGACTGTCCAGCCCGCCCAGCAACCGGGCCTCCGCGCGGAAGTCGTGCACGAAACCCGGGCGGGTGCGCAGCTCCTCGCCGAGGTACTTCACCGCGACCGGGACACCGGTCTCCTCGTGGACGGCCAGAATCACCCGTCCGCTCGCCCCGGCCCCGAGCTCCAGCGACTCGGTGTAGCCCGGTACTGCCCACGCGTTCATCGACATTCCCCCCGGGGCCGCCGTTCGCCACCGGGAGTATCGCTCACTCCTCGGTGTCCGGCCCTCGCGGTGACAGACACCGTCCCGGCCACCGCGGTTGCGGTCGGCGCCGGTCCGGTCGACTGCAACGCACCTTTGTCCTGCGAGTGGAAGAAGTAGGGGACGATTCCTGTGCGACTTCTTCCCAGCCTCGGCGGCCGCTGCTACGTTCCTCCCGAAAGCAGGCCGCACAGCGGGCCGGAAACCGGCGCGCACAGGCCGTTCCAGGCGGGAGGGGTTCGTGAGACGGATGACGGCGCGGCCCGCCAACGCCCACCAGGCCAGACTGCTCAGGCTGTTGCGCGACGGCGGCCCCAGTTCCCGCGCCCAGCTGGGCGACCAGGTCGACCTGTCACGGTCCAAGCTGGCCGTGGAGGTGGACCGGCTGCTGGAGACGGGGCTGGTGGTGGCCGACGGACTCGCCGCCTCGCGCGGCGGCCGGCGCTCCCAGAACATCCGGCTCAACCCGCACCTGCGGTTCCTCGGCGTGGACATCGGTGCGACCTCGGTCGACGTCGCCGTCACCAACGCCGAGCTGGAGATCCTCGGGCACATCAACCAGCCCATGGACGTGCGCGAGGGGCCGGTCGCGGTCTTCGAGCAGGTGCTGTCCATGGCCGCCAAGCTGAGGGCCTCGGGGCTCGCTGAGGGGTTCGACGGCGCCGGCATCGGCGTCCCGGGCCCGGTCCGGTTCCCCGAGGGCATCCCGGTGGCTCCGCCGATCATGCCGGGCTGGGACGGCTTCCCCGTGCGGGAGGCGCTCAGCCAGGACCTCGGCTGCCCGGTCATGGTCGACAACGACGTGAACCTCATGGCGATGGGGGAGCAGCACGCGGGCGTCGCCCGCAGCGTCGCCGACTTCCTCTGCGTCAAGATCGGCACCGGCATCGGCTGCGGCATCGTCGTCGGCGGTGAGGTCCACCGCGGGACGACGGGCAGCGCGGGCGACATCGGGCACATTCAGGCCGTGCCCGACGGCCGCCCGTGCGCCTGCGGCAACCGGGGCTGCCTGGAGGCGCACTTCTCCGGCGCGGCCCTGGCCCGGGACGCGACGGAGGCCGCCCAGCAGCAGCTCTCCGTCGAACTCGCGAGCCGCCTGGAGACCAAGGGCACGCTCAGTGCCGTCGACGTCGCCGCCGCGGCCGCCGCCGGGGACGCCACCGCCCTCGACCTGATCCGCGAGGGCGGCAACCGCACCGGCCAGGTCATCGCCGGCCTGGTCAGCTTCTTCAACCCGGGCCTGGTGGTGATCGGCGGTGGTGTGACCGGCCTCGGTCACACCCTGCTGGCCGCCATCCGCACCCAGGTCTACCGCCAGTCACTGCCCCTGGCGACCGGCAACCTGCCCATCGTCCTGGGCGAGTTGGGACCCACCGCCGGAGTCATCGGTGGCGCCCGCCTGATCAGCGACCACCTCTTCTCACCCGCGTAACCCGCACACCGCACGGCAGCACCTACCGCAGCGCGACGCCCACCGGGCACCCCGCCCGCTCCGCAACGCACCGCAGCACGCGCGCACGCCCACCACTGCACTGCCCGGGCACCACGGCACTCCGCACGCCCGCACCACGGCACCTCGCCGGCACCGCCTCGCCTCGCCCGCACCACGGCACCGCCCGCACCACGGCACCGCCCGCACCACGGCACCGCCCGCACCACGGCACCGCCTCGCCTCGCCCGCACCACGGCACAGCCCGCGCAAAAGGCACAGCCCGCGCAAAGGAACCGCCCGCACCAAGGGACGGCACGCACCAAGGCACCGCCCGCGCCACCGGACCCGCACGGCCCGGCACCGAGCGGGACAGCCCGTCCCCGATGCCCGCTCCACTCCGCCTGTCCTGCCCTGACAACGTTGGCCCACCGCGCCCTGCCACCGGCCTGCCCGCACGCCCGCCGAGGGGAATCCGCATGGCACCACAACCACCGCTGCTCAGCATGTCCGGCATCACCAAGTCGTTCCCCGGAGTACGCGCCCTCGACGGTGTCGACCTCGACGTCCAGGCCGGCGAGGTGCACTGCCTGCTCGGTCAGAACGGCGCCGGCAAGTCCACCCTGATCAAGGTGCTGGCCGGTGCCCACCAGCCCGACACCGGCACCATCCACTGGCGCGGCGAACCGGTCACCCTCCGCTCGCCCATCGCCGCCATGCGCCTCGGCATCGCCACCATCTACCAGGAACTCGACCTGGTGGAACACCTGTCGGTGGCCGAGAACGTCCACCTCGGCCATGAACCCACGACCGCCGGTTTCGTCGTCCGCGCCGGGGCCGCCCGCGCCTCGACAGCACGGCTGCTGCGGCGACTCGGGCATCCCGAGATCGAACCGGCACGCCCCGTCGGCGAGTTGTCGGCGGCGCAGCAGCAGATCGTGTCGATGGCACGGGCCCTCTCCCACGACGTGCGGCTCATCGTCATGGACGAACCCTCCGCAGCCCTCGACCCGGACGAGGTGGACAACCTGTTCCGCATCGTCGCCGGCCTCACCGCGGACGGAGTCGCCGTCGTCCACATCTCGCACCGGCTCGAGGAGATCCGGCGCATCGGCGACCGGGTGACGGTCCTGAAGGACGGGCGCGCCGTCGCCGGCGGGCTTCCCGCGAAGTCGACGCCGACCCGCGAGGTCGTCGCCCTGATGACGGGACGCAACGTCGAGTACGTCTTCCCCGGGCGACCCGCCTCCGCCCCCCGCGGCGAACCGGTGCTCACCGTCGAAGGGCTGTCCCGCCGGGGCGAGTTCGCCCCGCTGGACCTCCAGGTGCGGCCCGGGGAGATCGTCGGGCTCGCCGGGCTCGTCGGCTCCGGGCGCTCCGAGATCCTCGAGACGGTCTACGGCGCCCGCAAGCCGGACACCGGCCGGGTCCTCGTCGACGGACGCCCCCTGCGGCCGGGCAGCGTGCGCGCGGCCGTGCGCGCCGGACTCGGGCTCGCTCCCGAGGAGCGCAAGGCGCAGGCGCTGCTGATGCTGGAGTCCGTCACCCGCAACGTCTCGGTCTCCGCCATGTCCCGCTTCGCACGGGCCGGCTGGATCGACCGCGGTGCCGAACTGGGGGCGGCACGCGCGGCGACCCGCGAACTGTCCCTGCGCCCCGACAACCCGGACGTGCCCGTGCGCACCCTGTCCGGCGGCAACCAGCAGAAGGCGGTGCTCGCCCGCTGGCTGCTGCGCGGCTGCCGGGTCCTGCTGCTCGACGAACCCACCCGCGGCGTCGACGTGGGCGCCCGCGCGGAACTGTACGCGGTCGTGCGCCGGCTGGTGGACCAGGGTCTGGCCGTGCTTCTGGTCTCCAGCGAGGTGCCCGAGGTGCTCGGTCTCGCCGACCGCGTCCTGGTGCTGCGCGAGGGCCGGGTCGTGCACACGGCGCCCGCCCGCGAGCTCGACGAACACCGTGTACTCGACCTCGTCATGGAAGGAAGCCCGGCGTCATGACGCAGCCCGTCTCCCCGCCGCGGGACGGCACCGACAAGGTGCCCCCGGCCGGTGAACCGCCCGCCTGGCGCGCCGTGTTGTTCCGCGCCGACGTCCGCACGCTGTCCCTGCTCGGGGTGCTCGCCGCGCTGGTCCTGATCGGCGGCATCACCAAGCCGGACGAGTTCCTCGACACCCGCAACCTCCAACTCGTCCTCACCCAGGCGTCCGTCATCGGTGTCGTCACCGTCGGCATGACCTTCGTCATCACCTCCGGCGGCATCGACCTGTCCGTCGGTGCGATCGTCGCCCTGGCCTCAGTGTGGGCGACCACCGTCGCCACCCAGGAGTACGGCTTCGGCGGCATCCTCCTCACCGCCGTCCTGGTCGGGTCGGGATGCGGCCTGATCAACGGGGTGCTCATCGCGTACGGCGGAATGGTCCCGTTCATCGCCACGCTCGCCATGCTCGCCTCGGCCCGCGGTCTCGCCCTCCAGATCACCGACGGGCGCACCCAGATCGTCACCGTCGACGGCGTCCTCGACCTGGGCGAGCGCGACGCCTACGTACTCGGCGTGCCGCCGCTGGTACTGGTGTTCGCGGCGGTCACCGTCATCGGCCGGCTGGTCCTCGACCGCACCACCTTCGGGCGCCGCACCGTCGCCGTCGGCGGCAACGCGGAGGCCGCCCGGCTGGCCGGCATCGACGTACGGCGGCAGCGGCTCTACCTCTACCTGCTGTCCGGGCTGTGCTGCGGCATCGCCGCCTTCCTGCTGATCGTCCTGTCCGGCTCCGGCCAGAACACCAACGGCAACCTCTACGAACTCGACGCCATCGCCGCCGCGATCATCGGCGGCACCCTGCTCAGCGGCGGCCGGGGCACCATCACCGGCTCCGTGCTCGGCGTCCTGATCTTCACCACGATCACCAACATCTTCGCCCTGAACAACCTGCAGAGCGACGTCCAGCAGATCGCGAAGGGCGCGATCATCGTCGCCGCCGTGCTGGTCCAGCGCCGAACCGCGAGCACGACCTGAGGAGAGGGTTTGACCGCCATGCCAGAGCGCACGCCTTTCACCAGCCGCAGAGGACTGCTCCTCGGAGCCGCCGCCGTCTCCGCCGGAGCCCTGGTCACCGGGTGCACCAGCAACGAGTCCAGTGCCGACGAGCCGGCCGCGAACGACCGGCCCGCCGCCGACGACAGGCCCGGCAAACCGGTCACCATCGGCTTCGCCGGACCGCAGGCCGACCACGGCTGGCTCAACGCCATCAACGACAACGCCAAGAAGCGCGCCGAGAAGTACTCCGACGTCACCCTGGAGATCACCGAGGGCTCCAACGACACCGCCCAGCAGATCGGTCAGATCGAGACCCTCATCAACAAGAAGGTCGACGTGCTGGTCGTGCTGCCCGCCGACGGCAAGGCGCTCACCCGGGTCGGTCTGCAGGCGATGCGCGCCGGCATCCCCGTCGTCAACCTCGACCGCATCTTCAACACCCCGCAGGCGTACCGCTGCTGGATCGGCGGCGACAACTACGGCATGGGCCTGAGCGCCGGCCACTACATCGGCGAGAAGCTCAAGGACAAGCGGAACGCCCGCGTCGTCGAACTGGCCGGCCTGGACAATCTGGAGCTGACCAAACAGCGCACCCAGGGCTTCGACGACGCCCTGAGGAACTACCCGAACGTCAGGAAGGTGGCCCGCCAGGCCGCCGAGTTCACCGTCGAGTCGGGCCAGTCCAAGATGGCCCAGCTGCTGCAGGCGCAGTCGGGGTTCGACGCGCTGTGGAACCACGACGACGACCAGGGCGTGGGCGCCCTGCGCGCCGTCGAGCAGGCCGGACGCGACGACTTCCTGATGGTCGGCGGCGCGGGCTCGCTCTCCGCCTTCCGGGCCATCAAGGCCGACAACGAGGTCCTCAAGGCGACCGTCCTGTACCCGCCGACCATGGCCGCCTCCGCGATCGACCTCGCCCGCGCCCTCGGCCAGGGCAAGGGGGTCGGCGGCCTCGCCGAGTACGAGATCCCGGCGTCCATCACCCTGTACTCGGCCGTCGTCGACAAGAACAACGTCGACCAGTACATGTCCACCGGCTTCAAGTGAGCAGCCCCGCCCCACGGGCCCGACCAGCCCACCGGGCGGGGGCCGCCCCCGCCCGCCACGACGACGAGGAGGACATCCGCATGGCACAGCCGCAGCAGTCAGAAGGGGCAGACACGGGGAAGCCACCGCTGCGCGTCGGCATGGTCGGTTACGCCTTCATGGGCGCCGCCCACTCCCAGGGCTGGCGCACCGCGGGCCGCGTCTTCGACCTTCCGCTCAGCCCCGAACTGGCCGTGATCTGCGGCCGGGACGCGGGCGCGGTGCGCGCGGCTGCCGACCGGCACGGCTGGGCTGCGACCGAGACCGACTGGCGCACGCTGGTCGAACGGGACGACGTGGACCTGGTCGACATCTGCACCCCCGGCGACAGCCACGCCGAGATCGCCCTCGCCGCCCTCGCCGCCGGCAAGCACGTGCTGTGCGAGAAGCCGTTGGCCAACACCGTCACCGAGGCCGAGGCCATGCACCGCGCGGCCGAAGAGGCCGCGGCACGGGGCCAGTCGGCCATGGTCGGCTTCAACTACCGCCGGGTTCCCGCCACCGCGCTGGCCCGGCGCATGGTGGCCGAGGGCCGCGTTGGCACCCTGCGGCACGTGCGCGTGACGTACCTCCAGGACTGGCTGGTCGACCCCGCCTTCCCGCTCACCTGGCGGCTCAGGCGCGAGCACGCCGGTTCCGGCTCGCTCGGCGACCTGGGCGCGCACATCGTCGACCTGGCGCAGTACCTCGCGGGGGAGCATCTGGCGGGTGTCTCCGCGCTCACCGAGACCTTCGTCCGCGAGCGCCCGCTGCCCGGCGGGCCCACCGGCGGTCTCGCCGCCCTCTCCGCCGCCGGCACCGGGCAGGTCACCGTGGACGACGCCGCCCTGTTCACCGGCCGCTTCCCCTCCGGGGCCCTAGCCTCCTTCGAGGCCACCCGGTACGCCACCGGCCGCAAGAACGCCCTGCACATCGAACTCAACGGCGAGCGCGGATCACTGGCCTTCGACCTGGAACGGCTCAACGAACTCTCGTACCACGACGGCACCGAACCCGGGGCGCACGCCGGCTTCCGCCGCATCCTGGTCACCGAACCCGACCACCCCTACCTGGACGCCTGGTGGCCGCCCGGCCACGGCCTCGGCTACGAGCATACCTTCGTCCACCAGGCCCGCGACCTGGTCCACGCCGTCGCCGAGGGCCGCAGCCCCGAACCCTCCTTCGCCGACGGGCTCCAGGTGCAGCGCGTGCTGGCGGCGGTGGAGGAGAGCGCCGTGAAGAACTCCGTCTACACCCCGATCGCGGCCTGAGGAGGACCGATAGGGATGCCCCGCACCTTCACCCTGTTCACCGGCCAGTGGGCGGACCTGCCCCTGGAGGAGGTCTGCCGCCTCGCCCGCGACTTCGGCTACGACGGACTTGAACTCGCCTGCTGGGGCGACCACTTCGAGGTCGACAAGGCGCTTGCCGACCCGTCCTACGTCGACTCGCGCCGTCAACTGCTCGACACGTACGGCCTGAAGTGCTGGGCGATCTCCAACCACCTCGTCGGCCAGGCGGTGTGCGACGCGATCATCGACGAGCGCCACCGGGCCATCCTCCCGGACGGGGTGTGGGCCGACGGCGACCCGGAAGGCGTACGGCAGCGGGCCGCCGAGCGGATGAAGGACACCGCGCGTGCCGCCGCCGCCCTCGGTGTCGACACCGTCATCGGCTTCACCGGCTCCGCCATCTGGCACCTGGTCGCCATGTTCCCGCCCGCCCCCGAGTCGATGATCGGCCGCGGCTACGAGGACTTCGCCGAGCGCTGGAACCCGATCCTGGACGTCTTCGACGCCGAGGGCGTGCGCTTCGCCCACGAGGTCCACCCCAGCGAGATCGCCTACGACTACTGGACGACCGTCCGCGCCCTGGACGCGGTCGACCGGCGGCCGGCCTTCGGACTCAACTTCGACCCCTCCCACTTCGTCTGGCAGGACCTCGACCCGGTCGGGTTCCTCTGGGACTTCCGCGACCGGATCTACCACGTCGACTGCAAGGAGGCCCGCAAACGCCTCGACGGACGCAACGGCCGCCTCGGCTCCCACCTGCCCTGGGGCGACCCCCGGCGCGGCTGGGACTTCGTCTCCGCCGGTCACGGCGACGTCCCCTGGGAGGACGTCTTCCGCATGCTGCGCTCCATCGGCTACCGGGGCCCGGTCTCCGTCGAGTGGGAGGACGCCGGCATGGACCGGCTCCAGGGCGCCCCCGAGGCGCTGATCCGCCTGAAGGCGTACGACTTCGAGCCGCCGTCGGCCTCGTTCGACGCGGCGTTCGGCAACTGACCGCACCCGCGCACCCGCTCACCCCCGACGCTCTCCGGGATGACGGCGCATCCCTTCATACGCACCCGCCCGTACGACCGGCCCCGATGATGGAGGCACACGTGCACGGGAACGACCCCACCACCCCCGACGGCCACGAGACCCGCAGACGGCGCCCGTCCTGGCGCAAGGCCGTGGCCCTGTTCGGGGGCGTCCTCCTGGCAGGCGCCACCCTCACCGTCACCGCCCCGCAGGCCGGTGCGGCCGACGCCGGCCCGCAGGCCGCACCGGCAGCGTCCGCCGCCGAGGACTTCCAGCAGGTCACCCTCGCCAAGGGCGAATCGGAGGTCGGCGAGCCCATGTCCCTCGCCGTCCTCCCGGACCGCTCCGTCCTGCACACGTCCCGCGACGGGGAACTGCGCCTGACCGACGCCGCCGGCAACACCCGGCTCGCCGGCAAGCTCCAGGTGTACTCCCACGACGAGGAGGGCCTCCAGGGCGTCGGCGTCGACCCCGGCTTCGCCGAGAACCGGTTCGTCTACCTCTACTACGCGCCCCCGATGGACACCCCGGCCGGCGACGCCCCCGAGACGGGCACCGCCGCCGACTTCGCCCCGTTCGACGGCGTCAACCGCCTCTCGCGGTTCGTGCTGAACACCGACGGCACCCTCGACGCCGCCAGTGAGAAGAAGATCCTCGACGTCCCCGCCACCCGCGGCATCTGCTGCCACGTCGGCGGCGACATCGACTTCGACGCGGCGGGCAACCTGTACCTGTCCACCGGCGACGACAGCAACCCGTTCCAGTCGGACGGCTTCACCCCCATCGACGAACGGGCCGACCGCAACCCGGCCTTCGACGCGCAGCGCACCTCCGGCAACACCAACGACCTGCGCGGCAAGATCCTGCGCATCAAGGTCGGTGCCGACGGCTCCTACACCGTCCCCGAGGGCAACCTCTTCCCGCCCGGCACCGAGAAGACGCGGCCCGAGATCTACGCGATGGGCTTCCGCAACCCCTTCCGGTTCGGCGTCGACAAGAAGACCGGCACCCTGTACGTCGGTGACTACGGCCCGGACGCCGGCGCCGCCGACCCCGCGCGCGGCCCGGCCGGTCAGGTCGAGTTCGCCCGCGTCACCGGCCCCGGGAACTTCGGCTGGCCCTACTGCACCGGCGACAACGACGCCTACGTCGATTACGACTTCGCCACCAAGGCGTCCGGCGCCGCCTTCGACTGCGCCGCCCCGAGGAACACCTCCCCGCACAACACCGGCCTGACCGACCTGCCCCCGGCCCAGCCCGCCTGGATCCCGTACGACGGCGGATCGCTGCCCGAGTTCGGCAGCGGCTCGGAGTCCCCGATGGGCGGCCCCGTCTACCACTACGACCCCGCACTCGACTCGCCGGTGAAGTTCCCCGAGGCCTACGACGGCGACTTCTTCGCCGGTGAGTTCGGCCGCCGCTGGATCAAGCGGATCAGCAGCGACGCCGCCGGCACCGTCCAGTCGATCACCGACGTCCCCTGGACCGGTACCCAGGTGATGGACATGGCCTTCGGGCCCGACGGCGCGCTCTACGTCCTCGACTACGGCCTCGCCTGGTTCGGCGGGGACGAGAACTCCGCCCTCTACCGCATCGAGAACGCCACCGACGGCCACTCACCCGTCGCCCGGGCCGCCGCCGACCGCACCTCCGGGCAGGCACCGCTGAGGGTGCGCTTCTCCTCCGCCGGCACCGGCGACCAGGACGGTGACGCCCTCACCTACCGCTGGGACTTCGGCGACGGCGCCACCTCCACCGCCGCCGCCCCCACGCACCGCTACACCAGGAACGGCACCTACACCGCGACCCTCACCGCCGAGGACCCCTCCGGCCGCACCGGTAGCGCCTCCGTGCGCATCGTCGTGGGCAACACCGCACCCACCGTGGTGCTGGAAACACCCAAGGACGGCCGGCTCTTCGACTTCGGCGACGCGGTCCCGTTCAAGGTGAGGGTCACCGACCCCGAGGACGGCAGGGCCATCGACTGCTCCAGGGTCAAGGTCACCTTCGTCCTCGGCCACGACTCCCACGGCCACCCGCTCACCTCCGCCAACGGCTGCTCCGGCACCCTCCGAACCAGCGCCGACGGCGGCCACGACGAGGACGCCAACATCTTCGGGGTGCTCGACGCGGAGTACACCGACAACGGAGGCGGCGGCCAGGCCGCGCTGACCTCCCACGACCAGAACGTGGTGCAGCCCCGGCACCGCCAGGCCGAGCACTTCGGCGACGCCTCCGGGGTCGACGTGATCACCAGGGACACCGCGCACGGCGGCCGCACCGTGGGCAACGTCCACAACGGCGACTGGGTCTCCTTCACCCCGTACGTCCTGCGCGACGCCGAGACGATCACGGCGCGCGTCTCCTCCGGCGGCACGGGCGGCACGCTGGAGATCAGGGCCGGCTCGCCCACGGGCACGCTGCTCGGCAGGGCGGCCGTACCCGTGACCGGCGGCTGGGACGACTTCCAGGACGTCACGGCCGGCCTGTCCCGCGCCCCCAGGGGCACCACCACGCTCTACCTGGTGTTCGAGGGCAGCGGCACCGGAGCCCTGTTCGACGTGGACGACTTCACGTTCACCACCGGCTGAGGGGGCCGCCATGCCGACGGAGGGACGACAGTTCACCGCCGCCCTGGCCGACGCCCTGCTGCCGGGCTGTGTGTCCGCCCCGGCCGTGTCACAGCCTGCGCGGCGGCGCGCAGCCGAGACGGTCACATCGGCAGCATCCAGAACCACGGTGCCGAGGACCGGGTGTCCTTCCGCGACGTCCGGATCAGGAACCTGCCCGCGAGGACGGGGGCGCCGACGGCCCCGGCCGTTTCGTCGGGCCACTGAACGGCGGCGGGCGGGGGACGCCACCCTCCCGCCCGCCCGCCACCCTCCCGCCGCCGTCACCGTCCTGATCAGCGGGTTCGCTCAGATCGTCGTCCGACTTCGATGAGGAGGCCGCCCATGTCCGAGACCCGATCCGAATCCCGTGTGGGGGTGTGGCTGGTCGGGGCGCGCGGCTCCGTCGCCACCACCGTGGTGGCGGGGTGTGCCGTCCTGACCGCGGGGCTGCACCCACCGACGGGCATGGTGACCGAGAGCCCCGACTTCGCCGGGAGCGGCCTGCCGCCCCTGTCCTCCCTGGTCTTCGGCGGCCACGACACGGTCGACTGCCCCCTGCCCAAGCGGGCCGAGGCACTCGTCGCCGGCGGGGTGCTGCCGCCCGGCCTGCCCTCCGCCGTCACCGCCGAACTCGCCGCCGCGGACCGCGAGATCCGGCCCGGCGGACCGGCCGCCGGGGACACACGGGGAGAGGAGGAACTGATCACGGCCTTCGCCGCGGACATCCGTGACTTCGCCGACCGCCGCGGACCGAACCGGGTGGTGGTCGTCAACCTGGCCTCCACGGAACCCGCCCCGGCCGGCTCCGCGCTCCCCGCCAGCTCCCTCTACGCGGCCGCCGCCCTGCGCGCCGGCTGCTCCTACGTCAACTTCACCCCGTCCACGGGACTGCACCACCCCGCGCTGGCCCCGCTCGCCGAGTCCTGCGGCCTGCCGTACGCGGGCCGCGACGGCAAGACCGGCCAGACCCTGCTGCGGTCGGTGCTCGGCCCGATGTTCGCCCAGCGTGCGCTGGCCGTGCGGGCCTGGTCCGGTACGAACCTCCTGGGCGGCGGTGACGGCGCGGCCCTGGCCGACCCGGCCGCCGCGGCCGCGAAGAACGCCGGCAAGGAACGCGTCCTGGCCGACACCCTCGGCACCGCCCCCGAGGGCCAGGTGCACATCGACGACGTCCCAACCCTCGGCGACTGGAAGACCGCCTGGGACCACATCGCCTTCGACGGCTTCCTCGGCACCCGCATGATCCTCCAGACCATCTGGCAGGGCTGCGACTCGGCGCTCGCCGCCCCCTTGGTGCTGGACCTGGTCCGGCTGGCGGCCCGGGCCCACGAGGCGGGTCTGTCCGGCCCGCTCGGCGCGCTCGGCTTCTTCTTCAAGGACCCGGTGGGGGAGGGTCCGGCGGGACTGCCGCAGCAGTACGCCGACCTGGTCCGCTTCGCCGAGAGCCTGCGGCGGGCGGGGCCGGGTGAGCACGGGCCGAGCACGCGCGGCCCGCTGTCCCGCGGAGCCGGGGAGGAAGCGTGAGGCCGGCCGGGGAGGGGTGGGGACGGCCCGAAGAGCAGGAACCTGAGCGGCCGTTCGGGACGGATGCGTGGTGCGCGACGGCGGGGGGTGGTTGGGCCCCGTCCGGCGAGGAGTCCGCGGAGGCGGCCGGGGCCGGGCGGCTGCCCGTGGTGCCGGGTGGCGAGCCGGATGCGGGCGGGGAAGGGCCGGGGGAGCCGGATGCGGGCGGGGAAGCGCCGGGGGAGCCGGGTGGGGCCCGTGGGCCGTGCCCGGCGCCCGGTGGAGATGCGGAGGTGGCCGGGCGGAGGAGGCCGCGGCCGGGTGGGCGCGGTGGTGGGCGAGAGGTGGCAGGGCGCGGGACGCAAGGGGACGGGAGCCGTCGGCGCCGCCCGGTGAGTCCCGAGCACGTCGGCACCGCACCGGGCGCCACCCGCGGGCGCGCGTGGGCCGAACTGCTGCGGCTGCCCGCCCTGTTCACCGTCCCGGGCGACGCCCTCGCCGGGGCCGCGGCGGCCGGTGGGCGGCCCGGCGGGCGCACCCTGATCGCCATCGGCTCCTCCGTGTGCCTCTACGAGGCCGGCATGGCCCTGAACGACTGGGCCGACCGCGCCGAGGACGCCGCCGAACGCCCGCACCGCCCGATCCCCTCCGGCCGCGTCCGCCCCGCCGCAGCCCTCACCGCGGCCGGTGCGCTGACGGCGGCCGGTCTGGGCCTCGCCGCCCGCGCCGGGCGCCCGGCCCTCACGGTGGCCGTGCCGCTCGCGGCGACCGTCTGGGCGTACGACCTGGCCCTGAAGCACACGCCCGCCGGTCCCGCGGCGATGGCGGCGGCCCGGGGACTGGACCTGCTCCTGGGAGCGGCGGCCACGACCGGGCGCGCCCGCCCGGCCCTGCCCTCCGCCGCGCTGCTCGGCACCCACACGCTCGCGGTCACGACCGTCTCCCGCCAGGAGACGCGCGGCGGCTCATCCCTGGCACCCCTGGTCGCACTGGCCGTCACCGGGCTGCTGACCCGGCTGGTGGCGCGCCGCCCGGCCCGGCCACCGGCCGGCCGAGGACGCGCCGACGCTGCTTGCCCGGCGGGCAGCGGGCTCACCGACGGCCTGCGTTCGTGCGCCCCGGGCCCTGGGGACCGGCCGCGCCCCGCCGGCCGCCCGGCCTCCGGGAACCCTCCCGGTGCCCGCGGGAGCGCCCGCCCGCGGACGGCGCTGGCGGCGTGGCCCGCCCCTGCCTCGGGACCGTCCCGTACGCCCCGCCTCGACGCCACCGGTGCCCTGACCGCCGTCCTCGGCGCCGTGTACGCCGCGACCACCGCGCGCCCCTACGTCCACGCCGCCCTCAACCCCTCACCTCCGCTCACCCAACGGGCCGTCGGCGCCGGCGTCCGCGCCACGATCCCCCTCCAGGCCGGCCTCGGCGCCCGCGCCGGTGCCGCCGTCCCCGCCCTGCTGACCGCCGCGCTCGCCCCGCTCGGGGCGCGGTTCGCGAGGAAGGTGAGCATCACATGAACCCGTCCCGGGCGGCTCGGCCTCCTGCAGCCGTCCCCCTCCGCCTCGGCTACGGCACCAACGGCCTCGCCGACCTGCGGCTCGACGACGCCCTCGGCCTGCTCGCCGACCTCGGCTACGACGGCGTCGGCCTCACCCTCGACCACATGCACCTCGACCCGCTCGCCCCCGACGTCGCCGCCCGCACCCGTCGGGTCGCGCACCGGCTGGACGCGCTCGGTCTCGGCGTCACCGTGGAGACCGGCGCCCGCTACGTGCTCGACCCCCGCCGCAAGCACGGGCCCTCGCTGCTGGACCCCGACCCGGACGACCGGGCCCGCCGCGCCGGCCTCCTCCTGCGGGCCGTCGAGATCGCCGCCGACCTCGGCGCGCACGCCGTGCACTGCTTCAGCGGCGTCGTCCCCGGGGGCACGGACGAGGCCACCGCGTGGAGACGCCTCACCGAGACCCTCACCCCCGTCCTGGACGCCGCCGCCACCGCCGGCGTCCCGCTCGCCGTAGAACCCGAACCGGGCCACCTGCTCGCCACCCTCGCCGACTTCCACCACCTGCGCCGCGCGCTCGGTGATCCCGGACCGCTCGGCCTCACCCTGGACATCGGCCACTGCCAGTGCCTCGAATCCCTCGCCCCCGCGGACTGCGTGCGCGAGGCCGCGCCCTGGCTCCGCCACGTCCAGATCGAGGACATGCGCCGCGGCGTGCACGAGCACCTGCCCTTCGGCGACGGCGAGATCGACTTCCCGCCCGTCCTCGCGGCGCTCGCGGCGACCGGCTACCGGGGCCTCACCGTCGTCGAACTGCCCCGCCACTCCCACGCGGGCCCCCACTTCGCCGCCCACTCCCTGCCCTTCCTGCGTCGCGCAGCCGCCCGGTCCGCCACGGCCCGCACCCCGGCCGCCGCCCACCCCTTCACCTCGCCCACCGCCCCCGACCGAGCACACGGCGATCCCTCCGTCACCCCCGAAGGGAGCAGCACCCCATGACCCGCCCCGACGCCACCCCGGCCACCCCGGAGGCAGGAACCACCCACGGCGATCGGTCGGTCCCCCACGCCCCGGACCACCAGGCAGCCGACGGCACCACCCCCGCCGCCCGCACCGGCCCGGGCACCACCCCCGTCCGCCCGGCCCCTGACGAGGCGAGCGCGCCGTCCACCGCCCGGGAGGGCGACGGCAGCCCCGCCACCACCCCGCTCCCCGACCTGCGCCGCCGCCTCGCCGACCGCCTCACCGGAGCCGCCCGCGCCTGGCTCGATCAGGCGCTCGACGAGGCGAGCACCCACCCGGGCGCCCACGGACCCATCTCCGTGTGGGAGTTGCGCCTGGCCGAGGCCGGCCGCCGCTGCGGTGCCGAGCACGCCGACGCCGCCCGTGTGCTCATCCTGCACGCGGCCCGCGCCGACGCCGACGCCCTGAGCCGGGTCTACGTCCAGGGCACCGCCGACGAACGCCGCGCCGTCCTGCACGCCCTGCCGCACCTCGTGCCCGGTGCCGAAGCACTTCCGCTCGTCGAGGACGCCCTGCGCACCAACGACACCCGGCTCGTCGCCGCCGCCGTCGGCCCGTACGGCGCCCGGCACCTCGACGCCCACGCCTGGCGGCACGCCGTACTGAAGTGCCTGTTCACGGGCGTCCCCGTGGACCGTGTGGCGGACCTGGACCGGCGGGCCCGCGGCGACGCCGAACTCGCCCGCATGCTCGCCGACCACGCCGACGAGCGCACCGCCGCCGGCCGCCCCGTCCCGGAGGACCTGCGCCGCGTCCTGACCACGACCGAGTCCGCCCCCGCGCCGCACACCACGGACCACCCCCACGGCAAGGAGTCCTGATGCGCCTCTTCGACCCCCACATCCACATGACGTCGCGCACCACCGACGACTACGAGGCCATGCACGCCGCGGGCGTCCGCGCCGTGGTCGAGCCCGCCTTCTGGCTCGGCCAGCCCCGCACCTCTCCGGCCTCCTTCCTCGACTACTTCGACTCCCTGCTCGGCTGGGAACCCTTCCGCGCCGCCCAGTACGGCATCGCCCACCACTGCACCCTCGCCCTCAATCCCAAGGAGGCCAACGACCCCCGCTGCACCCCCGTCCTCGACGCGCTGCCCCGGTATCTCGTCAAGGACCACGTGGTGGCCGTCGGCGAGATCGGCTACGACTCCATGACCCCGGCCGAGGACACCGCCCTCGCCGTCCAGCTCCAGCTGGCCGCCGACCACGGCCTGCCCGCCCTCGTGCACACCCCGCACCGCGACAAGCTCGCCGGTCTGCGCCGCACCCTCGACGTCGTCCGCGAGTCGGCCCTGTCCCCGGAGCGCGTGCTGGTCGACCACCTCAACGAGACCACCGTCAAGGAGGCCAAGGACAGCGGCTGCTGGCTGGGCTTCTCCGTCTATCCCGACACCAAGATGGACGAGGAGCGCATGGTCGCGATCCTGCGCGCCTTCGGCCCCGCGCGGGTCCTGGTGAACTCCGCCGCCGACTGGGGCCGCAGCGATCCGCTCAAGACCCGCAAGGTCGCCGACCTGATGCTCGCCGAGGGCTTCACCGACGACGACGTCGACCACGTGATGTGGCGCAACCCCGTCGCCTTCTACGGGCTCAGCGGCCGGCTGGACCTCGACGTCGCCGCCACCGCTGCCACCCACGAGGGCAATACCATCCTGCGCGGCGCGCCCAGCACCCCCGCAGGGGACCCCGCCGCCACCCCGGAGGCGTGAGCCATGCGCTTCCGCCACCCCGACGGCTCCACCGTCCACCTCGCCTACTGCACCAACGTCCACCCCGCCGAAACCCTCGACGGCGTCCTGGCCCAGCTGCGCGACCACTGCGAGCCGGTACGCCGGCGCCTGGGCCGCGACCGGCTCGGCATCGGGCTGTGGCTCGCCAGGGACGCCGCCCGCGCCCTCGCCACCGACCCCTGCGCCCTGCGCGGACTGCGCCGTCAGCTCGACCGGCGCGGCCTCGAGGTCGTCACCCTCAACGGCTTCCCCTACGAGGGCTTCGGCGCCGAAGAGGTCAAGTACCGCGTCTACAAGCCGGACTGGGCCGACCCGGAGCGCCTGGAGCACACCACCGCCCTGGCCCGGGTCCTGGCCGGACTGCTGCCCGACGACGTCACCGACGGCAGCATCTCCACCCTGCCCCTGGCCTGGCGCACCGCCCACGACGAACGGCGTGCCCGCACCGCGCGCACCGCGCTGCTCACCCTCGCCCAACGCCTCGACGCGCTCCAGGAGCTCACCGGGCGCTCCATCCGCCTCGCCCTCGAGCCGGAACCCGGCTGTGTCGTGGAGACCACCCGCGACGCCATCGCCCCGCTCACCGCGATCGCCCACCAACGCCTCGGCGTCTGTGTCGACACCTGTCACCTCGCCACCTCCTTCGAGGACCCGCACACCGCCCTGGGCGACCTGACCCGGGCCGGCATCCCCGTCGTCAAGTCCCAGCTCTCCGCCGCCCTGCACGCCGAACACCCCCGTCTCCCCGAGGTCCGCGAGGCCCTGGCCGCCTTCGCCGAACCCCGCTTCCTGCACCAGACCCGCGCCTCCACCGCCACCGGACTGCGCGGCACCGACGACCTCGACGAGGCCCTGGCCGGCGACACGCTGCCCGACGCGGCACCCTGGCGCGCCCACTTCCACGTCCCACTGCACGCGGCCCCCAGCGCGCCCCTCACCTCCACGCTGCCCGTACTGAAGGCCGCCCTGACCGGGCTCGTCGGCGGCCCGCACCCGCTCACCCGCCACCTGGAGGTCGAGACCTACACCTGGCAGGCCCTCCCGCCCGAGCTGCGCCCCCGGGGCCGCGCCCAGCTCGCCGACGGCCTCGCCGCCGAACTGACGCTCGCCCGAGACCTGCTGACCGACCTCGGCCTGAAGGAACTGCCATGACCGCGCCCGGGCACACCGCCGGCAGCCACCACGGCACCGCCCGCCCCATCCCCCTTCTCGTCCTCGACGTCGTGGGCCTCACCCCCCGCCTCCTCGACCACATGCCCCACCTCAAGGCGCTCGGGCAGTCCGGCTCCCGCGCGGCCCTCGGCACCGTGCTGCCCGCCGTCACCTGCACCGCCCAGTCCACCTTCCTCACCGGCACCCTCCCGAGCGAGCACGGCATCGTCGGCAACGGCTGGTACTTCCGCGAGCTCGGCGACGTCCTGCTGTGGCGGCAGCACAACGGTCTTATCGCCGGCGACAAGCTGTGGGACGCCGCCCGCCGCGCGCACCCCGGATACACCGTGGCCAACATCTGCTGGTGGTACGCCATGGGCGCCGACACCGACATCACCGTCACCCCCCGTCCCGTCTACTACGCCGACGGCCGCAAGGAACCGGACTGCTACACCCGGCCCGCCGCGCTGCACGACGAACTCACCGACCGCTTCGGCACGTTCCCCCTGTTCCACTTCTGGGGGCCCGGGGCGGACCTCGTCTCCAGCCGGTGGATCATCGACGCCACCCGCCACGTCAACCGCACCCGCACCCCCGACCTGACCCTGTGCTACCTCCCCCATCTCGACTACGACCTCCAGCGCTTCGGCCCCGACGACCCCCGCTCGCTCGAGGCCGCCGCCGGCCTGGACACCGCGCTCGCCCCGCTCCTGGACGACGCACGCGCCGAGGGACGCACCGTTGTCGCACTGTCCGAGTACGGCATCACCCGTGTGAACCGGCCCGTGGACATCAACCGCGCCCTGCGGCGCGCCGGTCTGCTGGAGGTGCACACGCAGGACGGCATGGAGTACCTCGACCCGATGGCCTCCCGCGCCTTCGCGGTCGCCGACCACCAGATCGCCCACGTCTACGTGCGCCGCCCCGAGGACCTCGACGCCACCCGCGCCGCCCTCGCCCCCCTGCCCGGCATCGAGCGGCTCCTCGACGACGAGGGCAAGAAGACCCACCACCTCGACCACCCGCGCGCCGGCGAACTCGTGGCCGTCGCCGAACCGGACGCCTGGTTCACGTACTACTACTGGCTCGACGACGCCCGCGCGCCCGACTTCGCGCGGCTCGTCGAGATCCACCGCAAACCCGGTTACGACCCGGCCGAACTCCTCATGGATCCCCTCGACCCGTACGTCAGGGTCAGGGCGGCCACCGCACTGGCGCGCAAGAAACTCGGCATGCGCTACCGCATGGCGGTCGTGCCTCTCGATCCCTCATCTCTTCGCGGCAGCCACGGCCGCCTCCCCGCGAGCGACGACGACGGTCCGCTCCTCATCTGCTCCACCCCCCGCGCTGTCGGTGACCGCCTCGCGGCCACCGACGTCAAGTCGCTGCTGCTCCGGCTCGCCGGACTCACCTGACGCGACAGCCCGGTGAGATCCAGCTACCGAGAGTGAACCACGCGGCACTGACAACGGCCGGTCCCGGCGGCAGCGGGAACCGGCCACGACGAAGAAGGCAGGCATCCGTGTCCCTTTTCCCCACCACCCCGACCAGCGGCGACGCCGCGGCCGACGGCCCCGGCGAGGCCCTGCGTCGCCGGCTCGGCATCGACCGCCGCCGCTTCCTGAGCAGCTGCACCGCCGCCGCGGCCGCCGTGATCGCGGCTCCCGTCCTGGGGGCCCCACCGGTGGTCGCGGCCGAGGGCACCCGCAGAGGCGAGGAGCGCGGCGGCGACCTCCTCGTACCGGCCGCCCGGCGCGGCGTCATCCTCTACACCGTCCGTGACGCCATCGGCCGCGACCCCCTCGCGAGCGATCTGCCGTCCGGCTTCCGCGAGGTCTTCGAGGAGCTGTCCCGGTACGGCTACCGTCAGGTCGAGTTCGCCGGTTACGGGCAGCACCCCAACGCCCCCGGAGGGGCGAGCCTGGAATCCGTGCAGGGCGCCCGGCTGCTGCGCTGCTGGCTCGAGGACAACGGCCTCGGGGCCCGGGGCAACCACGGCTTCATCCCGCCGTCCTGGCCGCTGACCACGGCGGACCTGGACACCTTCAAGAAGCACCTGGAGATCGCCAACATCCTCGGCATGCCCCACATGGGCACCGGCGGCGACCCCACCGGCAGCTCCCACCGGGCCGACTGGGACGTGGCCGCCGACAAGTGGAACACCCTGGGAGAGATCGCCCGGCGCGAGGGCGTCAAGCTCTACACCCACAACCACGACGCCGCGTACGGCTTCCTGCTCGACGGCGGCCCGCTGGACGACCAGGGGCGGCCCACCCGCAGCTCCGGCATCCGCAGGCTGGAGTACTTCCTCCAGGTCACCGACCCGCAGACCGTGTGGCTCGAGATGGACATCTTCTGGGCGCACGTGGCCCAGTACAAGTTCCGCACCTATACGGCGCACGACGGGTCGGTGCGGGAGAACGTCTTCGACCCGGCCGCGCTCGTCGCCCGCAACAACCGGCGTTACCCGCTGTTCCACGCCAAGGACGGCACCGTCAACACGGTGAACGGCATGGGCTACGACATGGTTCCGTTCGGCACGGGCGACATCGACTACCGGACGTTCTTCACCCGGGTCGGGCACCGTACGTACCACAACCCGATGGTCGAGCAGGACAACGCACCGAGCTCCACCGACCCCGGCCAGTCGCTGCGGCACGCGAAGACCGGCTACGACCACCTGGCCTCGCTGCGCAGACGTCGCCGCTGACCCGCGTCCGTCCGCCCGCCGGGTGGTCCTTCCCCAGGCACCCCGGGAAGGGCCCCCGGCCGACTGTGATCCTGCTCGCCCTGCGTGACCGCGGAGCCACTCCGTGTGAAGGAAACGCAGGTGAAAGGCGCTGCGAAACCTTGGTATGGTTGTCCATGTCGCCGCGGGGAGCGCCCCCGGGCACGGCGGCGGACACCTTGTCCGGGTGGCGGAATGGCAGACGCGCTAGCTTGAGGTGCTAGTGCCCTTTATCGGGCGTGGGGGTTCAAGTCCCCCCTCGGACACCAGTTGCAGTTCGTACAGCAAACTCTCACCAGGGCCCCGACCGCCAGGTCGGGGCCCTGTGTGCTGTGGTCCCTGCTGTGGCCCTTCGGCTACAGCATGACCAGCAGCCTGGTCCCCGGGACGAGCTTCCTGTTGACCGAGGTCGACTGGACGAACACGGTGTAGGCCGCGTTGCTCCCCGGCGTCACCGTGACCTCGGTCGCCGGGAGACCCAGCAGTTGCCGGGCGGCGGGACCGGAGAACACCTTCCCGGTCATGCGGCCGGTGACCGGGTCCTTCTCCGCGACGGCGATCTTCTTGGTGGCCTGGATCTTCTCGCGCTTGGACAGCTCGTAGAAGGCGCAGCCGGTCTTGTACGGATGTCCGGCGCGGGTGACGAAATCGCGGATCGAGGTCTGCTGGTCCACCGGGATCAGCACGTACTTGCCGGCGTCCAGGGCGTCGAGGCTGGACTTCACGTCCGCCGTGCTCAGGTCCTGCCCCATCGCAAAGAGGTTCCTCGTGCCGCGCACGCCCTGCTCGCGGTCCCGCAGGAACCTCGTGGCGGCCGACTTGACGGCGCCGATCGCCTCCTCGACACCCTGGTCGGAGTCCGCGTCCCAGATCGAGATGTTGCCCGTCGGGAAGCCGTACTGCTGGGCGGTGCGCTTGGCCAGGGAGTTCGGCACCATGATGGCCGAGGTCCAGTGGTCCGGCAGGTTGTTCAACTTGTCCGCGATCCTGTCCCGCCACTCGTCCAGGACCGCGCGCCCGTCGGGGAGGAGGTCGTGGCGTGCGCCCGTCCGGTCGGCGCCGGAGGCGTTCTCCTCGCCGTCGGTGACGACGACCTGGAGGAAGCTGTGCTCGCCGTACTCCTCCCATATGTGGCCGAGGTCGTCGAGCGCCTTCACCGACGCCTGGATCAGCGCCGTCGCGCCGTTCTCCACGGTGTACAGGCCCCGCATGGACGGCAGATGCTTGACGTCCATGTCCCACACCAGATTCTCGACCAGGTGGTCGAAGGCGTAGAGGCTGATCCGGGTCTCGTGGCCGAGCCGGTCGGACTCCTCCTTCAGCCCCTTCACGAACTCGTCGACCACGCGCACGAGCTGTTCCGAATGCCCGCGCATCGAACCGGACTTGTCGATGACGAGAGCGACGTGGTTCACGAAGTGCTTCTTGAGCCGGTCCTTCACCGTTGCGGTCATCGTGCCCATCCCCTTCCGATCGTTCCCCCGGACCACGACAGCGCCCTGCGGAGACACGGCTTTTCCGACGAGGACTCGCCGGTCGCCGTGCGCCCGCCCATGCCTTCGCGCCTCCGAGGAGTCGGGTGCTGAAAGGCCGTCAGCAGAGCCCCCGGGCTGCGCGCACCCCGGCATGGACTCCGGTCCGTCCAGATGATGGCTCCACCATAGGGAGGGGCACTGACAACGCGGGTCGAGCTGCGGTTTCGCGGGTGGGACGCCGGCCCCCCATGACCGGCCACGGAGAGACACCGGCCGGCGTCCTGGCTCCGTCGGCGTCATCGTGTCCGTCCCGGCCCCGTGGGCGTTCGTCCCAGGCGCCGGACGGACATTCGCCCGCCGTGCACGGTGGCCCCTGCCCGTCGAGACGCCCCGGGATGCTCACCTAGATTCGGCACCGTCGGCAGGAAGGGCGAAGGCCGACGCGGCGGGAGCGGGACGGAGAAACCCGCCGGATTCCGTGCGCATTCCGTGCGCATTCCGTCCGCACTCCGCTCGTATGCCGCGGTCTCTCGCCGTCGCAGTAGCGCAGTGGCAGTTCCGCAGTCCCAGTTCTGCCGTCGCAGTTCTGCCGTCGCAGTTCCGTGGCGACAGTTGCCCACCGAGGAGAAAGGCGTCGAATGAAACGCGTGCACCGGACACAGGTGAAGGCCGAGATCGTACGGGAGCCGGGTGCGAAGGAAACGACCCACCGCAAGCTCATCGACACACCGGACGGCGCCGACCGGTTCGTCCTCACGGAGTTCGAGGTCGCGCCCAACGGGTCCACCCCGCCCCACTTCCACGAGTGGGAGCACGAGATCTACGTGATCGAGGGCTCCATGGGCCTCGTCATGCCCGACCAGGGCCGCACCGAGCAGGTCGGCCCCGGCGACGCCGTCTTCATCCCGCGCAACGAACCGCACGGGTTCGTGACCGGCCCCGACCAGACCTGCCGGTTCCTGGTCGTCGCCCCCACCGAGCGGCCCCCGGTGCGCAACGTGTTCCTCTCCGAGGACCCGTACGAGTACACCCAGCTGCCCGAGTACACCAGCCTCCTGGAGGGCAAGTGACCGCCACGGCGCCGACGCGTGAGGACTCCTCCCGGGTCCACGCGATCCTGACCGCGTACCTCCAGTCGAAGGCGGTGTTCACCGCCCTCGACCTGGGTGTCTTCGAAGCCCTGGACAAGGCCCCGCGCCCTGTGGAGGACCTCGCCGCCGAGCTGGGGCTCAGCCTGCGCCCCACCCGGGCCTTGCTGGTCGCGCTCAAGGGCCTGGACCTCGTGCGCGCCGAGGACGGCGCGTACCGCAACAGTGAGGAGGCCGGACGCTACCTGGTCGCCGGACGGCCCGAGTACATGGGCGGCTTCGCCCGGCACCAGGACTCCCACTTCGGCCACTTCGCCCGGCTCGACGAGGCCGTGCGCAGCAACACCTCGCTCAACCAGCGTGTCCTCAAGAAGGGTTACCGCGACCAGGGCGCCGCGGCCGGCGAGGGCCGCGAGGGCACCGGCCGGCTCATCCAGGCCATGCGGGTCAGCTCCCGCCTCCAGGCGGACAAGCTGGCCGCCACCGCGCCCCTGGACGACGTGCGCCACGTCATCGACCTGGGCTGCGGCTCCGGCGACTACTCCATCGCACTGGCCAGGCGCCACCCCGGGCTGCGCGTCACCTCCCTGGACTACCCCGCCGTCACCGACCTGGCCCGCGCGAACGTCGAGGAGGCCGGACTCGAGGACCGGGTCGAGGTGGTGCCCGCCGACATCATGGAGGACATCTGGCCCGAGAGCGACGCCGTGCTGCTCTCCCACGTCCTCGACGGCTACGGCCCCGAGCGCGCCGCACACCTGGTGAAGCGGATCCACTCCCACCTCCCCGACGGCGGACGACTGCTGGTGCACTCCCACATGCCGTCGCTGGCCTCCGGGCTCTTCCCCGCCATGTTCGGACTGATCCTGCTGGTCAACACCGAGGAGGGCGAGGTCCGCGACGTGGACGAGATCCGCTCCTGGGTGGAGGCCGCCGGGTTCCGGGACGTGACCACCGGCCATGTGTCGGCGCTGTCCGGGCTGCTCGTCGCGACGAAGGACTCCGGGTGACGGACACCGCCACGCCGCCCGCCTCCGTCGCCGCGGCCCTCGCCCGCTACTCCGAACTGCCCGACCCCGCGCCGCTGCTGGCCCTGAACTTCGGCTTCGCCCGGGCACGGGCCCTCGGCACCGCCCTGGACCTGGGCGTGTTCACCGCCCTGGCCGCGGCGGCGCCCTGCAGCACTGCGCAACTCGCCGACACCCTGGGCTGCGACGCCCGGTCACTCGGTGAACTGCTCCCGGTGCTGGAGGACTTCGGGCTGGTGTCCGGCGACGACGGGGTGGGCTGGGCGCCGACCGAGGCGGCACGCGCGTACCTGGTGAAGGGGGCCCCCGCCTATCTCGGGGACCACTTCGACGAGGTGCTCGCGCAATGGGACCGCTGGGGCGCGCTCACGTCGCTGGTGCGCACCGGCCACCGCGGCGGCGACCTGGGGGATCCGGCCGGGCGCGGACGGCACCCGGGCATGTTCGCCGGTGCGTTCCCGCTCGCCGTGCGGGTCGCCGCCGCCGTGGTCGAGGCACTGGACCTGCGCGGCGCGGGCCGGGTGCTGGACCTCACCTGCGGCAGCGGCGAGTGGGGCATCGCGCTGGCCGGTGCCGACCCCCGGGCACGGGTGACCGCCTACGACGATCCCGCTCTGCTCGCCGTGGCCCGCGGGCGCGCCGCGGAGTTCCGGGTCGCGGAACGGTTCCGCTTCGTGGCGGGCCGCCTAGGTGAGACACCGTTCGCCCAGGGTGAGTTCGACACGGTCGTCATGGCGCACGCGGGCCGGTTCGCCGGCCCGCGCACCGCCGCCCGGCTGATCCGGGAGGGCGCCCGCGTCCTGAGGCCCGGCGGCACGCTGCTGCTCGCCGACGTCATGCGGGCGCCGCCCGGACAGCCCCCGCTCAGCCGCCCGATGCTCGCGCTCAGCCTCCTGGTGAACACCGAGAACGGTGGCCTGCCCGAGGCCGGCGCCTACCGCGCCCTCATGGCCGAGGCCGGGATCGCGGCGAAGGAATGCGTAACTCGCGGGCTGGTGACGGCCCTGACGGGAGAAAGGCAGTAACCATGCGAGAAGTGGTCGTCACCGGGCTCGGAGTCGTCAGCCCGGCGGGAACGGGAAAGGAAGCCTTCTGGGACACCGTCTCGGCGGGCCGCAGCGTCACCAAACCGCTCTCCGACATCACCAGTTCGGCCCTGTTCGAGGAATTCGAGTTCCTCTCGGACGCGGTGGCGGAGGTTCCGGGCTTCGAGGAGCACATACCCTCGCTGCCGCCCGAGATCCAACGGCTCGACAGGTACGTCCAGTTCGCCGTCGTGGCCGCCACCCAGGCCATGCGGGACGCCGGGCTCGACAGCGGCGGCCACGCGGCCGACCGCACCGGCATCTCGCTGTCCACGGCGATCTGCGGCACGCCGAAGATGGAGGAGGAGTTCCTCGCCGTCACGGACGAGGGCCGCAAGCCCATCGACCCGGCCAAGGCGGGCCGTGACCTGTACCTCGCCTCCATGTCGAACACCCCGGGCACGGTGCTGTCCGCCCTGTTCGGAGCGCAGGGTCCGTGCGTCACGCTGTCCACCGGCTGCATCGGCGGCCTGGACGCGGTCGGCCACGCCTACGAGACCATCGCCCACGGAGACGCGGACGTGATGATCGCCGGCGCCACCGAGGCGCCCATCACCCCCGTCACGGTGGCCTCGTTCGAGATCATCAACTGTCTGTCCCGCGCCCACCGGGACCGGCCCGAGGCCGCCTCCCGACCCTACGACGACGGACGCGACGGCTTCGTGCTCGGCGAGGGCTGCGGCGTGCTGGTACTGGAGGAGCGGGAACACGCCCGCGCCCGCGGGGCCACCCCGTACCTGCGGATCGACGGGTTCTCGCACACCTCCAACGCCATCCACATGACCGACCTGCTCTCCGACGGCGCCGACCTGACCCGCGCCATGACGCAGGCCGTCGAGGGCGCCGGGCTGAGCCCCGACGACATCGACCACGTCAGCTCGCACGGCAGCTCCACCCGCCAGAACGACACCTGCGAGACCAGCGCCCTCAAACTCGCCCTGGGGCGGCGCGCCCGGGAGATCCCGGTGAACTCGGCCAAGTCCATGCTGGGCCACGCCCTGGCCGCCGCCAGCGCCATGGAGCTGGTGCTGTGCGCCCTGGCCTGCACCCACGGCTTCGTGCACCCCACCGCCAACTACGAGACGCCCGACCCGACGTGCGACCTCGACTACGTGCCGGGCACCGGCCGGCCCTGGGACGGCACGGTCGTCCTCAAGGACGCCAGCGGCTTCGCCGGCCTGCACGCGGCCCTGGTCGCGAGCGCCGTCCGGGAAGGAGGCCGGCGATGAGCGTCGTCGTCACCGGGATCGGAGCGGTCACCCCGGCCGGCACCGGCCTCGACCCCCTCTGGGAGGGCGTCCGGGACGGCACCGCGCACATCACCGCCATCGACCGCTTCGACGCCTCGGCGTACGCCTGCCCGGCCGCCGGACAGTCCGGCTTCGACGCCGACGCCGAGCTGCCGTCCCGGTTCGTCAAGCGCACCGACCGCTTCACCCACCTCGCCGTGCACGCCGTGCGCCAGGCCCTCGACGAGGCCGGCCTCGCCGTCGGCACGGAGGTGACCCCGGAGCGCACCGGCGTCATGGTCGGCAACATCCTCGGCGGCTGGGAGTTCGCCGAACGCGAGCTGCGCAACCTGTGGACCGACGGCCCGCGCGCGGTCAGCCCGTACCAGGCCACTGCCTGGTTCCCCGCCGCCCCCCAGGGCAACATCTGCATCGACCAGGGCGTCAAGGGCCCCGCCCGCACCTTCGTCGCCGACCGGGCGAGCGGCGCGTACGCCCTGATCGGCGCGGCCGAGGCACTGCTGCGCGACCGCGCCGACGTCGTCATCGCGGGCGGTGTGGAGGCACCGCTGTCGCCGTACGGCTGGCTGTGCCTGGAGACCAGCGGGCTCGGCGCCAAGGCCCGCGGCACGCTGGAACCCAGCGAGCTGTACCGGCCCTTCGACGCCGGGCACGGCGGCAGCGTCTTCGGTGAGGGAGCGGTGTTCCTGATCCTTGAGCGGCGCGAGCACGCCGCACGCCGGGGCGCGCGGATCCTCGGCGAGCTGGCCGGCTGGGGTGTGAGCACCGACGGCTACATGCCGTACTACACCGTCGAGCCGACCGGCCGGGTCCTCGGCCGCGCCATGCGCACCGCCGCCGATCGGGCCGGGGTCTCGGGCGGGGACCTGGGCGCGGTGTTCGCGCACGGCTCCGCGATCCCCTTCGAGGACGTCACCGAGGGCTACGCGCTGCACGAGGCCTTCGGCCCGGCCGCGGCCCGGGTGCCGGTCACCGTGCCCAAGTCCGGGTTCGGCCACCTGCTCGGCGCCGCCGCACCCGCCGACGTCGCGCTGGCCCTGCGGGCCATGCGGGAGGAGACCGTGCCGCCCACCGTCAATCTCGACCGCCCGGCGCCCGGCATCGACCTGGACCTGGTGCGCGCCGCGGCACGGCCCGCCCCCGGGTGGGAGCACACGCTGGTGGTCTCCCGGGGCCTGGGAGGTGTCAACGCGTGTCTGCTGCTGAGGCGTTGACCGCGGCCGCCGGACCCCACGCACCGGGCGTGCGGGCGGTGGGCATCGACGTGGTCGGTATCGGACGGCTGGGCGCCATGCTGCAGCGGCGCGGGCAGCCGCTGCTCGACCGGTTGCTCACCCCCGCCGAACAGGCCCTGTGCCACGGCGCGTCGGCGCGCCACCGGGCCGCCTGCCTGGCCGGCCGGGTGGCGGCCAAGGAGGCCGTCCGCAAGACCCTCGGCCGGCACGGCGAGGGCTGCGCGTGGCGGGACGTGGAGATCGACCGGGAACCGTCCGGGGCGCCGGTGCCCCGGCTGACCGGGCGGGCGGCGCGGGCGTTCGAGGCCGCCGGGTTCAGCCGTCTGCACCTGAGCATCACGCACGAGGCCGGCGTCGCCGTGGCGATCGCCGTGGCCGTGTGAGACACGACGAGAGCGAGTGAAGGAGTCAGTGAGGCGGATGAACGTTCGGGAAGAAGTGGTCGACGTCCTGCGCGGCGTCGGATTCGACGGCGGGGAACTCGAGGACGGCCGACACCTCGGCCGCGACCTCGACATCGACTCCACCGAGCTGGTGGAGATCGTCGTCGCCCTGGAGCAGCACTTCGGGATCGACATCGACGCCGGGGCCGAGGGCGGATTCGCCACCTTCGGCGACCTCGTGGCCTGCGTGGCGCGCCTGCTCCCGGCCGCCGCCGGAAGGGGATGAGCCCGTGCCGCGCATCGAGAACGGCATCGTCGTACGGGCGGACGCCCGGCACGTCTTCGACGTCACCAACGACATCGCCCGCTGGTCGGAGATCTTCGACGAGTACAGCCACGCCAAGGTCGTCTCCCAGGAGCGCGAGGGCCGCTGGACCGAGATCTTCTTCGAGCTCACCAACGCCGAGGGAGCGAGCTGGCGCTCCTGGCGCATCCTGGACCACCGCGAACTCGTCGCCGTCGCCGAGCGGCGCGACCCGCTGTACCCGTTCCGCTACATGCACCTGAGGTGGACCTACCAGCCGGTCGCCGAAGGCACGCTGATGACCTGGATCCAGGACTTCGAGCTCGACGAGAGGTTCGAGGTGCCGCTGGAGACCGTCCTGGAGCGGATGAACGTCCACACCCGGCACAACCAGGCCGGCATCAAGCGCAGGATCGAGTCCGGGGCCGTACGGCCGTGACCCGGCGCCTGTTCACCTCGGAGTCGGTGACCGAGGGACACCCCGACAAGATCGCCGACCAGATCAGCGACGCGGTCCTGGACGCCCTGCTCGCCCAGGACCGTGACGCCCGGGTGGCCGTGGAGACCCTGGTGACCACCGGCCAGGTGCACATCGCCGGGGAGGTCTCCAGCCGTGCCGCGGTCGACGTCGCCGCCGTGGCGCGGGAACGGATCCTCGCCATCGGCTACGACTCCTCCGCCAAGGGCTTCGACGGAGCGAGCTGCGGGGTCAGCGTCTCCCTCGGCCGGCAGTCGCCGGACATCGCCCGGGGCGTGTCGGACACCTACGAGTCCCGGATCGAGGGACACGCCGACGCACTGGACCGGCTCGGCGCGGGCGACCAGGGGCTCATGTTCGGCTTCGCCTGCGACGAGACACCGGAGCTGATGCCGCTGCCCGTCACCCTCGCCCACCGGCTGGCCGCCCGGCTCTCCGCGGTCCGCCGGACCGGCGTCCTGCCCTATCTGCGCCCCGACGGGAAGACCCAGGTCACCGTCGAGTACGAGGGCGACCGCCCGATCCGGCTGGACACCGTGGTCCTCTCCAGCCAGCACGCCCGCGACATCGACCTCGACACGCACCTCGCCCCCGACCTGCGCACCCATGTCCTCGAGCCCGAACTCCGGTCGCTGGAGGGCACGCTGGACGTCTCCGGGGTGCGGCTGCTGGTCAATCCGACCGGCCGCTTCGAGATCGGCGGCCCCATGGGCGACGCGGGCGTCACCGGACGGAAGATCATCGTCGACACCTACGGCGGAACCGCCCGCCACGGTGGCGGCGCCTTCTCCGGCAAGGACCCCTCCAAGGTGGACCGGTCGGCGGCGTACGCGATGCGCTGGGTGGCCAAGAACGTGGTGGCCGCCGGCCTGGCCTCGCGCTGCGAGGTGCAGGTCGCCTACGCCATCGGCACCGCCCGGCCCGTCGGCCTGTTCACCGAGTGCTTCGGCACCGAGACGGTGCCGGTCGCCGCCGTCCAGCGTGCCGTCACCGAGGTGTTCGACCTGCGGCCGGGCGCCCTGGTGCGCGATCTCGACCTGCTGCGCCCGATCTACTCCCGGACCGCCGTCTACGGGCACTTCGGCCGCGCCGAGCCGGAGTTCACCTGGGAGGTCACCGACCGGGCCGACAAACTCCGCCAGGCCGCCGGGGCCTGACCGGCACCACCGCCATCCCACAGGAGGCTGCAGGGTGCGCATCGCCGTCACCGGGTCCATCGCGGTGGACCACCTCATGTTCTTCCCGGGCCGCTTCAGCGAACAGCTGGTGCCCGACCGGCTGCACAGCGTCTCCCTGTCGTTCCTGTGCGACCGGCTGGAGACCCGGCGCGGCGGGGTCGCCGCCAACATCGCCCTGGGGCTGGGCCGGCTGGGCCTGACGCCGCTCCTCGTGGGGGCGGTGGGGTCCGACTTCACCGACTACCAGGTGTGGCTGAAGCAGAACGGCGTCGACACCGACCCGGTGCTGGTCGTGCCCGGCGGGCACACGGCACGGTTCGTCTGCACCACCGACGCCGACCACAACCAGATCGGTGCCTTCCACCCCGGGGCCATGGGCGCCGCCTGCACCATCTCGCTGCGCGAGGTGGCCGAGCGGTCCGGGCCGCTCGGCCTCGTGGTCGTCTCGCCGAACGACCCGGCGGCGATGCTCCGGCACACCGAGGAGTGCCGCGCCGCCGGACTGCCGTTCGTCGCCGACCCCTCGCAGCAGATCGCCCGGCTCTCCCGAGCGGACGTGCAGTTCCTGCTGTCGGACGCCCGCTGGCTGTTCACCAACGAGTACGAGTCGGCGCTGCTCCAGGAGTCCACCGGCTGGACCGCCCGGCGCGTCCTGGAACGGGTCGCGACCTGGGTGACCACACTCGGCGCCGCAGGGGTGCTGATCGAGCGCTCCGGCCACGAACCGGTCCTGGTGCCCGCGGTCCCCGACGTCACCGCCGTCGAACCGACCGGGGCGGGCGACGCGCTGCGCGCCGGAATGCTCGCCGCCGTCGCCCGGGGCGTCCCGGTCGAGGCGGCGGCCCGGCTGGGCTGCGCCCTCGCGTCCTTCGCCCTGGAGACGGCCGGCACCCAGGAGTACACGGTGAGCGCACGCTCCCTCGCCGCACGGGTGCGCGGCGCCTACGGGGAGCGTGCGGTGGGCGCGCTGGCCACCGTGCTCGGGAGCATGCCGTGAGCCGCGGACGGACACTGCGCGCGGCGCCCCTGCTGATCCCGTTCGTGGTGGCGGGCCTGGTCCCCGCGGCGCTCGGCCTGTGGCTGCCGGGTCCGCCACCGCCCGGCCCGGGCGGGCTGCGCGTGACCGCCGGGCTCGTCCTGGCCCTGATCGGCGCCTGGATGAACGCGGACGCCGTGGACCGCGTCTATCTGCGCCAGCCCACCCCCCTGGGCGACCGCCCGCCCGAACGGCTGGTCCGGTCGGGCTGGTACGGGGTGATCAGGAACCCCATGGCCGCCGGAATGACCCTGCTCCTGACCGGCGAGGCCCTGCTGTGGTCGGCGACGGCCGTCCTGGTCTGGGCCGCGTTCGTGCTGACCGTGTCCTGCGTGACAGCCGTCCGGGTCGAGGAGCCGGGACTCAGGGAGACCTTCGCCGAGCAGTACGCCGCCTACCGGCGCGCCGTGCCCGGGTGGATCCCCGGCACCGCGGGGGCCACCGGCCGCAGGGCCGCGCGCCGGCGCGCACGCACCGAGTGAGGAGTGACTGCATGTCGATGTACGTCGATCTGAGCATCCCCGTCAGCCGCCGGGCCCCCGGCGTCGAGTTCGAGCAGTGGCTCCACCGGGACGGCATCCGCCATCTCTCCCGCCGGATCAGGGCGTTGCCCGGCGACAGCCGCAGGGACCGGCTGGTGAACCACTGGCGGTGGCTGACCGGAAGCCGCCGGCTGCGCCCCCGGGACCTGCCGGACGGCTGCTTCCTGTCCAACGAGTTCTACCGCATGTCCGTGCACCAGGGGACGCACGTGGACGCGCCGTTCCACTACGGGCCCGAGTGCGAGGGCCACCCCGCCAAGAAGGTCATGGACCTGCCCCTGGAGTGGTTCCGCGGGCCCGGGGTGGTGCTGGACGTGCGCGCCGGCGGGAGCAGGGTGACCGCCTCGGACGTCAAGGAGGCGCTGGCGGCCTCCGGTTCGCGCGTCGGGCCCGGGACCGTGGTGCTCTTCCGTACCGACTCCGACCTGCGCCTGGGCACACCGGCGTACCACACGCAGTCGACGGCGATCACGCCCGAGGCCGTCGACCATCTGCTGGACCTCGGGGTGAAGGTCCTCGGCACGGACTGCTGGAGCTTCGACGGGCCGCCGCGCGACATGGTCGAGCGCTACTACGCCTCGGGCGACCGCGAGGTGTTGTGGCCCGCCCACATGCACGGCAGGCGACGGGAGTTCGTGCAGATCGAGGGGCTCGCCCGGCTCCGGGAGATCCCGGACGGGCCCTTCACCTTCACGGCCTTCCCGGTGGCCCTGGCCGACGCGGGCGCCGCCTGGTGCCGTGCGGTGGCCGAAGTGCCCCGCGGGGAGCGCGCGTCGGCAACGGAGCGACGGCCGTGACCGCGGGCCCCGGAACCCGTTTGCTCGTGCTGTCCGCGCCCGGCCCCGAGAAGCTGGCGGAGCTCGCCCGCGACACCGCGGCGCGGCTGGCGCGACCCGGCGGACCAGCGCTGTCCGAGGTGTGCGCCCGCGCCGCCGAGGGTCCGCACTCCACCCACCGGCTGAGTGTCACCGGACGCACCGCCGACGAGATCGCCACCCGACTGGACGCCCACCTGGCGGGGGAGACGGTCCGCGAGGTGCACACCGGGGTCGCCGAGGACGTGCCGCGCGTCGCCTTCCTCGTCAGCGGCCTCGGCGCGCAGTTCGCCGGCATGGGGCTGGGCCTGTACCGGGCCGAACGGGTCTACCGGGAGACGTTCGACCGCTGCGCGGAGGCGGCCCGGCCGTTCGTCTCGGTGCCGTTGCAGCGGCTGCTGCGCCCTGACGCCGAGGCCCGTCAGGTGCATCGTTCGGCGCACGCCGCGCTCGGCACGTTCTGCGTGAGCACGGCCCTCGCCGAGCTGTGGCGCAGCCGGGGCGTCGAGCCGGCGGCGGTGCTGGGATTCGGCTCCGGCGAGTACGCGGCCGCCGTCTGCGCCGGCGCGCTCCCGATGGAGGACGCGGTGCGCCTGCTCGGCACCGAGATCACCCTGGCCGAGCGGGTCACGGACGGCGCGATGGCCCTCGTCGCCCTCGACGAGCACGCCGCGCTCGACGTCCTCGCGGACTTCGAGCCCACCGTGGGGATCGCGGCGGTCGTCTCACCGGGGGAGGTGACGCTGTCGGGGCGGGCCACCACCCTGGCCCGGATCACCGACCGGCTGACCGCCGCGGGCATCAGGGTGGGCCGGCTGCCGGTGCCCGCGGGACTGCACTCGCCGCTCCAGGAGCCGGCGCTCGGGGAACTGGCCACGGCAGCGCGAGGGGTGCGTGCGCACGCCCCGCGCGTGCCCCTCGTCTCCACCGTCACCGGGCGCCCGCTGGCCGCCGGAGAGCTCACCCCGGCGTACTGGAGGCGGCACATGCGCGGTCCGGTGCGCTTCCTGGACGCGATCCGCGCGGTGGACGCGATGGGGATACGTGCCTGCCTGGAACTCGGGCCCGGGCGTGCGCTGGTGGGGCTGGGCGCCCGCTGTCTGCCGGGCGGCGGACGGATCTGGCCGGCCTCGCTGGGACGCAGCACCGACGGCACGGCGACGCTGCTGAACGCCCACGGCCGGCTGTACACGGCCGGGGTGCCGGTGCATCGCTCCTTGGTCGCCGTGGGGGCCCGACCGGCCCCTTGACATCGATATACTCCGCGGAATGGTGCAGGGAGAAAACACCCGGTCGGTTCCGGGCCGGCCGCGCAGCGCGGAAGTGTCCAGGGAGATCGTCCAGGCGGCACTCGCGCTGCTGCGGGAACGCGGGCCCATGGGAGTGACCATGGAGGCCGTCGCACAGCGTTCCGGGGTTGCCAAGACCACGATTTACCGGCGCTACAGGAACCGCTACGAGCTGCTGCGTTCTTCCCTGGGCTTTGTGGAGGACATTCCCGAACCGCCGGTGGGAGTTCCGGCCCGGGCACGCCTGCGGTATTTGCTCGAGCAATTCAGACGGGGTGTGGAGGACGTGGTGGGGCTGCGGGCCCTCGCCGCGGCGCTGCACGGGGACGAGGACCCGGAATTCACCCGTGCCTTCCGGGAGACCATTCTGCGTCCCCGCCTGGACGTCATGCTCGCCACCCTGCGCACGGGCGTGGCCGACGGGGAACTGCGGGCGGACGTGGACCACGAGACGGTGGTGAGCATGCTGGCCGGCTCCTACATCGCCCGTTCCGTCACCCAGGGCACCCCGCCGCCCGACTGGGCCGACCAGGTCCTGGACGTCATCTGGCCGGCCATCCGCGCGTGACGCGGGCGCGTGGCGGCGACAGGTCGTCACGCGAGCCGCGCCCCGACGGCGACACCGCTCGGGCCGATCGCACCGGCAGGCACACCGCGGCCTCCCGGACCGTGGGACACGGCGCGGTGTGAACCGCGGGACAGGGCGCGGTGTGAGCTGCCGGCGCCCAAGGCCGAGCCGCCGGTCCCCCGGAACCCCGGCCGCCCGGGTGAGGCGGTCCTCCGCAGCCTGCCCGTGCCCGGGCCCGCACTCCTCGGACGCTCCCGCCGAACGCCCGCGTGAGCCGACCGCACGTGCCCCCCGCTCGCGCCCGCGCTCGGAGCGTCCGCGCGCCCCCACCGACCGCCGGGCAGCACGTGACCGTCCGCACCCGCAGATCGGGCACCCCTGCTCCATCTCCCTCCGGCCCCCTCCGGAGGGTGGCGGCCACACGGCGTCAGCTCAAGGGCTCCACCCGTTCCCGGTCCTCTCGGACGGTGGTGCCCACGCGGCGTCAGCTCACGTGCTCCGGCCGCAGGCCGACCCCGATGAACTCGGCGGTCCAGCGGGTCAGGAAGGGGAAGCGGCGCACCACGCGGGCGGCCAGGGGGCGTTCCACCGTGGCCCTGCGGTCCTTGGGGTACAGGTCGGCCAGCATGTGCACCTGGGCCGTCTGCACCGCCCGCACCGGCAGGGACCGGCGTCGCTGGACCGCGGCCAGTTCGCGCCGGTCGGGGGTGCGGCCGGCGCGCAGCACCGGGCCGAGCATCCGTGCGGCGGCCACGGCGTCCTGGACGGCGAGGTTGATGCCCACCCCGCCGGCCGGTGACATCGCATGGGCCGCGTCGCCGATGCACAGCAGCCCCGGCCGGTGCCAGGTGCGCAGCCGGTCGACGCGCACGCTCAGCAGCTTCACCCTGTCCCAGTCGGTGATCTCCCGGCCCAGCCGTGCGGCGAACGGGCCGTGCACGGAGGCCACGTCGGCATGCAGCCGGTCCAGGCCCTCCGCGCGGACCGTGTCGTAGGCGCCCCGCGGGATGACGTAGGCGATCTGCCAGTACTCCCCGCGGTCGATGGTGACCAGTACGAAGCCCGGGCCGGTGTGCAGGAAGCTCATGGTCTCGCCCGGCTCCCGGCTCAGCCGGAACCACAGCACGTCCATGGGTGCCGCGGACGCGGAGACGGGCAGTCCCACGGACCTGCGCAGGGTGGAGTGCCGGCCGTCGGCGGCGATCACCAGGTCCGCCCGGATCTCCAGCGGCCCGTCCGGCGTCACGGCCCGTACCCCGCGGACCCGGTCGCCCTCCCGGATCACCCCGGTGGCCTCGGCCTTCTGGAACAGCCGGAACGCCTCCAGGTCCTGGCCCTTGCGCGCCAGGAAGTCCAGGACGTCCCACTGCGGCATGAACGCGATGTACGGATGGGCTCCGCGGATCCTGGCGAAGTCGGCGAAGACGGTGGGGCCGGCGGGCGTCTGCACGGTGATGGTGGTGACCTTGCTGTGCGGGATCCGCAGGAACTCGTCGATCATGCCGAGTTCCTCGATGACCCGCAGGGTCGAGGGATGCACCGTGTCCCCCCGGAAGTCCCGCAGGAAGTCGCCGTGTTTCTCCAGGACGATCACGTCCACGCCCTGCCGGGCGAGCAACAGGCCCGCCATCATGCCCGCGGGGCCACCGCCGACGACGACGCACCGGCTGGTCAGGGTCTGCACAGTCTGCTCCTGAGGTTGGCGTGAGCGCGGGGAGTCAGTGCCCCGCGGCGATCGGAAGGGGCTCGCCGTCGGGCCCGGTGCTGACGAGGTCGCTGCTGCGGATCAGGGGGAGGACGACGACCGCCCCGACGAAGGCCACCACCGCGGCGACGGTCAGGATCGAGTTGAGGCCGTCGACGAACGCGCCCTGCGCCGCCCCGGCGAAGATCCCGCGCTGCTCCTCGGGCAGGTGGGCGAGGGCGGGACCGACCTGCCCGGAGGCCACCGCGTGGCCGAGCTCGCCGGCCCTGGCCTGCAGCGGGGTGCCCATCAGCGCGTCGTGGACGCCGTCGCGCACGCGGTCGGCGAAGACGGCGCCGAGCGAGGCCACCCCCACGGCGATGCCCATGGAACGGCAGGTGTTGCTCAGCCCGGAGGCGACACCGACCCGGGCCGGCCCGACCGCGCCCATCGCGGCGGCGACCACGTTCGGGTTGACCAGACCGACGCCGAGTCCGGTGACCAGCTGGCCGGCGAGCAGACCCGTCCAGTCGTCGGAGACGGAGATGTCCCCCATCAGCAGCAGCCCCGTACCGATGCAGGCCAGGCCCGCGGAGACCAGCCATCGGGCAGGCAGCCGGGTGCCCAGGCGGGCGGCCACCGCGGAGGCCACGAAGATGGACAGGGTCAGCGGCAGCAGCCGCAGTCCGGCCGCCAGCGGTTCGTGGCCCAGGACCGTCTGGAGATAAAGCGTCAGGTACAGCAGCAGCGCGAACGCCGTCGTGCTCATGGCGAGCACACCGAGCGCGGCGCCCGTGGTGGTGATCTTCTCGAACAGTTCGCCCGGCAGCATGGGGTCGCGCCGCATCCGTTCGATCACCACGAAGGCGGCGAGGGAGACGCCCGAGACGATGAACGCGCTCACCACCGGAGTGCTGCTCCAGCCCTCCTCGTTGGCTCGCAGGAGAGCGAAGGAGAGCATGCCCAGGGCGGTGCCGAGGGTGAGGAAGCCGGGCCAGTCGATGGCGCCGGGCCGCTCCGCGCGGGACTCCTCGACGCGCAGCACGGTGGCGACGAGGGCCAGGATCCCGACCGGAAGGTTGACCAGGAAGATCCACCGCCAGCCCGCGCCCTCCACGAGGACGCCGCCGGCGAGCGGCCCCACGGCCAGGGCGGCGCCGCTGACCGCGCCCCAGACGGCGAGCGCCACATGACGTTCCTTGTTGTCCGGGTGGGCGGCGGCCAGCAGAGCCAGGGACGTCGCCAGCAGGGCGGCACCGCCGACACCTTGTAGCACCCGCGCCAGGTTGAGCATCAGCGGGTTCTGGGCGACGCCGCACAGGAGCGACGCGAGGGTGAAGACGGCCATCCCCCAGCAGAAGACGGCTCGTCTGCCGAACCGGTCGGAGAGCGATCCCGCTGTGAGGAGGGCGGCCGACAGGGCGACGGCATAGGCGGCCACCACCCACTGGAGATCGGTGAGGGACGCGTCGAGCGCCTCCTCGATGTCGGGTAGTGCGATGTTCACGATCGTGACGTCCAGGAGCAACATGAAGCTGCCCACCGACACCACGCACAGGGTCCACCAACGACTGAGCACGACGCCGCCCCCTCCCCTTCCGGAGTCAATACGATACGCTACGAGTAGCGTATCGTATTGATCCATGAGGTCGCACCGGTCCACGAGGGAGGGGTGGGAGGGCGTGCCGGAGAAGGCGACGGGTGAGCCGGGGTCAGGTCTTGGCCGCGGGTTCCGGGCGGAACTCCGGGCTGCGCAGGGCGTACAGGGCGGTCTGGAGGCGGTTGCGGGTGCCGAGTTTGGCGTAGATGCGGCTGAGGTAGTTGCGCACGGTCTTCGGAGTGATGCCCAGTCGGGCGGCTATGCGGTGGGTCTCCTGGTCGTCCGCGACCAGGAAGAGGATCTCCCGTTCGCGCCGGGTGAGCAGGTCGAGGGGCGAGGAGTCGCCGCTCAGCCCGCCGGAGACGAGTTCGAGGATCTGTCCGGCGGCCGCGGCGGACAGGGCGGCACCTTCGCGGTGCACGGTGAGCAGGGCGTCGCGCAGCTCCTGCGCGTCGATGTCGCGGGAGAGGTAGGCGTTGGCGCCGGCCACGAAGGCCTCGCGCATGTAGATCGGCTGCTGGCTGGACGCCAGGATGATGATGCGGACGTGGCGCGAGTCCTGGCGGATCGCCCGGGCGGTGTCCATGCCGCCGTTTCCGCCGGCTCCCAGGCCCATCACGACCAGGTGCGGGTGGTGATGTCGCAGGTGACGCAGCGCGGTGGCCTCGTCGTGGGCGACGGCCACCACCGAGAACTCCTTGAAACTCTGCAGCAGATTCCGGAAGCCTTCGGCGACCAGGCGTTCCGTGTCCATGAGTAAGATCCGAATCGATGGCATCGGCGACCCTCCGTAATTCACGATCGTGTAGAGAGTGCGCGGGTGCATCGGGATGCCCCCGTTGCGGGCCGGTGTTCCACTGTCGAGGAATTGACCCACTGTCGGCCGATGATACACGAGTGCCCGTACTCTTTTCGGACAGCACCGAGGAGTTGATGCGCGCGTAACGCCTGGTTGATGGCGAGGGGGGCCTTCCGTTTGCGTCATTTTTCGGCACACTGGTAATTGAACGCCAGACTGCTTCTCATTTATATATCGCACGTTATTCGAATGAAGTCGATGGCGGACGCGGAACGCTCGCGGAGGGAAAGCGATTGCCCGCCGCGGGCACCGTACGGAACGGCTCGCCCGCCCCGGCCGCGAAAATCCCGTGGATCCCCGTCCGCCCGTGTCCCTACACTCGGCTCGCCATGAGGCGCCGCCCACCGCCGGGCGGCGCGCCGCTGTGAGAGAAGTTGAGGGGGAGTCCGTCGTGCGTGACCACGCCGCCGTCGTCGCTCCCCGTTTGCGGTACACGGTGATCCTGGTGTCCTCGTGCCTCCGGTACCTGCTGCGCGCCCGGTACCGGATGCCCGTGACGCACGGCTGAACCGAACCGTCGACGACCCCACCGGGGCGCACCCGTGACGGCCCGTCGCTCCGTTCCGTGCGTCCCGGCCCATCGCGCTGCCCTTTTCCCGGACCACCGAAAGGCCACCACGGGCCATGCGCACCGACCCGAACACCAACCCCCTCGCCACCGTCCGCAACCTGGGCATCCTCGCCCACGTGGACGCGGGCAAGACCACCGTCACCGAGCGGATCCTGTACGCCGCCGGCACCACCCACAAGCGCGGCGAGGTCCACGACGGCACGACGGTCACCGACTTCGATCCGCAGGAGCGCGACCGGGGCATCACCATCTTCGCCGCAGCCGTGAGCTGCGCCTGGGACGGCCACCGGATCAACCTCATCGACACCCCGGGGCACGTCGACTTCGCCGACGAGGTGGAGCGCTCTCTGCGCGTCCTCGACGGTGCCGTCGCCGTCTTCGACGCGGTCGCCGGCGTGGAGCCGCAGAGCGAGGCGGTGTGGCGGCAGGCGGACCGGCACGGTGTGCCGCGCATCGCGTTCGTCAACAAGATGGACCGGGCCGGCGCCGAACTGGACGCCGCCGTCGCCTCGATCCGGGAACGGCTACACCCGGCGCCCCTGGTCGTCCAGGTGCCCATCGGGGCGGAGGACGCCTTCACCGGCGTCGTCGACCTGGTGCACCTGCGGGCGCTGATCTGGACGGACGACGGTGACGCCGGCGACGCGGTGCCGGTGCCGGAGGCGTTGCGCGAGGAGGCGCTCAGGCGGCGCCGGCTGCTGGAGGAGGCCGTCGCGGAGCTGCACCCGGGCGCGCTGGAGGAGTTCTGCGACACGGGCTCGCTCGGCGCGGCCACCCTCGCCTCGGCCCTGCGGGACCTGACCCGCAGCGGCGACGGCGTGGTCGTCCTGTGCGGCTCGGCGTACCGCAACCGCGGCATCGAACCGCTGCTGGACGCCGTCGTCGCGTATCTGCCGTCACCGCTCGACGTGCCGCCGGTGCGCGGGACCGGGGGCGACGGTGCGCACGCCGACGGCCCGCACGGCGACGATGCCGCGCCGGAGCGGCCGGCCGATCGGGCGGCGCCCTTCGCCGCGCTGGCGTTCAAGGTGAACGCCACGGCCACCGGACGGCTGACGTATCTGCGGGTGTACTCGGGAACCATCGGGAAGGGAGACGTGGTGTGGGACGCCACCGCGCGCCGCAGCGAGCGCATCGGGCGGATTTTGCGCGTCCAGGCCGACCGGCACGCCCAGTTGGACCGTGCCGTCGCCGGGGACATCGTCGCCGTGGTCGGGCTGAAGTCCGCCCGCGCCGGGTCCACCCTGTGCGCCCCCCACGCCCCGCTGGTCCTCGAGCCCCCGGGCGTGGCGGAGCCCGTCGTCTCCGTCGCGGTCGAGGCGCTCCGGGGCACCGACACCGGGCGTCTGGCGTCGGCACTGGCACGGCTGGCGGAGGAGGATCCCTCGCTCGTCGTGCGGACCGACCCGGAGACCGGCCAGACGGTGCTGTCCGGCATGGGCGAGCTGCATCTGGAGGTCGCGGTGGAGCGGGTTCGCCGAGATCACGGTCTCGGGGTCGACGTCGGCCGGCCGAGGGTCGGTTACCGGGAGACGGTCGGACGGGGCGTCTCGGGCTTCGGGTACCGGCACGTCAAACAGGACGGCGGTGCGGGGCAGTTCGCGCATGTCGTCCTCGACGTCGAGCCGCTCGGCACGTCCGGCTCCGGCTTCGCGTTCCGGTCCACCGTGGTCGGCGGACGGGTACCGCAGGAGTACGTGCGCGCGGTTGAGGCCGGTTGCCGGGACGCCCTGGCCGAGGGGCCGCTGGGTGGTCATCCGGTGACCGGGCTGCGCGTCACGCTGACCGACGGGGCGACCCATGTGAAGGACTCGTCGGACACCGCCTTCCGCACCGCCGGCCGGTTCGCACTGCGGGACGCCCTGCGGGCCTGCGAGATGGTCCTGCTGGAACCGGTCGTCGAGGTCACGGTCACCGTGCCCGAGGACGCGGTCGGCGGGGTGCTCGGCGATCTCGCCGCCCGCCGCGGCAGGGTGACCGGCTCGGTCACCCGCGCCGGCGCGACGGTCCTCACCGCGACCGTGCCGCTGGCCGAGCTGTTCGGCTACGCGACCCGCCTGCGCAGCCGCACCCAGGGCCGCGGCACCTTCACCACCCGCCCGACGGGCTTCGCCCCGGCCCCGGCCCCGGCTCCCACGCGGTGACCGGGACCGGACCGGGCGGCGCCACCGGCGGGGCGTGGTGACGGCGGCCCCTCCCGCACCCCCATGCGGGAGGGGCCGCCACCGGCGCAGGACCGCTCCGCGCCGGTGGCCACCGGCGCGGACCGACGGCGTGCCCCGGCGCCGGGCTCAGGGGTAGGACACCACCGTCGACGGCACGGTGGTGGTGCCCGACGTCGGGGTCCCGGTGTCGTTGATGACGCACTCGTACTGCCCGTGACCACTCAGCGAGACCACCAGAAGGTCGTGGAAGCGGACGCCGGGCCGCGTCGGGGCGGCGAAACCGTGGTGCTGGACGATCGTCGGGTCGACGTTGTAGTAGCAGTAGCTGCCCATGCCCCAGCCCTCGTGGGTGGTGACGTGGTCGGCGACCTTGTAGGCGGCGTACCCCTTGATCGAGCCGTTCTGGATCGCGGCCTGGTCGGGGGCGTCGTACGCCTTCTCGTTCTGGAAGAACACCGTCCGGCCCCGTTCGCCGTTCCACTGCACGTCGTACTTGTTGAAGTGCTCGACGAACAGACCGGTCGCGAGCACGTCGTGGCCGTTGACGACGACGCCGTAGTCGCAGCGGTTGGTCTCCCAGCCCACGCCGTCGCCGTGGTCGGCGCGCCAGACCCAGGTGTGGTCGATGATGGTGTGCCGCGCGTTGACCACCATGCCGGTGGTCGCCCTGCCCGGGCCCGCGCCGCCGATCCGGATGAACACGTCCTGCACGGTGACGGGGTTGGCGGCGTGGTCCCGGGAGGCGCCCCGGGGCCCGACCTCCAGCAGGACCGGGGAGTCGACCGGTCCCGCGTCGATCAGGAAGCCGGCCAGCCGTACGCCGTCGACGTCGGCGACCTTCAGTGCGGTGACGCCGTGGTCGGGGATGAGGGTGGCGTAACCGAGGCCGAGCACCACGGTGTTCGGGCGGTTCACCCGCACCGGCCGGTCGACGTGGTAGATGCCCGGCGTGAGCAGCAGGTGCAGCCCCTGTTCCAGCGCCTGGTTGAGCGTGGCCGCCGAGTCGCCGGGCCGGGCGACGTAGAAGCGCTCCAGCGGCAGTGAGGTGCCGCGCGGGGTGCCGTTGCCCCAGGTCACACCGCGTGAGCCGGTGCGCAACGCGGGCAGGAAGACGCGGTATCCGGTGCCGTCGAGGTGCAGGAACGGCTTCTCCCGGGAGAGGGGCGTCGTGTCGAGCGTGGTGTACGGCGGGTTGGGGAAGCTGTGTGCGGGCGCGCCCTCGACGCCGGAGAACACCATGTTCCACACGGCGTTGGTCCAGCCGCCGACCGAGCTGTCCCGGGTGTACCACTGCTGCTGCGAGTACGGGCCCACGGTGCCGTCGATGCGGCTGTCGGCGATGTAGCCGCCGCTGGCCCAACCGTACCCGGACGGCGCGAGGTTGAGGCCGCCGTGCACGTGCATCCGGCGGAACGGGGCCGCCTGGGCCACCGCCCAGCGGTTGGTTCCGTTGACGGGGACGACGGCCAGGTTCTCGGCCGAGCGCCAGAAGTTCTGGGTGGCGTTGCCGCCGAACCAGCCCGCGTCGACCGTCAGATCCCCGTTGATGGTGGTGTCGTCGGGGGAGAGACCGAGGCCGGAGACGGAGGTGTAGAAGCCGATCCGGGCGTTGAGGCCGTGGTACGTGCCCGGCTTGAACAGCAGTTGGTAGCGGCCGGTGCCGAACTGCGCCGACTCCTGCTCGGCGAACACCGCGTCCAGCTCGGCCTGGATGCCGGGCGTGGAGGGGTCGAAGACGATCACGTTCGGTCCGAGGTCGCCGCCGCCCTTCAGCCGCCGGGGCTCGGCGGGGGCAGCCGGAGCCCGCGGCACCGGGGCGGCGGACGCGGTGCCGGCCAGGCCGGCGGCCAGCACGGGGACGGCCGCGGCCGCCCCGAGAACGGACCGGCGGCGGAGGGCGGACGGCCGGATGGACGGCGGGGTGGACGGCGGGGCGGAGGGGGAGTCGGAGGTCATGGGGCGGCTCTCTCTGGTTCAGGAAGTGAACGGCATGGGGTGATGGGAGCGCTCTCTCGCCGCTGAATGGTTCATCCCCGCAACAGTTGCGTCAAGAGCTGCGGCAGGAGTGGGGCGAGCCCGTCCAAACCCTTGACGCTGCGCCCCGGCAGGGATTAACTCATGTCCTAAATTAAGTCCTGAGGCACAGCCTCGTGCACGCCCGGAAAAGTCACCGAGAACGGCTCGGCTTCCCGGACGTCGTCCGCCCCGACGGCACCGTCGAGGACCCGGAACGCCAGGAGTACCTGGTGAACCACCTGGCGGCCTGTGCCGACGCCGCCCGCAAGGGCGCCCCGCTGGCCGGCTACTTCGCCTGGTCGCTGCTGGACAACTTCGAGTGGGCATACGGCTACGACAGGCGCTTCGGCCTCGTCCACGTCGACTACGCCACCCGGACCCGCACCATCAAGGGCAGCGGTCACCGGTACGCGGACATCATCCGCCGGCACGGCGAACGGGGGTGGCGGGCGGCCTGAGGACCGGTCGGGCGTGGTCCCCTCGATCTCCTGCTCGCGCGGGTGCGGACCGCCGGGATCGCCCTCCCGGTGGGCTACCGCTCGTCCGCCAGGCGGAGGACCGCCTCCTTGACGGCAGCCAGTTCGCCCATCAGACGGTCGACGGCAGCGTCCAGGAGGAGCACCGGGTCGTGGGCGGACCAGAAACGGACGACCTCGCCCAACTGCTCGTCCCAGTAGGTGCCAGAATCACCCACAGGGAGCTCGAGATGCCGTGCCAGCTCGACGAACCCGGGGCCGGGGACGCGGGATTCCTGAGCGACCACCAGCGCGGAGAGCATCGGTCTGCCGTGCTCCACCTCGTAGCGGCTGACGTTCCCGAGTGCGGGGAACAACGTACGGAAGGGCGGTCGACTCATACCGCTGCGGTGGCCCTCCGGATCGATCAACAGACCGAGTTCCTTGTACGTCAGGCACGCCTCGCGCGGCTTGCCCGGATCCGCCTCCCGGGCACGGCTGCTGAGGACACGGTGGATATCGCGTTCCGCCGGCGTCAGGGTGATCACGTCGGTCTCCAGGAGATGAAGGCCCGCGGCCGCGGCTTCGGGCACGGAACCCCAGGGCAGCGGAAACTTTAGGGCATACCGCATCGCTGCGGAAGTCCGTTGAGCTGAAAGGGCGTTCAGGGTCCGGTGGATCCCTGTGAGCGCCGCCGTGGTGGGTACGCAGGCCGAGCCCGCCGTCCCCGGCGCCCGCCCCAGGGGCAGGCGACTGCTGCGGGCCGCCGGGCTCTGCGGCTGCCCCGCCTCTACACGCGCGCCCCGGCGGGACGACGCGCCGCCGCGGCTGCCGACGGCGCCCGCCTGCCTCGTTGACGCCGTCAACGCCGGGTGTCATTGATGACCGGGTGCTGCCTGTGTACGGTGGCCGGTATGTCACAGCCCCCGGCCACCCCGGCGAACCCGTTGGTAACGGGCTCCGAGATCGCCCGTCTGGCAGGCGTCACCCGCGCCGCCGTCTCGAACTGGAGGCGGCGCCACGACGACTTCCCGGCGCCCGTCGGGGGCGGCGCGAACAGCCCCCTGTTCGACCTCGCGGAGGTCCAAACGTGGCTGGACGAGCAGCGCAAGGGACAGGACGTCGCCGACGAGGTGCAGCTGTGGCAGGTGCTGCGCGGCGCCTACGGTGACGACATCCTGCGCGGGCTCGCGGACGTGGCCGAGGCCCTCGGCGCCCCGGACGCCGCCGGTGACGCACAACCGGACCTGCCCGCCGACGCCCTCCGGCTCGCCCGGCGCATGGCCGACAGCGGTTCCCCCGGTGACGTGGTGGACGCCCTCGCCGAGCGCTTCACGGACTCGGTCCGCCGTGCAGGGTCGGACCTCGTGAGCTCACCGAGAGTCGTCCGCGCCGTCCGGCACGTCGTCGGCGACCCACCGGACGACGCGGTGCTGTTCGACCCCGCCTGCGGAATCGGTACCCTCCTCCTCGCCGTCGGCCCCGCGCGGACGGCCCACCGCCACGGCCAGGAGGCCGACCCCCGCAGCGCCCGGTTCGCACAGGCCCGGGCGAACCTCGTCGGACGCCCCGGCGTGGAGATCGCCGAGGGCGACTCCCTGCGCGCCGACCGGTGGCCGGAGCTCAGGGCCGACCTGGTCGTCTGCGATCCGCCCACCAGCGACACCGACTGGGGCCGCGAGCACCTCCTCCTCGACCCGCGCTGGGAGCTGGGCACCCCCTCACGCGCCGAGGGGGAGCTCGCCTGGCTCCAGCACGCCTACGCGCACACCGCACCCGGCGGCCGCGTCGTCATGGTGATGCCCGCCTCCGTGGCCTACCGCAGGGCCGGCCGCCGCATCCGGGCCGAACTCGTCCGCCGCGGCATCCTGACCCGGGTCACGGCCCTGCCACCCGGCACGGCCGCCGCGCACTCCCTCCCCGTGCACCTGTGGCACCTGCGGCGCCCGCGGACCCCCGAGGAGGCGGCCACCGCGGTGAGCATGGTCGACCTCACGTCCAACGACCCCGACGGCCCCCTCGACCCGCGGCCCGAACAGGTCACCGAGGTCGCCCTCATCGACCTGCTGGACGACCTGGTGGACCTCACCCCGAGCCGGCACGTCGTGGAGTCCCACCGCGACTACCTCACCGAGTACGAGACCCTGCGACAGGAGCTGGCCGACCACCTGCGGCGCCTCGGCGACCTCCTCCCGGCCCTGGCCGCCGGCGAGGGCCCGGGTGCCCTGGACGGGCCGAGCGTCAGCGTCGCCGACCTGATGCGGGCCGGACTGGTCGAGCACGCCGACCCGGAACCGGTCTCGGTCAGCGACCAGCTCGACACCGACTTCCTCCAGGGCTTCCTGCACAGCGCGGCCAACAGCCGCCGCTCCACGACCACCAGCGGTACGTTCCGCCTCGACGGCAAGGGCGCCCGCATCCCCCAGATGGACCTGGCCGCCCAACGCCGCTACGGCTCCTCCTTCCGCGCCCTGCGGGAGTTCGACGAGCGCTCACGCAGAGTGGCGGAACTCAGCCGCCAGATCACGGCCCTGGCCCGGGACGGCCTGAGCAACGGCGCGCTGACGCCGCCGGATCCGGACGGTTCGCACTGACGCACCGGCCATCCTCGAAAATGCGTACGCGGATGTCGTGGTGACCTGGCATCATGAGTCGCCGCACTGTCGTGGTCCTTCCGGGGGCCGAGTGTCCTGACCGAGGGGGAAATCCGTGGCGGACTGGATCTACGTCCTCGATCCGCGCAGGGACACCATGGACGGAGAGCCGTCCGACAAGGAGATGATCCGCCGACTGGCCGAGACAGAGCTGGAGTTGGAGCTCTGGCTCAGCCGCCGCAACCGCATGGTCCCGGGCGACCGGCTCTGGTTCCTCTTCGTCCACCCGCAGTCCGAGGTGGCCGCCGTGGCCGAGGTGGACCAGGAGCCCCTGGCCGACCACGAGGACCCCGACGTCCCGTACGTGGTCGCCGTGACCCTGCTGCCCAAGGCGACGAAGGCGCTCTACCGGGAACCGGTGCGACGCGACGAACTGGGCCTGGGACACGTGCGGTCGGTGCAGAAGGTGAAGCCCGAGGCCCTGCCGGTGCTGCTGGCACGAACGGGGCTCTGAGGCCGCCTCGCCCTCCCCGGCGCCGTACCGGGCGTCCCCGACGCAGCCCGCTCCCTTGCCGCACGACAGGACCCGGGACCCGAACCGTGGACACGGCAGTCCCGGATCCGTGGAACGCTGCTCGGCCCCGCGCTCGGAGACACCCTCGGCGCGGCTCGGGGCAGGGTGCCGGACACCGGCCCGCTGCGCGCCGGGGTCAGCACGCAGCGGGAAGCACGGCTGGGCGCCGACCGTGCGGCAGGAGGCGCATCCCGACGAGTCCGGCGACCTGCGCCAGTCGCACCGTGGCTCGCCGCCCGTGCGAACCGTGGGCCCCATCGGACACCTGCGCTTCCCGATGACGACGTGCCCGATGTGCTCCTCGCCCGGCCCGGTGCCGTGCGCAGCGCACACTCTTGGGATCGAGAAGATCGTGGATTCACCAGCCGAAGGGCTTTCGGACCCCTACGCCTGAACCCCCGCACGGCCCGCCCGCGGCTCCACGGGCGCGCCGGTCACCCCGGAGCCGGCGCAACCTCGGCGCCACGGGTGCGCCGGTTCTGCGAGCCGGCGCACCCCCGGCGTCACCTGCTCGCCAGCAGTGACTCGAGGGCCTGCGCGGTGGCGGTGTGGCGCCTCATGAGCTCGGCGCCGGTCGGGGACGGACCGGCCGACGGCGTCCACGGGCCGTCGCAGCCCAGCAGTCCCGCCAGCGCGTCGCACGTCGCGGGGTGCGCGGACAGCAGCCCCACGCCCGACGGAGCGGAAACGTCGGACCGTGCCCAACCCTGCGCACAGCCCAGCAGCTCCGCCAGCGCGTCGCACGTCGCCGGTCGGGCGGCGAGCAGAGCGGCGCCGGGACGGACCCGGTCCCCCTGCCCCGCCCGGCGGGCTGCACGCGGCTGCGGCTGCGCACGCCACGGCGGCACCCACGCGTCCAGCTCCGTCAGCCGGGCCGGGAAGGTCCGCCCGGCCTCGCGGATCAGATGTGGAGCGAGCTCCGCGGCACCCGAACGCAGAGTCGTGATCAGCTTCGGCAGCCACGGCAGGAGCACTGTATCCGGCAGCCGGCCGAACGCGTTCGACACCGCCTCCACGACCACGTCCGCCAGCCCCGGCACGGGCTCCAGCGCGTGCACGAAGCCACTGAGGTACCGCGGATAGGCGGGCACCACCAGCGGGTTGTCCAGCAGTTCGTCGCACCGTCGCCGCACCTCGGCGCGGGACAGCGTGCCGAGGTGCACCTGCGCCGCCCACAGCAGCGCCGTCCTCGACGGGTCGTCGGGGTGCGACTGGGCGACCGCCAGCTCCAGCTGGGCCCGGTCGCAGCCCAGCGACAGCGCCAGACTCTCCATGCTGAACAGGAAGCCCAGCATCGCGGCCACCTGCCCCACCGTCGCGTCCTCGTCGCGGAATGCCGTCGGCAGCAGCGTGCAGTAGTGGGCGTAGCCGGTCCTGACGAACGACTCGATCCACGACGGCAGCACCGGTTCGCTCGTGCGGTAGTACGCCAGCAGGACGCGCACCCTGCGCAGCACCTCCGGCGCGCCGTCCACGCTGCGTTCGGTGGAGAGCACCTTCAGCGCGTGGGTGCCGAGTTCGTCCGCGAGGCGACGGCTGCGCAGGTACAGGACCGCGTCCTCGACCGCGGCCAGCACGGTCGCCGTGGTCGCCTGCGGACCGTACGCGTCGCGCCGCAACCGCTGTTCCAGGACCTGTTCGAGGCTCACTCCCTCGTAACCGAGCTCGATGAGGGCCCGTTGGTGAGTACCGAGCGCCAGGTCCCACGACTCCTGGACGGACCGCTCACCGAGCCGTCGCTCACCCATGATCGGCCGAGCCGCACCGTGCGGCAGCAGACGCCGCAGCATCCACAGCACATCGGAGCACGCCCGCAGTTCGGGCCGGGACACCATGTCCAGCAGGGCGCGCTGCACCCCGCGCTGCTGGAGCTTCGGCCCCAGCGGCTCCAGCCGGTCGTACACGTCGCGGGCCAGCGGTGGCAGCGCGTCGTAACCGACCTGGCCGGTCCGGTCGCCGCCCATCATGCTCTCGACGAGCCGACGCACGTCTCGCCGCCCGGGCACGCGGTCCTTCTCGATGCAGGTGACCGCCGCGTCCTGGAAGTCGTACGGCGTCGGCTTGGCCCGGTCCCGCATCCCGGCGAGCAGGATCGACGTCTCGAAGACCGCGATGGCGTCCGCGGTGGAGGCGAGATAGCCGTTGCGCCGGGCGGCCCGCACGATGTCCACCGACCACCCGAGGAGTTCGGCCTCGTCGAGACCGTCGAGCACGGGGGGCCTGCGCAGGAAGCCGGACAACTGGTCGCCGGTGTCGGCGGTTTCCCTGACGGTCCCCGCGGACCCGGCCGCCTTCCCTCCGGCCCTCTTCACCGCGGCCTTCTTCACCGCGGCCTTCCTCCCGCCGGCCTGTCCCGTGAGCCGGTACGGCTGCACCCGGGTGCGCTTGAGGGCCTTCGCCCACTCCGTCGCCGCGATGGACACCGATCCCGCGGCGAGACCGAACTGCGCCTCGATCGCCGCATGGCTGGACGGGATCAGCCCGTACTGCCAGGTGGTGGCGGTGCGCGGAGAGATCGTGAACGTGCCGGTGCTGCCGTGCACACCGAACTCCTCCACCCGGCTGGCCGCGTGGAACGCGCCGCAGACGTAGAGGCAGTCCGCCGGATCCGTCCCCGTCTCCGCCAGGTGCTCGCGCATCCGGGTCCACATGTAGCGCTCGCGGTCCTCGTCCACCCGGACCCGGTCCCCGTCGCCGGGGGCGAGCCGCCGGAACAGACTGCCGATGAGGAACATGACCTGGCGGTAGGTGTCGTGGTCGCTTTCCCCGAGCGGCACCTCCACGTACTGGTGCCACCACTCCGACCAGTGCCGCACCCTGCCGTGGCGCAGCAGATGCTCCTCCAACTCGGCGAACCGCGGACGCAGGTCGCCGATCTCCACACCGACCGCCTCGCCGTGCAGCGCGGCCTCTTCCTCCCTCGCCTCCGCCGAGGCGTCGGGGCGTGTTCCCTTCTCGGCCGCGGGCGTCCGCCCACGGGTGTCCCACTGGAAGACGTGGTCCGAGGACCGGTCGACCAGGACGAGCTCCACTCCCGGGGTCTCCAGGGCGTACGCGATGGCCTGGTACTCGGCGGACGCCTCGGTGACCGGCGCCACGACCGACAGCGGCGCCCATTCGGCGGGGAATCCGTCGACATCGCCGGCGAACGCCTGCCCCGCCACCGGCAGCTTGCAGTTGCGCAGTTCGGTCAGCAGCGGCGCCATGTCCTCGCACAGCTCGAGGTAGACGACCCTGGGCTGCTTCTCCCGCAGGCGGCGGGCCATCGCGAGCGCCGAGGCGGGGGAGTGGTGACAGACGGGGAAGATCTCCAGCGGCTCGCGGACCGCGCGGTCGACGTCGTCCACCATGCCGAGCAGGATGTTCTCCAGCGCGTCCGGCCCGCCCGCGAACGCGCGGGCGGCTTCCTGCAGCTGGCCGCGGAGCGCGGCGAACGTGCTCTCCTGGGACGTGTCCATTGCGGTGGTGCCGCTCATGACAGCGTGGCGATGGCGTCGCGGCCGCCCTCGAGGAACTCGGGCCAGGAGCCGCCCTCCTCCTTGCTACGCGGCTCCACGACACCGTGCAGGTACTTGTTGAGGATGGCCAGGTCCTCGGGTTCGCGGCGGGTCAGGGAGCCGACGAGCGAGGAGGCGAGGGTGCGGGCGGTGAGGGTGCGCTCGCCGAAGAAGGTGCCGTGCAGCACGGCGTCCTCCAGCACACCGATCTGCTCCGCCGTGGACAGCGCGGACTCCAGCTTCTCGTCGTCGCTGCCGGCCGCCGCGGCGGAGGCCCGCAGGTCGGCGAAGCTCTGCAGCAGGACGTCGAGCAGGGTCGGCGGCACGTCCAGGTCGAGCGAGTGCCGGCGCAGCAGCTCCTCGGTGCGGAAGCGGACGATCTCCGCCTCGCTCTTCTTGTTCGTCACCACCGGGATGCGCACGAAGTTGAAGCGGCGCTTGAGCGCGGAGGACAGGTCGTTGACGCCCCGGTCGCGGCTGTTGGCGGTGGCGATGATCGAGAAGCCGGGCCTGGCGAAGACGATGTTGTCGCTGTCCCGGTCGCTGCCCAGTTCGGGGACGGAGATGTACTTCTCGGAGAGGATGGAGATCAGCGCGTCCTGGACGTCGCTCGTGGAGCGGGTCAGCTCCTCGAACCGGCCGATGGCGCCCGCCTCCATCGCGGTCATGATCGGCGAGGGGATCATCGACTCCCGCGACTGGCCCTTGGCGATCACCATGGACACGTTCCAGGAGTACTTGATGTGATCCTCGGTGGTGCCGGCCGTGCCCTGCACCACCAGCGTGGAGTTGCGGCAGATCGCGGCGGACAGCAGCTCCGCCAGCCAGCTCTTGCCCGTGCCGGGGTCGCCGATGAGGAGCAGACCCCGGTCGGAGGCCAGGGTGACGATGGACCGCTCCACGAAGCTGCGGTCGCCGAACCACTTCTGCGGGATCTCCCGGTCCAGGCCGTCGGAGCGCTCGGAACCCAGGATGAACAGGCGCACCATCTTCGGGGACAGGCGCCAGGAGAACGGCTTGGGGTTGTCGTCGATCGACTCCAGCCAGTCGAGCTCCTCGGCGTACTTGATCTCGGCGGGAGCGCGCAGCAGGTCGGACATGGAGGAAGGCCTTTCGATGAGGACGATCACGCAGTGGCTCGGCCGAACTGCCCTGTGATCAGGTGAGAAACGTCTTGAGCTCGTGCACGAGCTTCTTGATGTGGCCGGAGATCACCGGCGTGCCGAGGTCCTTGAACCGCTCCCGGAACCACGGGTTGACGCTGCCGCGCCCGGAGCTGGTGACCGAGCCCACGGGGATGAACTTCGCCCCCGAGCGGTGGATGGCGGCCATGCTCTCGAAGAGCTCGTGGGTTCGCCACTCGTAGAAGTCGGAGATCCACACCACGACCGTGTTGCGCGGCTCGGCGATCTTCGGCTGGGCGAGCGCCATGGCCACGGTGCCGTCGGTGCCGCCACCGAGCTTGGTGCGCAGCAGCGTCTCGAACGGGTCGTGGGCCCACGGAGTGAGGTCCAGTGCCTGTGTGTCGTAGGCGATCAGGTGGACGTCCACCTTCGGCAGCCCGGCGAAGATGGATGCCAGGATGGTGCAGTTGACCATCGAGTCGACCATGGAGCCCGACTGGTCCACGACGACGATCAACCGCTGGGGCGTGGTCCTGCGGCTGGTGTGTCGGTAGTAGAGGCGGTCGACATAGAGCCGTTCCTCCTCCGGGTCCCAGTTGGTGAGGTTCTTCCAGACGGTGCGGTCCAGATCGAGGTTCCGGAAGACGCGCTTCGGCGGGACGGACCGGTCGATGTCGCCGACCGTGGCCTTCTCCACCTGGGTGCGCAGCACCTCGGTGACCTCGTCGACGTAACGCCGGATCAGTGCCTTGGCGTTGGCCAGGGCCACACCCGAGAGGTTGTTCTTGTCGCGCAGCAACTGCTCGATCAGCGACATGCTCGGCGTCAGCCGGGAGGCCAGCCGCGGGTCCGCCAGCACCTCGCGCAGATGCATGCGCTGGACGAGACCGGCCTCGATGGCGCCCAGCTCCGGGCCGATCTCGGGAAGGAGCCGGCCGAGGTCGGGCGTACGTCCGCCACCGGTTCCGGTCGGACCGACACCCCCGCCGGCGCCCGCACCGCGGACTCCCGGGCGACCGCCGCGCAGTTCGCCGGGACGGCACCCCAGCGCCCGCTCCAGCCAGCCCGCGTCGGACTGCCAGCGGGCCAGCTGCTCGGCGGTGACGGTGCCGGCGCCGGAGGCGAAGACGTTCAGCAGCACCTTGGACACCAGCGCCGCGCGCCGCACCTCGGCGGCACGGTCACGCGCACCGTCCGCGTCCGGCTCGGGCGCCATCAGCCCGTCGAACTCCCCGGCCAGTCCCGGGTGCCGCTGCACGAGCGAGTCGACGGACACCCCCGGGTCGAGCAGCGCGGACGGCAGGCCGATGTCCTCGACCACGGCGAGGCTCGCCGACTCCAGGCCGGCCTGCTCCTCGTGGTCGAAGAGCCGGGCCAGCAACCGCCAGTACAGCACCTGCCGCCGGTTGTCGTGAGGTTCGGGAGCCGCGGCCCCCGCGGTGGTGGGCTCGGTCATTTCCGCAGCAGCCTTCCGGCGCGTTCGCGCAGCACGGTGACCGCGTCGGTGGCGGCCTTCTCGGCCCGCACGCCCGCCTTGTCGGTCGTGCCGCCGGCCCAGGCCCCCGCGTGGACGGCGACCGTCCTCTTCCGCACGGTCGTCTCCACGGCGAGCGGCTGCAGCAGGAACTGCCCGGCGTCCCAGCGCAGCAGCGCGAGACACGCCCCGGACGCCGCGACGGCCTCCGACGTGAGCGGACCGGCGGCCGGGATCCGGTCGGTGTCGACGGCGAGACGCCGCCCGGCCACCTCGAACACCGGCGTGTCGCCGTCCTGCTCGACGGCGTACCCCTCCAGCAGGACCGGCACGGCGATCCGTGCCGGATGCCGGTCCAGGGGAGCGGTCGCGAAGGCGGCGGCGGTGGGCAGCGCCACCCGCGCGGTGGCGAACACCTCGGCGGGCTCACCGGCGCGGGCCCGGGCGTCGTCCCAGACCAGATCGCCCTCGGCCGTGAGGGGCATCGAGTCGAGTTCCATGGCCCGGCCCTCGCCGACGGCGGCCAGCAGGGACATGTGCGGCCGGAGCAACTGCCACAGCCCCGCCCCGACGACCGTGTCGGGCTTCGTCGCGGACACCGAGGCGCGCACGAGCCGCGGCGTACCACCGTCCGAGGGCTCCAGCACCGCGTGCACCTGGGCCTGCACGGCGGTGGCGTGCTCCTGCACATCGACGCCGAGCGGCAGCAGCCGCCCGCTCACCTCGCTCACCACGCCGGCACCGGCCGCGCCCGGCAGGGCCAGCAGCAGGCCCCGCGACCACAGGTCGGCCCAGCGCCGCACCGGAACCCGCTCCAGCGTCGCCCCCGGGCAGGAGGCGGCGAGCTCGGCGGCGAACCCGTCGAGCAGGATGGCCAGGCGGCGCAGCGCCAAATCGGGCAGCATCGCCGAGACGACGGCCGCGGCCCCGGCGACCAGCTCGTGGTCGATGCCCCGCCAGCCGGCCCGCGCCAGGTCGGACAACCAGGTCCGAGCGGCGGCCAGAAGATTGACCGCGTGCCCGTCACCCTCACCCTGCACGGGGCTCTCCTCGGCGACCGGCCGCCCGACGGCCTCCTCGACGCGGGCCACCAGGGCGTCGTGCACGGACCCGAGCAGGGCGGTGCGTGCGGCGGCGAGCGCCACGAAGTGGTCCTCACCCGCAGCCCCCGCGGCGGCCTTCTCCGCCGACTCGGCGACCCGCGCGGCCAGCGGCGACCCGGCGACGGCGTCGGCGAGTCCCGTCAGCCCGTCGGCCTGGGCCGGCTGCGGGCGCAGCAGGCCACCGAGGAGGGCGTCGTCGAAACCGTCCACGGCGGCGAGGACCTCGTCGAGCCCGTCGACCGGATCGGTCAGCAGATCGGCACGCATCATGCCACCGCCCTCGTCACCGGGAACCACTGCATCTCGGGCAACGGCCGTGTGGTGGCCGCGAGTTCGAGATACGCCAGGTGCCGCAGGAACCGGCTGAACACCTGCGCCGCGGCCGAACGGTCACCCTGTGCCGGGCGCGTGGCCGTCATGGCGTCGGTGAGGGAGTGGGCGCCCGCCTGCTCACCGGTGACCTCCACCTTCAGGTAGCGGGCGACGCGCTCGGCCCCGTACTGGAGCACGGCCTCGCCCACCAGCGCCCGGAGGTGATTGCAGAACCCCCCGCGCGCCCCTCCGCAGGGCCGGTTGTTGTTGGTGCTGCACGCGAACGCGTACGTCCCCGCCGCGACCGACGACACGTACACCCGCCCGATGTCCGACCCACTGGACACCACACCCTGCAACCGCCCGTCGGCCAACTCGACGAACGGCACCTTGGCGAGCTTCCGCGGCCGCGCGGAGGGCACCACCCGCGCCGTGCTCGACTTCTCCCAGACCGACAACGCACCATCTCCTAGGCATGCGAAGGGGGACGCCCTCGCCAGAGCGGCGGGACGTGATCGAACTTAGCGGGGGGTACTGACAACGCCGTCGGTTCACCCGTTGCGGACGGATCGCGGAGGTCTGTGCAAGGCCCGTGGTCACTGCTGCTCAGTAATCCGGAGAGGGTGGGTCCCCGAGACTCCCGGAGATGCCGTCACCGGCAGAGCCCTGCCGACGGCGACGTTCCGAGTCCCGCCAGGTAACCTCGAACACATCGTCACCGCGGCCCGACGGGCTTCCGCTCCACGCCGGTGGAGTCTCGAAGGACATGCCCCCACCCGCACGAGTCACTTCGTGCTGCCTGGGGGAAGTTCTTGCTGTTCCGTGCGTCTGCGAAAACGGTCGCCGTCATGGCGTTCGACGGTTCGCTGTTCCTGCACCTCACCGACCAGTTCGCCCATATGCACGGCTACCGGCCCGGCACCTCGGAAGTGCGCTCCTGGGAGCGCAGCATCCCCGTCCTGGCAGCAGCGCTCAACGACGCAGGTCTGGGCGACGTGGAGCTCATGCTGGAGTACGCCCTCCCGCTGAACAGCAAGCGCGCCGACGTCGTGCTCGCCGGCGTGCACCCGGTCACGGGCGAGCCGTCCTACGTCGTGGTGGAACTCAAGCAGTGGACTGAGGTCCTGCCCCATGAGGACGACCCCACACTGTGCCACGTCGCGCGCTACGCCCATCCGGTCCTGAACCCCGTCGAGCAGGTGCGCCGTTACTGCGACTACCTGGTCAACTTCAACGGAGCGGTGGCCGGGCACGCGCACCGGATCAGCGGAGTGGCGTTCCTCCACAACGCCACGGAGTTCGACGTGGCCGGCCTGCGGGAAATCGAGCGCGACGGTCTCGGTCTCCTCTTCACGGGGCAACGCCGTGGTGAATTCCTCGACCACCTCCGCTCGAGGCTGAGTGGCGGGCATTCCGGCGCGAGGGCGGCGGACGAACTGCTCTCGGGCGCCACGGTGCCGTCCAAGCAGTTGATGTCCGTTGCCGCCGAAGAGGTGCGGGAGCGGCAGCAGTTCGTGCTCCTCGACGAGCAGCAGGTCGCCTACCGCATGGTGCTCAACGCGGTCGAGAAGGCGAAGCGCGCCGACCGCAAGGAAATCGTCGTCGTCACCGGCGGCCCCGGTACCGGCAAGAGCGTGATCGCCCTGCAACTGCTCGGCGAGCTGTACCGGCGCGGGATGCCGGCCCTGCACGCCACCGGTTCCCAGTCGTTCACCAGGACGATGAGGAAGGTCGCGGGCTCCCGCAAGCGGGAGGTGCAGGACCTGTTCAAGTACTTCAACAGCTTCATGACCGCCGAGAAGAACAGCCTGGACGTCCTGATCTGCGACGAGGCCCACCGCATCAGGGAGACCTCGGCCAACCGCTACACGCCTGCCGAGCACCGCACCGGCAGGGCGCAGATCGACGAACTCATCGATGTCGCCCACGTGCCCGTCTTCCTCCTCGACGAACACCAGGTGGTGCGGCCGGGAGAGATGGGCACCGTGGCCGACATCAAGGCGGCGGCGGCCGAGCGGGACATCCCCTGCCACGTCGTCCCCCTGGACAGCCAGTTCCGCTGCGGAGGCAGTGATGCCTACCTGCGCTGGGTCGTCCGGCTCCTCGGCCTCCACCCCGGCGGGCCGGTCGTCTGGGAAGCGGACGACCGCATGCAGCTGCAGGTCGCCGACAGCCCCCAGGAGATGGAGGAGTTCCTCGACGCCCGCCGGGCACAGGGCTACGGCGCCCGCATGTCCGCCGGTTACTGCTGGCGCTGGTCCCCGGAGCCCAAGCCCGGCGCTCCGCTTCCGCTCGACGTCGTCATCGGCGACTGGGCACGCCCCTGGAACCTGCGCGGTGACCGTTCCGTCTCCGGCGCGCCCCCGGCCGCCCTGTGGGCCACCGACCCGGCGGGTTTCGGTCAGGTCGGCTGCGTCTACACCGCCCAGGGCTTCGAGTACGACTGGTCCGGTGTCATCATCGGCCCGGACCTGGTCTGGCGCGGCGACCGCTGGGTCACGGACCGCACCGCCTCCAGGGACCCGGTGTTCAGGAAGTCGACCCCGGACGCTGACGTGGATCGCCTGATCCGCAACACCTACAAGGTGCTGCTGACCCGCGGCATGGTCGGCACGATCGTGTACTCGACGGACCCGGAGACGCGGGAGAAGCTGCGGGAGCTGGCGGGCGGTCGGCTGGATCAGCGGGCTTCCACGGTGTGACAGGGGGCGGGTCCACGCCAGGAAGCGCACGATCCGGCCATGATGGCTGCGCTTCGCGTCTGCCGCGGCGGCATCGTCGTCCGTAGTACGGCTGGTCTCCCTAAGATTCCGAGTGCTGATTGCGGACCGACGGGCTTCCTCACGAGGACACGCCCCCACCCGCACGAGTCACTCGTGCTCTGGGGGACCCACCTCGTGTCCATGCTCCTGCTGCGGCTGGCAGCACAGGATCTGCTGACCTTGAACTCAAGGCGCCGCATGGTGCCACACCTGGCCGCCAGGTGGCGGCACTTCCGAGGCGCCGACGCCTCGCTGTCGGAACGGTCCGCGTGGGCCGAGAGCCTGGTGCATCTCGCGGAGGACCTGGTCGCCGCCGGTCGCGGAAACGTGGAGATGATCGTCGAGTGTGCCGCCACCGTCGACGAGGCCGACCGCCCCGGCGACCCCAGGCTCATCGACGTCGTTCTCGTGGGCCACCATCCCGACGACAGGCGGGTGTCCGTCCAACTGGTCGAGCTGAAGCGCTGGTCGATGGTGACCAGGGTGGAACGAGCCACCGCGGAACTGGTCCACGTACCCGGAGTGGGCAGGAAGAAGCACCCAGCCCTGCAGTTGCGCGAGTACTACGAGGCGTTCACGGGCTGCAGGGGACCGCTGGTCGGGCTGGACTTCGAATGCGGCGGGTTCGCCTACCTGCACAACGCCACCGACGACTCCGTCCGGCCCTTGGTCGACGTGGACGCTCCGGCCGGCGTCTACGCCGGTGTCTACACGAACGACCGGCGCGAGCAACTGATCTCCGACCTGCGCAAGCACTTCGCCGGCGAAGGGGGCGCCTCCGCGGCCGAGATACTGCTGCAGAACATGGGCTTACGCAACACACCCCTGCTCGACGCCATGATCCGCTCCCGAGGCGAGGACACGGTCTTCACCTTGCGCGGCCGGCAGAAGAAGGTCGCCGACCAGATCCTGGACACCGCGGCCAAGGTCCTCCCGGATCCGCAACGCCCCGCTCTCGTACCGGACGAGCGGCGCGTGGTCTTCCTGGTCGCCGGCGGCGCCGGTACGGGGAAGAGCGCCATCGGCCTCCAGGTCAAGGCGGAGCTGGAGGCGGGTGGCCACACGGTCAAGTACGCCAGCGGCAGCAGAGCCTTCAACGGCGCGATCCAGGAGCACGTCGGTTACGGGGACCGGGAGTTCAGGGAGAGCTTCACCTACTTCAGCAATTTCGTCTCCCCGCCGGAGCCACCCCTGGACGTGCTGATCTGTGACGAGGCGCACCGCCTGAGAGAGCGTTCGACCAACCGTTTCTGGAAGCCCGAACGACAGGGGACCAAGCCCCAGGTCGACGAGCTGCTCGACGCCTCCCGCCTCACCGTCTTCTTCCTCGATGAGGGCCAGTGCGTGCGGCCGAACGAGGTCGGCACCGTCGATCTGATCGAGAACGCGGCGCGACGGCACGACGCCACCCTCGTCCGGTACCAACTCCGGGAACAGTTCCGCTGCGGTGGTAGCGACGCCTACATCCGCTGGGTGCGCGCCGTGCTCGGGATTACGGACGAGGAACCGGAGGGGTGGACGCCGGACGGACTGATGCACGTGGAGGTGGCGGACAGCCCGGAGGAACTCGAACGAATCATCCGCACCGAAGCGCTGGCCGGGGCGTCCGCTCGTCTCGTCGCCGGGTACTGCTGGCCCTGGACGAAACCGATCGGCAAGGAGAGGCGGCTGGAGGCCGACGTGCGGATCGGTGACTGGCACAGACCGTGGAACGCGGACAGCGACGCGTTCTGCGAGAACGGCGCGCCACCGTCCAAGATCTGGTCCGTGCACGAGAAAGGGCTTGATCAGATCGGCTGCGTGTACACGGCCCAGGGTCTCGAGTGGGACTGGTGTGGTGTGATCATGGGGGAGGACATGGTGCGCCGGGACGGCCAGTGGGTGTTCCGCCGCGGCAAGGAACGGAAGGATCCGGAGTCCGGTGTCAAGCGGGTGGCCGTCCCGGGCTCGTTCGATCCCAAGGTGAGGGCCGGCAGCGTCGACGACCAGGAGTTTGCCCGGTTGGTCCGTCACGCCTACCACGTGCTGATGACCCGGGCGAGCCGGGCGACGGTGCTCTACTCCATGGACGAGGAAACCCGTAGTTACCTGAAGGACGTGGTCGGTAATGTCCAGGTCCACGGGCTGCGCCCCACGTGGGAGAACCTCCCCGAGGAGGCCCGCGTACCGCACCTGCCCCGGCCGCGCCGAGGGCGGCGCTCCCGCAGGAGGCGCCAGAGCACGGGCCCGCACTCACCCGACCAGTATCTGTTCTGAAGCACAACGCCTGCATGCGGAGTGGCGGGCTCTCCGGGCCCGCCACAGCCTGCGTCAGAAGAGCAGGCGCGCTGCCGCCACCAGGGCCGTCACCACGAGCTGGGTGACGACGCCCGCGGCGACGTCGACCAGGATCTCGCGAAACCGGTGACGACGTGCAGGCTTGTACTCAACGGGGTTCATCGATGTCCACTCCTTGGCGTGAGCTGGGAATGGCGGGACCGCCCTTCCGGGCATCCACATCACGCCGCGTGCGAAGCGCAGCGGAAACCACTCGTCAGTCACAGCATGGGGGCCGACATCCGAACACCGCCGACGTACCCTCCGGGAAGGTGCGCAGCGGAGGCAACGGTAATGCACCACCCATGCGCGCTCACGCTTTTCGGCCACCGCAGGAACGGGGTCACGCGCGGTCCTAGGACGGGCTGAAGCCAAGGCGGGGCTTGGACGGGCACGAAGGACGGCGTGCACGCGCCGAGCTTCGGCGTTGCGTCGCCGCTCCTCGTCGTCTCCCGAGTCGTTGGCAAGTGTGCAGTCCTCTGGGGGCAGGCACTGACTTCTAGTGAATCATCGGCACATGTAGAGAATTGCTGCAGCGGCGGCGGCCGGCTTCCGCAGGAGGGCAAGGGCGGCAGGGTGACACGGAGACCTAACCCAGCCGCACAGAACGTGCGTTGCGACCAGCCTGCCTACCATCGACAGGGAGGCATATCTGCGGAGGGCGCTGGCACGCTACTGCTCCGAGGATCAATCCGCCAAGCGATCGAAGAGGGCCCCGCGGCCGCGGGTATCTCGGTCGACGTTCTGGACAGAGCGGCCAAGGAGTCCATCCGCTATGAGACCGCCAAGGTCAGCGCCCTCTCCGCCGCTGCCGGGCTACCCGGTTTCATGGCCCTTCCCGCCACTGTGCCCGCCGACATGGCCCAGTACTTCGGCCACATGCTGCGTATCGCTCAGAAGCTCGCCTACCTCTGCAGCTGGCCCAATCTGTTCTGCGTGCAGATGACGAAGCCACCCTTCGCGAAGAGCGTATCGAAGGCCATCCGTGTCGTCCGGGGCACTGGCACGCGATGTCGTGGCGGGTGAGGCCCACTCCGGTGTGTTGGGAGCAGAACCGGCACAAGGTCTCTGAGGAAGCCCTCCTGCTCGAAAACCCCGTGGCCAAGCACGCTGTGCCGAATGTACTCCAGTGAGCCACGTATCCGTAGGCCCCGTAGAGCATGACTCGGCGTAGTAACGACCGGTCCTCACGGTGCCGGGACGCTTGTCCCGCTCACTCGATCGAGCACTCCTTCACACTCAGCGGCTTGGCGCTGCCCGCCGGTCTGCTGCACAGAACCTCCGCCTTCGAAACGCCCTCCGGCGTTCTCCGGACGCGTGCGAGGACGATGCTGTGGCCGTGCCGTTCGCCGTACAGGGGCGCGTCGGTGAAGTCGATCGTTCCGGTGGCCATGCCGTCGAGCTTGACGCCCCTCAGGTTGATCCAGGTCGCGGCGCGGCTCTGGCGTACGTCTCCGAGGCTGGCCGCCCAGTACAGGGCACGCGTGGCGTCGTGGGCCAGGGCCGTCTGGCCGCTGGCGAAGTCGGGGGCGTCGTACGTGGCCTCCCCGTTCTCCAGCCAGGGGAGGTGTTCGGCGGCGTCCTGGTAGAAGGCGGTCCCGGACGCCGCTTCCCGCAGCTCGGCCAGGGCAGCGTGGTACAGCGTGATCCGCGGGGCCACGCCGTCCCGGCCGCCCGTGCCGGAGAACTTGGCCTTGCTCAGGTCGTCACCCGTGAGGATCGACATCTCCCTGTTCGCGCAGCCCGGTTCGACCCCGAGCTGCGTCATCAGCGGCCCGATGTCCTCGACCCGTCCGGCGAAGTAGATCACCGACGGGACGTCCTCCCCGCGGCAGATGCTCTCCGCGTGCAGCCGCAGTTCGGGTTTGCCGTTCGCCACCTGGTAGGTCCGTTCGGGCAGCAGCCGGAAGCCCTCCCGCTTCAGCATCTGCCCGCCGTAAAGCGCCTGTTCGCTGGTGTACCGGTCCTGCGACTGTTTGGTGTCACGGGCCAGCACCAGGGCGTGCGGGGCCCTGTCCCGGCCGCGCAGCTGCCGGGCGACGAGACCGAGCGCCTTGGCCTGGTGCTCGTCGGGAGCCGCGAGGCTGAACCAGTTGGAGAACTCCTTCGGCAGGTACGTCGCCGAGTTGGTGCCGGAGACGACGGGGAGTCCCGCGGAGTGGAGCCGGCGCGTCACGTCGGGGCTGCTCTGCAGGTCACGGCCGAAGCCGACGACGCCGACGACGGTCGGGTCCCGGTCGGCATACTCGGCGATCGCCTCCGCCGTGACACGCTGGTGCCCCATGTCCGCACCGCCGTTGGCGAGCAGCACCCGCAGTTTCACCCTGTAGTTCTCGTTGACGACACGCTGGGCGAGGTAGACGCCGGCCAGCTCCTCGGCTCCCTTGACCAGGGACGGGTCCACCGGGGACGAGCTCAGCGGTCCCGCGTACACCACCGTGACGTAGGCGCCGGGGTGGTCGCGCAGCACCTCGGCGTTCTCGGCGTGCACCAGCTTCTCCAGCTCGCGCAGCCTCCCGCCGTCCTCGTAGGCCCCGCCGGACAGGTGAGCGCCGAACCGCACGTCTCCGGCGGCTATGCCGACGCATTCCGTGCCGCCCCCGGGCGCGGGGCGAAGCCGGGTGTCGCGGTCGGCGGTCAGCAGGCCCGCCGAGCAGTACGTCCGGTGCAGTTCGCGGGCGTGGACGACGCCGACGGTCGCGGCGAGGGCGAGGACCAGAGCCAGGCTGTACACCGACCACACGACACGGGCCACGGCCGGCCGGTGCCCCGCCCTCACGCACCGCCAGTCCGTCTGGCGCAGCGGGACCAGCTCGTCACGGGGCAGCGGGATCCGGAGCACCCAGGGCAGGGCGTTGGTCCTGCTCGGCGACTGATCGGCCCGGAGGTTCCCGGCCCATTCGTCGTACCAGTGCCGCAGCCGCTGCTGCAGGCGCGAGGACTGGGGCCGGAGCGGGGGCTGCGGCCGGCCGACCGGCACGCTCGTGTCCGTGCCCCGGTCGAGCAGCGCCGCGTCGTCCGCCGCCACGCCCGCCACGATCAGCAGCGGGTCGAGTTCGCTGCGCCGGCTGCGGACGTCACTGACCGCCCTGATCAGCTCGATGCCCCCGTTCTCCGGGCCCACCCGGCGCAGGAAGAGCACCGGCGGCCGGGTCCGCTTCAGCCCCCGCAGGTCCCAGCTGCCGCGCCGGTGGCTGTCCCGCAGGTCCTCGAAGAGCGCCAGCACGTACAGCTGGAGGGGGAACGGGCCGCCCTCGCGCATGGCCTCGGCCACGTCGTAGGCGCGGGCGGCTATGGCCCGCCAGGAGCGGACGGGCCGCAGGAGCCGCACGCTGGTCGCCTGGCGGCGGGCGGCGGACTGGAGGAACGTCGTGGTCAGGAACCACCGGCTCTCCCTGCGCAGCCACAGGAAGAGGGGTGCGCGTCCGGGGACGTGGTTGAGGGCGGCGAGCAGGACCATCAGCCCGATGCCCGCCAGGACGGCGACGTACCACTCGGGACGGGTGAGCAGCGCGGTGAACGCTCCCAGAACACCCATGGGGAGGAACTGCTGCACGTCGTTGAGCAGCACCAGCCGGTTGTGGCGCGGGGGTCTGCGGGGGCGCCAGCGTTGCCGGGCCAGGATGCGAAGGAGGTGCGTCTGGGCCTGTTCCCGCTGGGCGTCCCCGTCCGGAGTGCCTGCCGGGGCGGTCGGCCAGTGCTCGCGCATCTCCGGGTCGTCGGTGGCCTCCTGAAGGGCACGCACGAGGCCCAGACGAGGGAAGGAGTAGGGCCGGTAGGTGGCGGAACGGTCGCCCCATTTCCGGCTGTCACCGAGGTCACGTAGGAGCCGAACGGCCTGGGCGGTCGGGTCGAGGCTGCCCGGCTGCGGCTCGGTCGGGGCGACGGCCAGGCGCGTACCGTGGCGCTGCTGCCCGTCGCGCAGTTCGTCGACGAGTTCGGTGACGCGGCCGTCGTCGTCGGCATCCTCGGCGTGCAGCACGATCACCGGCATGGGAGCGTCGCCGGCCCGGAAGTCCTGGATGAGCGACTCGAGTTGTCGTTGGACGTCGATGCCCGCCTCGGTCGACATGCCCGGGTGGCCGCCCGGGCAGTCCTGAGGGAAGTTCTGATCGCGGCCGTGCATGGACACCCCCCGTGGTCGTAAGACACATGTGTCACAAGCGCCTTGTGAGGATAACGCTCGCCCCTGACAACTGCTCCCTGCGATGGAACGGTTCGTCGTGGTGGTGAGGCGGGCGCGGGGGCACGCGTACGGTGGTGACGCCGTCCCGGTCCACGGGCCCCGCGTCCGAACGGCGGACGTCGCCGCGCCTCCTACGATCCGGCGCCCGGCACCGGCCGGGTGAGGTCCGGGTCGCCGAACTGCGCGCGCAGGGCCTTGAAGGCCGTCACCTTCTCCTCGCCGAAGCGGCTGACGTGGGCGGCGTACTCCTCGGCAGAGAGGAACGCCGACGGCCGGGACTTGCTGTGGAACTTGTCCGCGTACATCACCAGCTTCTCCTCCTCCGTGACCGCCAGGTAGTCGCCGGGAGGAATGGGCAGGCCCTGGGCCACGACGTCCTGCCGGGTGAGGCCCACTCCGGTGTGGTGGGAGCAGAAGCGACGCAGGGGCTCGGGGAAGCCTTCGCCCTCGAGGATCTCGTGGCCGAGCAGGCCGTGCCGGATGTAGTTCCTGTGGTCCAGGCGTCCGTCCTCGCCGTAGAGACGGTAGACGCCGATGTCGTGGAGGAGGCAGCCGGCGCGGACCAGCTCGGCGTCGAGGTGTGCGAGGTGGGGGGAGGCCAGGAGCTGTTCGGCGATGCTCCAGACGATCTCGCAGTGCGTGTGGACGAGGGCGAACGCCTCGGGGGTGGGTGCGTGCTTCTCGTGCAGCGCGCGGATCTCTGCGGGGCCCGGAATCCTCATCGGGGGAGCGTAACAACCGTTCGTCGGCCGAGCCGGGCAGTTCCCGCCGCACCCTTTTTCACGCGATCGGATGATGCTTCGGGGAGCGGGCACCTGCCGGGTCCGCGGGCCGTTCGAGCTGGTGACGGGACTTGTTGTCCCTCCTCAGCACGGAGACGGGAGCACATCGTGAAACTGGCTTTCCACCGCAATGCCGACGGCACGACGACCGGGCGCAACGAGGCCAACGGCTTCACCGTGACGCACGCCGAAGAAGAAGAGGTGAGGCGGCAGTTGTGCGAGGACGCCGGGTGGGACTACACGCCTCCGCCTCCTCCCGTGCCGCCCGGGTTCCACCGGTTCTCGCTGGTGCACGACGACTTCCGGGACTCCGGGTTCACGGACGAGCGGTATGCGGGGCTGCGCGCCCGTCCGCCGGAGGGGTGTGTGCCGGTCGACTGGGGGTGTTTCGCCCTGGAGTGCGAGCGGCCGGGGAAGACACTGATGGACGCGGTCGCGGGCACGGTCGCGGAGATCCGTCGCGGCCATGGGCTCGTGATGAACAGCCTGGGGGTCGAGAAGCCCCAGGAGTGGTTCGACACCGACACCAAGAACGGACACGCGGCGAAGATCGTTGCGCATCTGGTGGTGATGGCCGCCGACCGTGCCCGGCTGCTCGGGTACGGGCGCAAGGACGTGGTCCGGCTACTCGACGCCACGGGGATCGAGTAGCCGGGGGAGGGTTCAGCAGTCCCTGAAATCGGGGGACTGGTTCAGGATCTGTGCCCGGACGGAGGTGAAGCGGTCGTGCCTCTGACCGCCCTTCGCCTCCGGGCGGAACGCCGCCACCCGGTGGCAGTTCTGGAAGGCCAGGGTCACGCCGAAGTGGCGCTCCAGGCTGCCGCGGATGGCGTCGCTGGCGAGGGCGCGGAGGAGTTGGCCGCGTTCCTTCTCGGACGGGGGAGGGGTCTGGTTGTCGGTGAAGTCGGCGGTGCCGGCCTTCAGTTCCGCGGCGAGGGAGGCGATCAGGTCGTAGGCGTACGGCAGGGACGTGCGGACGGTGTCCACGAAGTCCTGCTCCCGGATGTCGCCCTGCTCGGCTGCGGCGAGGAGCTTCGGGGAGACGTCGAGGGACATGGAGGGGTCCGTTCTCGGTAAGGGAGTGGAAGAAAAGGGAGAGAGCGAGAGGGAGAGGGCCTCAGGCCAGGGCCGCGGGGCCCGGTACATAGTCCGGGTCCACCTGGGCCGCCAGCGACTCGCCCGTGCGCGCGTCCGCCCACGCGCGTGCGTTGCGGAGGTGGAACTCCACGGCGTGGCGGTGGAGCCGGTTCCAGTCGCGGGACTGCGCGTCCACCGTCTCGCGCAGGACGGTCAGGGCGTGGCGGTTGTGCGGCTCCAGCGCGTCGAGTGCTTCCGACTCGGTCCGGCCCTGTTCCGCCGCACGCACCCAGTCCGACTGCACCAGGTGGGTCAGCAGGTCGTCGCCGACCTGTTCCTTGAGGAAGAGCAGGTCGTCCTCTCCGGTCACCTTGTTGCCGACGACCGCGAGGGGGATGCCGAACTCGCGTGCGTGGTCGCGGTACTGGCGGTAGACCGAGACGCCCTTGCGGGTCGGTTCGGCGACCAGGAAGGTCATGTCGAAGCGGGTGAACAGGCCGGAGGCGAAGGCGTCGGCGCCGGCGGTCATGTCGACCACGACGTACTCGCCGGGGCCGTCGACGAGGTGGCCGAGGTAGAGCTCCACCGCGCCCAGCTTGGAGTGGTAGCAGGCCACGCCCAGGTCGCTCTCGTCGAACTCGCCCGTGACCATCAGGGGCACCCCGCCGGCCCGGGAGACGTGCCGCGTGTGCAGTGCGTCGTCGCCGAGGAGACGCAGAAGACGTGAGCCCCGGCCGGGCGGGGTCGTCTTGATCATGGAGTCGGCGGAGGTGATGCGGGGGTTGGTGCCGCGCAAGTAGGCCTTGATGCCGGAGAGGCCCGGGCCCAGGGGAGGGGGTGTCGGCGGGCTGTCCTCGCCGGGTGCGAGCGCCTGGGCCAGGTGCTGGTTGATGTCCCCGTCGACGGCGAGGACCGGGGCGCCGGACTGTGCCAGGTGGCGGCTGAACAGGGCGGACAGGGTGGTCTTTCCGCTGCCGCCCTTTCCGACGAACGCGATCCTCATCGACGCACCGCCTTTTTGAAAATGAATGTCATGTGTGTAGTTGTAGGGGTGGTCTCCCGGCCGCGTCAAATCCTTCGCGTCGTGTCCGGTGGCTTTTACCCGTCGAGCAGCCAGGGAGGCTTCACACGTGTGCCGTTGCCCGTGGGTGACCGCCCACCCGGCCGGCCGTCAGCCGGCGACCAGTTCCCGTCGCACTTCGTGTCCGGGCGGAGCCGTCTCCACCCGCGACATCCGCCGCAGCCACAGCACATCGCGGCCGAACGACCACACCAGGAGACCCAACGCCAGTACCACCACCGCGACGTTGACCGCGTGCGGCAGCAGGGCCGCACCGGCCACCAGCAGCAGCACCCCCTGGAGCGCGGCCACCGCCTTGCGGGCCGTGCTCGGCGGGAGCGGGGCGGTCAGCCAGGGCCATACCCGGGCCGCAGCGACGAAGCCGTAGCGCATTCCCCCGATCAGCAGCACCCACGGGCCCATGGCCATCGACACGTACACACTCAGCACCAGGATCAGGAACGCGTCCACCTCCATGTCGAAGCGGGCGCCCAGCGGGGTCGACGTACCGGTCCTGCGTGCCACCTTGCCGTCCACGCCGTCGAGGATCAGCGCCACGGCGGTCAGGCCCACGAACAGGGATACGGGCGGGGAGTCCTGGAACGAGTCGGCGACCAGCGCGGTCACGCCGCCGACGAGGGTGGCCCGGCCGAGGGTGACCCGGTTGGCCGCGCCGAAGGTGCGCAGCCGGGAGCGGTACAGGGCCCGGGAGAGGACCGCCCAACTGGCGACGGCGAACGCGAGACCGGTCAGCCATCCCACGGGGCCCATGCCGATCGCCGTACCGAGCAGCGCCAGCAGCAGGATCTGCACGCCTGCCCCCACGGCGGTCTCCTGCTGTACGAGCCTCGCGTCGTAACTGTTGTTCAGGGCCACCGAGCATCCTCCGGCCGTGTGACAGAGTCGATCAACGCCGCTACCTTGTGCGCGGCCTGTGCACCCCTCGGTACGCGTGCAGCTTCCCGATCGTTCAGGAGGACTTCGATGAACCGCACCGCCAGTGCCTTCTGGGTTGACTCGCCCGGACGAGGCGAGATCCGCGACGTCGCGCTGCCCGCGCCCGGCGAGGGCGAGGTGCTGGTGCGCTCGCTCTACTCCGGAGTGAGCCGCGGCACGGAGACCCTCGTCTTCCGCGGTGGCGTGCCCGAGAACCAGCACGAGGCCATGCGCGGACCGTTCCAGGAGGGCGACTTCCCGGGTCCGGTGAAGTACGGCTACCTGAATGTGGGCGTCGTGGAGGAGGGCCCGGCGGCGCTCACGGGGCGTACGGTCTTTTGCCTCTACCCGCACCAGACGCACTACGTGGTTCCCGCGAACGCCGTGACGCCCGTGCCCGCGAACGTGCCGGCCGGGCGGGCCGTGCTGGCCGGCACCGTCGAGACCGCGGTCAACGCCCTGTGGGACGCGAAGCCGCTGGTGGGCGACCGGATCGCGGTGGTCGGCGGCGGTATGGTCGGCTGCTCGGTGGCGGCGCTGCTGGCACGGTTCCCCGGCGTGCGCGTGCAGCTCGTCGACGCCGACCCGTCGCGGGCGAAGACCGCCGAGGCCCTGGGCGTCGGGTTCGCCCTGCCCGGGGACGCCCTCGGCGACTGCGACCTGGTCGTGCACGCCAGCGCCACCGAGCAGGGACTCACCCGCTCGCTGGAACTGCTCACCGCGGAGGGCACGGTCGTCGAACTGAGCTGGTACGGCGACCGGAAGGTGAGCCTGCCGCTCGGTGAGGCCTTCCACTCCCGGCGGCTGGTCATCCGCAGCAGCCAGGTCGGCACGGTCTCCCCGGCCCGCGCGCACCGCAGTTACGCCGAGCGGCTCGCGCTCGCCCTCGACCTGCTCGCCGACCCCGCGCTCGACGCCCTCGTCACCGGTGAGTCCGCCTTCGAGGAACTGCCCGACGTCATGCCCCGGCTCGCCTCCGGAGAGATACCGGCCCTGTGCCACCGTGTCCGCTACGACAGCCGGTCACGGTGAGCGGAGCGCGACGAATCGGTTCGATCCGGTACGACGCGCCCCCTCGCCGTACCGAAACACGAGCGCCTGACCTGAGAAAAGACGTATCCGAGGCTGAACGCGGGAAGGGACAGGGCCGTACTACACGGCATCCCCGGCGGCGATCGGCCGGGGAACAGACGCGCCGCACCTGGAGGGTCGTCCGTTGTTCAGCATCACCGTCCGCGATCACATCATGATCGCCCACAGCTTCCACGGCGAGGTCTTCGGGCCGGCCCAGCGCCTGCACGGGGCCACATTCCTTGTGGACGCCACGTTCCGGCGCGAACAGCTGGACGACGACAACATCGTCGTCGACATCGGACTGGCCACCCAGGAACTCGGCGCCGTCGTGGGCGAGCTGAACTACCGCAACCTCGACAACGAACCGGACTTCGCGGGCATCAACACCTCCACGGAGTACCTGGCCAAGGTCATCGCCGACCGGCTTGCCGAACGCATCCACAAGGGTGCGCTGGGCGAGGGCGCCAAGGGCATCGCCGGGATCACCGTCACGCTGCACGAGTCACACATCGCCTGGGCGAGTTACGAGCGTGCGCTGTGACCGACACGACCATCGACCGGGCCGGGGCCACCCGCCTGGACTATGTTCCCCTTCAGGCGTCCTTTCCGGCCAACGGCGGGATCATCCCCATGTCCCTGCGCACCGTGCACTTCCTGATGCCGGGCGGTGTCGACGACCCGGCCGCGCCGAGCGGCGGCAACGCCTACGACCGGCGCGTCGGCCTGGACCTGCCCGGGTTCGGGTGGCAGGTGCGGGGGCACGCCGTTGCCGGTGACTGGCCCCGGCCGGACGCGGCCGCCCGTACGGAACTCGCCCGTACGCTGCGCGAACTGCCCGACGGCAGCGTCGTTCTGCTCGACGGGCTCGTCGCCTGCGGGGTACCCGAGATCGTCGTACCGGAGGTCGGACGGCTGAGCATGGCCGTCCTGGTCCACCTCCCGCTCGGTGACGAGACCGGGCTCGACCCGGCCGTCGCCGCCGATCTGGACGCCCGTGAACGGGCGGTGCTGCGGGCGGTGCCCGCCGTCGTCGCCACGAGCGACTGGGCCGTGCGCCGACTGGTCTCCCACCACGGACTCGTGCCCGACCGCGTCCACGTCGCCGCTCCCGGCGCCGACATCGCGCCCCTGGCGCCCGGCACCGACGGGGTGTCCCGGCTGCTGTGCGTGGCGGCCGTGACACCGCGCAAGGGACAGCACCGGCTGGTGGAGGCACTGGCCACGGTGGCCGACCTGCCGTGGACCTGCGCACTCGTCGGCGGCCTCGGCCAGGATCCCGGGTACGTCGCCCATCTGAGGGCCCTGATCCGCCGGCACGGCCTCGGGGAGCGGCTGGAGCTGACCGGCCCGAAGTCCGGCACCGCACTCGACGCCAGTTACGCCGCCGCAGACCTGATGGTCCTCACCTCCTACGCCGAGACGTACGGCATGGCGGTCACCGAGGCGCTGGCCCGTGGCATCCCCGTACTGGCCACGGACGTCGGCGGGTTGCCCGAGGCGGTCGGACGCGCCCCCGACGGCGGGGTGCCCGGCATCCTGGTGCCGCCGGAGGACCCCGCCGCCATCGCCGCCGAACTGCGCTGCTGGTTCGGTGAGCCGGACGTGCGCCGCCGGCTGAGGGCGGCGGCCCGGGCCCGGCGTGCCGCGCTGGGCGGCTGGGCGAGCACCGCACAGAGCCTGGCCGGGGTACTGCGCCGGCTGCCGACCGGACCCCGGAGGGCCGCATGACGAACCCGGCGACCACACAGCACGGCGCGACGGTCCCCGTTCCCGGACCCGCGCGGCCCGGGTCCCGGGACGCCACCGGAACCGACTCCGGTCGCCCGCGAGGGAGTGCCGTGGAACCCGAGAGCATCGCCGGGGTCACGGACCGGTCGGTCATCCCCGGAGCCGGTCCCGCGCCGCGCCCCGGTGAACGGGCCACCCTGCGGCTGCGGGAGAGCGGAGCTCAGGAGCCGCCCCGGTACGCGCCCGAATGGCTGCAACTGCGCGAGCCGGCCGACGCCGACGCCCGCTCGCACGACCTGTTCGCCCCCTTGCGCACGCGGCTCGCCGAGCCGCCGCGGCGGGCCGACGGTCTCGTCGTCCACGACATCGGTTGCGGCACCGGCTCGATGGGCCGCTGGCTCGCGCCCCAGCTGGACGGCCCCCAGCACTGGATCCTGTACGACCGTGATCCGTACCTGCTGCACTTCGCCGCCGTCGCCTCGCCGCGCTCCGCCGCCGACGGCAGCCGCGTCACCGTGGAGACCCGGCGCGGTGACGTCGCCCGCCTCACCGCGGAGGCGCTGGCCGGCGCGTCCCTGGTGACGGCGTCCGCGCTGCTGGACGTCCTCACCCGGGAGGAGGTCGGCGCCCTCGCCGCGGCCTGTGCCGGCGCCGGTTGTCCGGCGCTGCTGACCCTGTCCGTCGCCGGGCGCGTCGAGCTGGCCGAGCCGCATCCGATGGACGAGGAGATCACGGACGCGTTCAACGCCCACCAGCGCCGGGACGGGCTGCTCGGCCCGGACGCGGTGACGGTGGCGGCCGAGGCCTTCGCCGAGCACGGCGCGACCGTGCGCCTGAAACCGAGCCCCTGGCGGCTGGGGGCGGAGCAGTCCGCCCTCACCGAACAGTGGCTGCGCGGCTGGGTCGGCGCGGCGGTGGAGGAACGCCCGGAACTGCGGGACCGCGCCGACCGCTACCTGACGGAACGCCTGACCGCGTGCGCGGAGGGCCGGTTGCGGGTCACCGTCCACCACACCGACCTGCTCGCCCTGTGCCGCCCGGCGGACGGGGCGGCATGAGTACGCGGACGGCGGGGGCGGGGAGCGCGGCGACGGCAGGGACCGGGGGTGTTTCGACCGCCGCGGCACGGGCCGGTGACAGGGGGAACGCCGGACGAGCAGGCCTGCAGGCCGGGTCCCGTTCCGGAAGGCGCCCCTTTCTGATCGTGCCGAGTGCGCCGCGTCACGGTGCCGACGCCTCGGCAACAGCGACCTCGGCGTCCGCCGACGCCTCGGCAGCAGCAGCCTCGGGAGGCGTCGGCGCAATGCCCGCCGACGCCTCCGCAGCCGCCGACGCCACGACGAACGCCGACGCCGTGCAGCTCACGGAGTTCGGCCGAACCGACGGCGTTGTGGACTGCCCCGACGCCGCGCAGCCGCCGGTCGCCGAGTCCCCGCAAGCACCTGTCTCCGCCCCCCGGCGCCTCCTCGCCCGTCTGAGAACGCCCGCTCTTCGCACGCGCCTCGGCGCCGTCGCCGGACTCGCCATCCTCACCTTCCTGTTGTGGCGGCTCGGCACCGGTGTCTTCCTGGACGGGCTGCGGCGGATCGACGGGGCGGCGATGGCGGCGGCGCTCGGGATCGGGGTGGTGACCACCGTGGGCAGCGCCTGGCGCTGGGCGCTGGTGGCCCGGGCACTGCGGATCCGGCTGCCCTTCGGCGCCGCCGTCGCCGACTACTACCGGGCCCTGTTCCTCAACGCTGCCCTGCCCGGAGGCGTCCTCGGCGACGTGCACCGGGCGGTGCGTCACGGGCAGAGCGCGGGGGATGTGGGGCGTGGCGTACGGGCGGTGGTGCTGGAGCGGACCGCCGGGCAGCTCGCCCTGTTCGCCGCCGGCGCCGCGGTCCTGCTGACCATGCCGTCCCCGGTGCGGGAGGAGGCGCGGCACGCCGCCCCGCTCGCGACGCTCGCCGCGCTGGGCGCCTTCGCGGTCGTCCTCGCCCTGCGCATGAACCGGCCGCCCTCCCACCGGGGCCGGGTGCTGCGCGCGGCGCTCGTCGAGGCGCGCGAGGGACTGATCTCCCGCCGCAACGGGCCGGGGGTCCTGGTCTCGTCCGTGGTCGTGCTCGCCGGGTACGTGGCGATGTTCGTGCTCGCCGCCCGCGTCGCCGGAACCGGTGCCTCCGTCACGGAGTTGCTGCCGCTCGCCGTGCTGGCACTGCTCGCGATGGGGCTGCCGCTGAACGTCGGTGGCTGGGGCCCCAGGGAGGGCGTCACCGCCTGGGCGTTCGGCGCGGCCGGCCTCGGCGCCGGCCGCGGGCTGGCCACCGCCGTGGTCTACGGCGTGCTCAGCCTCGTGGCGAGCCTGCCCGGAGTGGTGGTGCTCGTGGCCCGCTGGTACGCGGGGCTGCGCGCCGGGTCCCGTTCCGGCGGACCCGGCGCGCCGAAAGGGTCCTACCCGGACTCGCCGGTCCGTGCGGCGGCCGGTGCCGAATCTGCCGCGGCTTCACCGGAGGTCAGCATCGAGAAATACGCGCCGAAGGAATCCGTGAGGCTCACCAGCAGTTCCTTGCCCTTTTCCGCCGAGCCCAGTGAAGGACGGCCGATGACACCGGAATCGGTATAGCCGGACATGCCGAGGGTGAGGAGATGACGGCGGTCGTCGGCGACGAAATCGGCGGTCTCGTGGCCGGGCCGGAGCAATTCGGGATGAGTGTGCAGAAGGATGGAGGTCTCGATTTCCCCCGCGTGCATGTCGGTGAGCAGCGAGGTGGCCACGCCGGCCCGCTGCCGCGCCGCCTCCCAGTCCTCCGCGGCCGGGAACAGCGCCATCCGCTCACCGCGCGCGGAGGACTCCTGAACGACGTTGCCGAGTACGTAGTTCCCGCCGTGGCCGTTGACCAGTACCAGGGTGTCCACCCCGGACCGGCGGAGCGAGTCGGCTATGTCCCGTATCACCGCATGAAGGGTCACGGAGGAGATGGAGACGGTCCCCGGCCAGGCCGCGTGCTCGTGCGAGCAGGAGATCGTCACCGGAGGAAGGAGGTGGACCGGATAGGCGTCGGCCACCTCCCGCGCGACGGCACAGGCCACCAGCGTGTCGGTCGCCAGCGGCAGGAACGGACCGTGCTGTTCGAAACTCCCGACCGGAAGGACCGCCACCTGCGCGGCGACTCCCGCGCCCCGCGTCCGCACGTCCTCCGTGGTGTCCGCCGGCACCACACCGTGCACCGGGCGGTATGCCGCCGACCGCTTTTGTGAACCACTCATTACTTCACGGCCTTTCGTCTCTGCTTAGGAACTCGAGAATCATGACAGAAAAAGTAGGCGTACTCGGCAAGAAGTCTCCGCAGCGGACCGGCGTGGAACGCGTCGTGAATGCGCCGCTGCCCACCGTGTACGGCAATTTCCAGGCCGTCGGTTACCTGGACCACGACCGCGGTGACGAGCAAGTGGCCCTCGTCCACGGCGACATCGGCACGGACCGTGTCCTCACCCGGCTGCATTCGGAGTGCCTCACCGGGGACGCCTTCGGCTCGCAGCACTGCGAGTGCGGCGACCAGCTCGCCTCGGCGCTGCGCGCGGTGGTCGCCGAAGGCGCGGGCGTGGTCGTCTACTTGAGAGGGCACGAGGGCCGCGGCATCGGTCTGCTCGCCAAACTGCGCGCGATGGCGTTGCAGGCGGAGGGCCTGGACACCGTGGAGGCGAACCTGGCCCTGGGGCTTCCGGTGGACGCCCGCGACTACGGCGTGGCCGCCGGGATCCTCCAGGACCTGGGTGTGCGGTCGGTGCGGCTGATGTCCAACAACCCCCGCAAGCGCGAGGCGTTGGTGCGGCACGGCATCCAGGTGGCCGAGCAGGTGCCGCTGCTGATACCGCCGTGCGAGAGCAACATCACGTATCTGCGCACCAAGCGCGAGCGCCTCGACCACCACCTTCCGCACCTGGATGCGGTGGCGGCCCATCTCTCCTGACGCCGCGCCGGTGAGCCCGGCGGGTCAGCCGGTCACCGCCTCGTGCACCAGCCGCTTGAGGTCGGGAAAGACCGTGTGGGAGGACCCGGGCCGCACCTGCGTGTAGAACTGCACGGTCAGGTCGCGGCCCGGGTCCACCCAGAAGGTGGTGGTGGCCACTCCGCTCCAGCCGTAGGTGCCGGGGCCGGACGGGGCCTGGGTGCGCGACGGGTCGACGACGACGGAGACGCCGAGGCCGAAGCCCACCCCGTCGTTGCCGGGCTCGTCGTGCGCGGGGCGGCTGCCGACGGCGCGCAGGTCGGCGCCGCCGGGGAGGTGGTTGCGGGTCATGAGGTCCACGGTGTCCGCGGCGAGCAACCGTTCGCCGTCGCCGTACTCGCCGCGCCGCCGCAGCATTTCCGTGAAGCGGTGCATGTCGAGCGCGGAGGCCACCATCCCCCCGCTGCCGGACAGGAACCGGGGGCGGCCCCGCAGCGGCAGTCCGGAAATGGGCTCGATGCCGCCGTCGTCGGTCTCCCCGTACATCTCCGCGAGCCGCCCCGCCTGCTCGTCGCTCACCTCGAACCCGGCGTCGGTCATGCCGAGCGGCCGGAAGATCCGCTCCGCGAGGAACACGTCGAGGGGCTGCCCGGACACCACCTCGAGGACCCGGCCCAGCACGTTGGAGGCGACCGAGTAGTTCCACTGGGTGCCCGGATCGAACTGCAGCGGCAGACGCGCGTACATGTCGACCGTCTCCGCGAGGTCAGCCCCCGGCACCACGGACGACTCCAGCCCGGCCGCGCGGTACAGCGCGTCGACGGGGTGCGCGTGGTAGAAGCCGAAGGTCAGCCCGGCGGTGTGGGTCATCAGATGCCGTACGAGCAGCGGCCCGGCGGCCGGACGCGTCCGGACGTCGTCCCCCGATCCGCTCACGTACACCCGCGGCTCGGCGAAGGCCGGCAGATGCCGTGCGACCGGATCGTCCAGCGACAGCCGGCCCTCCTCGACCAGCATCAGCGCCGCCACGGACGTCACCGGCTTGGTCATCGAGTAGATCCGCCACAGGGTGTCGCCCTCCACCGGCAGCCCGGCCGCGACGTCCCGCCGCCCGTACGCCGTGAGGTGCGCGACGTGTCCGCCGCGCGCGACGGCCACGAGGAAGCCGGGCATGCGTCCCTCGTCGACCTGACGGGCGAAATGCCGGTCCAGACGCTCCAGCGCCCCCGGATCCAGTCCGGCCTCCTCCGGGCCGGTCTCCTGCCGCAGCACTGTCATCGGGCTCTCCTTCGACCACACTCATCGAGGTGAGTCCGGCATACCCCTCAGGGGCCGCCTCAGACATCGTCAGGGCCGGTGAACGCGTCACCTGCACCAGTGATCGGTCCCGCACGCGCGTGACCGGTTTCCCACCGGCACAGGGAGATCCACCCCGCGTACGCGCGGTGACCGGACCGCCGAACGCGCGATGACCGGACGGCGAACGGGCGATGACCGTACCGACGATCAGCCGACGACAGGCCGCACGATCATCCCCTGACCGGGGAACGAGCGCGCTCGGCACGGTGATCGCCGGGCACCTCGTCCGCCCGCCCGGGCAGCGCCAGTGCCGCCGCCGCACCGGCCACGCCGACCGCGGTGAGCGCGAGCAGGGAGCGCCCGGCACCGCCGTGATCCATCAGGACGGTCGCCGCGGCCACTCCGAGCGCCGGCCCGATGTTCATGGCGGTCTGCTGCGCCCCGCCCGCGACCCCGGCGTACTCGACCGGACAGTGCCGTACGACGACGTGTGTGGCCGTGACCATCACCGTGCCGAAGCCGGCGCCCAGCAGCGCGAACCCGGTGATCCCCACGGCGAGGGCGCTCATCGCCGCCACCGTGGTACGGCGGGCCCCGGCCCGGCGCAGCGGCACCGTGCAGAGGGCGGCGGCCGTGACCATCAGCACGGCCAGCGGGACACCACACAGGGCGCTGTCGAAGGCATCAGACCGAGCGTGCGCTGGAGGACGTACACGGCGACGAACGTGGCACCCGACAGCGCCGCCGACGCCGCGACCAGCACCGCCAGCGCGGGAGCGACGGCCGGGGCGCCCACGACGGCCGGAGGCAGCAGGGGGTCTCCCGTCCGCCGTTCATGGCGCACGAAGGCGGCACCCGCGGCCGCCACCGCGACGGCTTCGGCCGCGGTCGTCCGGTCGCCCCCGGGCAGCACGACCAGGACGTGGACCAGCCCCATCAGCGTCATCGCGAGCAGCAGCGCGCCGGGCACGTCCAGCGCAATGGGGGAGGCGGGGCGGCGGGGTTCCCGTGCGCTGAGGGCGAGCAGGCCGAGCAGCACGGCCGGGACGACGTTGAGGAGGAACACGGCCCGCCAGCCGTGAGCGGTGACCAGTGCCCCGCCCACCAGGGGCCCGGCCGCGACCGCGAGCCCGATGGCACCGGTGCGCACGGCGATCGGTGTGCGCAACCGGTCGGGTGGAAAGGCGGCCCGGAGCATGCCCAGGGTGGCGGGCTGGAGTAGCGCTCCGCACACGCCCTGCGCAACCCGCAGCGCGACGACCCACCCGATGTCCGGCGCCAGGCCGACGGCCGCCGAGGTCGCCCCGAAGCCGAGCATGCCGACGGCGAACAGGCACCGGTGCCCGTACCGGTCGCCCAGTCGGCCCGCGAACACCAACAGGCTCGCGACAGCGATGAGATAGCCCGTACTGGTCCACTGGACCTGAGTGAAGGAGGCGTTCAGGTCGCGCTGGAGCGCGGGCTGGGCGACCGTGAGCACCGTGCCGTCGAGGGCCACGATCGCGGCCCCGGCCACGCTGCTCACCAGCGTCAGGGAGCGGCCGCCGCTCATCCCCGGGCCGGCCCGAGGTGCGCGTCCAGCGCAGCTTGCAGCAGGGGACCCGGATCCCCGCTCCCGGTGGCGAGTTGCAGGCTTCCCCACCCCCACAGTTGGGCGATGCCGTGCAGGTTCGCCCACAGCGCCCCCGCGACGACGCGTGCGTCCCGGTCGGGACGCACCCGGCCGACCAGCTCCACGAGGCGCGCGAAGAGCGGCAGGCTGGTACCGCGCAGCCCCAGGTGTCCGCCGGCCAGGAGGTCGTGACGGAACATCAGTTCGTACATGCCTTGCTGTCGCAGGGCGAAGTCGAGGTAGGTGCGGCTCAGCGCGTCGAGCCGGGCCCGGGCGTCGGCCGGCGCCGCCTCGAGAGCCGCCTGCGCACACGCCTGGAGCTCGGTGAAGCCCACGCGCGCGATGGCGGACAGCAGTTCCAGATGCGTGGGGAAGTAGCGGCGCGGCGCTCCGTGCGAGACGCCGGCCCTCCGGGCGATCTCCCGCAGCGTCAGCGCCTGCGCGCCCTCCCGGGTGACCAGGTCGACGCCGACCCGGATCAGGCGCTCCCGCAGATCCTCGTTCACGGGCACTGTCTACCAGCGTCGGTAGACAGTGTCTACTCGGCCGTACGGGCGTACCCGCCGAGGTCGCGTGCGGGAACGTCGGCCCGGTGCGGAGCGTTGACCTGGATATGACTCAGGACGCACTGCTCGAGCTGCTCTCCGACGAGCGCAGCGGGGTGCTCGTCACGCTGAAGCGCGACGGCCGGCCCCAGCTGTCGAACGTCCGTCACGCGTACTACCCCGACGAACGGATCATCCGCGTCTCGATCACGGACGACCGTGCCAAGACGCGCAATCTGCGGCGGGATCCGCGGGCGTCCTACCACGTCACCACCCCGGACCGGTGGGCCTACACCGTCGCCGAGGGCACCGCCGACCTCACGCCCGTCGCCGCGGACCCGCACGACGAGACGGTGGAGGAGCTGATCCGGCTGTACCGCGACGTCTCCGGCGAGCACCCCGACTGGGACGACTACCGGGCCGCGATGGTCCGCGACCGGCGGCTGGTGCTGCAGCTGCACGTGGAGCGGGCGTACGGGATCGGGCGGCGCAGCAGTTCCTAGCCGGGGTGGGCGACACCTTACGGGACCCGGTGCGAGGGCACCGTCCGTCCGCTCACGGCCGGATGTTCCACTCCGCGATCACGGGTCGGCCGTGTTCGAGCGACAGCCGGTTGAGCGTGCCGGTATCCAGTCGGAACAGGCGCCCCTGCGACGGGGGCAGCCCCAGTCGGCGGGCCGTCAGCACGCGCAGCAGGTGACTGTGCGCCACCAGCATCACATCGCCCTCCTCGAGCACCCCCGCCAGCCGGGACAGCACCCGGTCGGCCCGCTCGCCGACCTGCTCGGGCGACTCGCCCGGCAGCTGCGGACCCGGCGGCACCCCGTCGGTCCACAGGTCCCAGCCGGGTCTGGTGCAGCGGACGGCGGCGGTGGTGAGGCCCTCGTAGGCGCCGTAGTCCCACTCCCGCAGGTCCGGATCGCTCTCGGCGGCGGTCAGCCCCGCGAGGTCGGCGGTGCGCCGGGCGCGGACGAGCGGGCTGGTGAGGACCAGGACCGGGCGCCGGCCCGCGAGCAGCGGGGCCAGGGACCTCGCCTGGTCCTCCCCGGTGGACGTCAGGGGGAGATCCGTGCGGCCGGTGTGCCGGCCCGCACGGCTCCACTCCGTCTCGCCGTGCCGGGCCAGCAGCAGATCCCCCACGGGCGTTACGCCTTCTTCGTCGATTCGACGGCGTGCCCGCCGAACTGGTTGCGCAGCGCGGCGACCATCTTCATCTGCGGCGAGTCCTCCTGGCGCGAGGCGAACCGCGCGAACAGCGAGGCGGTGATCGCCGGCAGCGGGACCGCGTTGTCGAGGGCGGCCTCCACGGTCCAGCGTCCCTCACCGGAGTCCTCGGCGTAGCCGCGCAGTCCCTCCAGGTGCTCGTCCTCGTCCAGCGCGTGCACGGCCAGGTCCAGCAGCCAGGAGCGGATGACGGTGCCCTCCTGCCAGGACCGGAAGACCTCCCGGACGTCGGTCACCGAGTCGACCTTCTCCAGCAGCTCCCAGCCCTCGGCGTAGGCCTGCATCATCGCGTACTCGATGCCGTTGTGGACCATCTTCGCGAAGTGGCCCGCCCCCACCCTGCCCGCGTGGACGAAGCCGTACGGCCCCTCCGGCTTGAGGGCGTCGAAGATCGGCCTCAGCCGGGCCACGTGCTCCTCGTCGCCGCCGACCATGAGGGCGTAGCCGTTCTTCAGGCCCCACACGCCGCCCGAGACGCCCGCGTCGACGAAGCCGATGCCCCGCGCGCCGAGCTCCTTGGCGTGCCGCTCGTCGTCCGTCCAGCGGGAGTTGCCGCCGTCGACGACGGTGTCGCCCGGCTTGAGCAGACTCGCCAGCTGGTCGATGACGTGCTGGGTGGCCGCTCCGGCCGGGACCATCACCCAAACAGCGCGCGGCCCGTCGAGCCGGTCGACGAGGTCGGAGAGGTGTGCGACGTCGGAGAGCTCGGGGTTGGTGTCGTAGCCCACGACGGTGTGGCCGGCGTTGCGGATCCGCTCCCGCATGTTGCCGCCCATCCTGCCCAGACCAACAAGACCGATCTGCATGTCAGTTCACTTCCTGCGTTCTTCGCGGTAGGCGGCCACCAGTGCGGCCGTGGACGGGTCGAGACCGGGCACGTCGGCACCTTCGGTGAGGGCGGGCTCGACCCGCTTGGCGAGCACCTTGCCGAGTTCGACGCCCCACTGGTCGAAGGAGTCGATGTTCCAGACGGCGCCCTGGACGAAGACCTTGTGTTCGTAGAGTGCGATCAGCTGGCCGAGGACCGACGGGCTCAGCTCGGTGGCGAGGACGGTCGTGGTCGGGCGGTTGCCCTTGAAGGTGCGGTGCGGTACCTGCTCCTCGGGCACGCCCTCCGCCCGCACCTCCTCGGCGGTCCTGCCGAAGGCCAGCGCCTGCCCCTGGGCGAACAGGTTGGCCATCAACAGGTCGTGCTGAGCCTTGAGTTCCTCGCTCAGCTCGGCGACGGGACGTACGAAGCCGATCAGGTCGGCCGGGATCAGCTTGGTGCCCTGGTGGATCAGCTGGTAGTAGGCGTGCTGGCCGTTGGTGCCCGGAGTGCCCCACACGACCGGCCCCGTCTGCCAGTGCACGGGCCGCCCCTCGCGGTCCGCCGACTTGCCGTTGGACTCCATGTCGAGCTGCTGGAGGTAGGAGGTGAACTTCGACAGATAGTGCGAGTAGGGCAGTACCGCGTGCGACTGGGCATCCAGGAAGTTGTTGTACCAGATGCCCAACAGGCCCATGATGAGCGGGGCGTTGGCCTCGGCGGGGGCATTGCGGAAGTGGTCGTCGACGATCCTGAAGCCGTCGAGCAGCTCGCGGAACCGGTCCGGTCCGATGGCGATCATCAGCGACAGGCCGATCGCCGAGTCGAAGGAGTAGCGCCCGCCGACCCAGTCCCAGAACTCGAACATGTTCGCCGTGTCGATGCCGAACCCGGCGACCTTCTCCGCGTTCGTCGACAGCGCTACGAAGTGCTTGGCGACCGCCTTCTCGTCGCCCGCCAGGCCGGCCAGCAGCCAGGTGCGTGCCGAGGTGGCGTTGGTGACCGTCTCGATGGTGGTGAAGGTCTTGGAGGCGACGACGAACAGCGTCTCGGCCGGGTCCAGGTCGTGCAGGGCCTC